>NZ_JAGGOS010000098.1 GCF_018614205.1 Streptomyces sp. ISL-36 | reverse complement strand
GGCCGCCACCCGCCACCGGCCCCGCCCAGCCGCCGCGCCTCACAGTCCGTATACAGGGCAGCCCCGGGGGCCCCGTCCCCCGGGGCCCCCGCCCCCCCGCCGGGCTTCCCGGTCCGCAGGGCCGCAGGCCCCCAAGCCCCTGGCAGGTTCCCCGGCTCCGCCGTGCGCGGCTCCGGGGCGCCGACGGCTCCCGCCCGCACCACCCCTTTCCCGACCCGTATCGGCGTCGACGGTGACGCCCAGGAGGTCCCCATGAGTCTTCGTCTTCCCTCCCTCTCCCGCCGCTCGCTGCTGCTGAGCAGCGGTCTCGCCCTGGCGTCCACGGCCCTCGGTGCAGCCGCCCAGGCGGCGCCCGGTGCTCGCCGTCGGGCGGCCGCGCTCCCTGCGGCCGTAGGCTCGCCGATCCCCGACCCCCTTGCGCTCAGCGGTGGTTGGGAGCGGACCGCCGACGGTGGCCGGCGGGCCGTGGCCGGGGCGGACGGCCCGGCCACGGCCATGGCCATGTCCGAGCATCGCGTCGGGGCCCGGGCAGGCTACTCGGCGCGGATCGTGGCCGATGCCGCCACCCCAGGGGCCCGCGGCGGCCTCGTCTTCCGGGCGGCGGCCGACGGTTCGACGGGGTACGCCGCCTACCTCCAGCCGGACGACCGGAAGGTCCTGCTCGTCGAGCTGGGCAGCGGCGACACGCTCGCGACCGCACCCGCCGGCACCGGCGACCTCCTCACCGTCGTCCTCGACGGTCCGGCCATCACCGTCCACATCGACGACCGGCAGGTCCTCTCCGCGGAGGACCGCCGGCACGACGCCGGCCACGTCGGGCTCGTGGCCGCCGACGGCACCGTCGTGTTCGGCCCGCCCCAGAGCTGGGAGGTCACCACCAACCTCAGCGGCTGGACCCACACCGGAGGCGGGAGCTGGACCCCGAGCCCCGTCGGACTGCACGCCCACGCACCCGACGGCACCAACATCAGGGCCGTCGCCGCCACCGAGGCGTACGACACGTCCCTCCAGGCCGACCTCCTGGTCCACGACCCCTATGCCGTCGCCGCCCTCCTCGTCCGCGCCGACGCCGCCGGGACCCGGGGGTACGCCGTCGAGGCCGACCCGCACCAGGGCCGACTGCGCCTCTATCGCGTCGACGGCAACATCACCCTCGGGACGTACGCCACCGCCTTCACCCCCGGCACCGTCCACCGCCTCCGGATCGAGGCGGAGGGCCGCCGTCTGCGCGTCTTCCGGCAGAGCGAGTTCATCCGCCCCGACGGCTACGCACCCGTGATCACCGCCGAGGACACCACCGCCGCCCCGCACCTCTCCGGCCGCCCCGGCGTCCTCGCCTACAACGGCCGCGTCTCCTACGAGAACATCACCGCGGCCGACCTCGACACCACGCTCCAGGGCTGGAGCACGGAGTCCGGCACGTGGGCCCCGGACCTGCGCGGGCTGCGCGGCGACGGCGGCCTGCGCACCGCGCCGTTCGCCGCCGACGACCTCGTCCTCTACGCCGACGTCCAGCTCGCCGGAGCCGCTCGCGCCGGACTCGTCCTGCGCGGGCACGAGGTACTCCTCGACGCCACCACGAACACGGTCACGCTGCTCGACCGTGCCACCCGCACCACCCTCGCCACCGCGCCCCCACCCGTACGCCCGCTGCGCACCGGAACCCCCTACCGAGTCGAAGTGCACGTCGTCCGAGGCGAGTTCGAGGTGTACGTCGACGGCGTGCGGGCGCTCGGCGCGACCGGCCGTCCGACCGGGGCCTCCGTCGGGCTCCTCGTCGCCGAGGGCACCGCGTACTTCGATCATGTCCGGGCGACGGACGTCCGGGACCACTTCACCGAGCCGTACCGCCCCGCCCTCCACTACACCCAGCAAACCGGCCTCGCCAGCGATCCCAATGGCCTGGTCCACCTCGACGGTGAGTACCACCTCTTCCACCAGGACGAGGGCCGCTGGGCCCACGCCGTCTCCACCGATCTGCTGCACTGGCGGGCCCTGCCCATCGCCCTGCCCTGGAACGAGTACGGCCACTGCTGGTCGGGCTGTGCCGTCGTCGACACCGACGACACCACCGGACTCTTCGGGGGCGGGCCCGGTCTCCTCGCCTACTACACGAGCTACCATCCCGACAAGACCGGTGGCAACCAGTGCGTCCGCGCCGCCTACAGCACCGACCGGGGCCGCTCCTGGCAGTGGTACGGCGACGCTCCGATGATCGGCAACCCTGGCGGGCCCGAAGGCGGTTGGGACTTCCGCGACCCCAAGGTGACCCGCGACGCCGCCCACGACCAGTGGGTCATGGTCGTCTCCGGTGGTGACCACATCCGCTTCTTCACCTCCCGCGACCTCCTCCACTGGACCCACACCAGCTCCTTCGGCTACGGGAGTTGGGTGACCGGAGGGGTCTGGGAGTGCCCCGACCTCTTCCAGCTGACGGTGGACGGCGACCCCACCCGTACGGTCCGGGTCCTCACCCTCAGCACGGGCGTCGTCCGCTCCACCGACGGATCCACCGCCCAGTACGTCACCGGCGACTGGAACGGCACCTCCTTCACCGCCCATCAGGCACCCGGACCCCTACGGCGCAGCGACCACGGGCGGGACTTCTACGCGGCCGTCACCTTCGACTCCCTGCCCGACGGACGACGCGTCTGGCTCGGCTGGATGACCAACTGGGACTATCCGTTCAGCGCCCCCACCCACCCCTGGAAGGGCCAGCACAGCATCCCGCGCGAGCTCAGCCTCACGGCGGGCCCGGACGGACCCGTACTCAGCCAGCGCCCGATCGCCGAACTGACCGCCCTGCGGACGGGCACCACCCGCCGCGACGGCCTCACCGTCGGCCCCGGCTCGCCCGATCCCCTCGACGGCGTCACCGGCACCGCGTACGAGATCGAGGCGCATCTCCTGCTTCCCGCCCAGGGGGCGGCGACCGTCTGCGCCTTCCGCGTCCGGGAGAAGGACGGACAGCACACGCTCGTCGGCTACGACACCGTGCGCGAACGGCTCTTCGTCGACCGCTCCGCCTCCGGCCGCACCGACTTCACCCGGTACTTCGCCGGTCGCACCGAGGCACCGCTGGCCGCCGAGCCGGCCCCGGACGGACAGCGCGGAGTCCGGCTGCGGATCCTGGTCGACTCCTCCTCCGTGGAGGTCTTCGGAGGGAACGGCTCCGCCGTCATCAGCAGCGTCGTCCTGCCCGACCCGGACGCCGACGGTCTCTCCTTCACCGCCGAAGGCGGAACGGTCCACCTCGCCCGGCTCTCCGTCCACCGCCTCTCCAGCACCTGCCGGCTCGTCGACCCGGCACCGGCCGCCCTCACGCCCCCACCCACCGGCGAGTTCCGCGGCGACCTCGGGACGCTCGGCGTCCTTCCGGCCGGGCACTGGGAGAACACCGGAGCCGGCCGCACCGGCAGCTTCGACCGCGATTCCGACGCGATCTCGGCACGCCGCTTCGCCGACCTCGAACTCACCACGCTGCTGCGGCTCGGCGGCCCCGACGGAACCCGCGGAGCCGCCTCCCTGCTGTGGCGGGCGAGCGCGGACGGTGCCGACGGCTACTGCCTCAACATCGACCCGGACCTGCGGGTGATCCGGCTGGTGGTCCGCCGGGGCGGCTCCTTCGACGACGCCGCCGCGCTCGCCCGCGTCCCCCTCCTGGTCCGGCACGGCGTGAGCTGTCCGCTGCGGATCGTCCACCAGGGCACCCGCATCCAGGTCTTCCTCGCCGGGGACCGCGTCATCGACCACACCGACACCGCCGCGACCTACGCACAGGGCCACGTCGGACTGAACGTCTTCGGTGGCCGCGCCGGCTTCCAGGACACCTACGCCAAGGAGCTCTGAGCCGCCACACCCCGGCGTCCACGTGGTCCTCGGCGGCACGCCACCGGCAGCCCGTCAGAACCGGGCGTGCGTCGTGATGTCCGACTCGAACTGCGTGATCATCTCCGGGGTCACCGTCGGACGGCACTGGGCGATCGCCGCAAGATAGTCCGCCGTCGTGGCCCCGGGGAGCCGCTCGTCCGACCCGCCCCGGCCGCCGACGGAGACCAGATCCCGCTCGAAGGAGCTCTGGGCCGCGATCCGGGCCGCGTGCTCGATGTCGGCAGGGGTGAACAACTCGCTCGCCACGACGAGTTCATCGATGTCCACATCGGGCCGCCCGTCCGTGTAGCGCGCCCAGATCGCCGCCCGCGCCGCCTTGTCCGGCGTACCGATCGGGATGAGGTAGTCGAAGCGGCCGGGGCGGAGGAAGGCCGGGTCGAGGGAGCGGATCGAGTTCGTCGCGCAGACCAGGAGCCGTTCGTCCCGCTCCCGGAAGCCCGGGATCAGCTTCAGGAGTTCGTTGGTGACCCCGTGCATGCCGCCGGGCTGCGCGGGCTCCGACCGGACCGGGGCGATCTCCTCGACCTCGTCGATGAAGACGAGGACCCGCTCCAGTTCCGCGATCCGGGCGAAGGCGGAGCGCAGCGCCGCCGCCAGGTTGCCCTCGTCCGCCAGCCGGGAGGGCAGGATCTCCACGAAC
The DNA here is from genome assembly GCF_018614205.1 of Streptomyces sp. ISL-36. GTDB lineage: Bacteria > Actinomycetota > Actinomycetes > Streptomycetales > Streptomycetaceae > Streptomyces. The sequence continues at coordinate 71,614 of NZ_JAGGOS010000098.1, read as the reverse complement.
GGCCAGCCGAGCCGCGAGGCGATCCCGCGGGCGAACGTCGTCTTGCCGGTCCCCGGAGGTCCGAACAGGCCCACGGCGCGCGGCGGCCGTACTCCGTGGCGTGCCGCGCGCTCCGGCTCGGCGAGCGGCAGGACGACCCGCCGCTCGATGAGGTCCTTCTCCCGCTCCATCCCGGCGACCTTGGCCCACAGGTCGCCCGGCAGCAGCCGGCCACCGAGATCGTCCAGCAGGTTGGCGGCCGGTCCGTGCAGCGGCTCGACCTTCTCGAAGTAGGCGACGGCGGGCTGGCGGGTGTATCCCGCGTTCAGCAGCCCCTCGCCGAGCAGGTCCTCCTCGGGCAGGACGTACGCGATCCGCCCCACCCGCGCCGCGACGAGCCGTCGCTCCAGCTCGACCAGGAGGGCGCTGGCCAGCCCCCGGCCGCGCCATGCCGAGGCGATGGCGATGCGCATCACCCAGGCCCGTTCCCCGGCCACGCAGGCGAGCGCCGTCCCGATGGGCACGCCCTGGTGGACGGCGACGACGGCGGGCTGGCGGGAGGTCAGGGCGCCGATGCACTCGGCGAGGGAGAAGACGGACTCCTGCCCGAGCTCGGCCGTGGTGTCGATCAGGTGGACGACCGCGGCGAGATCGCTCTCGCGGTAGTCATGGATGAGCCAGTTCACCGGTACCGCCCCTCGTTCGTACTGATGCGGTGAGGCTAGGGGCGGCGGCCGACGCCGGTCGTGCGCCACCGTGCACAAGCGGGTGCCGCGAATGCTACGAACCGTCACTGGTCCGGGAGGGTCCGGGAATGCGCGAAACCCCCGGAAGGAATCTTCCGGGGGCTTCGGGAGTCATGCTCAGTACGCGCTGACGGCCTTCGGGTTCGAGCCGTAGGCGTTGTCGTGGGACTCGCCCTCGAGAACGGTGAAGACGAGCAGGATGATCCCGCCGACGAGCGGCACGAAGCTGATGAGGTACCACCAGCCCGAGCGGCCCGTGTCGTGGAGGCGGCGCACGGCGACGGCCAGGCTCGGCACGAGCACGGCCAGGACGTAGATGCCGACGAGCAGCGGGTACGTGCTGAGGGCGAAGTCGATGACCGCGAGAACAACGACCGCGATGGTGTTGAACAGGGTGTACATCCAGTATTCCTTGCGGCGCGCACGGCCGCTGAATACCGCGTACTTCTTGAGAACGTCGAGGTACCAGTTCACTTTGTCCCCCCAAGGACTGGGATGTGTGATGGGAGCCTGTCCCCGTGGAGCAAGCCTTACGCAGAACTTATGTGGCCGAAACCACGTGGGTCAATTCGTTACCTGAAGGGGGGCGTTGGCGGCGGATGTGTCTGGTTTTGCCTGGGAATACAGGGGACGGCGTCGCCACCTGATGCAGAGGTGACGACGCCGTCCGGGAGAGGTCAGTACTTCCTCACGTCTTTCTCTTGCTCATCAGCAGGCCGCCCGCCGTGAGTGCGAAGAGGCACACGCAGGCGCCGGTGATGACGTTGCTCAGGATCGCGCCGGTACCGGCGTCCGAGGTGGCGACCACCCATGGAGAGATGATCAGCCACGCGCCGAGCAGCAGGACCACGAAGTTCAGGTCGTGGGAGCGCTCGGGTGCCATCGACATACACAGGCCCATGACCGCGAGGGTGATGCCGACGACCAGGTTGCTGAGAGCGAGTTCTGGTCTGGCGGCCGAGAAGTGAACCACCCATCCGGAGACCGCGGCGTAGATACCGGCGAGGATCACCAGTTCCTCGACCGCCGCGACACCTCGGGTCTGGAGCATCCGGGAGTAGCGGTCCCGCATTTCCGGAGCGTCGGGGTGTCCCCTGATATCTCCAGGACGGTGAGAGACGTCAGACATACGACTCGCCTCCTTACTGGCGTCATGCACGTCTGATCGCGCTTTGCGGCATCGTGCCGCGGTTTCATTGTGCGCTTATCTGGGCTTTATGTGTAGATGTGCCCGATATGAGATCCCTACAGAAAACCGGTGAGGGATATGCCGAGATCCACCAAAGAGAGTGACCGTTCCATGAATGTTCATCGAAAGGCCACGCTCACCCGCCGTGCGGCAGGGCCCTCGCGTAAGGGTGGGTGATGATCTCCATGTTGTGACCGTCGGGGTCGGCGAAGTAAGCACCCCGGCCCCCGAACAGACGGTTGGTGCGGCCCGGATCGGTGTGGTGCGGATCCGAGTAGTACGTGACCCCCAGGACCTCCAGCCGCGCGATCATGGTGTCGAACTCCTCCTCGGGCACGAGGAACGCGTAGTGCTGCGGGACGAACGTGAGGCCGGGGTCCTCGTAGAAGTCGAGGGTGACCCGGTTGCCGGTGTCCACCGGGATGAAGGGGCCGAAGGGGGCGCCGACCTCCAGGCCCAGGATCGTGGCCAGGAACTCGGCGGAGAGATGCTTGTCGCGGGCATGGACGGCGGTGTGGTTGAGCTCGACGGCCACAGGGGGTCCTTTCGCAGGGCGTGCGCGGTGGTCTTCCGGGGGATCGCTTCCCGGATCACGTCCGGGAGGAAGCTCCGACGGGACGGGTTCACCGTCGGTGGTGTGCGACTACCTCGTGTGCGCGGAATCATCACGCGCGGAAGACGACCGTGGCGGGCCTCGCGCCCGCCCGGCGGCGGTCACGCCAAGGCCGGGCGCCTTACTCGATCACGGCCCATGGCCGACCCGGCAGTCATACGAGCACGCTAACCCGTGACCACCGGTACCGCCAACGGATATCGGCGCCCCGGGCAACGGGGCGTCGGGAGAGGGCCGTTCGGCGTAGCCTGGAAGTGGACTCGGGGACCCGCACGTCCACCGCCGGGAGGCGGACACACATGACCGGAATCGTACGCAGGAGCTTCGACTCCGCAGATGAGACCCGCCCCTTCGAGGGCGGCAAGGGCAGGCTGGACCTGCTCACCACAGACCGCGGTCCGGTGGGCCGGGCCGTGTTCGAGCCGGGCTGGCAGTGGAGCAAGCACGTCAAGCCGATCGCCGGCACGGAGAGCTGCCAGGCGGACCACGTCGGGTACGTCGTCAGCGGCCGGATGAAGATCGTCATGGACGACGGCGAATCGGCCGAGGCGGGCCCCGGCGACTTCTTCACCGTGAAGCCGGGCCACGACGCCTGGGTCGTCGGCGACGAGCCGTGCGTGGCTCTGGACTGGGTCGGCTTCGGCGACTACGCCGTGCGCGAGGGCGGCTGACGCCGGCGAGCGGGTGCCGGCAGGGGATCCGTCCCTCGACCGGGCAGGCGTGGACGAGGCCTTCGCGATCTGGCGCGAGGAGCGCGCCCCCGCTCCGTGGTCGACGCGGCGGACTCCTTCGACGCCGCGGACACCTCGGCGACACCTCGGCGAGGAGGCGTGCTCCCTGCGCTGCGTCCCCGCCCGCATGACCGAGGAGTACGCGCGTCACGGCGGCCACCCCGATCAGCCGCGCGAGCGCATGGCCTCACCGGTGAACGGCGGGGGCGGCCGCACCCAGCCGCCATCGGCCGTACGGACCCGGAAATCGCCTGCTCACCAGGGCCGTTGCCCTGTTATCGTCGCCCGCATGCCCGAACTGATCGCCCCCACGGCGCGCCTGCATTCCTCCTGGCTCGAAGCCCACGCCGAGTGGCATCCCGGAGCCCACCAGGACGGCGCCGGGATGCGCCTGGCGGAGGCGGAGGCCTTCGCCAGCCCCGAGGTCTTCGCCGCCTGGGTGGGACGGCTGCGGGAACAGTCCGACCGCACCAGGCCGCTCGCGGAGGGGTGGGTCCACGCGACCCACTGGTGGATCGTCGAGGACGGTCAGTACGTCGGTGCCATCGACCTGCGCCACGAGCTCAACGACTTCCTCCTGCGCGCCGGCGGACACATCGGCTACAGCATCCGGCCCTCTGCGCGCCGCCGCGGCCTCGCCACCTGGGCGCTCGGCGCCGTGCTCCCGGAGGCCCGCGCCCTCGGCCTCGACCGGCTCCTGGTGACGTGCGACGACGACAACATCGCCTCCGCGCGCACCATCGAGCGCAACGGCGGTGTCCTGGAAGACGTCCGTGAGACGGAGATCGGCCTCAAGCGGCGCTACTGGATCACGCTGTGAGCACGGCGGACGGCGGTGCGCTGGACGGCGGTGCGCTGGACGGCGGCGCGGCGGACGGCGGCGCGGCGGACGAGATCGCCGCGGCCGTCGCGGGAGAGCTGCGGCTGATGGACCCCACGGTCCGCTCCTCCCGTGCGCTGGCCCGGCAGCTCCTCGACCCCGACTTCGTCGAGGTCGGCTCGTCGGGTCGCCGCTGGACGTACGAGGAGATGATCGCCGCGCTTCCCGAGATGCCGGGCGGGGCGGACGGCCAGCGCTACGAACCCTCGGCCATGTCCGGCACCGTCCTGGCCCCGGGCCTGGTCCACCTGACGTACGAGACAGTCATCGACGGTCTGCGCGCCCGTCGCAGCTCGCTGTGGCGCTGGGACCCCGAGGGCTCCGGCTGGCGCATGTACTACCACCAGGCGACACCCGTGCCGGCGGAGGCCGACCAGTCGTACGTCGACCAGCCGTAGGCCGATCAGCCGTGGGCGTCGCTCACGCGGTCGGCCTCGGTCACGCGGTCGGCGTCGGTCACGCGGTCGGCGTCGGTCACGCGGTCGGCGGTGCAGGTGCCGAGAGCGCGTCGGTGACGTGGCAGCCCGACGTCGTCCCTGCGGCTCGGCCGAGGCCGGGCCCGCTGCGATGAGTTCCGGTCGTGTCGCGAGTCTGTAGGGGTGACCGTCGTAGAACGTCGTACGCCGCTGTACGACGCTGCCCGGCACGAGACACCGCGGAGGACGCCATGACGACCACGCCGGACGACCCGACCACCGCCCTGCCCGGCCGCCCGCCCATCGTCGACCTGGCCACGTGGCAGACCGCCCGTGACGAGCTGCTGGTCCGCGAGAAGGCCCACACCCACGAGGGCGACGCCATCGCCGCGGCCCGCCGCCGACTGCCGATGGTGGAGTTCGACGGGACGGTCGAGGTCGTCGGACCCGACGGCCCCGTCCCGTTCCTGGACCTGTTCCAGGGCCGCGACGAGCTCGTGGTCTACAAGCACATGTGGTACGACGGGGCGCCGCACCAGGGGCAGTGCGAGGGCTGCACCACCACGGCCTGGCACCTGAAGGACGCCGTCTACCTCAACGCCCGCGGCGTCTCGTTCGCCATCGTGACCACGGGCCGCCCGGACGAGGTGGCCTCCTACGTCGAGTTCATGGGCTACACCCAGCCCTGGTACTCGGTACGCGACGTGGACGCGCCGGTCGGCGGCAGCATGGGCTACCTCACCTGCTTCCTGCGCGACGGCGACCGCGTGTTCCTCACCTACTCCACGACGGGCCGTGGCAACGAGCGTGTCAACGGCTCCCTCGGCCTGCTCGACATGACGCCCTACGGTCGCGGTGAGGCGTGGGAGGACAACCCCGAGGGCTGGCCCGAAGGGCGCAGCCCGTGCTGGTTCTGGCGCTCGGACGCGGACCGGAACGCCACCTGGGGCGCGACCAGCCGGCCTGTGCCGCAGTGGACGCGTCCCGGCGCGACCCCCGTGGACACCCTCGGTCGGCACGCCCACCATCACTGACGCGCCTGCGGCGAACCGCGCCGGCCAAGGGTGTGAGGCCCGGACCCAGACGTTAGTGACACGTGTCACTTCTCGTCGCCGAGGCATTGACGCCCTTTCGTCGCGGGCCGGACGCTGTGGCCGTCCGTCAACGGCGTCGTCGCCCTCCACGAAGCCGTTCGGCCGGGAGCATCACCCGAAGCGTCAGGAGCAGGCCCCATGAACACGCCCATGGTCACCACCACCCGCGGTCCGGTCCGCGGCGAGCGGCGGAACGACGGCAGCATCCGTTTTCTCGGCATCCCGTACGCCCGGCCGCCCGTGGGTGACCTCCGATTCGCCGCGCCCGTGCCACCGGAGCCCTGGTCCGAGCCGCTCGACGCCACCGCGTACGGCCCGACCGCCCAGCGCCGCCCCTTCGCCGAGGTCACGACCATCCCCGAGCCCTCCGTCCCGGGCGCCGGAGTGCTCAACCTCAACGTCTTCACGCCCGACACCGCCCCCGAGGCCGGCCTGCCCGTCCTCGTATGGATCCACGGCGGTGGATACGTCGCCGGTTCGGCGGCCAGCCCCTGGTACGACGGGGCCTCCTTCAACCGGGACGGCGTCGTCCTGGTCTCCCTCGGCTACCGGCTCGGCATCGAGGGCTTTCTGCACCTCCAGGACGCCCCGGACAACAGGGGCGTCCTCGACTGGATCGCCGCCCTCGAATGGGTCCGCGACAACATCGCCCGTTTCGGCGGTGACCCGGCGAAGGTCACCGTCGCCGGGCAGTCGGCGGGCGGCGGCGCCGTCCAGACGCTGCTCGCCGTTCCTGCCGCCCGCGGCCTCTTCCGCGGCGCGCTCTCCGTGTCCGGCGCCGTGATGCGCCCCGACGGCCCCGAGGTCGCCCGCGCCGCCGCCCGCCTGTTCACCGCGCGTACCGGCGTACCCGCCACCGCCGCGGCGCTGCGGGACCTCGGTGACGACGAACTGCTCGATCTCCAGGAGAGGATGGGCGCGCCCGGGCCCGACCGCGCAGGACTGCCTCCACTGCTCTCCCTGGCCCCCTTCGCCGACGGCAGGCTCATCCCCGAGCCCGTCCTGGCCGCGCTGACGGACGGCGAGGCGGGCGCCGACGTCCCGCTGATGCTGGGCTTCACCGCGCACGAGTTCAACGGGGTGCCCGCCCCGGCGCCGGAACCGGTGGGGCCGCCCGTTCCGGTCCTGATCGGCGCCCTGGGTCTCGACGCGGCCCGGATCGACGCCTTCACCGCCGCGTACGCGGCCGGGGACCGGGACCGGCTGTTCGGACAGGCACTCACCGACGCCACGTTCCGGGCGCCGTCCCTGGCCGTCGCCGACGCCCGAGCCGCCCGTGAACGGCCCACCTGGCTCTACCAGTTCGCCTGGGAGTCGCCCGTCGCCGGGATGGCCTTCCACTGCCTGGACCTGCCGTACGCCTTCGACCTCCTGGACGCGGAGGGTGTCGCGGCGGCGGCCGGCGACGCGCCGCCCCGGGCCCTGGCCGACGCGATGCACCGGGCCTGGGTCGCCTTCGTGCGGGACCAGGACCCGGGCGATCCCTGGCCGCCCTACACGGCCGGCGACCGCGCCACGATGATCTGGGACACCGTGCCGCGGGTGGAGCGGGACCCGCTGCGGCAGGTCCGTGAGCTCTGGCTGGACTGACCGCCCCCGACAGTTTCGAGGCCCCCGCGCCGACAGTTCCGAGGCCCCCGCGCCGGCGTCCGAGCGCCGACGCGAGGGCCTCCACTTCATCGACCGGCCCGTGCGCCGCCTCAGGCGGCCGCCGCCGCGTCGCGCGCACTCAGCGCCTCGATGATCGCCTCCGAGAAGGGCTGCAGATCGGCAGGCTTGCGTGAGGTGATGAGCCGGTATCCACCGGATTCGTCGATCACGACATTCCGGTCCACCCAGTTCCCGCCCGCGTTCGTCACATCCGTACGGAGCGTGGGGTACGAGGTCAGTTCCCGGTCACGGACGAGCCCGCTGTCGACGAGCAGCCACGGACCGTGGCAGATCGCCGCCACCGTCTTGCCGGCCTCCGCGAAATCGCTCACAAGCCGCTGGGCCGTCGTGTCGATGCGGAGATGGTCCGCGTTGATGGTCCCGCCGGGGACGATCACCGCGTCGTACCGGTCGGCGGAGACCTCGGCGTACGTCGTGTCGGGCCGGACGGCCTCGCCCGGCTTCTCGTCCGAGACCAGCGTCCGGATCTGCTCCGGCTTCCGTGCGGCCACGGTCACCCTGGCTCCTGCCTCGCGCAGCGCGGCCACCGGCTTCTTCAGTTCCTCCTGCTCCGTGCCGTAGTTCGTCGTGATGACGAGAACGTTCTTTCCCTCGAGGGACACGGCCGCCTCCTCCCTTGCCATGGCGTCGGTACCTCTACAGGCGTCTGACCGGGGCGCGCGCCGCTAAACGAACCTTCCGAAGGGATCGGAACCTGCCGAAGGGATCGCTCGGGAAACGGGGGGTGACCGCCCACACCGCCGGGCGAACGGCTGCGGCGATAGCATCGCGCGACGCCCACCCGAACCACTTTGCCCCCAGTCTCTTCCTTGGCCCCGCCTCTTTCTTGTCCAGCCCCTGCCCGGCTTCACGCCGGAGGACGGAGCACCACGATGCTGAAGGACTTCGCCGAGCTCTCCACGCCCCTGATCGCGGACGCCTGTGTGCGTCTCGGTGAACCGCTGCGGCCCGCGCCGGCCGGCATCGCACCCGTCGTCCCCGGGCAGCGCGTCGCCGGGCGCGTGCTGCCCGCACGCCACTACGGCAGCGTGGACGTGTTCCTCGAGGCGTTCACCGGCGCCGAGCCCGGTGACGTCCTCGTCATCGACAACGGCGGCCGTACGGACGAGGCCTGCGTCGGCGATCTCGCCGTCCTGGAGGCCGAGGCCGCCGGTGTCGCGGGCCTGGTCGTGTGGGGTCTGCACCGTGACACCCCCGATCTCGTCGAGATCGGACTGCCCGTCTTCTCCTACGGACGGCACGCGCCCGGCCCCGTCCGCGCCTTCGCGCGGGAGCCGGAGGCGCTGACCACCGCACGCTGTGGCGAGCACCTCGTCAGCGCCGCGGACGTCGTCTTCGGCGACGAGGACGGCGTGCTCTTCGTCGCGGCGGACCGGGTCGACGCCGTCCTGGAGACGGCGCACGCCATCCACCGCACGGAGCGTGAACAGGCGCGTCGGATCAGGGCCGGCGAGACACTGCGCGCCCAGACCGGGTTCGACGACTATCTCGCCCGCCGGGAGGCGGACCCGTCGTACACCTTCCGGCGGCATCTGCGCCGGATCGGCGGCGCCATCGAGGAGTAGCCGCGCTGCCGTCGGCCCAATCTGGGCTGCCCAGGCCCGCGCTGCCCGGCCGTCCCGCTGCCCGGCCGGGTGGCCCTGTCCGTGGGGGCGGGGCTCCGTGCCGGCTCAGCCCGCCCGGAAGCCGATCGTGCCGTCCGGGAGCACCGCCTCCACCGTCGCCCCGTGCTCGACGGTCCGGCTCACGGTGCAGAACTTCTCGTGCGTCAGCCGCACTCCGCGCGCGAAGACCTCGGCCGCCCGCGGATTGCTCGCGGGCAGCTCGAACTCGTAACTCACCCTGATCCGCCCCACCCGGCCGTCGTCCTCCGGCCCCGAGACCGACTCCACCACGATCCGCAGATCGTCGTGGTCGACCGCGCGGGCCGTACGGTCCACCACCAGGCCCGCGCAGCCACCCATCGCCGCGAGCAGCAACTCGACCGGGGTGAACGACGGCTGGGCGTCGGCGTCGTCCGCCGCTCCCATCCGCACCTCCGCGCCGCGGTCGTTGCGGGCGGTCCAGTTCCGATAGCCGTTGCGGACGGTCTCGATGCGGTAGTCGGCCATGGCGACGAGGGCTCCTTCACTTCACATGCGGCGTACGGTGCGGTCGACCGCCCACGCAACCCCACGGGCACCGACCGGCCAAGCGGGCGCGCCGGACGGCGGCCACCGGTCAGTGTTCCAGTGAACCCGAGCAATGAGTACGGGGGTACGGGCGGACTGAGTACGTCGCCGGATGCCGACGCCGGGGCGCACCGGTGGAATGGTGACCATGACCTCGGACGCCCGGCGCAACGGCCGTATGCAGCACGTCACCACCACCGGCTCGGCGCTGGCCGTGGCGCTGTTCCCCCTTGTCGTGGGCGTGCTGATGGCCAAGTCGGTGGGCGCCGACCCGATGACCCCGGTGAACGCGCTGATCACCAGCGGGGGCCAGCGCGCCCGTCTCTCCCGCTCCCAGTTGCGCACCTGCGGTGGGCGGGTGCTGCGCAGGGCACGCGTGTGCCGGGTGCCCGCGCTGTCCTCCCTGTCCTCCCTGTCCTCCCTGTCCTCCCTGTCCTCGCTGTCCTCGCTGTCCTCGCGGGGACGGTGAAGATTTCCTCAACTCACGGACAACTCCCCGTCAAGTCATGTGCGTTGGGCCGCCCCGGCGTAACCTGGGGAGCGGCGGGTCGGCTGGGTGGGGGTGGGGCTGGTGACTGCTGGAGCCAGGGCGCGGACACGGCTGTGGCGGCCCGCGGGCGGGCGGTCCGCTCTGTGGGTGGCGCTCGTCTCATTGCTCCTCGTCGCGGCGCCGGCCACCGCCGTGACGACCGAACGGCCCGCCGCCCCGAGCGAGTCGGCCCGGAACAAGGCCGCCGGTCCCGTGGCCGCGCCGGCCGCCCGTGCGCCGTCCTGCGATCCGAGGCGGGCGAGTCCGCGCCCCTCACGGGTGGACGGCCCGGCCGTGCGGCGCATCCGCGAGCGGGGCCATCTGGTCGCCGGTGTGGATCTGAACAGCCACCTCTGGGGGTCACGGGACCCGTACACCCGACAACCGGTCGGCTTCGACGTCGACCTCGTCCGGGCGATCGCCCGCGACATCCTCGGCCCCAAGGCCACGGTGCGTTTCGTCTCCATGCCTCCCGGCCAACGGATCGCCCGTCTCCAGGCCCGGCAGGTCGACGTCATCGTGCGCACCATGAGCATCACCTGCGACCGGTTGGCCGACGTCGCCTTCTCCAGCGTCTACTTCGAGACCGGGCATCGACTGCTCGTGCCCGAGGGCTCCCCGGTCACCGGCTTCGACGAGCGGCTGCGCGGCCGACGGGTCTGCCTCGGCAAGGGCAGCTCGGCCGCCGAACTGTTGCGTACGTCCGGCACCGGGGCCAGGGCAGTGGAGACCGCGAGCCACCTCGACTGCCTCGTCGAGCTCCAGCAGGGGAAGGTCGACGCCATCCTCACCCACGCCACCCTCGCCGCCGGGCTCGCCGCGCAGGACCCCACCCTGCGACTGGTCGGCCCGCGCCTGGACACGGCCCTGTACGGGGTCGCCATGAACAAGGACGACACCGATCTGGTCCGCCGCGTCAACGCGGTCTTGGAGGACTACCGCAAGGGCGGTGCGCGCAGCCCCTGGATGGCCTCGTACGACAAGTGGCTCGCACCGACCCTGGGGCCGCGCCCACAGGGGCCGCCGCGAGCCGAGTACGCCGACTGATCCGGACCGGCCGCAGACGTAGACCGAAGCCGAGACTGGGGACCCAGCCGGAGCCTGCGCCTGTCCCGGTGGTTCACGCCTCCGTAGCGCATACAGGCATACAACGGTCGCCCGATGCCCGCGTTCGCCGCAGTGCGGGGGTCGGGCACAGTCCGCAGCGCGATGTGCATCGCGGTCCTCAGGCGATGTGGTCGTACGCGTGGTCGGGGTAGTGCAGCAAGGCCTGCTGGACGGGGGCGAAAGGTGCACGCCAGTCGCCGGTGGCCCGGTAGAGGTACTCGGAGTCCGCGCCGAAGCCGAGGAGATCGGCGCGGCCGTCCTTCGTGACGTCACCGACGCCGACGAGATGGGTGTACGCGTTCCAACCGCCACCGATCTTCGTGCGCGGGGCGAACGTGCCGTCACCCTTGCCCAGGTACTGCCAGAGCACGCCGTACTTGTCACGGGCGACCAGGTCACCGGCCGCACCGCCCGCGATGTTCCCGACGGCGGTCAACTCGTTGTAGACGCCCCAGCCCGTACCGATCTTCTTCCGGGCGGAGAAGGGCGCGCCGGCGTTCCCCGTGCCGGGGTAGAGCCAGAGACCGCCGTACTTGTCGGTGGCGATCACGTCCGCACGGCTGTCGTTCGTCAGGTCGCTGCCGGCCGCGATCCTGTCGTAGATCTGCCAGCCTGTGCCGACCTTGATCCGGGTGGCGAAGCCACCCCGGCCGTTGCCCTGGTACAGCCACAGCACACCGGACTTGTCGCGGGCCAGGAGGTCACCGACCGGCGTGCCGCCGAGGTCACCCGTCGCCTCGATGCGGTCGTAGGCCTGCCAGCCCCAGCCGATCTGCAGGCGGGAGGCCAAGCTCAACGACCCGTCGTAGGAGGAGGTGTCGACCCGCCACAACCCGCCCCAGGGGTCCCGCTCGAGCACATCGAGCGAGCCGTTGTCGTTGAAGTCGTGCGGTGCGGTCTTGCGGACGACAGTGAAGGAGCCGGAGGCCGTGAAGTCGAAGGGAACGCCGTCGACCGACTCGGCCGTGATCGTCCAGGTGTAGTCGCCGTTCGGGGCATCGCCGGTCACCACGTCGTGGGCATCCCAGGCAAGGCTGAATGTGCGCGGGTGCCCCGCGCTGCCCAGAAGGTGCTTGGTCGTGATACCGGTCCGCGTATGGCGGAGGACCACGGTGGCCCATCCGTCCTGTGAGAGTTCCCAGTCCATCGAAACGAAGCTCTTGTTGCTCAGATCGATGACGGACGGCACGGTGTGCCGGACGAGTGTGACCTCGGCCGGCTCACCAGCGGTCGCGACCAACCGGGGCGCGGACCTGCCGTCGGCGAGCGTGATGACGTCCTCGGCGGCGGCCGCCGTGTCCGTCGTCACCGCCGCGTCCGCCGTGACGGGGGCGGCAGTCGCCGGGACGCTCAGTGCGCCCGAGCCGAGCGTGACGGCGAGGACGGTGGCGATGGCGGCGGCCAGCCGCCGTCGGGTGGAGTGAGCAGGGGGCACGTGCAGTTCTCCCTCAGAGCCGTCAGACGCACCATGCGCCACATCTCTGTGACGCACGAGGGAGCGAAAGGTTGTACGGGCGGACGGCCCTTCGGGACCCGGCACTAGGGTGTCCGGATCGGTCGCCCCTGAAGATCGCTTCTCTGCCCCGCACCCGCAAGCGGCCCACCCGCAAGCGGCCCGCCGGAGAGGAGACGCTATCCCCGGAAGGCCTCGGGGCGCTCCGGCGACGCGTCCGCGAGCGCGCGGGTGACCGTCTCGACGCCGCCGCGCAGGCCGTAGACGGGAGTGTCGGGCTGCTGGCGCCAGGAGTCGTCGATCCCGCCCGCGTCGACCGTGTCGAAGCCCAGCTCGTCGATCAGGTTCCGTACCGCCTTCTTGGCCGCCTCGTCGTCGCCCGCCACCGGCAGGGCGATCCGCTCGGGGTCGCCGGCCGGGCGCGGCTTGTCGAGGATGTCCTCGGCGTAGGTGCCGTTGAACGCCTTGATCACGGGGTGGCCCACATGCTGCTCGGTCCAGCGGCTCTCGGTCAGGCCGTCGTCCTCGATCGCGGCGATCCGGCCGTCGCGCTGGCGCGGGTAGTAGTTGCCGGTGTCGATGACGGCGAAGCCCTCCGCCGCACCGTCGAAGAGGCCGGACGGCAGGTCGGGGACCGCCTTCAACGGGACGGTGACCACGACGATCTCGGCACCGCGCGCCGCTTCGGAGACGGTGACCGGGGTGGCGCCGGTCTCCTCGGCCAGAGCGGTGAGGGTCTCGGGTCCCCGGGAGTTGGCGACGGACACGTCGTGTCCGAGGGCCGTCAGGCGGCGGGTGAGGTTGCCGCCGATGTTGCCTGCGCCGATGATGCCGATCTTCATGGGAGCTTCCTTCCGAGCGGATGCGGCGGAATGCCACGCCAGGGCAGAACCGCGGTCCCGGTGCACCTATTCCCCCCGGTTCCGCGATCGTTGTCGTGAGGGCTTGGCGTGCTCCCGGTGAAGCCTCCGCCCCTCCGGGACGCGCGCGGCGCCTCGTGCGCGATGATCGTCCTCCTTCGTGGTTCGTCGAGAGGGCAGCCGATGACAGCGCGCGACGATGCGCAGCAGCACCCGCAGGAGCAGTCCACGCGCCGCCAGTCCGCGCCCGGGCAGTCCCCGCCGCGGGAACCCTCGCCGGGGGAATCCGCGCCGGGGGAATCCGCGCCGCGGGCAGTGGACCGGCGCCGGTTCCTCGGTTACGTACTGGCGGCACCGACCCTGACCGTCGCCGCGCAGCTCGGCGAGGCGGTCCTCGCACCCGCCGCCGCCGCGGCTCCCTCGGTCGTCCCCTCGCTGCCCGGTGTCTCCGAGATCTACGACCTCAACGACATGCTCACCCACGCCGCGCTGCCCACCGCGCATCTGATCACCATCCGGATCGAAGCCGACGGCACCGCCTCCTTCGCCCTGCCGCGGGCCGAGGTCGGTCAGGGCATCACGACCTCCAGCGCGATGCTCATCGCCGAGGAGCTCGACCTCCCGCTGGAGAAGATCCGGGTCACGCTCGCCGACGCCAGGCCGGAGCTGCTGTTCAACCAGCTGACCGGGGGCTCCAACACCACCATCTCCACCTTCACCCCGATCCGGGTGGCCGCTGCCGTCGCCCGGGAACGGCTGCTGCGGGCTGCCGCGCTGGAGCTCGGCGAGGCCGTCGGCTCGCTGACCGCGAAGGCCGGTGCGATCGTCTCCTCGGTGACGGGCAGCAGCCTCACCTACGGCGAACTCGCCGCGAAGGCGGCCTCCGTCACCGGCACCGCGGTCGGAGTCACTCTCAAGAACCCTTCCGAGTTCAGGGTCATCGGCACCGGGCAGCGCCGCGTCGACGCACTGGAGGCCGTGACGGGACGCAAGAAGTTCGCCATGGACGTTCAGGTGCCCGGCGCGCTGCCCACGATGGTCTGCCGGCCCCCGACCATCAACGGCACGGTCCGTTCGGTCGCGAACCTGGACGAGGTCAGGGCCATGCCCGGCATCACGGACGTCGTACGGATCTCCACCGGCGTCGCCGTCCGCGGCCGCACCTTCGGCCAGTGCATCGACGCCGTCCGCGCCCTCGACGTCACCTGGGGGCCCGGCACCGCCGAGGGCGCGTCGGACGCGACCGTCCTCGGAAAGCTACGAGCGGCCGAACTTCCCCTTGTCGTATCCCCGTTGCCCCTGCTGACCAAGGCCGTGGACGCCCGCTTCACCTTCCACTTCGCCAGCAACAGCGCGCTGGAGACCAACTGCGCGATCGCGGACGTACGGGAGGACTCGGCCGAGATCTGGGCGAGCCTGAAGTCGCCGATCGTCGCCCAGGAGGAGATCGCGCTCCAGCTCGGTCTGCCGCTCACCGCCGTGAAGGTCCATGTCACCGAGGGTGGCGGCTCGTTCGGCCGCAAGCTCTTCCACGACGCCGCCGGCGAGGCCGCCGAGATATCCCGGGCCATGGGCAAGGCCGTGAAACTGATGTGGCACCGGACCGACGACTTCCGCCAGGGTCGTACGCATCCCATGTCGACCTCCCGGGTCCGGGCCACCTACACCCTCGGCGAGGTGCTGACGTACGAACAGCGCCACACCTCCGTCGCCACCGATTTCGGCCACGGGGTCGGCGAGATCATCACCGCCGAGGCGGCCCGGCTTCCGGTCGCCGACCTCACCTTCTCCGAGACGATGTTCCAGCTCACCCAGCAGAGCCCGTACCACTTCGGTGCCACGACCCAGCTGCTCAGCGAGACGGACAAGGGCTTCAACACCGGCTCGATGCGCAACATCTACTCGCCCAACGTCCGCTGCGCGCAGGAGCTCGTCGTCGACGAACTGGCCAGGAGGATGGGCAAGGACGCCTACGCGTTCCGCCGTCAGCACCTCAAGGACGAGCGCGCGCGGGCCGTTCTGGAGAGGGTCGCCGAGGTGGGGGAGTGGGGCCGGACCATGCCGGCCGGCACCGCGCAGGGGATCGCCGTCCACCCCGAGTACCACGCGTTCGTCGCCGTCCTCGCCGAGATCGACTGCCGCCCCGAGACCACCGGCCGGAAGATCCGCGACGCGTACACCGGACCGCGCGTCACCAAGGTGGTCTGCGCGGTCGACGTCGGCCTCGCCGTGAACCCGCGCGGGCTTCGGGCGCAGATGATGGGCGGCATCATCGACGGTATCGCCGTCACCCTCACCTCCGGCCTCCACCTACGGAACGGCCACTTCCTGGAGGGGAGTTGGGACAACTACTTCTACACGCGGCAGTGGAACACCCCGCCCGAGCTCGAGATCGTCGTCATGCCTCCCGCCTCGGACAGGCCGGGCGGTGCGGGGGAGCTGGCCGTCGCCGGCGCGATGGCCGCCGTCGCCTGCGCGTTCGGCCGGGCCACCGGCACGATGCCGACGACGTTCCCCGTCAATCACGCCGAGCCGCTCGGATTCGAGCCGCTGCCCACCACCCCGCCCATCCCCGCCTCGCCGGTCGACGGTCTCGACCGCGCCTTCTAGGAGACCTGGAGCCCCCGTGCCGCAACACACCTTCATCCTCAACGGCAAGGCCGTCACGACGGACGTCGAGGACGACGTCCGGCTCCTGTGGGTGCTCAGGGACGTCCTGGGCGTCACCGGGCCGAAGTACGGCTGCGGGCTCGGCGTCTGCCAGGCGTGCACCAGCCACATCAACGGCAAGGCGTTCAACCCCTGTTCCGTCCCGGTCAAGGACATCGCCCCCACCGACGAGATCACCACCATCGAGGGCCTGCCCGCGACCGTGGGCCAGGAGCTCCATCCGATGCAGGAGGCCTGGCTCGACCTCGACGTCGCCCAGTGCGGTTACTGCCAGCCCGGCCAGATCATGACGGCCGTGGCCAAGGTCCGCCGGGCCCGCGAGGAGGGGCGGGAGATCGAGGAGGCCGACCTCGACGAGATCCGCAACATCTGCCGCTGCGGGACCTACAACCGCATCCGCGAGGCGATCGTGGCGGGAGCCCGCCGCATGCCCTGACCGTCAGCGGTTGTCGTGGCGCGCGGAGGTGGGGGAGTGGAGCAGGGCCAGCGTCCCTTCCAGCTCGGCCCGGGCGAGGCGTGCCGCCTCCTCCGCTTCGCCCGCCTCCACCGCCCGGACCAGGGCAGCGTGCGACGCGTCGCCGTGGCCCGGGTCCGACTCCCGTACGCCGAGGAGGTCCAGGAGGTCGATCAGGCCCTGCCGCAGCGCCGGGGTGAACTGCCCGAAGAGGTCGCTCAGTACGGGGTTGCCCGCCGCCGCCACGACCGCCGCGTGGAGTGCGATGTCGGCGTCCACGAACTCCGCGTCGTCGCCCCGGGCGGCAGCCCTGCGGCCTGCCAGCGCCGCGCGCATCGCCGCGATGTCCGCGTCGGTGCGTCGCCGGGCGGCCAGGTGCGCCGCTTGTACCTCCACCAGCATGCGGACCTCGTAGACGTCGGTGACGGCCGCGCTTCGCAGGCGGGCCGGCCAGTCCTCCACCGGCCGGGTCGCCGTGACGAACACCCCGGCGCCCTGTCGAGGCTGCACGAGTCCGGCCCCCGCGAGCGCGCGCACCGCCTCGCGGACCGTGGAGCGCCCCACGCCGAGCTCTTTGGCGAGCGTCGTCTCCCCGGGCAGCTTCGTGCCCACCGGCCAGTGGCCCTCGGCGATCTGCGCCCGCAGCCGCTCCGCGGCCTGCTCGACCAGAGGGCTGGGGCGGAGGGCTCCGAGTGGCATGGGTGTCACCTGATTCTCCGGTTCTCCGGGGCGCGGGAACGTACGGGCGGGCGCGCCGGTAGGACGCCCCGGGGCAAACGTATCCGGTGAACTTGTCTGAGGAGTACTTGTCTGAGGAGCTGAGGAGTGACTAAGGTGTGGCGCGTGATCTTCCGCGGTCTCCTCCTTCTCGGGTGCCGCGGCGGGGCCTGATCCGACCGGCACCCCGCCGCGGGGCGCCGTGCTGCCGGTCACCAGGATCCAGCGAAGGACACCCGCGCCGTGACCAAGGACGCCACCATCGGAACGTACGCCTGGAATCCCCAGCGCCCCGGCCCGATGCCCCACCACCGCTACCGCCCCTACCAGGACCGGGTCGAGGTCCCCGCTCTCGACCGCCGTTGGCCCTCCGCCCGCCTCGAACGCGCCCCGTTGTGGGTCCCCGTCGATCTGCGTGACGGCAACCAGGCGCTGGCCGAGCCGATGGACACGAGCCGTAAGCGCCGCTTCTTCGACCTGCTCGTACGGACCGGATTCAAGGAGATCGAGGTCGGCTACCCCTCGGCCAGCCGGGCCGACTTCGACTTCGTCCGGCATCTGGCCGGCCTCGTCGCCTCCGGAGCCGTCCCCGACGACGTCACCCCCGTCGTCTTCACCCCCGCCAGGCGTGAACTGATCGAGCGCACCTTCGCCTCGATCGAGGGGCTGCCCCGCGCGGTCGTGCACCTCTACATCCCCACCTCGCCGGTCTGGCGCGACACCGTCCTCGGCCGTGACCGCGCCGAGGTGCACGCGACCGTGCGCGCGGCCGCCACGCTCATGGCGCGGCTCGCGGACGCGCGGCCGGACGCGCACATCCGTTTCCAGTTCGCCCCCGAGACCTTCAACCTCACCGAGCCGGACTTCGTCCTGGAGGTCTGCGACGGGCTCACCGCCCTCTGGGACGCCTGCCCCGACCGGCCCGTCACGCACAATCTGCCCGCCACCGTCGAGATCTCCACGCCGAACGTGTATGCCGACCAGATCGAGTACATGCACCGCCATCTCGCCCGCCGGGAGAGCGTCATCCTCTCCGTGCACCCGCACAACGACCGCGGGACCGGCGTCGCCTGCGCCGAACTCGCCGTCCTGGCGGGAGCGCAGCGCGTCGAGGGCTGTCTGTTCGGGAACGGCGAGCGCACCGGCAACGTCGACCTGGTGACCCTGGCCCTCAATCTCTACGCCCAGGGCGTCGACCCCATGCTCGACCTCTCCGACATCGACGCGGTCCGCGAGGTCGTCGAGCACTGCAACCGGCTCCCCGTCCACCCCCGGCACCCTTATGCGGGCGACCTCGTCCACACCGCCTTCTCCGGCACCCACCAGGACGCCATCAGCAAGGGTCTCGCCCAGCACGCGAAGTCGGCCGCGGACGCCGAAGTCCCACCGGAGCAGGCCCCGTGGAACGTGCCGTACCTGCCCATCGACCCCGCCGACATCGGCCGCAGCTACGCAGCCGTGATCCGGGTCAACTCCCAGTCCGGCAAGGGAGGAACGGCGTACCTGCTGCGCACCCGGCACGGCCTCGACCTGCCGGAGCGCCTGCGCCGCGACTTCTCCCGCATCGTCCAGCGGGCCACGGACGACAGCGGACGGGAGGCGACGGCGGGGGACCTGTACGCGCTGTTCGACGCGGCCTATCTCGCGCCGGGCCGAGGCGAGGGGCATGTCTCCCTCGAAAGCTGGACCACGGGTCACGATCCGGCGTCGGGGCACCGTTTCGTCTGCACCCTGCGGGTGGGGGAGCGGACCGGGGACTGCGAGGGGCACGGCAACGGGCCGCTCTCCGCCTTCGTCGACGCCCTCGCGGGAATCGGGATCACGGTCGACGTCCTCGACTTCAGCGAGCACTCCACCGGCGTGGGAGCGGGCGGTGAGGCCGTCGCCTACGCCGAATGCCGGGTCGACGGCCGCACCGTCTGGGGCGCCGGGCGTGACACGTCGGTGCTCACCGCCTCGGTACGTGCAGTCCTGTCCGCCGTGAACCGGTCCCACGCCCGATGAGCGGGCCCGTCCGGCACACCGGGCCCGTCGGGCACACCGGGCCCCTCCCGGACACCGGGCCGGTCCCGCGCACCGGGTCCGTCCCGCATGCCGGGTCCGTCCTGCGGGCCGGGCGCGTGGAGGTCGTCCTGCGCGCCGACGGCGTCGAGGTGGTCCGTGAGGGCGCCCGCATCCTCGACGGGATCTCGCTCACCGTCCGCCCGGGCGAACACTGGGCGCTGCTCGGCGCCAACGGTTCGGGAAAGACCTCCCTGTTGAGGATCCTGGGCGCGCAGGGCCACCCGACCCACGGGACGGTGGAGGTTCTCGGGCGCCGCCTCGGCCGGGTCGATCTGCGGGAGCTGCGCGCGCACGTGGGCCATGTCGACCCGCGCCATCCGCTGCGCTCCGCCCTCTGCTTGCGCGATGTCGTCCTCACCGGCCTCACCAACACCGTCGAGCGGCTTCCCCGGTGGCGGCCCGGTCCCGAGCAGGAAGCGCGCGCCGACCGGCTGATCACGACCCTGGGGCTCGCCGGGCGCCGCGAGTCCCGGTGGCCGAGCCTTTCCCAGGGGGAGCGGGGCCGCGCGCTGATCGCCCGCGCGCTCATGCCCGAGCCGCGGCTCCTGCTGCTCGACGAACCGGCCACCGGGCTGGACCTCCCCGGCCGCGAGCGGCTCCTCGAGGCGCTGGGGGCGCTCGCCGCCGACCACCCCCGGCTGGCGACGGTCCTGGTGACCCACCACCTGGAGGAGCTGCCCGCCGGGACGAGCCATGCCCTTCTGCTGCGGGAGGGCAGGGTCCTCGCGCGGGGGCGAGTGGGTGACGTCCTCACGGAAGACCGGGTGGGCACCTGCTTCGGCCTGCCCCTCGTCCTCGACCGGAACGGTGGCCGCTGGAGCGTCCGCGTCCGGTCGGCTTCCGCCCGAGCCGGGAGGCCCGCTCCCACCCCACATTAGCCAGCGCTTGCAATTAAATGCATACGCAATTATCGTGGACGCAAGTAAAGCGCTCCCGCAATGACGAGGTGGGCGCGGCTACCCCCACTCGTACGGAGAAGGTGCACTTCCCATGCCTCTCGCCCTCCTCGCCCTCGCGATCGGCGCCTTCGGCATCGGCACCACTGAGTTCGTGATCATGGGGCTGCTGCCCCAGGTCGCGGCCGACTACGGGGTGTCGATCCCCGCCGCCGGACTCCTGGTGACCGGCTATGCCCTGGGGGTCGTCATCGGTGCGCCGCTGATGACCGTCCTGGGCACCAAGATCTCCCGCAAGAAGATGCTCATGCTGCTGATGGCGCTCTTCGTCGTCGGCAACGTCCTCTCGGCGCTCGCGCCGACGCTCGGCGTGATGCTCGCCGGCCGCGTCGTGGCCTCGCTCGCGCACGGCGCGTTCTTCGGGATCGGCTCGGTGGTCGCGGCGGAGCTCGTGGCGCCCGAGAAGAAGGCCGGGGCCATCGCCATGATGTTCACCGGCCTCACGGTCGCCAACGTCGTCGGCGTCCCCGGCGGTACCCTGATCGGCCAGGCCATCGGCTGGCGCGTCACCTTCCTCGTCGTGGCCGCGCTCGGCGTCGTCGGACTGCTCGGCATCGCCAGGCTCGTCCCCGACCTGCCCCAGCCCGAAGGCGTGCGCCTGCGCCGTGAGCTGGCCGCGTTCAAGAACACCCAGGTGCTGCTCGCCATGGCGATGACCGTGCTCGGCTTCGGCGGCGTCTTCGCCGCGATCACCTACATCACCCCGATGATGACCGAGGTCGCCGGCTACGCGGAGTCCTCCGTGACCTGGCTGCTCGTCCTCTTCGGCCTCGGGATGGTCGTCGGCAACCTGATCGGCGGCAGGTACGCCGACCGTCGGCTGATGCCGATGCTGTACGTGTCCCTCGGCGCCCTCGCCCTCGTACTCGGCCTGTTCACCGTCACCGCGCACCACAAGGTGCCGGCCGCGGTCACCGTCGCCCTCATCGGAGCGCTCGGCTTCGCCACCGTGCCCCCGCTGCAGAAGCGGGTCCTGGACCAGGCGCACGGCGCCCCGACCCTGGCCTCCGCGGTGAACATCGGCGCCTTCAACCTGGGCAACGCCCTCGCCGCCTGGCTCGGCGGCATGGTCATCGCGGCGGGTCTCGGCTTCACCGCCCCCAACTGGGTGGGCGCTCTGCTCGCCGGGTCCGCCCTGGTCCTGGCCGTGCTCTCGGCGGCTCTGGAGCGCCGTTCCGGCGCGGCGTCCGGGACCGCGGCGTCCGGGACCGCGGCGACCGGGACGGCAGTGTCCGCGTCCCCGATCGCGGCCGCCCCGATCGGGGACGCGGCGGCCGAGCCCGCCCTGGCGGCCCGCCGCTGAGCGCCCGGCGCCACTGACCACGGCCCGGGAGAGGGCCGCGCCACCCCACCCGCCGGGCACGGACCCGGCGGGTGGGGTGGCGTCGTCAGGTCCGCGACTTCTCCCCGTACAGAAGTCTTGTGATCGGCGCGGCAACTCCTTACCGTCGGGTAAGTTGCCCTTGCTGGAGGGGCAGTTGGTGTCGAACGGTCTCCCGGAAGGAACAACGATGTCTGCTCCCCGGACGCGTGGCGCGCGTCGCCTCCTGCTCGGCTCCCTCACCGCCGCCCTCGCGCTCGCCCTCGGCAGCGGAGGGACCGTGACGGCGGCTCCGGGCCCGGCCGGCCTGCGGGAGGTGATGTTCGTGGGCAACAACTGGGACGGCACCGCCGACGTCATCGAGTCCACCGGCGGCTTCGCCCGCATCGGCCGCGTCAACGTCATCCCCGACCGCGAGACCCGCATGTGGGAGATCGGGCTCAACCCGGTCAAGCTGGCGTACTTCCTCGGCATCCGTCAGGGCCCCGGCGAGGGGCACGACCAGTTCGTCGACGACATGTACGCCACGCCGGACGGCTCTGCCATGGTCGTCTCACGCCCCAGCTTCGCCGACGTCGTCTCGATCGACCTGCGGACGGGCGGCATCAACTGGCGTTTCCCGGTGTCGGGTTTCCGGGCCGACCACATGGCCGTCTCGCCCGACGGCACCCGCGTCGCGGTCTCGGCCTCCACCTCCAACACCGTGCACGTCCTCGACATCACCACGGGCAAGGAGGTCGGCTCCTTCCCCACCGGCGACAAGCCGCACGAGAACGTCTTCACCGCCGACGGCCGGTACCTCTGGAACATGTCCATCGGCGAGGTCACCACCGCCCTCGACGAACCGTGGCTCGACTGGACCAAGGGTGACCGCCGTATCACCGTCGTCGACGCCCGCACCTTCGAGCAGGTACGCGTCATCGACATGCGCGCGCGGCTCGACGCCTTCGGCCGCAAGGACCTCTCCGACGCCGTGCGGCCCGTCGCCTTCACCCCGGACGAGTCCACGCTCTACTTCCAGGTCTCGTTCTTCAACGGCTTCCTCGAGTACGACGTGGCCACCGACCGCATCACCCGCGTCAAGGAACTGCTCAAGAACCCCGCCACCGACACCGACCGCACCACCTGGGTCAACGACTCCCGCCACCACGGCATGTCGATGAGCCCCGACGGCAGGCGGCTCTGCGTCGCCGCCACGATGGACGACTACGCGACCGTCGTCGACCGCACGACCCTGCGCGAGGGACCGCTGGTCGCGGCCGCCAAGCCCTACTGGGCCACGGTCAGCGGCGACGGCCGCGCCTGCGTCATCTCGGAGAGCGGCGCGGACCGCGTGACGGCGATCGACTTCGCCACCGGCCGCCCCGTCGCCTCGGTCGCCGTCGGCGACCACCCCCAGCGCGTCCGTCTCGCCCACGTCCCGGCCGGCTGGACCGGACCCGCCGCGCGCTGACGTCAGCCGTCGGCGGACGGGCTTCCCGCCAACTTCTCGCGCACGGCGTCGAGATACTCGGACACCGCGTCGCGGTTGCGGGTCAGGGACCGGATGCGCTCCGTCATCCGGTCCCGCTCGTTCTCCAGGGTCGCGAGCATCTCCGGGGTGGCGTCGGAGAAGTGGATGATCCGGGGTTTGTCGAGGCAGGGCAGGATCTGCTTGATGATCCGCGTCGGCAGTCCCGCGTCGAGCAGTCCCCGGATCTGCAGCACCCGGTCCACGTTCGAACGGTCGTAGGAGCGGTAGCCGTTCGGGGTGCGATCGGCGACGATGAGCCCCTGCTCCTCGTAGTAGCGCAGCAGTCTGCGCGGGGTCCCGGTGCGCTCCGACAGCTCTCCGATGCGCATGTGGTCCACCTCACGTGATGTCGCTTGACCTTCACATCAATGTGAAGGTTTCAGCATACGTGGCATGAGCAACCACACGGTACCGAAGGCCGGTTCGACCCTCCATGCCCCGCACCCCGGGCAGGCCGCGGGCGGTGAGAACCGGCGACCCGCCGGGAAGCTGCCCCTGCCCGCCCTCCTCGCCCTCGCCACGGCGGTCTTCATCACGAGCCTGACCGAGACCCTTCCCGCAGGCGTCCTGCCCGCGATGAGCGCCGACCTCGGCGTCGGCGAGGCGGCGATGGGCCAGTCCGTCACCATCTACGCCGTCGGCACCGCACTCACCGCGATCCCGCTGACCGCCGCCACAGCCGGCTGGCGACGAAAGCGGCTGCTGCTGACGGCCGTCGCCGGCTTCGCCGTGGCCAACACGGTCACCGCGGTCTCGGCCCACTACCCGCTGACCATGGCCGCCCGGTTCCTCGCCGGTGTCGCCGCCGGCCTGGCCTGGGCCCTGCTCGCCGGCTACGCCCGCCGCCTGGCACCCGTCCACCTCCAGGGAAAGGCGATCGCCGTCGCGATGACGGGAGTTCCGGTCGCCCTCTCCCTGGGCGTGCCCGCCGGGACGTTCCTCGGGGCCGCCCTGGGCTGGCAGGTGACCTTCCTCCTCATGACCGTCCTCGCCCTCGTGCTGATCGCCTGGATCGTGCTCACCGTCCCGGAACACCCCGGCGAGCCCAGGGGCGGCCGGACGCCGGTCCGGCGCGCCCTCGCCCAGCCCGGCGTGGCACCGGTCCTGTTCGTCACCGTCGTCCTCGTCCTGGCCCACACCGTCCTGTACACCTACGTCGCCACCTTCCTCGACCACCTGGGCATGGGCGACTCCACGGGGTTCGTGCTGCTGGTCTTCGGCGCCGCCTCCCTGGTCAGCATCTGGTTCACCGGCCTGCACATCGACCGCCGGCTGCGGGCCCTGATGCTCGCGGGCACCCTCCTGTTCGCCGTCGCGGCCGGCGCCCTGGCCGTTCCGGCCGACAGCGGCGTCCTGGTGTACGGGGCGGCGCTGCTGTGGGGGCTCGGCTGGGGAGGCGCGCCGACGCTGTTGCAGACCGCCGTGGCTGACGCGGGCGGCGAGGCCGCGGACACCGCCCAGACCATGCTGGTCAGCCTCTGGAACGCGGCCATGGCGGGCGGAGGGGTGGCCGGAGGGCTCCTTCTCGACCTCCTCGGGGCGGGCGCACTGCCGTGGAGCGTGCTCGGGCTCCTGCTTCCGGTGCTGATCGTCGTCACGGCCGCCCGCACCCACGGATTTCCCGCACGGCGAGACCATGGCGAGGGAGGAGAGGGCGGAGAGGGGCGAGGCGAGGCATGAGGCGAGGGTGAGGCATGAGGCGAGGGTGAGGCATGAGGCGAGGGTGAGGCATGGGGCGAGGGAGCGGCGAGCCCGCTCGCGGGCCCCGGGGCCGAGGGGGCGGGACGCCCGGCCTATCGTGCCCGCATGGACATGAACAACCCTCAGGACGTCGGCGCCGCGTTCGGCGCGATGCTGCTCGGCGGCACGGTGAGCGAGGAGCCGCCCCCGCCCGACTCGCCCCTCGGCCGAGTCCTCGCGTTCGTCGCCCAACACGGCGAAGACGCCCTCACCGCCGACCACTTCGACGCCGCCCGCGAAGGCAGGCCGCTGCTGCCGTGAGGTACCGCGAGCGGCCACGACCCGTCACGGTGTGACACGTCGTGGCCGCTCGTCAGGGGTCAGACGGCCGGCGGCGCCGAGGACGGGCGTCCGGAGCCCCGGGTCAGCGAGTAACCGCCGATCCCGGCCAGCGCGCCGAGCACTCCGCCCACCGCCGTCCAGATCCAGCGGTCGGACCACCAACCGGAGGACCAGCCGTCCTCGGGCGCCCGTGCCTCGACCGCCGACGGCGTGGAGCCACCGGCCCCGGTCGAATCACCGGCCGCGGCCTCCGCCACGTCCTCGGTCGTGGCACCGGGCACCAGCGGCGCCGCGAGCGAGCCGCCGCCCGCGTAGGCGCCGCCCTTCTCGACGGAGGCCGCGCCGACCCGGGCCGTGAACGGCTGACCGAGGTCCTCCTCGGGAAGTCCCGTCACCGTCAGCCGTACGTAATAGCTGCCCGGCAGGGGATCGTTGTCCCAGGTGTCGGCCCAGGGGCGGACCGTGCGCAGCGTGCAGGACAGCTCCACGGCCGGCGCCTCCTTCGCCACGGTCCTCGACTGCATCCCGTACATGCAGGGCTGACGGCGGCGCAGGCCGTCGTAGACGTCGATCCGCCAGGTCGACGAGCCGTGCCGGGCGGCGGACTCGGGCAGGGTGACCGAGGCTGACACCGTGGGGCGCTGCCCGGTGTCCGCGGGAAAGACCCAGTAGAGGTAGTCCCCCGTCGAGGCCTCGGCGGTGGCCTGCTGGCCCTGGCGGAACGCGGCGGCGGTACGGAAGGTGGTGCCCGCCTCGGTCGGCCCCGCGGTCGCGGTGGCGCTCGTGCTGCCGCTCGGGGACGGGGTGTCGGCGAGGGCGGGAACGGCCGGGCCGAGCAGCCCGGCTCCCGTCAGCAGAGCAGTGGTCAACACACGTACGGTACGCATCAGTTGGTCCTCCAGACGGCGACGCGCCAGCGGGACAGCCAGCCCCACAGCAGACCGCCCACGAAACCGGCCAGTACCAGTACGGCGAGCAGCCACCAGCCGCGGCCGAGACCGAAGGCGGCCACGTCGGACGCCTCGTCGGGCGAGTCGACGAGGTCGACGGCCAGCTCGATCGGCATGCCGGGAGTCGTCTTGACGCCGGGCGGCGCGGAGAAGGAGTTGCTGACCTGGAGGCAGACGGTCTCCGCGGCCGGCTTCGCGTCCCCGTCGACGTCGTCGAGCGGCGGCTTGGGGTAGCGCAGCCCGGTCGAGATCACGTCCGTGCGTCCGTCACCCGCCTCGGAGCCGCGGACGATCTCACGACCGTGCACGGTCACCGCGCGCAGCAGGACTCCGTAGTCGTCGTTGACGGCGCGGTCGGCCGACACGCTCACCGATGCCCGCAACTCCTGTCCGGGCAGTACGTCCACCCGGTACCAGCGGTGCTGGCCGAAGGTCTCGCGGTCGGTGAAGAGGCCGGTCTTCAGCTGCGGGGCGTCGGCGCACCGGTCGGTGCCCTTGGCGGCCACCGGGGTGACGACCGGGTCCGCGGCGCGGTCCACCAACTGCCGTACCCGCTTGGAGAGTTCCTCGGTGTGGCGGACGGAGGTATAGGTACCGCCGGTCGCCTCCGCGATACAGGTCAGCTGCTGCCGGATCTTGGCGTTCGGCACCAGGCCCAGCGTGTCGATCGTGAGATGGATGCCGCGGGCGGCGATGTCCCGTGCCACCTCGCAGGGGTCGAGCGGTGCACAGGTGTCCTCCCCGTCCGTGATGAGCACGATCCGGCGAGTGGCGTCACCGCCCTTGAGGTCCTCCGCCGCACCCAGCAGGGCCGGGCCGATCGGGGTCCAGCCGGTGGGCGCCAGCGTGGCGACGGCGGTCTTCGCCTCGGTCCGGTCGAGCGGCCCCACCGGGTACAGCTGTCGGGTGTCCTTGCACCCCTTCTGCCGATCCTGCCCGGGATAGTCGGCGCCGAGGGTGCGTATGCCGAGCTGCACCTCCTCGGGCACCGCGTCCAGCACCTCGTTGAACGCCTGCTTGGCGGCGGCCATCCGGGACTGGCCGTCGATGTCCCGTGCCCGCATCGAGCCGCTGACGTCGAGGACCAGCTCGACCTTGGGGGATTCCTTGGCCGCCGGTTCGTCGGCGGCCGCGCCGGTGGGGAAGAGCCCGGCGGCCAGGGCGGCGAGCAGTGCGCATGCTCCGGTCGCCAGCCGTTTTCTCGTGATCATCTGCCGGATCGTAGGGATGATCGTCCGACAATCCAAAACGGGAGGGAGGTTGGGGGGTCAGCGGTGCTCGGGGTTGGGGAAGTCCGCCCGGCAGCCCGCGTCCCAGGCCGAGCGCTGATTCCCGTACGCCGGTACGCCGCCGGCCCGCTTGAGCATCGCCGCCAGATGCATCAGATTCCACGCCATGAACGACGTGTTGCGGTTGGTGAAGTCGTTCTCGGGGCCTCCCGAGCCCGGGTCGAGATACGACGGGCCCGGCCCGGCCTCGCCGATCCAGCCCGCGTCCGCCTGCGGCGGGATCACATAGCCGAGGTGCTGCAGGCTGTACAGCACGTTCATCGAGCAGTGCTTGACCCCGTCCTCGTTCCCGGTGATCAGACAGCCCCCGGCCCGGCCGTAATAGGCGTACTGTCCTCGGCTGTTGAGGAGACTGGAGCACGCGTACAGCCGCTCGATCACCCTCTTCATCACCGAGCTGTTGTCCCCGAGCCAGATCGGACCGCACAACACCAGGATGTCGGCCGCCATCACCTCTTCGTAGAGCGCGGGCCACGCGTCCGACTCCCACCCGTGCTCGGTCATGTCCGGCCACACCCCGGTGGCGATGTCGTGGTCGACGGCCCGCACCAGCGAGGTCCGCACGCCCTGACCCTCCATCACGGCCCTGCTGCGCTCGATCAGCCCCTCGGTGTTGCTGACGTCCGGGGAGCGCTTGAGCGTGCAGTTGAGGTACAGGGCGCGCAGGTCGTCGTAGCGGTAGGCGGTCTCGGGCATCGGCCGTCTCCTGGCGGGGGAGGGGGAGGGGGCGGTGTATGGGGGGCGGGGGGGCGGGGCGTGCCCCTTCAGCCTCGGTACGCCCGCCCGGCCGGGCCACCCGGGCGCACCCGAAGGCATGAGCCGGAGCCGGGATCAGAACCGGACGTGCGCGGCCACCGGCAGGTGGTC
The DNA here is from genome assembly GCF_018614205.1 of Streptomyces sp. ISL-36. Lineage (GTDB taxonomy): Bacteria > Actinomycetota > Actinomycetes > Streptomycetales > Streptomycetaceae > Streptomyces. The sequence continues at coordinate 43,352 of NZ_JAGGOS010000098.1, read as the reverse complement.
GCTGCCCGTCTCCGGCAGCGTCCACGTCCTGGTGACCTCCGCGCCGCGCGCGAGGACGTGGTCGATGCGGGCCAGGGGGAACCCGGCGGGCCAGCTGAAGGCCCATTCCTCGCGGTCGCCGCGCACCTGGGACAGGACGGGATCCAGACCTCGGTCGTCGACGGTGCCGTTGAGGTCCCCGAGGACCAGCACCGCACCGGCCGGCTCGTTCTCCAGCGCGCGCCCGAGCAGCGTGGCGCTCTCGTCCCGCCACCCCGTGGCGTACCCCTGGGCCGGCCGTACCCGGACCGACGGCAGGTGCGCCACGTACGTCGTCACCTCGCCCTGCGGGCCGCGTACGACCGCTCGCAGGCCGCGCTCCCATCCGCTGCCGACCGCCCGTGGTCTCAGATCGACGCGAGCGACGTCCGTCAGCGGGTGCTTCGACCACAGCCCGACCGTTCCCACGGTGGCGTGATGGGGATGGGTCCGGCCCAGCTCGATGCGGTAGGCGGGCAGGGTCGTCGGCGTCAGCTCCTCCAGCGCCACGACATCGGGATCGGCGCCGAGAAGGACCCGTGCGACGCGGGACGGGCTGGTGTTCTCGTCGCTCACGTTGTGCTGGACGACGGTCATCCCGTACGGCGTGGGGGAGGCGGGCGCGGACGGCAGGAGCACCTCCCGGAAGGTCCCCGCCCAGACGACGGCCACCACCAGGCACGCCACCGTGAGGGGCGCCGACCGGCGCACCACGGCCACGATGAGCCCGGCGGGCACCACCAGTCCGAGCCAGGGGAGGAAGGTCTCCAGGAGCCCCACCGGGTTCCCCGGCAGAGGGGGCCACACGCGGTGCGACAGGAGCAGACAGCCGACGGCGACGACCAGGGCCCCGACCACTCCGGTGACCAAGCCTCGCCGCCGGGACGCCCCGGAGCCACCCTCCCCCTCGCCCACGCCTTGCTCCCTTCCGGCCGCCGACGACCTGTGCGCCGGATCTGTGCGCCGGACCATGGGCGCTGATGGTGGGACGTCGGAGAGGGAGATCCAGTTCCTGCGAAGGCCTATGCGGTCCGGTCCGGCGAGAGGACCGCGATGCCGAGCGGCCGATCACCCGCGGCGAGGCGGCGGGTGTCACCGGTCGGGAGATCGACGACGGTGATGCCGTTCCAGTAGCCGTCACGGGTGAAACCGCCGGTGACGTATGCGGTCCGCCCGTCCCTCGACACGGCCACGTCCTCGTGGGCGCCGGCCAGCGGATACACCCGCTCGGCACCGTCGGACGTACGGACCGTGAGCGAGGGCCCCTCGTCCTCGGCGGGGTCGATGGGGCCCGTGCCGACGACGAGGAGTGTGCCGTCGGGCGTGATCACGGCGCCGTGCTGGTGGGTGTCGGCGGTCATCGGCAGGATCTCCGAGCGGCCCGACCGCGGATCGACCACCACCAGCCGCTCGCCCTCGAAGGGAAGCAACAGCTTGCCGTCCGAGGGACGCACGACGGTGTAGTGCGGTTTGAGCCAGGATCCGAGGCCGCCTTCGGTGCCGTGCGGGGCGACCTCGACGCGGCGCGCGGCGAGCGAGTCCGTGGCGACGACCGTGACGTCGAAGGAGTCGTGGTTCGTCGTGTACACCTCGGAGCCGTCGCGCGACACGTCGACGTCGAAGGGCCGCCGCCCGACGGGCACTGTGCCGGTCACCTCACGGCTCTCCGTGTCGATGACCTCCAACACGCCGTTGCCACCTGGCACGTTGACACCGACGTAGACCCGCTCGCCGTCCGGCGAGAGCGCGATGCCCATGCCGCCGCCCCGGTACTCCCCGGTGCTGACGGGGCCGGTGCCGGTCTCGTACGGGATGAGCGCGAGCCGCTCGCGCGTGCGGGTGTCGACGACGGCCACCCCTTCGGCCGTGGCCACCCAGGCCGGCCCGTCGGCGCCGACGGCCAGACCGTACGGCGCCGTTCCCACCTCGACGGAGCCGAGCGGGCCGCGCCGCGGGTCGACGAAGGTGACGGTGTCGGACCCGAAGTCGGCGACGAGGAGCGTGCCGGCGGCCGTGGTCGCGGTGGTGGCCGAGGGGGCGGGGGCGGGGGACCCGGTGGCGGAGGGGGATTCCGGAGCGGAGCCGTCGCCCTGCGCGCAGCCGGCGAGCAGCAGCGCTGCGACGGCGCCCGACACGAGGGTGCGCCCGACGCGCCCGGAACGGCGCGCGTACCGCGGGATCGCGGTGCTCGTCGGGCCCGAGGGGTCCGTGGAGGTTCCGTTGCTCGGGCTCATCGGGAGTTGCCCCGCCCCGCGGTGGGCTGCCGCAGCGGAAGCCGGTCCTTGGCGTGCATGGAGTCGTCCCTTCACGATGAGGCCGAGTCGTGCGCCCCGACCGAGTGTCGACGGCGTGTCGACGGGAGCCGCAGAACCCTTTCCCCCACCCTGCGCCCGGCGCGACCCCGCCCGGGTCGCCCCATCGGATGCCGGTGGAGCGCCGTCCGGTGGACCAAGGGGTCAACCGATCGGCCGACCCCGCCCCAGACCCGCACGGCGCCCCAGACCCGCACCGCGCCCCCGACCCGCACCGCGCCCCCGACCCCGGTCCCGCCCCTCACCGCGCCCCGACCGCCGTGAAAATTCGCCGGCCCGCGAACCGGGCCACCCGTACCGTAGGAACTCGCCGGGTGGAGCAGTTAGGCAGCTCGCTGGGCTCAAACCCAGAGGTCTTCTCTGAACTAAGAGTCCCCTTCTGGCTCCCCTGCACGGCAGTTGTGCCAAGGTGTGCATATCGATGGACTTGAGCCTCCTCCGTGCTTCGATTCGCTCAGCGTCGCGGATCGGAGGCCGGCTTGAAGCAGTGAGCGTTTTCACCGTTGCCTCTCCAGGGTGAGGACGGCCTTGGTGATGACGGTCATCCGGTTGGGGCTGATGCGGGATCTGCGGAAGATTTGCCAGGACTTCAGCCGTGCCATGCCACGCTCGACGGGCGCTCGGGCCTGGGCCAGGGCGCGGTTCACGGTGCGTTGGGTGGGGGTGAGTTCGCCGCCCGGTGGCCGTCTGAGGCCGGTGGTGACCCAGGGCCCGGCGCCGGTGTAGGCGCGGTCGGCAAGGATCGGGACGCCCTGGCGTTCGCAGATTCGGATGATCTTGTGGATGCGTGCGGCGGTCAGGTCGTGGGTGCGGCCCGGCGAGGCGGGTGAGATCCACAGCACCTGCCCGTCCGGATCGGTGACGACCTGGATGTTCACGCCGTGGCGGCGGTGCTTGGCGGAGTAGTCGGCGCGGCTGTCGCCGGCGCGGTCGCACTCGGCGAGGGTGCCGTCGAGCAGGACGAAGTCGGGATCGTGTTCGCGCAGAGTCTTCAGCAGGCCGGGGGCGCGGCCGGCGAGCAGGCCGGTGACGGCCGTGACGTAGGCGTGGGCGGTGCCGACGGATATCCCGAATCCGGCCGCGATGCGGGCGAGGGTGTCGTGGCGGCGCAGGTACACAAGAGCGACCAGCGCTCGCTGGTGCGGCGGGAGTTTGCACGGCCGGTCACCGTCACGGGTGACGATGAGCATCGTGACCCACTCGACCAGGGCGTGGGGCAGGTCGAGTGCGGCAGGATAGGGAACCAACAGGGCTCCTGTGCCGGTGGGTTGAGGCATCGAACACCTTCCTCAACGGCACGGGAGCCCTGCCCGTTGCGGACCCCGCCCTCACCCCGCCCCCCTCACCCGATCAGTGGCCACGCTGAAAACGCTCACTGGACGGCAGGACAAGCTGCTGGTGTACCTCAAGGTCCAGCCGGCCACGGTCGAGCTCGTACCGGGCTTCACCCGGGACGTGACGGGGCTGGGCCATCACGGCACGGGCGACCTGGAGGTCCAGCTGCGCTCCGAGAAGGACGTGGGAGCGAGTCACCAGCCTTGTCGACGCCCTTGGAGGCCTGTTCCTCGTGGCCCTTGTGGTTTTCGCCGCCTGCGCGTCCGGTGAGCACGACGCGACGACATCCACGAAGCCTTCCTCGGCCTCGCCACCTGCCTCATCCACCCACCGACACGTCCAACACCTTTGTTAGGACCTCTTACACCGCACCCCACACGGTGCGCAGCCTCAGGACGGCCGACTGACCCGTCCGGGACGACCCGTCCGCGGGCGGCCGGGGCTCGTGGACGCCTGCCGTCGCCGGGGCCGGACGGACCGGCGAGGCCGTTGGCACCGGTTGTGCCGAGGGTCGCGGCGGCGGTACTCCCGCCGGCCGCGATGATCTCGCCATTCCCGGGTGCCTCGCCGCTGTGCGGGGCAGCGCCGCCTCCCGTGCGTGGCGGGAAGCGGCGCTCCCTCCTTCAGCGGCTACGGGGTGACGCAGCCGATCGAGCCGGCCGGGAAGTCGTTGCCGGTCGAGGTCGCCGTGAAGCCGAACGTGACGCTGCCGTCCGGCGGGATGGTCCGGTTGTAGTCGAGGTTCGCGACGGTGAGCGTGCCGTCGGATCCGGTAGTCAGAGCTCCGTTCCAGACACTGTTGAGTTTCGTGCCGGCGCCGGGCTTCCACTTCACGGCCCAGCCGTCACGTGCCGTCGTGGCGTGGTTCATCACCTCGACGGAGCCCTGGAAGCCACCGTTCCAGGCGTTGGTCACCTTGTAGACGGCCATGCACCCGGTGTGCGGATCGGTCGGGGTGGGAGTCGGGGTGGGAGTCGGGGTGGGAGTCGGGGTGGGAGTGGGAGTCGGGGTCGGGGTCGGCGTGCCGCCCGAGCCGCGGATACCGGTGACCTCGCCGTTGCCGCCGTCGAAGACGATGTCGGAGCAGGAGAAGAAGTTCTCCTGGCTGTCCGAGCGCACCCACTGGATGAACATCACCGCGTCGCCCGAGCGGCCCGAGGGCAGGTTCAGGTTCCAGTAGTAGTGGCCACCGTCCGTGCCGGGAGAGCCGGTCTGCGGCGGGTTGGTGACGGTCTGGATCAACTCCAGGTCGTCCCAGCCCAGTTCGGTGCTCGGCGAGTATCCGGGCTTGGAAACGTAGACCCGGAAGGAGCCCGGGTGCGCGGCCCAGTTGCTGTGCTTGACCTGGATCGCCTTCCCGGACGTCAGGTGCGTTCGGGGCCAGTCCGCACGGGCTGCGTTGTATCCGGTGAAGTTGTACGGCGACCGGTCGCCGGCGCTGCACAGCTTTCCGTCCGGAACGTAACCGGGGCCGCGTCCGCCCGCGTTGGAGTCGAGCACGGCGAACCAGTTGTAGAGCGACGAGGCGCCGCTCTCGTCGAGCGCCGCCCGGCAGGCCGGGTTGGTCGGATCCATCGAGCCGGTGCTGGTCTTGGCGTCGAGGTAGCAGAGGTAGGTGCGCGATCCGGGCATCATCGTGACGCCGTGCGCCTGGGCGCTGCTGTGACCCAGCAGGGCCAGACCGATTCCGCCGAGTAGGGTCGCGAAGACCGCCGCCAGCGAGAGCAGTCGCTTCTTGCGTCGAGCCATGGGTGTCTCCTGTGCCTGTGTGGGAGTGGTTCGGGGCCTTGCTTGCCTCCTTGCGGCTCGCTTTCCGGTCATCGGGACCCCTGCCCGCCCGGGGAGCGGTCCGCCGGATCGGGCAGGGGGGCTCGGGTGGGGAGGTGCGGATCAGGCGGGCGGCGTGCGGTGCCCGCACGGCCGGTGATCGCCGGAGCGTCGGTGCGGGAAGACGCGGTCGTACGGCTGTGGTCGCCGACCTCGCCGAAGGCCGACCAGCCCGACTTAGCCAGACAGACCTGGATGTCGCCCGTGTCCCGTCCTGCACCCAGCGAGCCGGCGGAGAAGCCACTTCCGGGTAGGCGTCCGCACCGGCGACCGGCGTGTCGGGTGGGACCATCCGGCCTGGCCGACCATCAGGAAGCGGATCTGGTCGGGTCGGTCCTCATGCTCGCTGTCCGCTGCAAGGAGTCGTACGTGTCCGCCCAGGTCCGGGCGGTGTTCGGGCTGACCATGGAGTCGCCGCCGGAGAGCACCGATCCGATGCGGTAGGTGGCGAGGTCCGACGACGGGACGAGGGAGCCCTTCTCGGCCTGGGCCATCTGCCCGAGTTCGTCGTCGAGCGTCATCCGCGCCGGCAGGTCGTCGACCCGCCCCGCCACCGGGAGGGACGGGTCCTGATGCGGCAGGGCCACGGCGGACAGCGGTTCTACGTGCGGTTCGCCGTGCGGGTCGACGTGCGGGTCGCCGTGCGGGTCGACGTGCGGTGCGACGTGCGGTGCGGCGCCGGACAGGCGGGTCAGGCCGGTCACGGCGAGGACGGCGGCGCACAGGACGGCGGCGCACAGGGCGGCGAGGGTCGCGGGCCGGAAGGACAGCGATAAGAGGCTCGGGCTCATGGCGAGGCCTTTCCGGGTGTGGGCCGGACGGGGCTGGGGCGGGGCCGGGCCGCGCCCCCTCTCGGTACAGCGCTGAACGATCAAGAACTCGGGAGCGCTCCCGAACTCCCGCCCTGGGAGCGCTCCCACTCACTGGGTTCGGAGGGGACTGTAGGAGTGTCGCGGTGTCCCTGACAAGCCATCGGCGTCGAACGCGTCGAAGGGAATTCAAAGGGGCAGGTCACAAACCAGAGCGAGTTCCGATCGCAACTCCGTCGAGGCGGGGCGGTTTTGGGAGCGCTCCCGAAACCACCTCAGCCCGTCCGCCTTCAGAGGTGCCGCCCGCGTGGACCTACAGGGCCGCCCCGGGCGGCGCCCTCCCCCGCTACCCGGCGGGACACCTGCGAGCCGTCGCGCCGTTCGGCCAAGGCAGGGACGACCGGTGGCCCGACCGGCCGGGGCGCTGCCCGAAGGCCCTCAGGCCGATCCGCGCACCATCAGCCGGGTTCGCAGGATCACATGACGCCAGGCCACCTCCGGCTGCTCCATCTCCTCCAGCAGCAGCCGTACCATCGTCCGGCCGATCTCCTCCATCGGCTGACGGACGGTGGTCAGCGGGGGCTCCGTCTGCTCGGCCAGCTCGAAGTCGTCGAAGCCGACCACCGCGACGTCCTCCGGCACCCTCCGCCCCGCCGCGAGCAGGGCGGTCAGCGCTCCGGCGGCCATGCTGTCGGACGCGGCGAATACGGCGTCGACCTCGGGGTGCCGATCGATGAGCTCGGCCATCGCCCGCCGCCCGCTGGCCTCGGTGAAATCGCCCTCCGCGACCAGCGACGGCACCTCGTGGAGCCCGGCATCAGCGAGCGCCTCCTGGTAGCCCCGCAGTCTGCACCGGGCGACGTACATATCGGGCGGTCCGGTGATCGCGGCGATGGCCTTCCGCCCGCCCTCGACCAGGTGGACGACCGCGGCGCGCGCGCCGCCGACGTTGTCCGTGTCCACGTAGGTCACCCGCTCGTCACCCGAGCGCCTGCCCAGCAGCACCGTGGGCAGCCCCGCGTCGGCGAGCATGTCGGGCAGGACGTCCTCGGCCCGCACCGACATCAGCAGCACCCCGTCGACCCGGCCTCCGCGCACGTACTCCACGAGCCGCTGCCGCTCGTCGTCCGTGCGGACGAGGGTGAGCAACAGCTGCAGGCCCGCCTCGGACAGGGCGTCCCCGACCGCTCGCACGACCTCCGAGAAGAACGGCTCTCCGAACAGTCGCCAGTCCGTCTTCGTCATCACCAGCGCGACAGCGCCGGCGGGTCGCCCGGCCAGGGAACGTGCCGCCATGTTGGGCACGTAGCCCAGTTCGTCGATGGCACGCTGCACGGCACGGCGGGTGGACTCCCTGACACCTGACGCTTTGTTGATCACTCGGGAGACCGTGCCCCGCCCCACTCCCGCGAGGGCGGCCACTTCCTCCAGCGTCGGTGTGCCCGAACTGCGTTTCAGCATATTGACACCCCCAAGAGCACCCGATCTTACGGCCCGTCGCGCGCTCGACCGCTACATCTCCGCGATCGGCCGGTACGCCTCCGCGGTCGGCCGGTACGCCTCCGCGGGCGGGGGCCACGGAAGGGCGGGCCGAGCGGAATCCGCCCCTCCTCGGCAGGGAGAACGGCGCTCGCGGGGACCCCTGGCGACCCCGACGCACATGCCGGGGAGACGAGTTGCTCGCGCATCCCCGTGCAGCGGGTCCTGTCCGGGTCGTTGACGGCTCGGCACTCCAGCCACAAGTATGACCCCCGCCCGATGGGAGCGCTCCCATTCCTGAGTCGCTCCCTGTCTCCTGTGAGGAGCCGAGACGTGAACAAACGCAGAACCGCCCTGCTGTCTCTGACGGCCCTGCTGGCGGCGGGGCTCACCGCGGTGCCCGCCGGCCCGGCAGGGGCGGACGAGGTGGAGCAGGTCAGGAACGGCACCTTCGACACCGGCACCGACTCGTGGTGGACGAACAACGTCACCGTCGGGCCGGCCGACGGCAGACTCTGCGCCGACGTGCCCGGGGGCACGGCGAACCGCTGGGACGCCGCCGTCGGCCAGAACGACCTCACGCTCGTCAAGGGAGAGTCGTACCGGTTCCGCTTCAGTGCGACCGGCGCCCCTGAAGGCAACTCCGTCCGCGCCGTCGTGGGGCTGCAAGTGGCACCGTACGACGCGTACCACGAGGTCACCCCGCAGGTGAGCGTCTCCGGCAACACGTACACCTACACCTTCACCTCGCCGGTCGACACGCCGCAGGGCCAGGTCGCCTTCCAGCTCGGCGGCGGCGCCGACCCCTGGCGCTTCTGCCTCGACGACGTGTCGCTGCTCGGCGGGGTGCCACCGGAGGAGTACAGACCCGACACCGGCCCCCGGGTCCGGGTCAACCAGGTCGCCTACCTGCCCCGCGGGCCGAAAAACGCCACGCTCGTCACCGACGCGACCGAGCGGCTGCCCTGGCAGCTGAAGAACGCGTCCGGCACCGTCGTCGCACGCGGCTGGAGCGTGCCGCGCGGCGTGGACCCCTCCTCCGGGCAGAACGTCCACTCGATCGACTTCGGTGTCCACCGCGGCGCCGGGGCGGGCCTCACCCTGGTCGCCGACGGCGAGACGAGCCGGCCCTTCGACATCGGCACCGCCGCCTACGACAGACTCCGCCTGGACGCCGCGAAGTTCTACTACACCCAGCGCAGCGGGGTGGAGATCCGCGACGACCTGCGGCCCGGATACGGCCGCGAGGCCGGTCACGTCGACATCGCCCCCAACCAGGGCGACGGGAACGTGCCCTGCCAGCCGGGCGTCTGCGACTACACACTCGACGCCACCGGCGGCTGGTACGACGCCGGCGACCACGGCAAGTACGTCGTCAACGGCGGCATCTCCGTCTGGCAGCTCCTCAGCACCTACGAGCGCGCCCGGCACGCCCGGACCGGACAGGCCGAAAAGCTGGGTGACGGCACGCTGAACATCCCCGAGAGCGGCAACAAGGTCCCGGACATCCTCGACGAGGCCCGCTGGGAGCTGGAGTTCCTGCTCAAGATGCAGGTACCGGAGGGCGAACCGCTCGCCGGCATGGCCCACCACAAGATCCACGACGAGCAGTGGACCGGGCTGCCGCTGATGCCCGCCGACGACCCGCAGAAGCGCGAACTGCACCCACCGACCACCGCGGCCACCCTGAACCTCGCGGCGACCGCCGCCCAGGCGGCCCGCCTGTACAAGCCGTACGACCCCCGGTTCGCCGCCACCGCGCTCGCCGCCGCCCGCACGGCATGGGCCTCGGCCCTCGCGCACCCCGACGTCCTGGCCTCCGAGAGCGACGGCATCGGCGGCGGCACCTACGCCGACCGTGACGTCAGCGACGAGTTCTACTGGGCGGCCACCGAGCTGTACCTGACCACGGGCGGGAGGGAGTTCCGGGATCACATTCTCAACTCCCCGGTCCACACCGCCGACATCTTCGGGCCGATCAGCTTCGACTGGGCGCGCACGGCCGTCCCCGCCCGGCTCGACCTGGCCACCGTCCCGAACCGGCTGCCCGGCCGCGACAAGGTCCGCCAGTCCGTACGCGAGGGAGCCGACCGCTACCTGGCCACCCTCAAGGCCCACCCGTACGGCATGCCGTACGCCCCGGAGGGCCACACCTACGACTGGGGATCCACCCACCAGATCCTCAACAACGCGGTCGTCCTGGCCACCGCCTACGACATCACCGGCGGTGCCAAGTACCGCGACGGGGCCGTCCAGAGCATGGACTTCATCCTGGGCCGCAACGCCCTGAACATCTCGTACGTCACGGGTTACGGCGAGGTCAGCGCGCAGAACCAGCACAGCCGCTGGTACGCCCGCCAGCTCGACCCGAAGCTGCCTCCGCCGCCCTCCGGCTCGCTGGCCGGCGGCCCGAACTCGAGCATTCAGGACCCGCTCGCACAGAGCAGACTGCAGGGCTGCACCGGGCAGTTCTGCTACATCGACGACATCCAGTCCTGGTCGACCAACGAGCTGACGATCAACTGGAACTCCGCCCTGACCTGGATGGCCTCCTTCGTGGCCGACCAGGGCGCACCGGCGGCCCACGGGAACGCCGCCCACGACTCCTTCCGACCCGCACGAGGAGGAACACTGTGAAACGCCTCTTGGCCTTGATCGCGACCAGCGCGACAGCCCTCGGACTCATGGCCCTGTCGAGCCCCCCGGCGGCGGCCGCCGCCGGCTGCAAGGTCGACTACACCGTCACCAGCCAGTGGCAGGGCGGCTTCCAGGGCGGGGTGAAGATCACCAACCTGGGAGAACCCGTCAACGGGTGGACACTCAAGATCACCATGCCCGACGCCGGGCAGAAGGTCGTCCAGGGCTGGAACGCCACCTGGTCGCAGTCCGCTTCGACGGTCACCGCCACCAACGTCGACTGGAACCGCGCGCTGGGCACCGGCGCCTCGACCGACCTGGGATTCGTGGGCTCCTTCACGGGCGCCAACCCGAAGCCGACGGCGTTCACGCTCAACGGCGTCGCCTGCACGGGCACCGTCGAAGAGCCCCCGCCGGGAGGCGGGGAGCCCACACCCGGCCCGGGCACCGGCACCCCCGTGGACGTCAACGGAAAGCTCCACGTCTGCGGCGTCAACCTCTGCAACCAGTACAACCGCCCCATCCAGCTGCGGGGCATGAGCACGCACGGCATCCAGTGGTTCAGCAAGTGCTACAACGCCGCGTCCGTGGACGCGCTGGCGAAGGACTGGAAGTCGGACCTGCTGCGCATCGCCATGTACGTGCAGGAGAGCGGTTACGAGACCGACCCGGCCGGCTTCACCAGCCGCGTGAACAGCCTCGTCGACATGGCCGAGGCCAGGGGCATGTACGCGGTGATCGACTTCCACACCCTGACGCCGGGCGACCCGAACTACAACCTCGACCGCGCGAAGACGTTCTTCGCGTCCGTCGCGGCCCGTAACGCCGACAAGAAGAACGTGATCTACGAGATCGCCAATGAGCCCAACGGCGTGAGCTGGACGGCGATCAAGAACTACGCCGAGCAGGTCATCCCGGTGATCCGGGCCGCCGACCCGGACGCCGTCATCATCGTCGGCACCCGCGGCTGGTCCTCGCTGGGCGTCTCGGACGGCTCCAACGAGAGCGAGATCGTCAACAACCCCGTCAAGGCCACCAACATCATGTACGCGTTCCACTTCTACGCCGCGAGCCACAAGGACAACTATCGCGCCACGGTGAGCCGGGCGGCTTCGCAACTGCCGCTCTTTGTCACGGAGTTCGGCACGGTGAGTGCCACGGGCGGTGGAACGATGGACCGGGCGAGCACCACGGCCTGGCTGGACCTGCTCGATCAGCTGAAGATCGGCTACGCGAACTGGACCTACTCCGACGCACCCGAGTCCAGCGCGGCACTGCGCCCCGGCACCTGCAACGGCACCGACTACAGCAGCAGCGGCGTGCTCACGGAGTCGGGGTCACTGATCAAGAGCCGGATCAGCAGCACCGACAATTTCCCCACCAGCTGACCCCCCCCGACGGGGCTCCGGCCGGCCGGAGCCCCGTCCCGACAGTGGACGGAGAACCGGTCGGCGCCCCCTGCGGGCGCCCGTCCCCACATGCCCGAGCGACGCACCGGTCACGGCGCTCTGTGATCGTCGGCACCGACCATCGACACTGACGAGGAAACTATTGCCTGACCCGCAGATCAAAACGCCGGCCACCCTGGTGGCTGCCTTCGAGCTGGGCCGCCTCCACGTCTGCCACGGCATGCACTTCAGGCTGACCGCCACGGCGGCCTGAACGGGGCCGCGCCCGGCTGGCGGGACGGCCCGGTCCGCCGCCTTCCTCCGCCCGGCCGGGGGGCCGGGCGGAGGACCCGTGTCGTACCTCCGTGGTACTCATGTCCCATGAGCCAGTTCCGCGACTTCAACCTCAAGCTGCTCGTCATCGAGGAGTCGCCCGGGGGTCGCGATAGGTCACTCGGGAGAAACGGCAGCGGAGCTGACCCGGACGGCCATCTGGCTGATGCTCGGAATCCCCATGGACACCGGTGAATCCTTCTTCTTCTGTCTCGCGTCAAGCTGCGTGATCTTCTATTCTGCGGCGTCCCGGCTCACTGAGAGACCGTCGACCTCGCCGAGCCATGCTTCCCTTTCGGCCTCGGTGATCCAGTCATTCAGGTTGTCACGGATTTCGACCAGTCGCCCTCTTTCGTTGGGATCCACGATGAGGACCGGGCAGCGAACACAAGCGTGCTCGGGGATGCAGTCGGTTCCGAAGGCTCGTCCGCAAGATCCCAGTGCCAGCTTGCGCCGCTCGAAGTGGTCCAGGAACTCCTTCCATTCCTCGGAAGTGACCGCGCGGTCTTCATCGCTCGGGCGAAGGGGAGCCGTCGCCGACGACCGGCACGCCGATCTCTCAGGTGCTTCGGCGACTCGGCGCTGCCAAGGGCAATCACGTCGACGAGTTCGCCGCAGTCGGACTCGGCCGCCACCGCGACACAGACGACTGGCTCTCGCCCACGAACCGGTCAAGGACTGACGAGCACACCACTTGACTCGGTGCAGAGAAGCCCTACCAAGGGCTCACACCAGCAGCCGAATCGACGGAACTTCTGCATCGGCTGCGATCACCGTCTCGCACTCGCCGCAATACACGGAGCCGGGACGCCGCACGTTCGTCTGGATCGAACCCTTGGCCGATGCTTCCTTATGCGGGCAGTAGTAGCCGTAGTGCAGGCGAACCCAGGAACTCGACGGCGTCGCTCGCCCACCTCGCTTGGCATCCTGGAACGGCGCCCACCAGAAGTCCACCACGGACTTCAATACGAGCCGGTCCTCCTGGCTCGTCACATCGAACGCCGCGATCCGTGCTGCCGTGAAGTGGTGTTCGTCTCCGCCGCTCATGCAGACAGCGCGCTCGGCCCCCCACGTCAGCACTGTCGTCCGGCCCACGCGCTCGCAGACAAAGCAATCCAAATTCAGCTCGATCGTGCGCTCCCAGAACAAGCGATCACGATGAACCTCCTCCAGTCCCGACAGAACCGCAACGATCTCGAGGCTGCGCAGCATTGCGCGATCGTCGCACACCTGCGCCATCCGCAACACAGAGGAGCCCGACTTGCCAAGTGCAGAGAAGGAATCGCCACCACCGGAGAAGGCCGTTGCCGTACGAGTACAGCGTGGTGGCAGGGCTGTCTGCGGTGAGCAGGTCCTTGAAGTAGATCGCGACCGGTTCGATGCGCTGCCCTTCAGGGTCGATGAGCCGGTACGGCTCCCAGGCGTCCCCCGTCGAATCCCGCCTCGGCCACGAGAAGGACGGGCCTGTCGCGCATCCGCGGCAGGCCCCTCCGCGTGCCACGGTGCGCCGACCCGCCCGTGACGAGCTCTCAAGTGGGCCGCGTGCCCGCGAAGTCAGTAGCCCACCGTGAAGCGCCGCTGGACGAACCGCGGCAGCTCCGCCTCGTCGAGCAGGGCCACCGCCGCGTCCTCGGCGGAGATGCGGCTGAGGCCGTCGGCGTCGAGGACCGGCTGGTCGCCGCCGACGCGGAAGCGCCCCGTGCGCTCGCCGGGGGCGATGTCCTCCGCCGGACTGAAGTATGTCCAGAGCCGGTTGGACGTGCGCAGGACGTTCAGCGCGTCGCGATGACCGCGCACGGCCCCCGCGTACTCCCGGGGCAGGCCGACCAGATCGAGGGTCTCGTGGAGGAGCTCCTCGGAGTCGGCTCGTACGACTCCGGGTGCGACCTCCAGGCTTCCCGCGCCGCCGATCACGATCAGACGGGTACGGGGGCGCGTCTCCAGCGCCTTGAGCAGGGCCCGGGCGGCGGTCGCGTACAGGGTCGGATCGGCGATGGAACGGCGCACGGTGTCGGCGAGGTCGGTCGCCGCGTTGCCCGGCTGGAAGCCGCTGATGACCACGTCGAGGCCGGGAAGGACCGAGGCGATGCTCGCGGCGTCGAGGACGTCGACGCTGCGCCAGACGATGCCCGCCCGCGTCTCGGCGGCGGCCCGGGGAGCGGCGTCGCGGCTGAGCGCGGTGACCCGATGGCCCCGGTCGAGGGCCTCGGTGACGACGCGGCTCCCTATGGTCCCGGTGGCCCCGATGACTCCGATGTGCATGGTTCTCCCCTATCCCGACAGTCGATTTATGGCGTCCAGAAACTATACGCCGTGAAGTTACTACACGGGGAGCAGTAGCGTGACGCTGTACAGTGGCCGCCGTGGTGAGCACACGAGGAATTCCCGGCGGGCGCCGCGAGCGGCTGCGGATCGAGACGACGGCCGAGATCAAGCGTGTCGCGCTGGAGTTGATGGCCTCGGGCGGGCCCGACGCGATCACTCTGCGGGCCATCGCCCGCGAGATGGGCATGACCGCCAACGCCCTCTACGGGTACTTCGCCACCCGCGACGACCTGGTCACCGCGCTGATCGACGACGTCTACACGGCCCTGGCCGACGCCGTCGACACCGCCTGGCGCACCGCCGCCACCGCGGGCCCGGCGGCCCGGATCCACGCCTGGGCCGAGGCGTTCCGCGGCTGGGCGCTCGACCACCCCGAGGGCTTCCGGCTCGTCTACGGAGATCCCGTGCCCGGCTACCGCGCGCCCGAGGGCGGAGCCGCCCCCGAGGCCGCCCGCCGCGTCTGCACCGGTCTGGCCGGCCTCGCCGACGCGGCCTGGCCGTACGCCCAGGAGCTCTACGCGGACAGCGCGTTCGACTGGTCCGACTTCGACAGCGGCCTGCTCGACAAGGTCCGGCCCGCCTTCCCCGACCTCCCGCCTGCCGGTGTCGCGCTGGCCCTGCGGATCTGGGGCCATCTGCACGGACTGGTCTCACTGGAGGTATACGGCCACCTCCGGTCCCAGACCCTCCGCCCCGACAAGCTTTTCGCACAGGAACTGGCCGCTCTGGTGCGCTCGTTGAGCGTTCCCGCCTCCAGCTGACGGCGGTACGGCCGCAGTCGGCGCGGCGCGCGCCCCTAAGGTCCCCGCCCCGGCCCCCACCCCGCATCGACCGGGCGGCGGGAAAAGCGTTGTCCTCCCCGACCTCCCGCAGGTGACAATGAGTCACCAAGGACCAGGAGGAACCCATGAGCCAGGCGTACCTGACTCTCCAGGAGCTGCTGCCGCCGCAGGAACTCGCGGCGGCGCTCGACGCCGGACACGTCACCCGCAAGGCACACCCCGAGCTGCCGCTGTCGATCTACACCTACACGCGGGCGTGCCAGTACGAGCGGATCTGGAATCAGGTCACGACCCGCTGCCGTGGGCTCGTCGCGGACGACACGACCGGGAGGATCGTCGCGCTGCCGCTGCCGAAGTTCTTCAACGTCGGCGAGCACGAGGCCGGTCAGCCGTACGCGCCCGCTCTTCCGGACGAGCCCTTCGAGGTCTACGACAAGGTCGACGGCAGCCTCGCCGTCGTCTTCCACTACGCGGACCGGTGGCAGGTCGCGTCCAAGGGATCCTTCATCAGCGCCCAGGCGACCTGGGCACAGCGCCGGCTCGACACCAGGAACACCGGCTCGCTGATCCCCGGGGTCACCTACCTCGCGGAGATCCTCTACCCGCAGAATCGTATCGTCGTCGACTACGGAGACCGCCGGGACCTGGTGCTCCTCGCCGCCTTCGAACAGGACGGTACGGAGCTGCCGCTCGCCGAGGCCGCCGCGCACTGGGCGGAGATCGGCTCGGTCGTACGCACCTGGCCCGCCATGCCGATGGCGGAACTCCTCGCGCTGACCGAGTCGAACACGCTGCCCGGCGGCCACACCGCCACCGGCACCGACGCCGAGGGCTTCGTACTGCGGTACGCCTCCGGCGTCCGGGCGAAGGCGAAGCTGGCCGAGTACGTACGTCTGCACAAGGTGCTGACCGGTGTCACCGAGCGGGACATCTGGCGCAGCCACGGCATTCAGCGCTTCGCCGGGATGTCCGCGAAGCGGCTGGCGCAGGGCCTCGGTTGCTCGCTCGCCGAGCTCGGCGGGATCCGGGCGGCCGGCGGACGCCCGCTGGACGCGCTCCTGGAGCAGGTGCCGGACGAGTTCGACGCATGGGTGCGGGAAGTGATCGCGCGCCTGGAGGGCGAGGCGGCGGCGCGCGAGCGTGCCATCGACGAGGCGTACCGGCGCATCGCTCATCTCGCCCACGACCGGGGCGCCTTCGCCCGGGCCGCCAAGGCGCTGCCTGCCGACGAGACCGTCCGCGCGGCCATGTTCCTGCGCCTCGACGGGCGTCCCACCGACCTCGTCGTCTGGCGCGCCGTCCGCCCCGAGGCGTCCGACCCGTTCACGACCGATGTGGAGAACTGACCCCGTGCCCGTAGTACACGTCATGACGGGACTTCCCGCCTCGGGGAAGACCACCGCCGCCCGGCAGCTGCAGGCGGACTGCGAGGGGCGCGTGCGCCGTGTCAACCTCGACGACCTGCGCACCATGCTCGACGTCCCGGCGCCCGAGCGGGGCCGCTCGCACGCCCACGAGCGGACCGTCCTCGACATCCAGGACGCGGCCGTCCGGTCGGCCGTCGAGGGAGGCTTCGACGTCGTCGTCGACAACACGCACCTGACCCCGCACATCCCCAAGCGCCTCAAGGCCGCCGTCACCGGCCTCGACGCGAGCTTCGTCGTGCACGACTTCACCGGGGTTCCGGTCGAGGAGTGCGTACGGCGCGACGCCGCGCGTGAGCGGTCCGTCGGCGAGGAGATCATCCGCATACTCGCCGACAAGCACGCCAAGGCCACCCGGGGCGGCTGGCGGCTGACCGCCGAGTGGCTGGGCGCGCAGACGGCGACCGATCCCTACGTGGCCGACCCGGCTCTGCCCTCGGCGGTCATGTGCGACATCGACGGCACCCTCGCCCTGCGCGGCGACCGTGGACCGTACGACTTCACCCGCTGCGACCTCGACCTGCTCAACGTCTCCGTGTGGCAGGCCCTGCGCGCCTTCCGCGCGGCCGAGAACGACACGATCGTGCTGCTGTCGGGGCGCAGTGAGGACCACCGGCGGATCACGGAGGAGTGGCTCGCCCGGCACGAAGTGCCGTACGACGAGCTGTGGATGCGGTCATCGGACGACGGCCGCAGCGACGACATCGTGAAGGCCGAACTCTTCGACGCCCACGTCCGCCACCGCTACGCGGTCCGTGTCTCGCTCGACGACCGCGACCGGGTGGTCGCCGTCTGGCGCCGCATGGGCCTGCCGACATGGCAGGTCAACTACGGGAACTTCTAGCGCCCGAAGAGGCCTGTCGTCCGCCCGCCGACATCGCGGGCGGACGCCCGCAGGACCGCGGACCCTGCCGGTACCGCGAGGACACGAACGGGGGAGCCCCGGGGCGCCACCGTGCCTCTGTGCCCCTCGGCGGCGAGGCGCTTCGCCGGTCACCGGCGAAGCGCCCACCACCGGCGGCGGACACGCGTCCGCGGGGCCCGGCCGGTCGGCGTGACCGGCGGAACGCCCGCACCAGGGCCGCGCTTCCATGGTCCGTCCGGCGACGGGATCGGCACCTGGCGTTCCGCCTGCGCCCGCAGCTCGTAGTGGGACACGTGAGCGGTCACCCGGAACGCCTCGTCGTAGGAGGCCAGGGCGGCGCTGACTGCGGTGCCGGCGAGACCACGACGGCGGACATGGGACGCCACCCAACCGAAGAAGCCCATGACCGCGCCCAGGACGCCGACAACCGTCAACAGTGGCAGGAGGTCACCCATGGCCCGAGCCTACGGGACGCCTCGAAGCCCCCTCCAGGCTCCACTGCGGCCCGCCGGGGAAGCGTCAGGCACCGGAGGCGGCCGCGTCCAGGAGGATGCGGGCCAGCTCGTGGGGCTGGGAGAACATGGGCCAGTGTCCGGTCTCCATCGTGACCAGCCGCCAGCGCTCGCTCTTCAGCAGCGCGGCCACGTCGGCGTTGGGCTCGTCGCCGTCGAGAAGACACTTGATGTACGTCACCGGCAGCTCACCGAGAGGCTTGGCCAGCTGGGCCGGCTCCGTCAGCGTGGCGCCCGGATGCGGGGTCGCGCCGTCCACGATCCGGGCGATCTGCTCGTCGTCGAGACCCTGGCCCTGGAAGTCGGCCGCGGCGAGAGGAGCCCAGAAGCCGCCGTTCGCGGCGATCGAGGCCTCCACCATCGCCCGGCCGTCGGGCCAGGCGGACACGAACGACTCACCGTCGGCCGGAACATTGGAGTCCACGAAGACGACGCGGCTCAGCTGGTCGCCGATCCGTTCGGCGGCCTGACCGACCGGAATCCCCGCGTAACTGTGCCCCACCAGCACGACATCGCGCAGATCGAGGCGCTCGACCACCTCCACGATGTCCTGCACATGCGTCTGCTGCCCTGCCGCGAGGCCCTGCTTGTCGGCGAGCCCGGAGAGCGTCACCGGGTGGACGCCGTGCCCGGCCGCCCGCAACGGTGGCACCACCTCGTCCCACGCCCACGATCCGAGCCACGTGCCTGCCGCGAGTACGTATTCCGTCATGCCGGCAACGTATCCGGAGGGTCTGACATTGACGGTCCGGGCCACGGACCGCCACGGCGGGTGGTTCCGGCTCAACCACCACAAGGGCGACACCCCCGGCGAGCTGAGACGCCCCGCCGAGGAGCTCGTCCACGCCTGGAACGGCCGGGACCGGTCCCCCCGAGCCCGGAGGCATCAGGTGTCCGGATTACGGCCTTTGCGGGCCGCATTACCCTGGGTGTATGGGCGGTGACGTGGTTCGACTGTTCCTCTGCGGAGACGTGATGCTCGGCCGCGGGGTGGACCAGATCCTTCCCCACCCCGGCGATCCGGCCCTGCGCGAGCGTTATGTGCACGATGCACGGTCCTATGTGGCCCTCGCGGAGGCGGCCAGCGGCCCCATTCCCCGACGCGTGGACTTCGCCTACCCCTGGGGCGTCGCGCTCGGCGCTCTCGACGCCGCCGCGCCCGATGTCCGGATCGCCAATCTGGAGACGGCCGTGACCACGAACGACGAGTTCGCGCCCGGCAAGGCCGTCCACTACCGGATGCACCCGGACAACCTGCCGAGCCTCACGGCCGCGCGTCCCGACGTCTGTGTCCTCGCCAACAACCACGTCCTGGACCACGGCCGCCGGGGCCTCGACGACACCCTCGCCTCGTTGGAGGGCTTGGACACGGGCGGGGCCACACGCATGCGTACGGCGGGAGCGGGCCGGACCGCGGTGGAGGCGGAGCGGCCCGCGGTCGTGGACCTTTCCGGCGGCGCGCGGGTCGTCGTGCACGCCCTCGGGATGGCTTCCAGCGGCATCCCGCACGAGTGGGCGGCCACAGCGCGGCGCGGCGGAGTCCACTTCGCCGCCTCGCCGACCGACACCACGGCCGCCCGCCTCATCGCCCGGGTACGGGACAAGAAGCCGGGCGACATCGTCGTGGTGTCGATCCACTGGGGTTCGAACTGGGGCTACGCCCTCTCCCGCGCCGACGTCGACTTCGCCCATGCCCTGATCGACAGCGGCGCCGACCTCGTGCACGGACACTCCTCGCACCACCCGCGGCCCCTGGAGGTGTACCGGGGCAGACTCGTGCTGTACGGCTGCGGCGACCTGATCAACGACTACGAGGGCATCACGGGGTACGAGCAGTACCGCGACGACCTGCGCCTGCTCCACCTCCCCACGGTGACGCCCGAGGACGGCACACTCCAGGAGGTGCGCATGATTCCCCTGCGTGCCCGGCGCATGAGGCTGGAGCACGCCTCCCGCCGGGACGCGCGGTGGCTGCACGACGTTCTCGGCCGGACCAGCCGGCCCTACGGCGCGCACGTGGACCTGGGCGAGGACGGAACCCTCGTCGCCTCGCCCGCCTAGCGGGAAGGGCGGCCCGGGCCCGGCGGCGTGCCCTCCGCGGAGGAGGGAGACGAGCGGGTATGTACTTCACCGATCGCACGGACGCCGGGCGGCAGCTCGCCGCCCGCCTGGAGCACCTCAAGGACCGGGACGTCGTGGTCCTCGGCCTTCCGCGCGGAGGCGTACCGGTGGCCGAACAGGTCGCCGACGCGCTCGAGGCTCCCTTGGACATCTGTCTCGTACGCAAGCTCGGGGTGCCCTTCCAGCCCGAGTTGGCCATGGGCGCCATCGGCGAGGACGGCGTGCGGGTGCTCAACGACCGGGTCCTGAACGAGACCGGAGTCTCCGACCGCGATGTCGCGGCCGTCGAGGAAAGGGAGCGGGCGTTGCTGCGGGAGCGCGCCCGGCGCTACCGCGGGGCGCGGCAACCGGCACCGCTCGACGGCCGAACGGCCGTGGTCGTGGACGACGGCCTGGCGACGGGGGCGACGGCGCTCGCCGCCTGCCGGGTGGTCCGGGCGCGAGGCGCCGGGCGGATCGTGCTCGCCGTGCCTGTCGCGCCCCACAACTGGCTGGCCCGGCTCGGCGGGGAGGTGGACGAGGCGGTCGCGGTGCGCGAGCCGGAGTTCTTCTACGCGATCGGCCAGTTCTACGCGGACTTCTCGCAGACCGCGGACGAGGAGGTCATCGCCTGCCTGGACCGCAACCACGCGGCGTACGGCGAGGTGGCGCGGCCTCCCGGCGAGGGGCCGCGGTCCTGAGCACCACGGCTCCTCGCAGGAGACGACGAACGCGCACAAAGGCATGAGGGCCGCGGCGACCGCGCACACGGCAGGAGGCCGTGGCAACGGGGGGTTGTGGCGCCGTCTGCGTCAGTAGGGCCCGTTGACGTTGTCGATGGAGCCGTACCGGTCCGCGGCGTAGTTGCACGCGGCGGTGATGTTGGCGACCGGGTCGAAGAGGTCCATCGACGTGCCGGGCACGTGATAGGCGAGGAACGTCGGCTCGATGACCTGGAGGAGACCCTTCGAGGGGGTGCCCTTGACGGCGTTGGAGTCCCAGAGGTTGATGGCCTGCGGGTTGCCGGACGACTCGCGCATGATGTTGCGGTGGATCCCGTCGTACGAGCCCGGGATGCCGTACTGCGCCATGACGTCCAGCGACTCCCGGATCCAGCCGTCGAGGTCGTTGGTGTAGCTCTTCGCGGCCGCGGGCGCCGCCGGGGCGGAAGCGGGAGCAGCGGCCGGACGGGCCTGGGTGGGGGCGGCCTGGGCCGGGGCGGAGCTTCGCTGCTGTGAGCGGCTGGCCCGGTCGGTGGTGCCCGTGTTCGTCGACGACTTCGTCTTCGCCTTCGACTTCGGAGGCGTGGCGGACTGCGGGCGAATCGTCAGTTCGAGACCCGGGTGGATAAGTGACGGGTTGTCACCGACGACGCTTCGATTGGCCCGGTACAGAGCCTTCCAGCCGCCTTGCACACGCTGTTCCTGAGCGATCGCGGAAAGTGAGTCGCCGGAAACGACCGTGTAGGTCGTGCGCGCCGAACCCTGTGCGGCGGGAATTGCCTTCTTGATCTTTTCCGCCGTATTGACGACGGCCTTCTCGGTGACGGTCGCGGGGGCCGACGCGGGCGTGGCGTGGGCGGCGGCCGTGGCGACCAGAGGCAGGGCGAGCGCGGCGCCGCCCGTGCTCGCGAGGGCGAGACCGCGGCTGATCGAGCGAGTCTTGGGGCGCCGGTGCTTACCGTGTGCAGGCATGTGGGATTCCTCTCCGGCGCCTGCGGGGTGAGCTGTCGGGTTCGGGCTGGAGATGCCCGGCCGCACACGTGCGGCTTCACCCCGAGCCGCTCCGGAATTCCGGACCGGCGAAATACCTGGGTCCCCCGCTCCTGCCGACGGGTGAAATGGTCGGGTGTTCGGACGGTGGCAGGATTCGGCGATCCGTCCGAGTGGAGGTGACCGTAGGCGAGAAATGGCGACGGAAACAAGGTGCGGCGCGTGCGTGTGATTTCCGGTCCGCTTTCTGCCGTCCCGAACTTCCTTGTGATGCAAGGGCATGCGCGGGCAGGAGGGCCGCGGATTTCCCTGTGGTGATTCATGTCACCGGCGAGGAATATCGGGCATGACGGGAAATTCCCCTGAGGGGGCTATTGGGAGAGAAAGAATAGAAGCGGTACTTCTGTCCGATTCGCTCAGTGATGGTCCGATTTGTTGTGGGGGCACGGGCGCGGGGCGAGGGGTGCGGGGTGCCTGTCGCCGGACCCGGCCATGGCACCCCGCACCGCTCGGCAGCGTGACAGCGGTTCTGTCCGCGCCGCGTGCCGTGGTCAGCCGGTGACGCTCGGGGCGCCCGTCTCGATGTGGCCGGTGTAGCGGCGTGACCAGCTGCCGTCGATGTCGGCGAGGATCGTGAAGTCGTACCAGCCGTCCTGGTAGGCCACCGCGTTGAAGAAGTCCTCGCGGGAGGAGTTCCCGGCGACCGTGTACGTCCACGGCCCGTCGGTGCGGTAGGCGTTCGAACGGATGGTGAAGGTCACCGGAGAGGCGGAGGAGTTGGTCATCCGGAAGTAGACCGCGGTCTTTCCTGTACCCGGCTCGGTGGCGTAGCGGGCCGCGACCTCCACGGCCTTCCCCGCCTTGGACGCGTCGCCGATGAAGCGGCGCAGGAAGCGGTTGGGGCCCATCATCGAGATGTCGTACTTGCCGGAACCCGAGCCCGTGCCGATGTTGAAGTAGTCCGTGGACGTGCTGCCCGGGTCGACGGTGTACTGCCAGGCCGCCGTGTCGCGGTACTGGTGCGGGTGGATCGTGAAATGCGCCGCGCGCTTGGCCTGGGCGCCCTGGTTCGTCATCGAGAACCAGGCGAGGATCTTGCCGCTCGCGCCGAACTCGAACCGGTCGAGGTTGCCGTTGACCTGGTACGGCACGGCGCGAGCCGGTCGGGTTCCGGACTCCTGTGCGGGCAGTGCATTGTCCTGCGGGACGGGGTTGGGCAGCGGGCCGCAGGTGGACTGGCCGATGACCTTGGCCGTGGACGGCAGCCCCGAGGGGACGCCGTGGACGGGGCGCGCGAAATCGAAGACGCCGGTCAGGTCGCCGGTCACCCTGCGCCGCCAGGCGCTGATGTTCGGGCAGGTGGCGGGGGTGCCGAGGGCCGCCGTCCAGGTCTCCATGAAGCGCAGTACGGAGGTGTGGTCGAAGACCTCCGAACTCACCCAGCCACCCCGGGTCCACGGGGACATGACAATCATCGGAACGCGGAAGCCGAGGCCGATCGGCACTCCGTCGATGTATTCGCCCGGGGTCCCCGGCGGCGCGACGGGGGGCGGGACGTGGTCGAAGAACCCGTCGTTCTCGTCGTAGTTGAGGAACAGGACCGTCGTGTCGAAGACCTCCGGATTCGCGGCCAGGGCGCGGTAGACGAGGTCCACGAAGTGCGCGCCGTCGCCGGGCGGGGCGTACGGGTGCTCGGAGAAGGCCTCGCTGGCCACGACCCAGGAGACCTGCGGCAGCGTCCCGGCGACGACGTCGGCACGGATCGCGGCGGCGATGTCGTCGGGGGTCGAGCCGGTGACCTTGGGGACCGAGCTCATCCCGCGGTCGTACAACGGGTCTCCGGGGCGCGCGTCGGTGAACCGCTTGAAGTACGCGAGGCCGTTGTCGCCGTAGTTGTCCTGGGCGTTCTGGTAGACCTTCCAGCTCACGCCGGCGCGCTGGAGCGCCTCCGCGTACGTCTCCCAGGTGAGCCCGGACTCGTCGCCGCCGTCCTTGCTGGAGGCGTCGATCCGCCCGCTCCACAGAAAGGTGCGGTTGGGTCCTGTCGCGCTCAGCGTCGAGCAGAAGTAGGCGTCGCAGACGGTGTAGTGGTCGGCGAGCGCGTAGTGGAAGGGGATGTCGCTCCGGTCGAGATAGCCGAGGGTACGGGTGTTGCCGACGCCCGTGACCCAGTTGTCCATGCGGCCCTTGTTCCAGGCCGCGTGCTGCGAGGTCCAGCTGTGCGGAAGGTCGCCATTGCACTGGGCGAGCGTCTCGCCGTCGACCCCGCCGGCGGGTGGCGTGGCGCTCAGCTTCCACGGGTACTGACGGCCGCCCCAGTTGGGCTGGTTGAACGTCCCCCAGCCGCCCGGGATGTTGCCCGCCGCCCGGTCGCCGAAGCCGCGGACGCCGCGCAGCCTGCCGAAGTAGTGGTCGAAGCTGCGGTTCTCCTGCATGAGGATCACGACGTGCTCGACGTCGGTGATGGTGCCCGTGGCCGCCGCGGCGGCGGCCGACGCCGTGCCGGCCGGCAGGGCGGCCCCGGCCACGAGTCCTGCTCCGATTCCTACGAATCCCCTGCGGCTGATGGGAGTCATGCCCCGCCTCTCGCGTCACTGCGTGCCCCAGCGGCACACCGAGGACAGGATGGGGGAGGCGAGCCCAAAGGTATACATGCGTGCAGTAATTCTTGGGTCAACAGACGAAGAACAACGGATTGCCAGCGATGCGGGGTTCACGATTGGTGTGACACCGAACCAATGCGTGTATCCGTTCCGGCCCCCGTCGGACGGTTGCGTCCCTCACCGGGCGAGTGAGCGCGCCTCGCGTGCGCCGACCACCGCCGTCAGCGGGGTCGGCGCCAGAGTGCGGTCCAGGTTCGTCCGCATCGTCGTCGCGGCGTCCAGGACGTAGTTCTGGCGGACCTTCCAGGGCCTCCGGTCGCCCTGGCGCGGAAAGGCGTCGATGGAGCGGCGGACGTACCCCGAGGCCAGGTCGAGCAGCGGACGCTCGCGCAGCGGGCCGTTCGGCTTCGGGACGACGGCCGCATAGCCCTTGACCGCCATGTGGTTGAGCACCTTGCAGACGAGCCGTGACGTCAGGTCGGCGCGCAGGGTCCAGGATGCATTGGTGTAGCCGATACAGAAGGCGAAGTTGGGGACTTCGGTGAGCATCGTGCCCTGCCAGACGAACTGGTCCGACAGCTCCACCGGCCTGCCGTCGACCCTCGGCTCGATGCCGCCGAACGCGAGGAGCCGCAGACCGGTGGCCGTGACCACGACATCGGCCTCCAGGACGCGGCCCGACGCCAGCCGGATGCCCTCCGGAACGAAGCGGTCGATGTGATCGGTGACGATCTCCGCCTCGCCCTTCTTCAGGGAGCGGAAGAGGTCGGCGTCAGGCACGGCGCACAGCCGCTGGTCCCAGGGGTCGTACGACGGCGTCAGATGCTCGCGGATCAGCTCCTTGTCCCGCAGGACGCGCTGATTGCGCCCGCTGAGCAGACGCCGGGCGAGCTTCGGGGCGCGGCGGCAGAACTGGTACACGCCGATGGCGAAGAGAATGTTCTTCGTACGCACCGCCCGGTGGGCCGCCTTCGCGGGCAGCAGCGCGCGCACCGCGTCGGCCACCACGTCACGTGAGGGCAGCGAGCTGATCCAGGTGGGCGTGCGCTGCACCATCGTGACGTGCGCCGCCCGGCCGGCCATCGCCGGGACGAGCGTGACCGCTGTCGCGCCGCTGCCGATGACGACGACACGACGGCCCGTGTGGTCGAGGTCGGCCGGCCAGAACTGGGGGTGGACCACCCTCCCCGCGAACGAGTCGAGCCCCGGGAAGTCGGGGGCGTGGCCGCGCTCGTAGTCGTAGTAACCGGCGCACGCGTACAGGAAGTCGCAGGTCAGGGTCTGACGCGTGACGGCGCCGCCCCCGTCGGTGCGGTCCAGGGTGAGCGTCCACCGGGCGGTCGCGGAGGACCAGTCGGCAGCCACCACCCGAGTGCCGTAGTGGATGTGCCGGTCGATGCCGAACTCGGCGGCGGTCTCCTTGATGTAGCCGAGGATGGACGCCCCGTCGGCGAGCACCTTCGAGTCCCGCCACGGTTTGAAGGGGTAGCCCAGGGTGAACATGTCCGAGTCGGACCGCACGCCCGGGTAGCGGAACAGATCCCATGTCCCACCCATGCTCTGCCGCGCCTCCAGAATCACGAAGTCGCGGTCGGGACGCTCGGTGCGAAGTCGGTGGCCCGCGCCCACTCCGGACAGGCCGGCGCCGACGACCACGACGTCGATGTGCTCGGGCAGAGGCGGCGTACTGGTGCTCGTCGTCATGGTTCCAGTGTCGGAAGCAACACGGGACAAGAATTGACTCGGCACGACAGATTCTTGACCCTGGGCGACATGGCAGTGATCAGATCGGCCGGGCTGCGGGGCTTCCGCGCCACCGTCGCGGAGCTCGGCGGCGACGCCGAGGCGTTCGTACGACGGGTGGATCTGCCCGTCGATGCCCTCGACGCCGACGACCTGCTGGTCGACGACGAGGCCATGGCCACGGTGCTGGAACTCGCCGCCGCGGAACTCGACTGCCCCGACCTCGGGCTGCGCATGGCCGCCCGTCAGGACCTCGGCATGCTCGGCGCCCTGGCGCTCGCCATCCAGAACTCGGCCACCCTCGGTGACGCGCTCGACTGCACCGTCCGCTACCTCTTCGTGCACACCGAATCGATGCGGCTCGGCCTGGAACCCGATCCGTACCGAACACCGGGGATCGTCGCCCTCGGCCTCGGCGCCGCGCCCGGGCGGGAGTTCCCGCCGCAGGCGATGGACCTGAGCCTCGGTTTCATCCACCGCTCGGTCACGTTTCTTGCGGGCCCCTACGGGCTGCGGACCGTGGAGCTGCCGCACGTCCCGGTGGCGCCCCTGGCCACGTACGAGCGTTTCTACGGCGTTTCCGTACGGACCGGCCGGCCGGCGGCCCTGCTCCGCGTGCCGCACACCTTCGCCGACCGCTCACTCTCCGGCAGCGACACCCATCTGCGCGACCTGGCCCTCGCCTATCTCGCCGAGCACACCCCGAGCGGCCGCCCCGACCTCACGACCCGGGTCCGCGCGGCCGTGCGCCAGTCACTGGGCACCTCGACACCGGAGCTCACGAACATCGCCGACCTGCTGAACCTCCACCCCCGCACGGTCCAGCGCAGGCTCAGGGAAGAAGGCACGAACTTCGCCACCCTCCTCGACGAGGAGCGCCGCCGCGCCGCCCGTCGCTACCTCACCGCCACCGATCTCCCCTTCGGTCAGATCGCGGCGCTCCTCGCCCTCTCCGAACAGTCGGCCCTCAACCGCTGCTGCCGCAGATGGTGGTCCACCACTCCCAAGGCCGCCCGCCACCACGGCCTCCCGGCCGACACGCCCTCGACCGCGCCCGTACCGGCGCCGGTCATCGAACGGGCGCCCCTCATCGAACCGGTGCCGGCACCCGTGCAGGCAAACGGCACCGGCATCGGCATCGGCATCGGCACCGGCGCCGGGCCCCATTGAGCCCGGACGGCCGCGCTGCCGCAGGCCGTCCGCCGTACGGCCGGTCCTCGGCCGGCCGGGATGCCCGGGCGCAGGGGCGAGGCTAGGCTGCGTCGAAGCAGGTGTCCGCCGACGCCGACTGCGAGGCCCGATGACACAGCGTGGAGAGCACGCGGGACCCGGCGGACCCGCCGCGCGCGCAGCGTCAGGCGGCCGCGGACCCCTCGCCGTCCTCGACGAGCGGGGCACGGTCCTGCGCTGGAGCCGCACGGCCGAGCGGCTGCTGGGCGTGGAACGCGCCCGCATCATCGGCCGCCCGGTGACGGACCTCCTCGCCTGGGTCGACGCCCAGGGGTTGAGGGAGGGAGTGACCGTCGGACCGGTACGGGACGAGGACGGCCCCGGCCGCTGGGGCCTGTGGGCGGCGGGACCGTTGCCCGGAGGAATGCGCTCCGGCGTCCTGGAGGCCGTGTTCACCCAGTCCCCGGTGGGACTGCACGTGCTCGACCCGGAGCTGCGCGTCCTGCGCGTCAACTCGGTCGCCGTCGGCATGCGGGGCATCCCGGAGGAGCGGATCGTCGGCCGCCCGCTCACCGAGGTCTACGCCCGCTACGGCCCCGCGACGATCGAGCGCATGGCCCAGGGCGTTCTGACGACGGGCGTTCCCGTCCTCAACAAGCAGCTCCAGGGCTACCCGCTCGCCGATCCGCGACGCGAGCACGTCTTCTCCGCCTCCATGTTCCGGCTGGAGGACGAAACCGGCCGCCCGCTCGGCCTGGTCGCCGCCACCGTCGACGTCACCGCCCGCGAGCGCGCCCACCAGCGCCTCGCCGTGCTGCACCGCGCCCACGAGCGCGTCGGACGCAGCCTCGACCCCCTGACATGCGCCCAGGAACTCGCCCGGGCCGCCGTGCCCACGCTCGCCGACGTCACGGCGGTCGCCCTCACCGACGCGGTGCTCCGCGGGCCGGACTCGGAGGTGCACCCCGAGCGCGACCCGAAGGTGCGGTGCGCCGCCGTGTGGCCGGAGAACTCAAGGGACGTCCCGGCGGTGGGCGCCGTTCTCGACCCGGACGCGTTCGGCGGCCCGGCGGGCCGGCTCGCCCCTCAGGTCGTACCCTCCGGCACGACGGGCCCCGCCCTCGTCGTGCCCCTCGCCGTCCGGGGAGTCCTCCTGGGCGTCGCCTGCTTCGCCCGGCCCCGTCGGACGGACCCCTTCGAGGACGACGACATGCAGCTGGCGAAGGGCCTCGCCGCCCACACCGCCGTGTGCGTCGACAACGCCCGACGCTACGAACACGCGCACGCGGTGGCGCTCGCCCTGCAGGGCAACCTGCTCCGGCGCGCACGCGGCGACCGGAGCGACGGACGGCCCGCCGCCCTGGACACTACGCATCGATACCTGCCCACCGGCCGCGGCAGGGGCGCCTGGTTCGACGTCATCCCGTTGGCGGGCGCCCGGGTCGCCCTCACCGTCGGCCAGGTGGACGGCCGGGGCCCGGACACGACCGCGGCCATGGTGCAACTCCGGGCGGCCGTCCACGCCTTGTCGGCGCTCGACCTCGACCCGCACGAACTCCTCGCCCGACTGGACGACACGACCCACCGCCTCAACGAGGAACGCACCACCTTCGGTGAGGAGGGGCGCCTGACGGCCCAGTGCGTGTACGCCGTCCACGACCCGGTCACGGAGACCTGCGCGATGGCCCGCGCCGGCCACCAGAGCCTCCTCGTCGGTCTCCCCGACGGGTCCTGGCGGACATCCCCCCTGGAGGAGTCCACCGCGCTGGGCGAGGAGGGACCGCCGTTCACGGCGGACGAGTTCCCGCTGCCGCCCGACAGCACGGTGGTCCTGCTGTCGGGCCACCTGGCCGAGGACGCCACGGCGTGGGTGCGGCTGCGCGACCAGCTGAGCCGTGCCCCCGGCCCTTCCGCCGCGGGCCTCCCCGGCGACGAGCAACCCAGGCTCCGGGAAGTGCGACTGAACGAAGTACGGCTCGACGAACTGCCCCTGGACCAGGCCGCCGTGCTCGTCGCCCGCACCCGGGCGCTCGATCCGAGCGATGTGGCGTCGTGGGACATCACGCCCGAACTGAGCTCCGTCTCGAGGGCGCGCCGCCACACCACCCACCGCCTCGCGCAGTGGGGCATGGGGGAGTCGGCCTTCACCGCCGAGCTCATCGTCAGTGAGCTGGTGACGAACGCGATCCGGTACGGCACACCACCGATCCGCCTCCGACTGATCCGCAACCGGTCCGATCAGACCCTGACCTGCGAGATCTTCGACGCCGGCTCCACAGCCCCGCACCTGCGCCACGCCCGCGCCGGAGACGAGGGCGGCCGCGGTCTCTTCCTCTCGGGGGAGCTGTCCGAACGATGGGGCGTGCGCTGGGCCGACCAGGGCAAGACGGTGTGGGCCGAGACCTCGCTCGACGACTGACCCGCCCGAAGACGCCCCCGCGGTCCGATGTCGTACGACCGTCGTCGCCCCCGTGGTCCGATGTCGTACGACGGTCGTCGCCCCCGCGATCCGGAGTCGCTGCGCCCGCCGATCAGCTCGCGCTACGCGGCCTGCCCACCGCGCCGCTCCTCGCGCCCATGCCGCTCCTGGAACCCATTCCGGTCCTGGCACCCGCGCCGTCAGGTCCCGTTCCGGAGTCGTCCCGAGCCCACAGGGAACGGACATGGCTCAGATGGCGGACCATGCAGGCCTCGGCGCCCATCGCGTCGCCGGCCAGCATGAAGTCGAGGAGTTCCAGGTGCTCCTCGGCGGACGGCAGCAGCTCTCCCCGCTCGTCCAGCGCGGTCAGGCCGTAGAGCCGGGAGCGCTTACGGAGATCGCCGACGGTCTCGACCAGGCGCTGGTTGCCGGAGAGGCCGAGCAGGGTGAGGTGGAAGCGCCGGTCGGACTCCAGATAGCCGATGAGGTCGTGGGCGCGGGCCGCCTCCACGATCTCCTCGGCGATCGGGCGCAGCGCCCGCAGGTCCTCGCGGTCCGCCGTGAGCGTGACCCGGCCCACCGTCGGCACCTCGATGAGCAGACGGATGTCCGTGTACTGGTCCAGATCGCGCTCGTCGACCTCGGTGACCCGGAAGCCCTTGTTGCGCACCGGCTCGACCAGGCCCTCGCGGGCGAGGTCGAGCATGGCCTCCCGTACCGGGGTCGCGGAGATCCCGAAGTCCTCGGCGAGGCCCGGCGCAGAGTACACCTCGCCGGGCTTCAGCTCGCCGGAGATCAGAGCGGCCCGCAGGGCGTGGGCCACCTGGTCGCGCAGCCGCTCGCGGGTGGTGATGAGATGACTCTGCTTCAGGTGGCCCATGTGCCGTTCTCCGACTTCCGCTCGTCACGCCGCCCGGCTGTCGCGGGAAGGCGCGGCCGCACCAGCGTACAATTTCACGTTTTCACGACGGGAGACAGGGCCGGGGACGGACAGGGGACGGGGACAGGTGACGGACAAGGGACGCCGTCACAGCAGGAAGCCGCCGGGGAACGGGTCGTCCGGGTCGAGGAAGTACTGCGCCGTACCGGTGATCCATGCCCGCCCGGTGATGGTCGGCACCACGGCCGGGACTCCGCCCACCTCGGTCTCGCCGACCAGCCGGCCGGTGAAGCGGGTGCCGATGAAGGACTCGTTGACGAAGTCCTGGTGCAGTGGAAGCCGTCCCCGCGCGTGGAGTTGAGCCATCCGCGCCGATGTTCCGGTGCCGCACGGGGACCGGTCGAACCAGCCGGGGTGGATGGCCATGGCGTGCCGTGAGTGGCGCGCGTCCGAGCCGGGCGCGGTGAGATGGACGTGCTTGACGCCGCCGATCTCCGGCCGGACCGGGTGGGCCGGACGGTCGTCGGCGTTGATCGCCTCCATGATCGCGAGGCCGGCCTTGAGCAGGTCGTCCTTGCGGTCCCGGTCGAACGGCAGCCCGAGGGCGTCCAGTTCGACGAAGGCGTAGAAGTTGCCGCCGAAGGCGAGGTCGTAGGGGACCGTGCCGTACCCCGGTACCTTCACCTCCCGGTCGAGGGCGGCGCAGAACGAGGGGACGTTGGTGAGGGTCACCGCCTTGGCGGCACCGTCCTCGACCCGCACCTCGACCCGTACGAGCCCGGCGGGGGTGTCGAGCCGGACCGTGGTGACCGGTTCGGTCACCGGGACCATCCCGGTCTCCACCAGGACGGTCGCCACTCCGATCGTGCCGTGCCCGCACATCGGCAGCAGACCGGACACCTCGATGAACAGGACGCCGAAGTCCGCGTCCGGCCGGGTCGGCGGCTGGAGGATCGCCCCGCTCATGGAGGCGTGGCCGCGGGGCTCGTACATCAGCAGGGTGCGGACGTGGTCCATGTGCTCGATGACGTGCAGACGGCGTTCGGCCATGGTGGCCCCGGGGATCACCCCCACACCGCCGGTGACGACGCGGGTGGGCATGCCCTCGGTGTGCGAATCGACGGCGTGGAACACATGACGGGTGCGCACGGCGGGGGCTCCTCTCAGTGCCGGCCGTCGGCGACGGCCTTCTCGGTGGCGGCCCGGACCTCGGCCTCGACGGCCCCGCCGAGCGGCGAACGCGGCGGGCGGCAGGGGCCGCCGCGGCGGCCGGCGATGTCCATGGACAGCTTGATGGACTGGACGAACTCCGTCTTGGAGTCCCAGCGCAGGAGGGGGTGCAGCCCGCGGTAGAGGGGCAGGGCCCGGTCGAGATCGCCGGAGACCGCGGCCCGGTACAGGTCCGCGCAGGAGGCGGGGAAGGCGTTCGGATAGCCGGCGACCCAGCCCACCGCGCCCGCCACGGCCAGTTCGAGCAGGACGTCGTCCGCGCCGATCAGCAGGTCCAGTTCCGGGGCGAGTTCGGCGATCTCGTACGCCCTGCGCACGTCCCCGCTGAACTCCTTCACCGCCACGATGTGGCCGTCGCCGTGCAGCTCGGCGAGGAGCGCGGGGGTGAGATCCACCTTGGTGTCGTACGGATTGTTGTACGCGACGACCGGTACGCCGGCGGCGGCGACCTCGGCGTAGTGGGCGCGGACGGCGGACGCGTCGGCGCGGTAGGCGTTCGGCGGTAGCAGGAGGACCGAACCGCAGCCCGCCTCGGCGGCCTGCTCGGCCCAGCGGCGCGACTCGGCGCTTCCGTAGGCAGCGACCCCGGGCATCACCCGCGCTCCGTCGCCCGCCGCCTCGACCGCCGTAAGGACGACGCGCGCGCGTTCCTCGGCGGTCAGCGTCTGGTACTCGCCGAGCGAGCCGTTGGGAACCACACCGTCGCAGCCGTTGTCGAGCAGCCATCGGACGTGCTCGGCATAGGCGTCGTAGTCGACGGAGAGGTCGTGGTCCCGGAAGGGGAGTGCGGTGGCGACCATGATGCCGCGCCAGGGACGGCCGGCGGTCCGGTGGGAGGGGGGAGCGGTGGCGGTCATGTGAGGCCCTTCATGAGTGAGGTGTGACATGTTACTGAGGAAGTGTCAGAAACGGGTGCGCCGGGTGTTCCTCTGCGGGGCAGCGGTACGCGGTCAGTCCCCGCCCCCGCCCGGCTCGGCGACCGGGGCGACGGTCTGTTCGCCCGGCGGCGCGACGGTCTGTTCGCCGGGCGGTGCGAGGGCGGCCAGGGCGCTCAGGGGCACGGGAACGGCCAGCGGGCGGCGTTCGGGCGAGGAGGGCAGCGGTGCCTGCCGCCGCGCGCCGGACGCGCCACCGGCCAGACAGGCGACCGCCGGCCCGCAGACCCGACCCTGGCACCAGCCCATGCCCGCCCGGGTCAGCAGCTTCACGGTGCGGGCGTCGCCGGCCCCCAGGCTCTCCACGGCCTCCCTGATCCGCCCGGCGGTGACCTCCTCGCAACGGCAGACCTCCGTGTCGTCGTCGAGCCACGCGCGCCAGCCGTCGCCCGGCCTGTGCGCGGTGGCCATCAACGAGGCGAAGGCCCGTAGCCGCGTCCGGGTGCGCAGCAGCGACGGGATCCGGGCGGAGGGACCCGCGACCGAGGCGCCACGCAGCCGCATCGCCACCGCCGTGCCCGCCAACTCGCCCTCGGTCAGGGCGAGCAGGGCGCCGCCGACACCGGCCGTCTCGCCCGCCGACCACAGACCGGGAACGGAGGTCCGCTGGCGCGCGTCGAGGGCGAGGGCCACCGCGCCGTCCACCGTGCGGCGGGTGGCGCAGCCGAGCGCCGTGGCCAGGTCGATCCGGGGCACGAGACCGTGGCCGACGGCCACCGCGTCGCAGGGGATCCGGCGCTCGGTGCCGGGCACCGGCCGCCACTCGCCGTCCAGGCGGGCCACGGTCACCGCCTCCACCCGCTCCGTGCCGTGGGCGCGAACCACCGCGTGCCGTGGAAACGGCCGCGTCCCGTGGCGCAGCAAGCGCGTCACGTGCCCGGCCGCCTCCGCCATCTTGCCCGGTCCGGCGGCCAGGACGTCCGGGCGCCGCGCGTAGCCGAGATACCCCGCCGCCTCGACCAGGGCGGGCACCCGGGACCCGGCCGCGACGAGTGAGGAGGCCACGGCGAGCAGCAGGGGCCCGCTGCCCGCGACGACGACCCGCCCGCCGGGCAGCACGAGCCCCGACTTCAGCATCGCCTGGGCGCCGCCCGCCCCGATCACCCCGGGCAGCGTCCAGCCGGGGAAGGGGAGGTGGCGCTCGGCCGCGCCGGTCGCCAGGAGGACGGCCCGCCCACGGACCTCGACGGGCCGCTCACCGCCCCCGTCCGAGCCGGTCACCGCGTGCACCACCCAGGAGGCGCCGTCCGTGCCCGCCCCCGGCGTGGCGGCCCGCTCGCTCGCCACGGTCCACACGTGGTGCCGCGGCAGATGGGTGCCGCCGCATGCCTTCCAGCGACGGCGCAGGGCGTCGAACGCCGTCCAGTCGTGATGCAGCGCCTCGGGTCGTTCGGCTCCCAGGCCGGGAGCGGGATGCCGGTAGAACTGGCCGCCGAGCTGGGCATCGCCGTCGAGCAGTGCCACCGAGAGACCGTGCTCGGCGGCGGCCACCGCGCCCGCGAGCCCGGCCGGACCGGCGCCGACGACCACGAGGTCGTACGAGCCCGATGTGCCAGGGGCGCGGGAGCCGCTAGCGGGCGTCGAGGTCGGCACGGCCGTGTCCCTCCTGCGTGGTGACGATGTCTCCGGGAGCGGCCGGGACGAGACAGGCGCGTCTGTTGGGGCGGCCGTTGACGGTGATCAGGCAGTCGAAGCACTGGCCGATCCCGCAGAACGCCCCACGCGGCCGGCCGCCGTCGCGGGTGGTGCGCCAGGCGGTGATGCCCGCCGCCCACAGCGCGGCGGCGAGCGACTGCCCCGGCAGGGCGGTGAGGGGCCGCCCGTCGAAGGTGAACGCGACGGCCCGGCCGGGCCGCGCGTCGACGAGCGAGCGCGGTGTACGAGGCGGGCGGCGGTCCGTGGACTTCCTGAAGCGGTGCGGCATGCTCTCTCCCAGCCGGAGGCGAACGGTGTACGGGGCGTTCCTGATCACGCCGTCTCCCCGAGGAACTCCGGTGAGAACCGCTCCGGCCGGAAGGGCCGGGTGTCCAGGCCGGGCGCGGCCCCGGTCAGGAACCGGGAGATCAGCAGGCCGGTGGCCGGAGCCAGCCCGATGCCGGCGCCTTCGTGTCCGCAGGCGTGGAGGAGCCCTGGAGCGCGCGGATCGGGGCCGATCGCGGGGAGGTGGTCCGGCAGGTACGGGCGAAAGCCGGCGTAGGTCCGCATCACCCGCACGTCGGCGAGGACGGGGAACAGTCGCGCGGCTCCGACCGCGAGGCGGCGCAGGGCCTCGGTCGAGGGCGTACGGTCGAAGCCGACCCGCTCCCGGCTGGCACCGATCAGTACGGGCCCCGCCGGGGTGCCTTCGACCACGGCGGAGGTCTGGAGCGCGGCCGAGTCGCTGGCGACGTCGGCGACGTAGTCCGCCGCGTACACCTTGTGGCGTACCAGGTGGGGCAGGGGCTCGGTGACCAGGACGAAGCCGCGGCGGGGGAGGACCGGAAGCTCCGTGCCCGCGAGCCGGGCGAGCGCGCCGCCCCAGCTTCCGGCGGCGTTCACGACTCTGGGCGCGTGCAGGCGGAGGCCGGTGGCCGTGCGCACGCCGCGCACTTCCCCGTCGGCCCCGGTGAGCAGCGCGGTGACCTCCTCGCCGAGGCGGAGTTCGGCACCCGAGGCGCGCAGCAGATGCGAGGCCGCGAGGGCCGGCTGCACCTGTGCGTCCTGCGGGTAGTGGAAGGCGCCGGCGAGACCCTCGGCGAGGTGCGGCTCCAGATCGTGGAGCCGGTCGCCGGGGATCTCGCGGGTGTCGACGCCCGAGGCCTGCTGGCCCTTCGCGAACCGGCGCAGGGCGTCGAGGCGCGTCTCGTCCGAGGCGACCACCAGTCCGCCCTTGGGCTCGAACTCGGCCTCCGTCCGTAGGGGCAGGGGGAGTTCGAGCCACAAGCGGTTCGACAGGAGAGCGAGGTCGAGTTCCGGCCCCGCCTCCTTGTCGGAGACCAGGAGGTTGCCCTCGCCGGCCCCGGTCGTCCCGCCCGCGACGGGACCGCGGTCGAGGACGGTGACGGAGAGGCCCGCGCGTGCGGCGTAGTAGGCGCAGGCCGCGCCGATCATTCCGGCGCCGACGACGATGACGTCGGACGCCGCTGAGGGGTGTCTCGTGGGCACGTCGGTAATATTTCACATGCCACTGTGCTTGCCAAGGGTCCCAACAGCCCACGTCGGAAGACGACTTCCCCTCCCCAGGGTCGTGCCGCCGCGGACGGTCGCCGATGCCGTCCCACACCCTGGCGGACTCCAGGGAGCCCTGACCGACCCCTGCAGGCCACCCGTCCCGCAGGTCACCCGTCCAGCAGGGCGCCCATCCAGGACTCGATCGCCTCCGGAGTACGCGGAAGCGCCCCGGACATCAGCCGGGCCCCCTCCCCGGTGATCACGAAGTCGTCCTCGATCCGCACCCCGATCCCGCGCAGTTCGGGAGGCAGGGTCTCGTCGTCCGGCTGGAAGTACAGCCCCGGCTCGACCGTCAGGACGTGGCCCTCCGCCAGAACCCCGTCGACATAGGTGTCGGCCCTGGCCTGCGCGCAGTCGTGCACGTCCAGCCCGAGCATGTGCCCGCTGCCGCAGAGCGTGTAGCGCCGGTGCAGATCGCCCCGGCGGCTCTTCAGGACGCCCCACTCCGCGAGCCCCTCGGCGATGACGCCCATGCACGCCCGGTGGAAGTCCCGGAAGGAGGCGCCGGGCCGCAGGGCCGCGATGCCCGCTTCCTGGGCGGCCAGGACCAGCTCGTACACCTGGCGCCCGACGGGGGAGAAGCGGCCGGAGAGCGGCAGGGTGCGGGTGATGTCGGCGGTGTAGAGGGTGTCCGTCTCCACGCCGGCGTCCAGGAGCAGCAGGTCGTCCCGGTCGAGCCGGCCGTCGTTACGCGTCCAGTGCAGGACACAGGCGTGCGCCCCGGACGCCGCGATCGTCTCGTACCCGGTCCCGTTGCCCTCGGCGCGGGCCCGCAGGTCGAAGACGCCCTCGATCCACCGCTCTCCTCGCGGGTGGGCCAGCGCGCGGGGAAGCGCCCGCACCACGTCCTCGAAACCCGCCACGGTGTGATCCACCGCCGACTGCAGCTGCGAGACCTCCCAGGCGTCCTTGACCAGCCGCAACTCACTGAGGACCGAGGCGAGTCCGGAGTCGGTCGCCGCGTTCCGCCCGGGCGGGAGCCGCCGGAAGTCGTCGAGGTGGACGCAGCGGATCCCGGTCAGACGCTCGGCCTCGGCGAGGTCGGGGCGGCGCCCCACCCAGAACTCGCCGTAGCGGCGGTCGCGGTAGAACTCCTCGCCCCCGTCACGCGCCGAGCGCGGTCGCAGGAAGAGCACGGCCTCGTGTCCCCGCGTCCCGTCCGGCTCGAGGACCAGGACGTGACCGGCCTGGTCCTCACCGGTCAGGCCGGTGAGCCATGCGTACGCGCTGTGCGGGCGGAAGCGGTGGTCGCAGTCGTTGGAGCGCACGCGCAACTCGCCGGCCGGGACGATCAGCCGCTCCCCGGGGAAGCGGGCGGACAGCCGGGCGCGCCGTGCGGGGGTGAGGCCGGAGCCGGGGACGCGGACGCCGTCCGGCAGTGGCGAGGGCGCCCAGCCACTCGCCATGAACGCGGCGAGCTCCGGGGAAACGGGCAGGTCGTGGCTGCTGGTGTGCGGGTGTGCGAACACCTCGGTCATGAGGACTCCGAAGGGGGAGAGGGGTGGCAAGGCGCGGAAACCGATGGCGCAGAAGGCTTCTCAGTGCAATTTCACATTGCTATGTTACGCAGCATCCCTCGACGGGGTCGGCTCAACAAGCCTCCTCGCACGGGCAGTTCGACCCTGGGGCGAGGTCGATCGGAACGACCCGGCCCCTCATCCACCCCCCATACCAGGAGACTTCGTGTCCCAGCACAGAGCCGTGCGCACGACCCTTCTCGCCGCAGCGCTCGCTGCCACCCTCGCCGCGCCCCTGGCGCCCTCCGCCCAGGCCGTGGCCCCCGGCGCGGTACCGGCCACCTTCGCTCCGCAGCGCACCGGCGCGCCCGCTCCCCTCCCGTACGCCGCGAACCCACGCGACGAGGTCGAGCGCCTCGCCGAGGCCCCGGCCGCCAAGAGCGGCCCCGCCGCCGCACCCCGCGGTGTCACCGCCGGACGTGTCCCCGGCCCGCAGAGCACCCCGATCACCGGCGACCGAGCCCGCTCCACGGCGGCCACCACCACCCTCGCCGGTGTCCCCTGCACCCTCGACGGCATCACCAAGCTCACCCCCACCCAGCTCGCCGACTTCCTCGCCGACCCCGCCGTCCAGGCCGACGGATGCCTGCGCGGACTCATCTGGACCTGGGACGCCCGCCTCGCCCCCGTGATGTCGGACGCCCACGTCCAAGCCGTCGCCACCCGGATCGCGGGGCTCGCCGCAGGCCACGACGGCGTCAACTCCACCCACCTCCTGGAGATGTTCACCTACCTCCACGCGGTCGCCTACCACGACTTCGGCCGCCCGGAGATAGACATCACCGACGCCCCCACTGTCGAGGCGATACGCAAGGCGACCAGCGCCTACGCCGCGGCCCCGCGCACCTTCGACGTCACCCCGCAGAACGCCCAGACCCTCCGCGAAGCCCTCTACACGGGCAGCGCCCCTGGCCTGCGACACCACCAACTCCGCCTGATCACCCAGGTTCTCGCCCGGATGGACGCCGACCACCCGCAGACCGCAGGCGACCCCGGCTGGGGTGGCGC
Organism: Streptomyces sp. ISL-36; assembly: GCF_018614205.1. Lineage (GTDB taxonomy): Bacteria > Actinomycetota > Actinomycetes > Streptomycetales > Streptomycetaceae > Streptomyces. Next base: position 4,779 of record NZ_JAGGOS010000098.1, on the reverse strand, counting down.
CGCCCTCGCCGCCCTCTCCGTGAACTACCTCGGCGTCTACCCCGGCAACCAGGACACCGCCTTCCACACCGCGGTCGCCCAGGACCCCGCCTACCGGGCCGCCTTCAAGGCCTTCTCCGGCCACAAGCACCTCAAGAGCACCGCCAACGCCTGGGCCGTGCGCGACGCCCTCTCCGAGTACGGCCGGTTCGGCCAGATCGAGGGCCTGCGCCCAGCCGTCGTCACCGACCTCGGCGCCCTGCTCAGCCCGGTCGAACGCGACTTCGGCACCGGTAGCGCCCCGTGGGCCTCCCTCGTCAACTGGCTCAACCACTACGACGCCTGCGCCCCCTACGGGGTCTGCAAGGCCGACATCGAGGCGCGGATCTTCCCCCACACGTACACCTACGACAACGGGGCGATCAAGGTCCGCACAGGGCTCGACCGGGCCACCGTCGACCAGCTCTACTACGCGAGCAAGCAGGTCAAGGCGCAGTTCCACCGCGTCCTCGGCACCGAGCAGCCGCTCGCCGGAGACCCCAACACCGTCCTCACCATCGTGCTCTACGCCTCACGCCAGGACTACGAGACGTACCACCCCCTGCTCACCGGCATGGGCACCGAGAACGGCGGAATCTACATCGAGCGCGGCGCGACCTTCTACACGTACCAGCGGCGCGTCCCCCAGGACTCCAGCCTCACCCTCGAAGAGCTCTTCCGTCACGAGTACGTCCACTACCTCAACGGCCGGTACGCCGTCCCCGGCTTCTTCGGCGAGGGCCCCTGGTACGAGAACGACCGCACCACCGCCATGGACGAGGGCACCGCGGAGTTCTTCGACGGCGCCACCCGCGACGACGGGATCGCCGTGCGCAAGTCCCTGGTGCAGAGCGTCATCCGGGACACCGCCTCCGGCGGCCCGCGCATGACCGTCGACCAGATCCTGCACGCCACCTACGACGGGGACGGCTTCCGCTTCTACAGCTACGCGGGAACCTTCTTCGAGTACCTGTGGACCGAGCGCCCGGCCCATCTGCGGGCCATGTACGGCTACCTCCGGGCCGGGGACGTCCGGGGCTACGACACCTGGCGCGATCTGATCGGCAAGGACCCGGGCACCCAGCGCGGCTACGACGCCTTCCTCGACCGGCAGATCGCCCAGGTGGACGACCTCTTCGTGCCCAACACCACCCACCAGCCCACCGCCACCCTGCGGCACGCCACACCGGCTCAGATCCGCGGCGCCTTCGCCGCCGCCACGAGCAACACCCCCACCTGCACCGGCAACGGCGACCCGCTGCTGCCGCGCTTCGTCTGCACCGGCCGGATCACCGCCAACCTCACCGACTCGACCGACCCCGACCGGGTGTTCAAGGACATGTCCGAGACCGTCGACTACTTCGTCCTCGACCGCAGCCTGACCGGCGGGAACAACTTCAACGACATGAACTGCTCCTTCGGCCCCGTCCAGATGTGGTCCAAAGCCCGCGCCGGAACGTCCACGTTCACCTGCGAGGGGCCGCTGCGCCGCTGACCGGACGGGCCCGCGCAACGCAACGCCGGCCTCCCCCGTGAGCGGGGAGGCCGGCCGTACATGAGCGAGGCGTCACGTCACTCGGGCGGGTACATGCCTCCGCCGGCCATACCGCTCTGCTGCTCGCTCTGCTCCCGCAGCTTGCGTGCCTTCTCCTGCAGGCGCTGACGCTCCTGCGGATCCGACGCGCGCTCGGCCGCTTCCTGCAGCTGCTGCGCCTTGTCGCGCATCTGCTGGGCCCGGCCACGGGTTTCATCGGACATGCTCATGGTCACTCCTTGTCACTGGGGGAGGGGTGAGACCTCCTCCAGAGAAGCAGCGCGGCCACGTCTTCGCATCTCGAATCGTCACGGCGTGTAGCCGGGGGTGGTGGGGGCGGGCGCGACCCGCCCTAGTCCGGTGGTTCGGCCACCGGCTCCTCCCCGGGCGGGCTGCCCGGTGTGCTGCCCGGCGGGCTGTCGGCGTTCGGCTCCGGCTCGGACTCGGGAGCGGTGCCCGGCTCGGGAGTGTCGGCGGGCTCGGGGGTGTCGGCGGGCCGCGGGTCTCGGGGTACGGGATCGGGCTCCGTCGGGACGGGGCCCGGACCCTCGGGCTCCGGTCCCTCGGATGCCAGCTGCGTGGGCACATCGTTCATTCGGGTTGCCTCCGTTCTGCGTCGTGGGCCGAACGTCCGCCGTCGGCCCCTGCTCGCTCCGGCTCCTCCAGGGGGCGCGTGGCCGGTCCCTGCAGGACCCTGCCGTCGACCGCGAAGCGCGAGCCGTGACAGGGACACTCCCAGGTGTTCTCGGCGTCGTTGAAGCCGAGTTCGCAGCCCATGTGCGTGCACCGCGGCGGACGCCGGGCGAGATAGTGGCGCGCCACCGACGCCTGGGACCTCACCACGTCGGGAATGTCACGCAGCGGCAGATGGCGGCGCGGGTCGAAGAGTTCGGTCCAGTCGGGACGCGGCGCGCCGGTCACATGCGCGGCGAGCAGGCGGCCCGCCATCACCCCGTTGCTCATGCCCCAGCCGCCGAACCCGGTGGCGATGTAGACGTGCTGGGTGTCCGGATGCTCATGGCCGACGTACGGAATACGGTCGGCGGACATCACGTCCTGCGCCGCCCACCGGAAGACGGTCCGCGCGTCGCCGAACCCCGGGAACCACCTGGCGGCCCACGCGGTGAGCCGTTCGAGCCGTTCCCGTGCGTGGCCCGCTCCCGGCTCGAAGGCCTCGCCGGTGACGATCAGCAGCCGGTGGCCGTCGTCGTAGGGGGCGGTCCGTACCGATCGGGTGCGGTCCTCCGGGGTGAGGTACATGCCCCGGGGCACCGCGGCGGTGTCCACCGGGGCGGCGACCACCAGTTCGCGGCGCACCGTCAGCCTGGTGAGGAGCGACGTGTGGGTGGTGAGCGGGAAGTTCGTGGCGATGACGACGTCCCGGGCCCGCACCGTCGAGCCGCTCTCGGTCGTCAGCCGGCAGTCCGCGTGCTCGCGCAGCGTGGCGACGCGGGTGTGTTCGTGGATCGTGCCCCCGCGTGCGACGAGGTCATCGGCGAGACCGAGGAGGAACTTCCGGGGATGGAACAGCAGTTGGCCGTCCACGCGTACAGCAGCGGCCACCGGGAAGGGCAGGTCCGTCCCGGTCACCAGGGCGGCGTCGAGTCCCGCCTCGCGCGCGGCCGCGCATTCAGCGCGCACCTCCTCCACCCGGCGCTCGTCCACGACATAGGTGAAGGCCGCAGCCCGCTCCAGCTCGGCGTCGACACCGGTCTCGGCGCACAGCGCGACCACCTGCTCCAGCGCCTCCTGCTGGGCGCGGGCGTACCGCGCGGCCGCGTCGGGTCCGTGTGCGTCGCGGAGCCCGGCGTAGAGGAGGCCGTGCAGCGAGGCGAGCTTCCCCGTGGTGTGCCCGCTCACCCCGCGGGCGATGCGGTCGGCTTCGAGCAGGACGACCTCACGGCCGGCCCGGACGAGTGCGTGCGCGGCGCACAGCCCCGCGATGCCGCCGCCGATGACGATGACGTCGGTCGTGAGATCGCCGTCGAGGGGGGCGTGGTCGCGGGAGGGGGTGCCCTGCATCCAGTACGACGCACCACTGATCGCAGCGCTGGTCGCCTCCGTCGGCATGGCGCGCTCCTTCCGGCGGGCCGCTGCCTCGCGCCTGCCCGTGCGGCCCGGGACTATGCGCGCCGGAGCGGCCGCAGCGCGTCACCGGCCGCCGCGTAGTCGGCGAGGGTGCGGTGGGCCGTCCAGCCCTGGGCCTCGGCCTTGGACACGTCCAGGACGACGGTGTGGGCCAGCTGGTCGACGGCGTACCGGGTCAGCGGTGGCTCGGCACGGGGCCGCAGACGGGACAGCGCCTCCGCCGTCGCGGCGGCGGAGCGCGCCAGCGGCAGAGGGAGGTGGCCGAGCCGGGCCCGTACGCCGTGCGCCCGCAGCACCGTCCGTACCGCCTCGTCACGGCGGTAGGCAACCGGGTCGGCGATGTTGTACGCACCCGGCGGCCAGTCGGCTGCGGCCAAGCAGGCGTCCGCGAGGTTCTCCACGGCGGTCAGGCTCAGCCGCACGTCGCGGCCCGGCAGCAGCAACAGGCCGCCGCGGACACGCCCCAGGAGCCGGGGCACCAGATGCGGATCGCCCGGCCCGTAGACCGCCCGGGGGCGCAGCACCACCGCCCCGGCGGCGAGCGCGAGCGCCTCGCCCGCCGCCTTCGTACGGCCGTAGGCGTTCAACTGCCCGCGCACCGGATGGTCCTCGGTGATCCTGGCCCGGCCAGGGCCGGGGGCGTACACACTCGCGCTGCTCACCCAGACCACCGGTCGGCCCGCGGCCGCCTCCAGCAACCGGGCGGTGCCGTCGACGTTCACGGCACGCATCGTGGCCTCGGCCGGTGAGCCGGGGACCGGGTCACCGACGGCGGCCGCACAGTGCACGACGAGGTCGGCGCCCGCGAGCTCCGGTACGGAGGTCCCGGCGTCCCACGGAATGTGCCGGCCCACCGGCCCCGGGCGGCGCCCCACGCACAGGACCTTCGCGCCGCGCGCCGCGGCGAGGGCGGCGACATGGGAGCCGCAGAAGCCACTGGCTCCGGTCACGGCGATCGTCCTCATTCAGCTCTCCGTTCGTGTTCGGTGATCGGCCCGTGTCCGGTCGTCGCCGGCGCGGACCGTCAGGCTGCGCCAGCCCGGCAGTGCCGCCCGCCGGTCGACCCGGGCGCGGACCACGGCCGGACGGTACGGGGCGAGCGCGGCGAGCGCGTCGTCGAGCTGCGCGCGGGCCAGCGC
>NZ_JAGGOS010000097.1 GCF_018614205.1 Streptomyces sp. ISL-36 | reverse complement strand
GCGTCCGCCGCGTCCGCCGGGGTGATGGGGAGACGGGCATCCGGAGGCCGGGCGAACGCGCTCACCCCTCCACCACCCAGAACCACGCCCGCGGCCGTCACCAGGACCAGCGCGCGGCGCGCACCGTGCGCCGCCGGGTGGCCGCCTGCCCGTACGGGCAGGCCAAGGGCACGGTCGCGCCGCTGCTGGGCGCAGCCCGCGCAGCCGCAGTCGACCGCGGGCTCGAAGTCTTCGAAGACCGGCACGCTCATGCGATTCCCCTCCACACTCGTCAAGATCTTCTGGCGCTGCTGCACGGGCGCCAGTGTCTCAACTGTCTGGACAAATCGCATTTTGACGGATCGAAGCTACGAAAGGACCATCCGACAGGCCGGAAGCGACCGGTAATGGTCAGGAGCACCCCCGGCCGTCGGGTAAAGTTATGCAGGTCAGCAGGCGCCGCTAGCTCAGTTGGTTAGAGCAGCTGACTCTTAATCAGCGGGTCCGGGGTTCGAGTCCCTGGCGGCGCACGCAGAGTCGAGGCCCCCTCACCGATGGTGAGGGGGCCTCGGTCGTATGAAGGGGCCTCGCCGCGTTCGCTCTGGCGATCAAGAGACGGGATGGTCGACACCGGCGTGGCCCTGGGCCCCGGTGATCGGCGGGGCCCGGCCGGCACCCGGGTCACCTCCTGACGCCTGGCCGCCGGCGCATTGCGACGACGCCATTGCCACAACGCCTACGACGTCCTCGCCTCCGTCGACACCGACACCGACACCGTTCTGCCCGCTCAACCACAAGGAACGGGCGCCAGGTTGATTCCCCTGGCGCCGAGGGATGCGGTAACTCGTCCTGGGCGAAAAGGACTTACGCGGTCAGGTCCGGCTCGTACCGGTGAGGTAGGCGGAGACCACGACATTCGCCGTGTACGTACCGGCCTTGCGGTCGAAGGTGCCGCCGCAGGTGATGAGGCGCAGCTCGGCCCGGCCGGCCTGCCGCTGTCCGTACACCTTCCGGGCGTCGAAGCGCTCCCGGGAGAAGACCTGGACGTCGTCGACGGTGAACTCGGCGACCGAGCCGTCCGCGCCGGTCACCTTGATCGTGGCGCCGGGGCGGGCGGCACTCAGCCCGTAGAAGACGGCGGGCCGCGTCTCGGTGTCGACGTGGCCGACGAAGAGGGCGGCGCCTTCCGCGCCGGGCCGGGTTCCGGTGCGGTACCAGCCGACCGAGTGGGGCATCTCGTACGGCGGCGGGTCCACGGCGCCCGTGGCGTCCAGTCCACGGGCGACGACGGGGGCCGTGATGCCGAGCGAGGGGATCTCCACCCGGCGGGGCTCGGCGGGCTTCAGGGGCCGGTGCGCCGGGGGCAGCGGGACGCCGAGGGGGCGGCCGACCGCCGCGATGTCGCCGTGGGTCGGCGCCGAGCTGCCGCCCGGGCCGTCGGTGATCTCACGGCCCCAGAGCCACAGACCCAGGAGCAGGACCGCCCAGGCCCCTCCGGTCACCATCCGCCCGTTGCCCCCCGGGCGGGTTCCGGAGGACATGGTCAGTCCGCGTCCGCGTCCGCGTCCGAGGCGGTGCCGGTGCGGCTGCGGCGTGCGCTGCGGATGGCGACGGCCACCGCGGCGACGGCGGCCAGCCCCAGGCCGACCAGGGTGTACGGCGTGCCGAGGCCGCTCTCGCTCGCGGTCTGGGCGACGCCCGGCGCCACCAGTCCGGCCGGTACGGCCATGGCCGCGCCGCCGCCCCCGGCCCGGACCGGGGCGATCGGGCTCGGGTGGTGCGTGGGCTTGTGGGTCGGCTCATGCGTCGGCTTGTGCGTCGGCTTGTGGGTCGGCTCGTGCGTCGGCTTGTGGGTGGGGTCCGGATGACGGTGCTGGACGCGGACCGTACCGACGTCCTTGTGGTCGTGACCGTCGCAGGTCACGACCACCTTGTACGTACCCTCACCGAGGTCCGACTTGATCGTCGTGTCGCCGAAGAGGGGAGAGCCGCCGCCGTCCCGGCCGGCGAGCTCGGCCTCGGCGACGAAGGCCCGGGACTTGGCGACGCCGGTCGTGCCCTTGCAGCCCTGGACGCGGATGTCGACATCCGCGCCCGGCTTGGCCGTGGACGGGGTGACGGTGGCCTTCACCCCGTCATGAGCGGACGCGGTACCGGCCGTGGGCGCCAGTACCAGGACGACGGCCGCCCCTGCGGCACGGAGAGCAATGGAACCTGAACGCATCGTGACCTCCTGGTACTGGCAGGGTCACCCGGCTCCGGGGTTTCCGCATCCGCAGCGGCGCGGCCAGGGGACTCCCCTGGGGTCAGACCCGGTCCACGATGTCGGCGATCGAGTTCACGATCTTCGACGGGCGGAAGGGGTAGCGGTCCACCTCGGCCTGGGTCGTCAGGCCGGTGAGCACCAGGAACGTCTGCATGCCCGCCTCCAGGCCGGCCAGGATGTCCGTGTCCATCCGGTCGCCGATCATGGCGCTGGACTCCGAGTGCGCGCCGATCGCGTTGAGGCCGGTGCGCATCATCAGCGGGTTCGGCTTGCCCGCGAAGTACGGGTCCTTGCCGGTGGCCTTGGTGATCAGCGCGGCGACCGAGCCGGTGGCCGGGAGCGGACCCTCGAGGGAGGGGCCGGTCTCGTCCGGGTTGGTGCAGATGAACCGGGCCCCGGCGTTGATCAGCCGGACCGCCTTGGTCATCGCCTCGAAGGAGTACGTCCGGGTCTCGCCGAGGACCACGTAGTCGGGGTCGTGGTCGGTCAGGACGTACCCGATGTCGTGCAGGGCGGTGGTCAGACCGGCCTCTCCGATGACGTACGCCGTGCCGCCGGGGCGCTGGTCGTCGAGGAACTGGGCGGTGGCGAGCGCCGAGGTCCAGATGTTCTCCACGGGCACGTCCAGGCCCATCCGGGCGAGGCGGGCGTGCAGGTCGCGGGCGGTGTAGATCGAGTTGTTCGTGAGGACCAGGAACGGTTTCCCGGTCTCCCGCAGCTTCTTGATGAACGCATCCGCGCCGGGGATCGGGACACCCTCGTGAATGAGGACGCCGTCCATGTCGGTGAGCCAGGATTCGATCGGCTTGCGCTCTGCCATGTGCGGGGACTCCTGCCGTACAGAAATCGTGCGGTGTGCTGGGGGCGCCGCGACAGCGCTGTGGCGACGCCCCCAGCCTAATCACGATGTCTGGATCTTCACCCCGTCGATCACCCAGTACCGGTTGCCGGAACCGGTGGAGCGGAAGGGGAAGGGGTCCGGGCGCGGGGGCGCCGGGTCAGGGGTGACGTCGGCGGCGGGTCGCGATCAGCAGGGCCGTGCCGGTCAGGGCAAGACCCGCGGAGACGGGAGCGAGGGCCGTGACCGACTCCCGGCCCCCGGCCGACTCGCCGCCCGTGACGGCGAGTTCGGGGAGCGGGCGGACCGGCGGCAGGCCGGTGTCATCGCTCGCGCCATCGCTCGCGTCCTGGCGCGGTGGAGCCGTCGCCTCGGGCACCGGGGTCGCCCCCTCGCCCTCCTCCCGGCCCCTCCCCTTGACCTCCTCCTTGACCTTCCCCTTGACCTCTTCCTTGCCCTTCCCCTTGACCTCTTCCTTGCCCTTCCCCTTGACCTCTTCCTTGCGCTCCTTCTCCTTGCCCACCTTCTCGGTCTCCTCGCCGTCCCCGCTCTCCTCCGTGCCTTCGGGGCCGATCCTGAGGCGGTAGTCGCGGGACTCGCCGACCCAGTCGCCGTCGTCGCCCTGGCGCTGCACGATCGCCGCGCCGGCGACCACCTCGTTGGGGGCGGCGTCGGCCCGGAAGGCGAGCCGGACGGGGATGGTGAGGGTGCCGCCCGCGGGGACCTCGAAGCCGGGGAAGCCGGTGAACACACCGATGTTCTCGTCCTCCTCGGTCTCCTCGAAGGGGACGGGCCGCCAGCGGCGGGCCCCGGTGTCGTAGAAGTCGAGCTGGATCTGCGCGGGTCGGAGCACCCGGTCGCGGTCGGCGAGGACCAGGACCGGATGGATGCTGCTGCAGGGCCTGTCGGTGGTGTTGGTGAGGTCGACGGCGAAGGAGCGGGGGTCACCGCCGGGGACGTACAGGGTAGGGCCGCCGTGGATCCGGGTGGCGAGGGGAAAGTCGGGGTCGGTCGCCTTGCCGCAGAGAGGGGGCTTGTCGCGGCGCTCGGAGCCGGCGGCCGAGGCGGAGGCTTCGGAGGCGGGGGTTTCGGAGGCGGCCGAGGCGGAGGCGGCGAACGCGGAGGCCGACGCGGAGGCGGAGGGGCAGGCGAACGCGAGCGCGGCGGTTCCGGTCGTCGCCGCGGTCGCACCGAGGGCGAGGGCGTTGCGCAGTCGCATGGGCGGGTGCCTTTGCTGCTCGCGGGCGTACGGGACGGCCGCGACGCTGCCATGCGGCCACGCCCGGGCAGAGGAGCGACGCGACAGGGCACCCTCGAACGGCCCGAACGACCGCCCGATCAGCCTATTTTCCGAAGATCGGAGCGAGGACCAGCTGGGCGGCGCCCTCGGCGACGGCGTACGGGGTGACGGCGACCCCCGCCGCGAGGCCCAGCCCGGCGAGCACTTCACGGGTGCCGTGGGCGAACTCCTCGGGGGCCGCGAGGACGACCCGGCCGCCGAGGACGACACGGTCGATGTCGAGGAGCCGTACGAGATTCGCGGCCCCGGCACCGAGAACGCGCGCCGCCTCGGAGAGATCGCCACGGGCGACGGCCGCCAGACACAGGACCTCCAGGCAGCCGCGCCCTCCGCAGCCGCAGGGAGGGCCGTCGAGCTGAACGGTCTGGTGCCCGAACTCCCCCGCCCCGGTCCTGGCCCCACGGTGCAGGGCGCCGTCGAGGACGAGGCCGGAACCGAGCCCCGTACCGAGGTGGACGTAGGCGAACGAGTCGGGGGCGGGAGCCTGGAGGGCGAGTCCGAGGGCGGCGGCGTTGGTGTCCTTGTCGAGTTCGACGGGCAGGGCGAGCCGCCGCACGAGCTCGTCCCGCACCGGCACCCCCTCCCACTGGGGATGCCCGGTGACTCGCCCGGGAGTGCCGGTGAGGTGATCGAGGGGCCCGGGCATCGCGACACCGACACCGAGCAGGGCGGGGGCCCCCTCGGTCCCGACCTCCGCCGTCTCCGTCTCCGTCACCGTTGCCGTTGCCGTTGCTGTCGCCGTCGCCGTCGCCGTCGCCGTCGCCGACCCCAGTGCCTCGACCTCCGCCCCGATCGCGTCGAGCACCAGGTCCACGTCCTCGCCCAGGTCGAGCGGCGCCCGCCGCGTCGCGACCCGTACACCCGCGAGGTCCACCAGGACCGCGGTCAGTTCGTCACGGTCGAGGTGCACCCCGACCGCGTACGCCGCCGACGGGACCAGCCGCAGCACCGTACGGGGCTTGCCGCCGGTCGAGGCGCGGTGACCCGCCTCGCGGGCCAGTCCCTCCGCCCGCAGCCGGGCCGTGATCTTGCTGACCGCCTGCGGGGTGAGCCCGGTCCGGTCCGCCAGCTCCAGGCGGCTGATGCCGGCCTCCCCCGCCGTACGCAGCAGGTCGAGCACGAGCGCGGCATTGTGGCTGCGCAGCGCCGGCAGGTTCACCCCCGCCACGCCGCCGACGCCACCCGCACCTCCCACGCCACCTGCACCGCCCACCCCACCGGCACCGGCACCGCCGACGCCGCCCGCGACGCCGGCCCCGACACCGGCGCCCACGCCCCATGCAGCCCTCACGCTCCTGTTCACGAGGCCATTGTCCCCTCCGCTTGCACTTTGGCAACAGCGTTGCTTAAGTGGATCCATGACTGGCACCGACACCGCCCCCCTCCGCGTCGGACTCGTCGGCTACGGCCTCGCGGGCTCCGTCTTCCACGCCCCGCTGATCGCCGCCACCGAGGGCCTGGTCCTCGACACGGTCACGACCGGCAACCCGGAGCGCCAGGCCCAGGCCCGCGACGGGTACCCCGGCGTCCGCGTCGCCGGCTCGCCCGACGAGCTGTGGGCGCGGGCGGACGAGCTCGATCTGATCGTCGTCGCCTCCCCCAACAAGACGCATGTCCCCGTCGCCACCGCCGCGCTCGAAGCCGGCCTCCCCGTGGTCGTGGACAAGCCGGTCGCGGGCACCGCCGCGGAGGCGCGCGCGCTCGCCACCCTCGCCGAGGAGCGGGGCCTGCTCCTCTCCGTCTTCCAGAACCGCCGCTGGGACAACGACTTCCGTACGCTCCGCGCGCTCCTCGCGGACGGCGCGCTCGGGGACGTCCAGCGCTTCGAGTCCCGATTCGAGCGCTGGCGACCGCAGTTGAAGGGCGGCTGGCGCGAGTCCGGCGCCCCGGAGGAGATCGGTGGCCTCCTCTACGACCTCGGCAGCCATGTCGTCGACCAGGCCCTGGTCCTGTTCGGCCCCGCCGTGCGCGTCTACGCCGAGTCGGACGTCCGTCGCCCGGGCGCCGAGGCGGACGACGACACGTTCCTCGCGATCACGCACGCGGGCGGCGTCCGCTCCCATCTCTATGTGAGCGCCACCACCGCCCAGCTCGGCCCCCGTTTCCGGGTCCTCGGCTCCGGGGCCGGCTTCGTCAAGTACGGGCTCGATCCCCAGGAGGCCGCCCTGCGCGCGGGTCTGCGTCCGACGCCGGGAACGCCGTGGGGCGTGGAGCCCGAGTCGATGTGGGGCACGCTGGGCGCCGGGGAGTCCCCGCTGACGGGCGGCGGCACCCCGGTCGAGACCCTGCCGGGCGACTACCCGGCGTACTACGCCGGTGTCGCCGCGGCCCTGCGCGGCACCGGCGACAACCCAGTCACCGCCCACGAGGCCGCCGCCGCGCTCGACGTCCTGGAGGCGGCGAAGCGGTCCGCCCGCGAGGGAATCACGGTGACCCTGTGAGCGCCGAGACCCCCGAGAGCGCCGCGACCGCGCAGACCACGCAGACCCCGCAGACCCCGCAGACCCCGCAGCCCACCGAGGTCTCCCAGGTCGCCGAGACCTCCCGGGCCGCCGAGATGATCTCCGAACTCGAGGCCCAGGAAGCCCGCCTGGTCCTCCCCCACTTCACGTACGACGACGCCTGGACGCTCGGTACCCTCCTCGTCTGCCTGGCGCGCGAGCGGAGCGCGCCCGTGGCCATCGACATCCGGCGCGGCGCGCAGCAGCTCTTCCACTGCGCGCTGCCGGGGTCGAGCGCGGACAACGACGCCTGGATCGACCGCAAGCGGCGAGTCGTCGAGCGGTACGGCGAGAGCTCGTTCCTCGTCGGCACGCGCTTCCGCGCCAAGGGGACGACGTTCGAGCGGTCCTCGCGCCTGGACCCCGACCGGTACGCCGCTCACGGCGGTTCGTTCCCGGTCGCGGTCGAGGGCGCGGGGGTGATCGGCTCGGTCACCGTCTCGGGGCTGCCGCAGGCCGAGGACCACGCGCTGGTGGTCGAGGCGCTGGAGCGACTGAAGGACGCCCCGGGCGCCGTCAGGCGTCCTTGAGCTCCTGACGCTGGCGGCCGAGGCCCTCGATCTCCAGCTCCACCACGTCGCCGGCGCGCAGGTACGGCTTCGGCTCCGGCTGCCCCATCGCCACGCCCGCCGGCGTACCGGTGTTGATGATGTCGCCGGGGTGCAGGGTCATGAACTGGCTGACGTACCGCACGACCTCCGCGACCGGGAAGATCTGGTCCGAGGTGTTCCCGTCCTGCTTCAGCTCGCCGTTGACCCAGAGCTTGAGCGACAGCGCCTGCGGGTCGGGCACCTCGTCGGCCGTGACGAGCCACGGGCCGAGCGGGTTGAAGGTCTCGCAGTTCTTGCCCTTGTCCCAGGTGCCACCGCGCTCGATCTGGAACTCGCGCTCGGAGACGTCGTGGGCCACCGCGTAGCCGGCGACGTGGGCGAGGGCCTGTTCGTCGGTCTCCAGGTAGCGGGCGGTACGGCCGATGACGATCGCCAGCTCGACCTCCCAGTCCGTCTTGGTGCTGCGGCGCGGTACGAGCACGGTGTCGTCGGGGCCCACGACGGTGTCGGCGGCTTTGAGGAAGACGACCGGCTCGGCCGGGGTCGCCGCTCCGGTCTCCGCCGCGTGACCGTGGTAGTTCAGCCCGATGCACACGACCTTGCCGATCCGGCCGACCGGCGGGCCGACCCGCAGCCCCGTCGCGTCGAGCGCTGGCAGCACGCCGGCGGCGAGGGCGGCCCGAATCCGGTCGAGTGCGGCCGCGTCGGCGAGCAGCCCTCCGTCGATGTCGTCGACCAGCGCGGACAGGTCCCGCAGTGTTCCGTCCTGGTCGAGCAGGGCCGGACGCTCGGCGCCCGTCGGCCCGACACGCAGCAGCTTCATGGTCTTCTCCCTGTGGTCGAGGTGGGCCCGGGGGCGGGCCCCGGTGAGCCCCGGCCGATGGAGTGCGGCCATCGGAGATATCGGAGGGTTGGTCGATCCTCCAAGAGAACCGACCACTCTGCAATACCCCGTTCACAACCTGGACCCTTACTCGGCGGTAGCTCAGAGCAGCAGGGCGCGCTCCGCGACGGTCCAGGTGGTGCTGGTGAGATGTAGAGAGCGGCGGCGAGCGGGACCACCGCGACGGTGACGAGCGTGCCGAACGCGAACAGCGGCATGACCTTCGCGAGGGCACCCGCGCCCGGCCCCTGAGGGAGGGCCGCCGCGCTCTCGGCCATCTGGCGCTTCGTACGCCGGTAGCTGTACGTGGCGACGACGGCGACGAACGCGAACAGCGCCAGGTACACGAGTCCGGCGGGGCCGAAGGGGCCGCCGTCGGTGAGCGCGTCGGCCCACCGGTCGCCGAGCGGGGCGGCGAAGAGGCTGTGTCCGGCCATCCGGTCGCCGGCGAAGAGGTGGTACATCAGCAGGAACGCGGGGAGCTGGAGCAGGCTGGGCAGGATCCCGGAGAACGGCGAGACCTTCTCGCGGGCGTGCAGCTCCATGACCTCCTCGCGCAGCCGCTCGGGGTTCTCGGCGTGCTTCGCGCGCACCTCCGCGAGCTGGGGAGCGATGCGCGTACGGGCCTGCTGGCCGCGGAAGGCGGCCCGCGAGAGGGGGTGGATCGCGAGCCGGACGAGCGCCGTGAAGAGGACGATCGCGGCGGCGGTCGCGGCGGTGGCGAACAGCGGCTGGAGCAGGTCGGCGAGTTGCTCGACCAGGGTGGCGAAAACGGACATGGGGAGCCCTCCGAGGGGTCTCGTCGTGCCGGAACGAAGAAGGTCGGCATGACGGAACCGCGGGGCACGCGGGTGTCGGGTATGCCCTACGCGGCCGTCGGGAGGGGACGGCCGGGTGCTCGGGGCCTGCTGCGGCCTGCGGCGTCGGGGTCGCGCTGCGGCAGAAAGGCGGTGCGTTGCTCGCGGTCGCGCAGGGCGGTGCGTACCCGGGTCGGGGGTACGGAGGCGGGCGCCGGGGCGCCGATCAGGGCGCAGACGGCGGTGGCCGCGGCGAGGGCGACGGCGGCGGAGACGCTCGCGCCGTCGGAGAGAAGCAGCTCGGCGACGGCGAGGAGGAAGAGGAGCGGGGAGATCACACGCAGGAACAGGTGCCTGCCCATCTCGCCCCCTTCACACGTCACTTGAACCCTCTCCGCCGTTATACACGATCACTTTCGGAAGGGACGAGGGGAGCGGAGGGAGCCGGGGGCGGGGCGAGGGGGGCTAGGAGCCGGCGGGGCTGGAGCAGGGCGCGGCTGACCGGATCGGCCGGGTCCGGATCGAGTCCGGCTCCGGGACGCATCTCGACCTCGGCGGGCGGTACGGGGACGCGGCAGGCGGGGCACTCGCCGTACGGGCCGAGTTCGGTGCCGCAGTCGGCGTGGTGGAAGTGGCGTACGGGCAGGGCGCCCGGGACCTGGTCGCGCCCCCAGAGCCCGAGGGAGCGCAGGACGGGCCAGAGGGCGAGGCCCCGCTCGGTCAGGACGTACTCCTCGCGCGGCGGCGACTCCCGGTAGCGGCGCCTGTCCAGGACGCCGGCCTCCACGAGCGCCTGGAGCCGGGAGGCGAGGACCGCGCGCGGGGCGCCGAGGTGGACGAGGAAGTCGCTGTAGCGCCGCACACCGTAGAAGGCGTCACGGACCACGAGCAGCGTCCAGCGTTCGCCGACGACTTCGAGGGCGCGGGCGATGGAGCACTGCTGCGCCGCGTAGTCCTTACCGAGGGCCATGGAGCCACTTTACGCGTACATGGTTCATTCACCGAACCAACGGTGCTAGCGTCCAGCAGCAAGGTTCAATGAACGAACCAACCGTAGGGTGGGCGGCCTGCCTCCCCGACGGCCCGACGGAAGGGGTCTCCCGCCATGCCCCCGCGCTCCCCCGCCCCCACCGCCGTCGGCGCCCGGCCGCCCGCGACGGTCCGGCGCCCCACCGCCACGCTCGCGGTGACCAGCGCCGCCACCGCGGTCACGCTGATGAACTACACCGCCCCGATGCTCACCCTCCCGGACATGGCGGCGTCCTTCGCCACCCCGGCCTCGGCGCAGGCGTGGCTGCTCAACGGCACCCCGCTCGGCCTCGCCGTCCTCCTCCTGATCGCCGGCAGCCTCGCCGACGACCACGGCAGGCGCCGGGTCTTCCTCCTCGGCACCCTGGCGCTCGGCCTCACCACCGGCCTCGGCGCGTTCGCGACCTCCACACTCACCTTCACCCTCGCCCGCGTCGCCCAGGGGGCGGCGAGCGCGGCCGTCCTGGCGGGCAGCCTGGGCCTACTGGCCCACGCCTTCCCCTCCGGCCCGGACCGGATCAGGGCGACGGGCGTCTGGGGGGCGTTCGTGAGCGCGGGCATCGCACTGGGCCCGCTGCTCGCGGGCGCGCTGAGCCTGATCGACTGGCGCCTCGCGTACGACGTGCTGGCGGTGGCCGCCCTGATGGTCGCCGCGCTGGGCACCCGTACCCTCACCGAATCCCGCGCACCGCGCGGCGGCCGGCCCGACGTCGCCGGGGCACTCGCCCTCGGCCTGGCGCTCGCCGCCCTGCTCACCGCGCTCACCCTGGGCCGGGACGGCTGGCTGCGCGTCCCCGTCGGCCTCCTGCTGCTCGGCGCGGCCGCCTTCACCGCGGTCTTCGTGGCCGTCGAGCGCCGGAGCCGTACCCCGATGATCGACCTCGCGCTCCTGCGCCGCCCGGCGTTCCTGGCGGCCACCTCCGGGGCGCTGTTCACCGGCCTCGCGGTGATCGGCCTGTTCAGCTGCCTGCCAGCGCTCCTCCAGCGCGGAATGGGGATGTCACCGCTGGGAGCGGCGTGGATGTTCGTCCTCTGGTCGGGCACGGCGTTCCTCGTGGCGCTCCAGGCCCGCCGACTCGCGGGCCGGCTGGCGGCGCACCACCAGCTGGCCGTCGGCTTCGCGCTCTCCACGGCGGGCGTCCTCGGACTCCTCGGCGCCCTGGACGGGGACGGCTCCTGGCCTCGCCTCCTGCCGGGCCTGTTCGTGTCGGGCGCCGGCAGCGGCCTCCTGAACGCCGCTCTGCCGCGCCTCGCCGTCGACTCCGTACCGCCGGAACGGGCCGCGATGGGGTCCGGAGCCAACAACACCGCCCGCTACATCGGTTCGGCGGCCGGCGTCGCTCTGACGCTCGCGCTGTCGCCGGCGGGCCCGGACACGGCGCTGGTGGTGTCGGCGGCACTGGGGCTGGCGGGGGCGGCGGTCACCTTGGGCGCGGCCCGCGTACGGTCCGATCACTCCGACGGAACGAGCTTCGCCCACACGATCAGCCGGTAGGCGGAACTGAACTCGGGCGTACACGTCGTCAGGGTGAGGTAGGAGCCGGGCGAGGAGTACCCGTAGGAGGGCTTGACGAGGGAACGCGGGACGGACGCGATGACGCCGGTGTCACGGGGGGCCGTCCGCGGCAGGACCTGGTCGACGCGGTAGACGTACTCCCGGTCCCTGGTCCGTACGGTGATCTCGTCCCCGACCCGGAGCCGGTTGATGTACCGGAAGGGCTCGCCGTGGGTGTTGCGATGCCCGGCGAGCGCGAAGTTCCCGGGACGCCCCGGCGCGGCGGTACGGGGGTAGTGCCCGACGTACCCCTTGTCGAGGACGGACCGCTTGCCCACGCCGCGGGCGATGGGGGCGGTGAGGCCGATGCGCGGGATGCGCAGGACGGCGTAGGTCGCTCGGGACACGGGAGGGGCGGGGGCCTCGGGGACGGCATCCGGCTCGACCGTGGGATCGGCGGCCGAGGGGTCCATGGTGGTCCCGGACCCTGCCTCCCCCTGGGGTGGGGGCTCGGCCTGGGGATCGGGCTCGGGCTCGGGTGATCCCTCCCACTCCCGCTCCAGGACACGCACCTGCTCCGTGGCCTCGGCGCGGGCCTGCTGGTTCGTCCACCAGAGCTGGTGCACGACGAGGAGAAGAAGGACGACACCGCAGGTGACGACGGTCTCGGCGCAGGCCCAGAGGACGCGGGCGGGTACGCTCCGCACCCCGCGCGCCTGAACGACGACCGGCACCCTGTCCCGCACGCGGGGCACGATAAGCGCTGACGAGCCAACTCTCCAGGGCCGTACAGCAGTACGGTGGTCGGCATGCGCCCCGACACGCCTGCCGACCACACCACCGAAGCCGAGCGCCTGCTGCGCACCGCCGCGCAGTACCCCGAGGACCAGGAGCCGCTGCTCCTCCAGGCCGCGGCTCACCTGGAACTGTCGGGCGACCGCGCCCGCGCGACGCAGCTGTACGACACGCTGCTCTCGTCGTCCCCCGTCGACTCTCCCCTGATCCGTGCGCTGAAGGCGGCGAACCTCTGGGAGTACGGCCACGAGGCCGAGGCGAGGGCGATCATCGACGGCGTCCGGGCGGCGGCCCCCACGGAGGCGGCGCCATGGGAGATCGTGGTGGAAACCCTCGAATCCCATGACGAGCTGGAGCTGTCGGAGGCGATCGCCACGGAGGCGGCACGGCTCCTGGCACCGACGGCCTCGGACACGGCGCTCCCCCACGCCACGCAGTCCCTGCTCCTGACCCGCCACCGGGTCCGCAGACTGCTGGCGCTCCCCCACGACGACTGGGACACCCTGGCGGACGCCCTCCACACGGCGGACGTGCCGCTGGACGAGCTCCACGACCCGAAGCGCCTGTGGTCCCTGGGCTCCTCGGACCCGGCGGAACTCCAGGCCGAGATCACCCGTCTCCGCAGCGAACTGGGCTCCTACCGCACGGCCCTCTCCCGCCCCTTCCCGGTGGCGGTCCTCCACTGGCCGGAGGCGGAACTGGACGAGCTCCTGACGTCGTACCCGGAACTCGAATCCGAGTACCCCACCTACCGCGCCCACCTCACGGACATCGAGGCCTCCCTCCGCGAACTGGCCCAGGCCGGCACCCCCAACCTCGGCATCGTCCCGGCGACGGTCCCCTCCTACGAGGCCTTCGCCGCCTCCGAGGCCTCCTCCCCGGCCAACGCGGACCTCCTCCCCCAATACGCCACCACCCTGGCAGCCCGCGGCCGCGCCACACCTTGGCCCCCGCCCCGCGGCGCGGCGTGCTGGTGCGGCTCGGGACGGACGTACGGGGAGTGCCACGGGGGCGACCAGGAGTGACGCGGACTACGCCGAGGCGAGCCCCCATTCGTGTGCCATGGAGGAGCCGCCCCATCGGGCGCCTTCCCGCCAGATCGAGGCGATTCCGCGCTCCTCCAGGTACGGGGCGTAGACACCGATCTCTTCGGAGAAGAGCCCTATGAGGAAGGGTTCGCACTGCCGCTCGTAGAGAAAGTGGCGGTACTCGTAGAGTTGCCCAACAGCCTCACGGACCGCCTTCGTCGGGTTTCCACTACGAACAACCTTCGCTTCGATCAACCACTCGGCGTCCATCTCTGCCTCGGCGCCGGAACGCCGCAGCACGAGGTCTTTAGGATGCTGACCTCGCGTGATGGGGGAATATCCACGCTGCGCGACGTAGTGGCCGAAGTCTTCGATGAGCTTCTCGTGATTTCGCTGCTTGACCTGCTGTCGGGCCGTAATCTGCGCCACGTACTCGCTGCTGTTCTTTGGGTGGAATCCCGCGAGCGGATCGGCTACCGGCTGAGCGTGGCCGCCCGGCACGTAGGACATCTCAAGGGCATCCGCGTCGTCGCTCATCCACCAGACACGGTCGGCCTCCTCCGCCCGCCGCAGTGACTCTATGGCGACGAGCAGGTCCTCCATCAGCGCGACATCACTGGGCAGAGCGGCCGTGTCGTACGACTTGGCGATCACGCTGGCCGCCTCGTAAGCCCGGGGTCGAGCCGCCTTGTCTCGGAGTTCGGGCTCGTCTCCCCATCCCTGCCGCTCTTGCCGCCTCACGGCCCGGCGGAGGCGCGCCGCATGATGACGCAGGTGTGCCTCCCGCGCGACCCCCCTACCCAGGCGATCCTCCAGCCAGGTAATGCCCTGCTGCAGGGTCAGGGTCACGTTCTTCAGATCGGCGCTGAATATATACGCGAGGTACAGCCCCTTCTTGGGATCCCTCTCCCCTCGCTCATCGAAGATCCCGATCCACGGGGTCGCCGCCGGAGTCGTCTGTCCCCCGTGCCCCTTGGCCTTGAAGCCCGGTGGAAGGGCGAGATCCGTACGACTCGCCACCCTTCGCAGCACCTGCTGCCCCTTCACGTCACGCGTCGAGCCGGCGGTGCGGTCGTATGTGCTCGCGACCTCGCTGAGCATGTCTCGAATCCCCATGCGGAGAATCTAGATCAGGTACGCCCGCCACACACTGGATCTCACCTAACCCCGTCAACGCATGCGTCTCATACGCCTGACTCGAATCGCGCCTGAGCCATATCCAGCACGTCATCAGCGTCGAAGCCGTGCGCAACCATCCAGTGGAGGAGATCCACGATCACATCGATCGCGGCGTCCTTGGCCACGGCCCCGCTCAGCCGACTTGCGTTCACCGCGCGCGGAGACGCCACCGCGCCGTAGAGACAGATCATCGCTTCCGCACGCGTGACGCGGACGCCGCCAGCATGCCCATTCGGCGTGGACAGATCGGTCGCGATCTCGCACCACGTCACCTTGTGATCCGATCCGAGCAGGACACCCCACCGGTCCGCCATCGCGTTCACCAGCGCCATGCCGCGTCCCGACTCGGAGTCAGGGTCAACCGCGACCAACGTCGGCAGCGCCCGGGAGTCAGGATCGCGTACTTCAAGGCGCAGGTACGTGCCTCTCATGGAGAGACGGAGCGCTGTCGGCGTCCCCACACCCACATGCCGAATGACGTTCGCGACGAGTTCGCTGACACACACCTGAGCTACTTCTGTCTGCCGCGGCAACCCCCAGGCCTTCAAGTGGAGCCTCACAATGCGCCGAAGCGCGGCTACTTCCGCCGGCTCAGCCAGGAAGGGAAACTCCCACGACTTCCGAACCATGCATCCGTCTCCGTTCATACCAGTCCTCCCAGCCTCTCGCCCATGACGGAGCGTCATGACTGGCTAGCATCGCGTTACACATCCCCTCATGCAATGTGCACTGTGGGATTCCCACCATCGAGTGATTGGCAAGCCAGCGCCGCGACGCGGAGACTGAATCCCCGCTACGGAAAAGAGGGTTGAGATGGCCGGTTCGCCTACGGCACGTCGTCGACGGCTGTCGATCGAGCTGAAGAAACTGCGCGAGACCAACGGGTTCACGTGCGCACAGGTCGGAGAGGCGCTCGACTGGAGTGGGTCCAAGGTCAACCGCATGGAGACGGGCACCGGTCGGGTACAGCCGTCAGACGTCGACGCGCTGTGCCGCTTCTACAACACCGACGACGAACTTCGAGAGTTCCTCAAGTCGCTGGCACGGCAAGCCAAGACGAAGGGCTGGTGGCAGGCTCACGGCAACGGCATCCCTGCCTGGTTCTCCATCTACATCGGCCTGGAGCAGGACATTTCGACGTTCCGGCAGTACCAGTGCGAGTTTCTACCTGGGCTGATGCAGACCCCCGCGTACGCCGTCGAACTGCATCGCGCTACCAATCAGATGACTGAGGAAGACATCCAACGAGCGGTGAAGGTACGAATGGAACGTCAGGCGATGCTCACCCGCGCGAACGCCCCGGACGCCTGGTTCGTCGTCCATGAGAGCACTCTGTGCAATATCGTCGGCGACCGGGCGTTGATGCGGGACCAGCTTGAACGCGTTCTTGCCTCGCTAGAGCTACCGAGTGTCACTCTGCAGGTGCTGCCCTTCGACGCCGGCTCTTATCCCGCCACGGGTTCGTTCACGCTGATGGGCTTTCCTGATCCCGAAGACCCAGACATCGTGTACCGGGACGGCATCACTGATGCCATCTACCTGGAGGGAGCCGATGATGTACGCGAGTACACGAGAGCCTTTGACAATCTGCGGGCTGCTGCGGCGAGCCCTCACCGTTCGGTCCAGCTGATCAACTCGCTTCTCAAGGAATACTCACAATGAACGATCCGCACGCAACGAGCGCTGGGCCGGCACAGTGGTTCAAGTCCTCCTACAGCAACGGCTCCGGTGGCGAGTGCATGGAGTGCGCGAGGGCTGGCGAAGCGACGCTCGTAAGGGACTCGAAGCGCCCTAGGGGACCCGTGCTGGCCGTGACTACGGATGCCTGGCAGGTGTTTGTTGCGGCAGTCGCGCTCAGAGGCCGTCACCATGCGCGCTGAGCGGAGTGTCCAGTGCGGACTGGTCGGGGCAGTTTCGGGTTGGGGAGCGTGGCATGGACGATCTGATCGTGGAGTGGGCGACGCGGGTGGCGGAGGCAGAACTCAGAGCCGTGCTTCCGCGGCGGTGGGCGCACACGCAAGGGGTAGCAGTCCGTGCCACTGATCTCGGGGGCATCCTCGGCCAGGACGCCAACCTGCTGACAGCGGCAGCGCTTCTCCATGACGTGGGGTACGCGCCCCGGCTCGCCGTAACCGGCTTCCACCCGCTCGACGGCGCCCGGTTTCTCCGCGACGAGCACGGGGCCGACCAGCGACTGGTGCGGTTGGTTGCGAACCACTCGTTCGCGCTCCTGGAGGCCGAGGAGCGCGGACTGCGGGAGGAGCTGGCGGCGGAGTTCCCGCTGCTGGAGGAGCCGCTGTTGGTGGACACGCTGGTCTACTGCGACATGACGACTACACCCGACGGCGGCCGGACCACCGCCGAGGAGCGTGTCGCGGAGATCCGGGGCCGCTACGGAGATGACAGCGTGGTCGGGCGGTTCATCCGTCGGGCGGAACCGGAGATCTTCGCCGCCGTGGGGCGCGTGGAGGCGGCCCTGGCGGCTCAGCCCAGGTAGGGGTAGGTGCCGGCGAGGTAGTCGCCGATCTGCTGGCGCATGCTGGGATGGATGTCGTACTGGTCGAGGTCGGCCGGCTGGACGAAGCGGACGCCGTCGGCCTCGTCGTTGATGGTGGGCTCGCCGCCTACGGGGCGGCCGATGTAGGTGTTCTCGTACTGCTGGCGAATCTCGCCGTCGGTGTAGGCGACGATGTGGTTCGGGTTGGTGTAGACGCCCAGGAAGCCGGTGATCTCGGCGACGATGCCGGTTTCCTCCAGGCATTCCCGTACGGCGCACTCGGCTGCCGTCTCGCCGATGTCCTGGGCCCCGCCGGGGAGGGCCCACTGGCCGGTGTCGCGACGCCGCTGGAGCAGGATGGCACCGCTGTCGTCGACGACGAGCAGGTTGCTGGCGGGGATGAGGGTGTTCGCCTTCGGGGCGGCGGGGTCGTTGTAGTACTCAGTCCTGCCCATGCGAGGCGGTCCCCTTCTGGTCGGGTGTCCAGGGCCGTGCGCCGGCCCAGACGGCTTCGAAGCTCTGAGCGTAGTTGGCGAACCACCCCGTGCCGTCAGCCTTGTTGAGGTGGAGGAGGGAGTTGGCGCTCGCCGGCTGGCCCCACACGTGCGGGTTGACCAGCAGGTTGTCGTCGTAGCGGAACAGGGACGTGTAGAGCGTGGTGTCATGCAGCCGCACTTCGCATCCCGCCTCGGACAGCAGGGGCCGGTAGTACGTCAGGGAGGCCCGGATCTTCGCAGCCAGGGTGTCGCCGATGCCCTCCTCCCGGCCCCGGATGGCGACTGCCTGCCCCTCCGGGTCGCCGAAGCAGAGGCGCACCCGAACACCGTCGGCGGCGCGCTCGGCGAGCATCTTGGCGACATGGGGGTTGGACTGCGCGAAGAAGGTGCCTGAGAAGACGAGGACGCCAATCTCCTCCCGGGCCTCCCGCAGCAGGGAGAGCCACATGTCCCGCGGGACGCTCGCGCGGTTCTGGTAGGTGCCGACGAGCTCGGTCCCTAGTCCGTCACTGGACCGCACGGCCCGTCGGGCCTGGGCGGGCCAGAGGAACGTCTCCTCCACCCTCAGATGACGCGCGACCCGGAATCGGTGCCGACGATGGGGAACGCGCCCGCCAAGCCAGCGACTTACCGTCTTCGGATCCACCTCACAGACCTCCGCGAGCGATTCGGGTGGGACACCGCGCTGGGCGAGTACGGAGTGCAGTCGCTCGTTCACAGAGGTATGGAAGCGGTGCCCGGCGTGATCACGCAAGGACGGTATGGGTCGTTCTCGTAGAACGGGGAGGCGCGCCAGGTACCTACCCTGATGGAATGCAGCTCATCGTCCTCTGGGATATCGACCACACTCTCATCGAGAACGCGGGGGTGAGCAAGGAGATCTACGCTGCCGCCTTCTCGGCGCTTGTGGGACGTGGGCCGTCCGGGCCGGCGCGGACAGAGGGGCGTACGGATCGCCTGATCATGCGCGACATGTTCCTTAGGGACGGTCTGCCGGAGCCGGACTGGCCCGTTGTTGAGGCCGCCCTCGCCCGTGCCGGAGAGGAGCGTCTCGGCGATCTCCGGATGAGGGGGACCGCTCTGCCGGGCGTACGTGAGGCTCTCAAGGCGGCCTCGGCACATGAGGACTGGGTGTCTTCGGTCCTGACTGGCAACATCGCCGCCAACGCCCGAGTGAAGCTGTCCGCGTTCGGCCTCGATTCCCTGCTGGACCTTTCCGCGGGCGCTTATGGCGCGGACGCCGAGCTTCGTCCCGACCTTGTCGCGGTCGCCCGCGAGCGGGCCCGGCGGCTCCACGGCGTGCCTGCCGACGCGCCCGCCGTACTGGTGGGGGACACACCGCGAGACGTCGAGGCGGCGCTGGCCACGGGCTCCGGGATCATCGCGGTCGCCTCGGGTATCCACAGCGGCGAGGAGCTGTCAGCGGCGGGCGCGTCCGTGGTGCTGCCGGACCTGTCGGACACCGCGCGGCTTCTCGGGATTCTGGAGACTTTCGCGACGTACGGAAAACGTCCCAGGACGTCCTTGGGCTGTCCCTAGACGCGGTGACGCGGTCCCCGGACGCTCGGCCACTATCGGGGCTCCCATCAGGCAACCAGTCTAAGGAGCCGAAGTGATCGGGGAAGTCACCGGGATCCGGAAGATCCGGATGCTGTACCTCCAGCTGCTGTACCGCTGTAACTTCGAGTGCGACCACTGTTTCCACGGCAAGAGGCTCCAGCACGCCGACGCCTTCACCGCTGAGCAAGCCATCAACATCATCACGCTGATGCGCGAGCAGTACGGCACCGAGGCCGTCACCCTGCTCGGCGGGGAGCCGTTCGTCTACAAGGACCTCGCCCAGGTCGTCCGACACGCCAAGGAGGAACTGGGCCAGCAGGTCGAGATCTGCACCAACGGGTACCGGATCGAGCGTCGTCTGACCGAAATCGCTCCCCACCTGGACTTGTTGAGGGTCTCCCTGGAAGGCGTCGGCTCGACCAACGACCGCATCCGCAGGTTCGGCAGCTACCAGGCAGCGCTCAGTGCGCTCAATCTCGCGCGGGAGCTCGGCGTGACGACGGGCGTGACCATGACCGTGACGTCGCGGAACGTCGACGAGGTGCTGCCCCTGGCCCGCATCCTGCAGAAATTCGGCGTCCAGCAGCTCAAGCTGCACCACCTGCGCGCGGTCGGCAACGCCGCAGACCACCCGGAACTATTGGTCACCGACCCGACCGCCTACGGCAGGCTCCGCGAGGAGCTTCAGACTGCCGCACTGTCCATCGACGTCATCGTCGACGAGGACCTGTCCGAGCACGGCGCGCCGGAGATCTGCGCGCCGGCCGACGGCCCGGGCGAGATCGAACGGATCGAGGCCGACCCGCGCGGTGCGCTCACCATGTCCTGCAAGGCGGTCGGCAAGGACTCGCACGCGTTCTGGTACGAGAAGTCCGCCAACCGCATCGCCCACCGGCCCTCCGCAACGGACGAACTCACGCTCGCGGTGCCGGACGTGGTGTACGCCCGTGCCTGACCACCCGCTTTTCGAGAGTCTCGAAGGCTTACGGGGCACCGGTAAGTCGACCATCGCGCCGATGCTGGCCGAGGCCCGCCAGGCCGTCCTCGTCCCCACCGTGCCACCCGTCTTCCAGCCCCTGAGGCGGGAGGTGGACAAGCGGAGGAATGTCGAGGCACGGATGTGCTTCTACCTCTCCGCGCTGTTCACCGCGGCCGACGAGATACGGCGCTACCTGACGGCCGGCGTCCCGGTCGTCGTGGAGAGCTACTTCGCCCGCTGCCTGGCCAACCACCGTGCCCTCGGGACTGGCCTTCGCGTCACCCTGCCGCCCACCCTGCCCCGGCCCGTCACCTACTACCTCGTCTGCGCCGAGGACGAGCGCCGTCGCCGCCTCGCCGCGAGGGACAAGCCGGTCTCCCACTGGGACGCCCTCGTCGAGACGGTCACGGACAGAGTGACCGACGCCTACACCCCGTTCCCGATGCGCTGCGTGGACACCACAGACCTCAGCCCCGACGAGGTCCTCCAAGCGATCCTCGCCTCCGACACGCAAGGAGCACACTCCCGTGCGCACACAGAGCCTGTGGGAGCACACCCTTACCTTCTTCCCTCAGTTCCTCGCCACGCTGAGGGAACGGGTCGCCCCTGACGCCACCGTCGCGGTCGTCGGGGCGAGCGACGGCAAGTTCGTCCTGCCGCTCGCCACTGCCGGATATCGCGTCCTCGCCATCGAACGTGACGCGCTCTCCCTGCACGGGGGCGAGGTCAGCCTCCCGGGTGACACACGAGCCCATGCGATGGGCCTGATCGACAGGCTCAAGCTCGAAGGTCTCTACGACCAAGTGCGGCTCGCCGAAGAGGACTTCCTTCACGGCGCGCCCTTGAACATCCCGTGCGACGCGATCTGGACGAGCTGCTCGTGGCACTACAGTGCCAACCACCACCGCCCGCTCGCCGAGTTCGTCGATCGCATGCAGCGCCTGGTCCGCCCGGGCGGTCTGTTCGGCGCGGAGTTCATGATGCCCGTCGAGAAACGCCACCACCTGGTCGAGCACTACACCTCCCCCGAACGCCTGCGGCACCACTTCGTCGGCGACTGGGACGTGCTGCTCACACTGCGCACGAACGAGTTCACCGAGCGCGCTCACATCGGTCAGCTCAAGGACCACACCCACCGCATGGGCCTGCTCCTCGCGGCCCGTACGTCCACCCTCCCCCACTCATACAGAAAGAAGGACTCATGAAGCACGAGTACGAGGCGAAGTTCCTGGCCATCGACGTCGCCGACCTTCAGGCCAAGCTCACCGCCCTCGGCGCCGTCCAGGCGTTCCCTCGCACCCTCCTCACCCGCAAGATCTTCGAGAACGACAACCTCGACGGAGGCGCGTGGCTGCGCCTGCGGGATGAGGGCACCCGCTCGACGCTCACACTCAAGCAGGTCACCGACGCCACGACGATCGACGGCACGACCGAGATCGAGACCGAGGTCACCGACCTGCACGCCATGGCCGACATCCTGCGCCGCCTCGGCCTCACCGAGGTCCGTTACCAGGAGAACTACCGCGAGGAGTGGCGCCTGGGCGAGGTCGCCTTCGACTTCGACACCTGGCCCGACCTTCCCACCTTCGTGGAGATCGAGGGCCCCGACGAGGCATCGGTCCGGCAGGCGGCTGCACTGCTCGAACTCGACTACTCCCACGCTCGGTTCGGCAGCGTCGACGAGATCTACAAGAGCGAAGCGGGCCGCGACATCCTCGCCGAGCCCACCCTGCTCTTCGCCGATGCTCACCGGAATCAGGCGAGCCCGGCGCCAGCCGCTAGTTAGAGGGCTTCGCCAGAGCCTCCCCCACCCGCCTTCACCGGAAGTTCACGTTTCCGCCGCGCCTCGCACTCATCCGTGGCAGCATCGGTGCTTCTCCGTAAGCGGAATGCCTTGGGGGCTGTTGTGCGTGTGGGAAAAATACGTCGCCTTCGAAGAGTGCTGATCGCCTCGGCCGCAGCCGTTGTGACGCTCGCTGGGTGTGGCGGTGGGGGCGGCGGCAGTGGTGCCGATGATGCCAAGCAGGTCGGTTCCGTGGCGACGAGTGCCACGCCGACGCCGACGCCGGGAGTCACGCTGAAGCTCGTCGACGACGAGGAGAGTGCCGAGGCTGCGCGGCTCGTCATCGCCGTGCTCGCCAACGACACCGCCAGCGAGGCCTCTGGTGGTGGCGAGGAGCCGCTGACCAGCGTCCTGGACGGGGGCGAGTACGCGCTCACCGTCGACTCCCAGCCCGGTCACGGCACCGCCGAAGTCGACGGCGTCCACATCAACTACACGCCCGCGGCCGGGTACAGCGGTGAGGACGAGTTCGTCTACCGGGTGAAGCCGAAGGACCCGGCTATCGCGGGCGGCACCGCCGTCGTGCGCATCACGGTCGCCGCACCGCGACCCACTCCGACGCCCACGCCCGTACCGACGCGTACGAAGAAGGCAACGCCTGCTCCCGTCTACTACCGGAATTGCGATGCCGCCCGGGCGGCCGGCGCGGCGCCCGTGCACCGCGGTGATCCTGGATACGGAAGCCATCTCGACCGGGATGGGGACGGGGTGGGGTGCGAGCCGTACTCCGGCGGATCGAGCGGGTCCGGCGGCTCCGGTGGGTCGGCCACCGGGGGCAGCACCAGCGGCGGAGGCGACAGTACGTACTACAAGAACTGCTCGGCCGCCCGGGCCGCCGGTGCCGCCCCCGTGCACCGTGGTGATCCCGGGTACGGCAGCCACCTGGACCGGGACGGTGACGGGGTCGGCTGCGAGGGCTGAAGTTAGGCTCGTGACCGTAGACGACTCACCCGAGAGAGAGGCTGCCCTCATGCCCCGCATCCCCGCCCCCGCCATCGCCGCCGCCGGGCTCGTCGGTGGTTACGCCGTTGCCCGGTGGAGCAAGAAGCGGCCCCTTGGGGGCGCGGTGCTCGCCGGTGCCGGGGCCGTCGCCGCGCGGGAGTGGCAGCAGGTGGCCGGCGGGAAGGCGGCCGCCGGGCTCACGGCCGCCTACGTCGCCGCGTTCGCCGGGTCGCATCCGCTGGCGAAGAAGGTCGGGGCCTGGCCCGCGGTGTTCACCGTCGCCGGGGCCATGGCCGGGGCCTCCTGGGCCGTCACCCGGAACAAGGGCTGACCCTCGCGCGCGCCCCAGGGCGGACGACCCTCCAGCCGTCACCCGGAACAAGGGCTGACGCCCGCGGCGAAGGGCGGACGACCCTCCGGCCTCCGGGCCGTCACCCGGCACAAAAGTCTGCCGGTCTCCGGTCGTTCGTCCCGAGCGCGCGTTGAACGCTCCGGTCCCGCCGTGCGTACTTGGGGGCACCTCCCCCGCCGCGCACGGCACGGGCCCCCTCCCTCCGTGCGTGGTCCCCAGGCGCCGGGTGGCTGAGCCGGAACTCGGCCGCCCGGCGCCGCCCCGGGGTTCAGCCGCCCAGCGCGTGGCTCACCGTGTAGATCAGCAGGCCCGCCAGTGCGCCCACCACCGTGCCGTTGATCCTGATGAACTGCAGGTCCCGGCCGATGTTCGCCTCGATCTTCCGCGAGGTCTGGTCCGCGTCCCAGCCCGCCACCGTGTCGCTGATCAGCGACGTGATCTCGTCCCGGTACGTCGTCACCACGTACGACGCCGCGTCCTCCACCCAGCCCTCCACCTTCGACTGCAGCCGGCCGTCCGTCACCAGGCGTCCGCCGAGCGAGATCAGGGAGGCCCTCGCCCGCAGGCGCAGCTGGCTGTGGTCGTCCTCCGCCGCCGCGATGATCAGGCCACGCACCGACGACCAGGCCGACGCGATGATGTCCTGGACCTCCGGGCGGGCCAGCAGCTCCCCCTTCAGGCGCTCCACCCGGGCCCGGGTGTCCGTGTCCCCCTGGAGGTCGGTGGCGAAGTCGGTCAGGAAGCGGTCGATCGCGCCGCGCGCCGGGTGCGCCGGCATGTCCCGCATCTCCGTCACGAAGCGGAGGAGCTCCTTGTAGACCCGCTCGCCCACCCGACGGTCCACGAAACGCGGTGTCCAGCCCGGCGCCCCGCCCTGCACCGCGTCCATCACGGAGTCGGCGTGGAAGACCAGCCAGTCGTGAGCCCGGGCGCAGACCAGGTCCACCGCCCGGTGGTGCGCCCCGTCGGCGACGATCTTCTCCAGCGTCTTGCCGATGCCCGGCGCGATCTCCGCCGCCTCCGCCCGCCGGGTGATCGCCTCGCCGACGACCGCCTGGACGTCGGAGTCCCGAAGCACCGTCAGAGCGCCGCGCAGTGCTGTGGCGAGCTCACTCGTGACGCGGTCCGCGTGCGCCGGTTCGGCGAGCCAGCCGCCCAGGCGGCCGGCGATCCCCAGGGCGTGCAGCCTTCCCCGTACGACATCGGCGGACAGGAAGTTCTCGCCGACGAAGGACCCGAGCGTGGCGCCCAGCTGGTCCTTCTTCGTCGGGATGATCGCGGTGTGCGGGATCGGCAGCCCCAGCGGGCGCCGGAACAGCGCCGTCACCGCGAACCAGTCCGCCAGCGCGCCCACCATGCCGGCCTCCGCCGCCGCCGCCACATAGGCGGCCCAGGGACCGAGGCCCTCGTTCTCCGCCCACGTCGCCAGGGCGTAGACGACGGCGACGACGACCAGCAGGGACGTGGCGAAGGTCTTCATGCGGCGGACTCCGCGCTGCCTCTCCTCGTCCGCCGCCGTGTACGAGAACCCCACCAGCGGGACCCTCGTCTCCCTGCTCCTCGTGTCGCTCATCACCTGACCTCCCTACCTCAGGGACTCCCCGCCCGCGCGCCGAGTTCCCGTTCCCCGTACATCTTCGCGATCACGGCTTCGATGTCCGGCTCCCGCACCGACAGGTCCATCAGCGGATACGCCTCCGCCACCGCCGCCACGACCGGTGCCGCCGAGGCGGAGGACGGGAAGGCGAGTATCTGCCGCGGGCCTTCCGACCGTACGTGACGGGCCCCCGCCACCTGGATCGGCGGCAGCTCCCGTTCCAGGTCCACCACGAGCAACCGCTCGCTCTCCCCGGCCTCGTGGAGCCCCGCGAGCGCCCCGTCGTACATCAGCCGCCCGTGGTCGATCACCATCACCCGCTTGCAGAGCTGCTCGATGTCGGTGAGGTCGTGGGTGGTGAGCAGCACCGTCGTGCCCCGCGAGGCGTTGAGCTCCCGCAGGAACTCCCGTACCCGCGCCTTCGACACCACGTCGAGGCCGATGGTCGGCTCGTCCAGGTACAGCACGTCCGGGTCGTGCAGCAGCGCCGCCGCGATGTCGCCGCGCATCCGCTGGCCGAGGGAGAGCTGGCGTACCGGGACGTCGAGCAGGTCCCCGAGGTCGAGCAGCTCCACGCAGCGGGCGAGGTTCGCGGTGAAGCGGTCGTCCGGGATGCGGTACATCCGGTGGACCAGGCGGTACGAGTCCTTCAGCGGCAGGTCCCACCACAGCGTGGTGCGCTGCCCGAACACCACGCCGATCCGCTGCGCGAGCCGGGTCCGCTCCCGCGACGGATCGATACCGGCCACCCGCAGCCGGCCACCGCTCGGGGTGAGGATGCCCGTCAGCATCTTGATCGTGGTCGACTTGCCGGCGCCGTTCGGGCCGATGTAGCCGACCATCTCGCCCCGCTCCACAGCGAAGCTGATCCCGTCGACCGCCCGGACCTCCTTCTTCTCCCGGCGTAGGAGTCCTGCCTTCCGGCGTACGGAGAAGACCTTCTCCACGTCCTCCAGCTCGATGAAGGTCACGCTCAGCTCCCTGTCGATCGGTACGAACGAAGCCCCGCCCGCCACGCCAGACCGGCCAGCGCACAGCAGACCGCCGCGATCAGCGGCGACGCGAACGCCGTCCAGTCCGGCACCCCGGCGGGGGCGGATCTTCCGAGGATGTACAGCGCCGGCACCCAGTTCACGAACGCCAGCGGCACCACATAGACGACACCCCGCACCAGGTCCTGCGCGAAGATCGACGGCGGATACTGCAGCAGCGTGTTCCCGCCGTAGGTGAAGGAGCTCGTGACCTCGGCCGCGTCCTGGGCCCAGAACAGCGCCGACGCGCCGATCACCATCACCGCCGAGAAGATCAGCGCGCCGCACACCAGCATCACCGGCAACAGCAGCGCCTTCGCCGCCGTCCACTCCACGTCGAGCAGCAGCAGCCCCCAGATCAGGACCAACAGGCCCTGCAGCACCCGTCCGAACCTCCGCAGCGCGAACTGGTCCGCGGCCACCTGCGCGAGCACCGGCACCGGGCGCAGCAGGAAGGTGTCGAGCGAGCCGAGCCGCACCCGCCTGCCCATCCGCTGCAGCGAGCCCATCGTCAGGTCCGCCAGCCCGAAGGACGTGCTGGTGGTGCCGTAGAGGAACGCGACCTCGGGGAAGGAGAAGCCGCCGAGGCCCCGCACCTGACCGAACATCAGCAGGATGACGACGAAGTCGAAGAAGGTGACGGTGAAGCTGCTGAAGAGGGCGAGCGCGAAGGAGGAGCGGTACGCCATCGTCGACCGGATCCACATCCCCGCGACCATCCGGTACGTACACCAGGACTCGCCGAGGACCGACCGTTCGCCGGCCCAGGACTCACCGAGGACCGGCCGATCGGCGGCCCAGGACTCACCGAGGACCGGCCGATCGGCGGCCCAGGACTCACCGAGGACCGGCCGATCGGCGGCCACCGGCCCTTCCCCCACGGGGCGTTCGGACACCGGTCCCTCCACCGGGTGTTCAGCCACCCTGCACCACCACCTTCCGTGTCGCCAGCGTCTGCGCCAACCGGCCCGCCGCCAGCAGCACCGTCGCCCAGCAGCCCTGGAACGCGTACGCGCCGAGCAGCCCCCACCCCTCGTACTTCTCCAGATAGACGTCCGCCGGGATCTGCAGCATCGACGCCCACGGCAGCACCCGCGCCACCTCGCCCAGCGCCCCCGGGAAGACGTTGAGCGGCAGCAGCATCCCGGAGAAGAACAGGCCGCCCAGCCAGGCCACCTGCGCCACGCCCTGGCCGTCCATCAGCCAGAACGCGCTCATGGCGACCAGGTACCAGATCGAGAAGCTGACGATCGAGCCGAGCGCCACCGCCAGCAGGAACGCGGGCCAGGTCGACGGCCGCGAGGGCAGGGCGAAGTCGAAGGCGAGCGCCCCGACCGCCATGGGCACGACCCCGCGGCCCAGCAGCTGGAACGCCGAACGGCCCAGATTGTCCGAGAACCACCAGGTCTGGAGGTCGGCGGGGCGGTAGAGGTCGACGGCGATGTCACCCGTCCGGATCCGCTCCATCACCTCTTCCTGGAAGCCACCGCCCATCAGCCCGCAGACGGCGATCAGCGCCTGACCGATCCACACATAGGCGAGCGCGTCCGCCCTGTCGTACCCACCCAGCCGTGGCCGCTCGTCCCATAGGGCCATATAGGTGTACGACAGGATGAAACCGAAGACGGTGTTGGTGAACACCCCCGCGGCTGTGGCCATGCGATACGTGGCATGGCGCCGGAAGCCACCCGCGGCCACCGTCATGTAGAGCCGCAGCACGCAGCCCTCCCCTCCGGTCGACACCAAAGCCCACGACCCTAGCGGGGTCCGTACCGCCATCGCGAGCGGATTTCGAGTCGCAATCCTGGCTTTTGTCCCGGTGCGTGCAGTATGGGGTTCCATGCCCCCTTCATCCGGTACGGGAGCTCAGCCCATGAGCGACGCTCAGCCGACGCGGTCCGGCTGGGAGCCGAGGGATCCCACCCTCCCCGCCAAGCCGCCCGCCCCCTCCAAGGCCGAGAAGCGGCCCAGGCGCCGTGTCCTGCGGTGGCTGCTCGGCACGTTCCTGCTGGTCACCCTCTTGCTGACCGGCGGTTTCGTCGCCGGATACCTGCTGGTGGACATCCCGCCCGCCAACGCCACCGCGATCGCGCAGTCCAATGTGTACCTCTACAAGGACGGCACCCAGATCGCCCGCGACGGCGAGGTCAACCGCGAGAACGTCCGGCTCGCACGGGTCCCCCTCCCCGTCCAGCACGCCGTCCTCGCCGCCGAGGACCGGGACTTCTACTCCGATCGGGCCGTCGACCCCAAGGCCATGGTCCGCGCGGCCTGGAAGACCGTCACCGGCAAGGGCAAGCAGTCCGGCTCCACCATCACCCAGCAGTACGTCAAGAACTACTACCTGGTCCAGGAACAGACGGTCACCCGCAAGGTGAAGGAGTTCTTCATCGCGATCAGGCTCAACCGCGAGAAGAGCAAGGACGAGATCTTCGAGGGGTACCTGAACACCAGCTACTTCGGCCGCAACGCCTACGGCATCCAGGCCGCCGCCCGCGCCTACTACGGCAAGGACTCCGGCGAACTCGACACCGCCCAGGGCGCGTACCTCGCCTCGCTGCTCAACGCGCCCAGCGCGTACGACGTGGCCACCCATCCCGAGAACCGGACCCGGGCGCTCGCCCGCTGGAACTACGTCCTGGACGGCATGGTCAAGGAGAAGTGGCTGACCCCCGCCGACCGGGCCGCCATGCGGTTCCCCACCCCCCAGACCGCCCGCCCGGCGACCGGACTCTCCGGACAGCGCGGCTATATCGTCCAGGCCGTCGAGGAGTACCTGACCAGCAACGGTGTCCTCGACGAGAACACCCTGGCCGGCGGCGGCCACCGGATCACCACCACACTGGAGAAGGCCAAGCAGGACGCCTTCGTCGCCGCCGTCGACGACCAGGTGATGTCGAAGCTCGACCCGGTACGGAATCCGGTCGACCGCTTCGTCCGGGTCGGCGGCGCGGCGATCGAGCCGGCGACCGGCCGGGTCGTCGCCCTGTACGGCGGCGTCGACTACACCAAGCAGTACGTCAACAACGCCACCCGCCGTGACTACCAGGTCGGCTCCGCCTTCAAGCCCTTCGTCCTCACGGCGGCCGTCGAGCGCGGCTCGCACACGCAGGAGGGCGAGCCGATCACCCCGAACACCTACTACGACGGCACCAACAAGCGCCCGGTGCAGGGCTGGAGCGGCGGGCTCTACGACCCGGCCAACGAGGACGACGTGTCGTACGGCGACATCACCGTCCGTGCCGCCACCGACAGCTCGGTCAACGCGGTGTACGCGCAGATGGCGGTGGACGTGGGTCCCGCCAAGGTCAAGGAGACCGCCGTCGCCCTCGGCCTGCCCGCCGACACCCCCGACCTGAACGCCTCCCCTTCCATCGCGCTGGGTACCGCCACGGCGAGCGTCCTCGACATGGCGGAGGCGTACGCCACCCTCGCCAACCACGGCAGGCACGGCAGGCACACCCTCGTCGACAGCATCAGCAAGGACGGCGAGGAGCTGGAACTGCCGGCCGCGGAGAGCACACAGGCGGTCGGCCGCGAGGCCGCCGACACGACGACGTCGGTGCTGCGCAGTGTCGTGGAGAGCGGTACGGGTACGGCGGCCCTGTCAGCGGGCCGGCCGGCGGCGGGCAAGACGGGTACGGCGGAGGACGACAAGGCGGCCTGGTTCGCGGGGTACACCCCGGACCTGGCGACCGTGGTCACGATGATGGGCCAGGACCCGGGGACGGGCGAACAGAAGCCGCTGTACGGGGCGCTCGGCCGGCCGCGGATCAACGGGGGCGGGGCGCCGGCGGAGATCTGGGGCCAGTTCACGCGGGACGCGCTGGCGGGCACGGAGGCGCGGGAGTTCGAGCTCCAGTTGGCGGAAGGGATGGAGGAGCCGCCGGCCCCGCCGGTCCCGCCGCTGCCCGACGTACCCGAGGAGCCCGGGCAGGAGCAGGAGCAGGAGCAGGAGCAGGCGCGGCGGCACGGGTTCGAGACGGCCGGCCAAGGCGCGGGGAGCCCCGCCTCGCGCACCTCCACGCCTGTGTCTTCCGCCATCGATCCGGTTCCCGTTCCGGTTCCCCTGCCGGATACGGCAACGCCCCACGCCCAGCCCCCGCCCCCCGCGCCGCCCGCCACCCCCTAGGGGCGGCCCGGCGTCGGGATGCCGTCCACGCGCGTACGGCGCAGCCCAAGGTGCGGCGGGCTGACCCCGCTGGTCGACT
Organism: Streptomyces sp. ISL-36; assembly: GCF_018614205.1. GTDB lineage: Bacteria > Actinomycetota > Actinomycetes > Streptomycetales > Streptomycetaceae > Streptomyces. The sequence goes on along the minus strand of NZ_JAGGOS010000097.1, from coordinate 24,966 downwards.
GGGACGACTCTGCAGAACGTGCACCGATTGGAGCCCTTGCATGGCGATCATCGCGATCTTCGACCAACCCGGTATGACCCAGGCTCAGTAAGAGCAAGTCTCCGAGAAGGTGAACGGCGGCCGTGGCCTGGTCAAGAACTCTGCGGACTGGCCCGTACCGGGCCTCATCTCGCACACCTCCGCCCCCACTCCCGATGGCTGGTTCGTCGCCGACGTCTGGGAGTCGGAGGAGGCGTTCCGGCAGTTCAGTGAAATCGTCCTGCCGCTCCTGCGAGAGGCCGGTGCTCCGGAGGTGGAGCCGAAGGTCTACCCGGTCTTCAACCTGGTGACCCCGTAGACCAGGGGGCTCAGCTCCCCCTCACGGAACCTCACCGATCCCTAGTGGCCCGAGGTCGCCTTCAGTCCCACCACCGCGACCAGGAGCAGGCAGACGAAGAAGATCCGGGCGGCGGTCGCCGGCTCGCCGAGCACCACCATGCCGAGCACCGCCGCACCGGCCGCGCCGATGCCCACCCACACGCCGTACGCCGTACCGATCGGCAGCGTCTTGGCCGCGTGCGAGAGCAGCATCATGGAAGCGATGATCCCGGCGCCCGTGAAGACACTGGGCCAGAGCCGGGTGAACCCGTCGGTGTACTTCATGCCGATCGACCAGCCGACCTCGAGCAGACCGGCGACGATGAGAAGAACCCAGGCCATGACGACGAACACCTCCGCGAGACGGATCAACAGGGGTGCGTCGTCTTTGCGTACTACCGCGTAGGCCCGGTACGGCGCGTCTCGTCGGGTGGGTCCAGGCTAGCAAAAGGCACGCAAAAGACCTGGTGACGCCGGTCACCAGGTCTTCTGCGTCGAACGGTCCCTAGAGGTAGAGGCCGGTGGTGTCCTTGGAGCCCTCGAACCGGTCCGCGGCCACCGCGTGCAGGTCGCGCTCCCGCATCAGGACGTACGCGACGCCCCGCACCTCGACCTCCGCCCGGTCCTCGGGGTCGTACAGCACCCGGTCGCCGGTCTCGACGGTACGGACGTTCTGGCCGACCGCGACGACCTCGGCCCAGGCCAGCCGACGGCCGACGGCGGCGGTGGCCGGGATCAGGATGCCGCCGCCCGAACGTCGCTCCCCCTCGGGGGAGTCGGTCCGGACCAGGACACGGTCGTGGAGCATCCGGATGGGCAGCTTGTCGTGGGTGTTCTCGCTCACGGCTCGAACCTACCTGTCCGGGCGTGTCGGCCGTACCGGGGAGGGGTCATCCCGGGTCATCCCCGGGTCGTCACTTGCGCCTGCGGGCGGAGACCGCGAGCAGTCCGACGAGGGCCACGGCGGCCAGCGCCACCGGGACGACCCGCTCCAGGCGCGGCGCGCCGTCGTCGTGGGTGAAGCGGGCCTTCACGTCGGACACGGTCCGGTTGACGGCGACGAAGGCCCGCCCGGCGGTCTGGTCGACCGTGGAGGCGACCCTCGCCTTCGCGTCGCCGATGATCGTCTTCGGGTGCATCCGAATGCCGATCTCGTCGAGAGTGACGGCGAGCTGCTCGCGCCGGCGGACGATGTCCGCCTCGATCTGCGCAGGGGTCCTGGCGTCCGACACCGCGCTGCCTCCGTAGTCGTAATCGGTCGTTGACGGTCAGTCTCTCAGCTTCGGCGCCCGCAGGTCGTCCCCGACCCCCATTAGGCTCTTCTGGCGTACGCCTACATCCTTCGAGGAGAGCCATGAGCGAGCGACTTCAGCCCGGTGACACCGCCCCCGCCTTCACCCTGCCCGACGCGGACGGCAACGAGGTCTCGCTCGCCGACCACAAGGGCCGCAAGGTCATCGTCTACTTCTACCCGGCGGCGCTGACCCCGGGCTGCACGAAGCAGGCCTGTGACTTCACGGACAACCTGGACGTGCTGGCCGGCGCGGGCTACGACGTCATCGGCGTGTCCCCGGACAAGCCGGAGAAGCTGGCGAAGTTCCGCGACCAGGAGTCCCTGAAGGTCACGCTGGTCGGCGACCCGTCGAAGGAGGTCCTGGAGGCCTACGGCGCCTTCGGCGAGAAGAAGCTGTACGGCAAGACGGTGACGGGCGTGATCCGCTCGACCGTGATCGTCGACGAGGAGGGCAAGGTCGAGCGCGCCCTCTACAACGTGAAGGCGACGGGCCATGTGGCCAAGATCATCAAGGATCTGAAGATCCAGGACTGAGGCCCTTCCCGAACGTGACGGTGGTCCCATCACCAGGGACCTTCGTTTGCGAACGGCATGACCGTGCAGATGTTCCTCTTGGAGTTGACCCCCCGAGAAAGGACGTACGGTCATGTCGGCCATCGACCGCGAGCACGACAACGCGGCCGACCCCGATGCCCTCAGGCGCCACCCGCGGCTGTTCAGGGCCATCACGCGGCGGCAACAGCCCAGGCTTCGGCGATCCGACATCACGGTGACCGACGAGGCCGCGGTGCGGCGTGCCGTGAAGGCGGCCTCTCTCGGCAATGCCATGGAGTGGTTCGACTTCGGCATCTACGCCTATCTCGCCGTCACGCTCGGCCATGTGTTCTTCCCGTCCGGGAACGACACGGTCCAGCTGTTGTCCTCGTTCGCGACCTTCGCCGTCGCCTTCCTGGTCCGACCGCTGGGCGGCATGTTCTTCGGCCCGATGGGCGACCGGATCGGCCGCAAGAAGGTCCTGGCGCTGACGATGATCCTCATGGCGCTCGGCACCTTCGCGATCGGCCTGATCCCGTCGTACGCCTCGATCGGCTTCTGGGCGCCGGTGCTGCTGGTCTTCTTCCGGATGCTCCAGGGTTTCTCCACGGGCGGCGAGTACGGCGGCGCCTCGACCTTCATCGCCGAGTACGCGCCCGACCGGCGCCGCGGCTTCTTCGGCAGCTTCCTGGAGCTCGGCACCCTCGCGGGGTACGTCGGGGCGGCGGGACTGGTCACGGCGCTCACCGCCTGGTTCGGTTCGGACGCGATGGAGGCCTGGGGCTGGCGCGTGCCGTTCCTGGTGGCCGGCCCGCTGGGTCTGGTGGGTCTCTATCTGCGGATGCGGCTCGACGAGACGCCCGCCTTCCGGAAGCTGGAGAACGAGTCGGCGCGCGCCTCGGAGGCCGCGGACGCGGTGGAGACCTCGACGAAGGGGGATCTGGGCAGGATCTTCCGGCAGCAGTGGCCGACGCTGATCCTGTGCATCGCCCTGGTGGGGGCGTACAACATCACCGACTACATGCTGCTGTCGTACATGCCGACGTACCTCACCGACGAGCTCGGCTACAGCGAGACGCACGGCCTGCTCATCCTGCTGCTTGTGATGGTCTTCCTGATGCTGATCGTGACTCAGGTGGGCCGGCTGAACGACCGGTTCGGGCGCAAGCCGGTGCTGATGGCGGGCATGCTCGGGTTCCTCTTCCTCTCGCTGCCCGCGTTCCTGCTGATCGGCCGGGGCGGCGTCGCCGCGATCACGGCGGGCATGCTGATGCTCGGCCTGTCGCTGGTCTGCATGCTCGGCACCATGTCGGCGGCGCTTCCGGCGCTCTTCCCGACCGATGTCCGCTACGGCTCCCTGTCGGTCGGCTACAACCTGTCGACCTCGCTCTTCGGCGGCACGACGCCGCTCGTCATCACCGCCCTGATCGGGGCGACCGGCAGCGATCTGATGCCCGCGTACTACGCGATGGCCGCGGCGCTGGTCGGTGTGGTCGCGGTGGCCTGCATGAAGGAGACCGCGCGGCGTCCTCTGGAGGGCTCGCCGCCCTCGGTGGAGACGCGGGAGGAGGCGGCCGAGCTGGTGCTGGCCCAGGCGGCGGAGCCGAAGTTCTGATGCTCCCGCCCGAGCCACGGGGAGGCCTACTACGATGGGCGCGCACGCGGCCGTGGTGGAACTGGCAGTCACGCTGGGTTTAGGTCCCAGTGGGGTAACACCCGTGAGGGTTCGAGTCCCTCCGGCCGCACGGCGTACGAAGGGCCGCACCGTCGAGGTGCGGCCCTTCGGCATGCGGGGGGCCTGCGGTCCGCGGCGGGGCCTGCGGTGTTCGGGGCCTGGAGGTGGGCGGCTCTTCCGCCGTACCGCCGTCAGCCCAGCAGTTCCCGTACCACCGGCACCAGCGCCCTGAACGCCTTCCCCCGGTGGCTGATCGCGTTCTTCTCCTCCGGCGTGAGCTGCGCGCACGTCACGTCGTACCCCTCCGGCTGGAGGATCGGGTCGTAGCCGAAGCCGTTCGTGCCCACGGGGGCGTGGCGGAGGGCGCCCGGCATGCGGCCTTCGACGACCCGCTCCGTGCCGTCGGGCAGCGCCAGGGCCGCCGCGCAGGCGAAGTGGGCGGTTCGGTGGGGGGCGTCGATGTCGGCGAGCTGGGCCAGGAGGAGGTCCAGGTTGGCGCGGTCGTCGCCGTGGGTACCCGACCAGCGGGCCGAGAAGATGCCGGGGGCGCCGCCGAGGACGTCGACGCAGAGACCGGAGTCGTCGGCGACGGCGGGGAGGCCGGTGGCCCGGGCGAGGGCGTGCGCCTTGAGGAGGGCGTTCTCGGCGAAGGTGACGCCGGTCTCCTTGACGTCGGGGATCTCCGGGTAGGCGTCCGCGCCGACGAGGTCGTGGGGCAGACCGGCGTCGGCGAGGATCGCGCGGAGTTCGATGATCTTTCCGGCGTTGCGGGTGGCGAGGATCAGACGGGTCATGGGACCGATTATCGCGGCCCGGCACGGCCTATCCCGGCGTGCAGACCTTGCCGACCTCGGTCGCCGCGTCGGTGATCGGCTTGATGTCCGGGGTGGTGTCGCCGTTGTTCACGGCGGTACGGACGGACTCCACGCCCTTGGTGAGGTCATCGACGGCCTTGGACAGGTCGGCGTTGTCGGTCGTGTCCTCGAGGTTGCCGAGCTCGGTGGAGATCTCGTTGAGGGCTTCGTTGAGCTGCGTCGGGTCGTTGGAGGCGTTGGAGAGCGCCTGCTGGAGCTTGTCGACGCTGGTGGCTATCGCGTCGGCGGTCGCGACGCAGTCCATGGCCTTGTCGAGGGCGCCGCAGCCGACGAGCGCGGTGAGTGCGGCGGCCGTGGTCACGGCGAGTGCGAGACGGCGCTTCAAGACGGGTCCTCCCCAAGTACGGATGTGCGAGAGCGGGCGCACGGTTCGAACCGTGCGCCCGTGTCGAGCAAGACGCGGTGCGCCCTCAGAGTGTTCCTTCGAGCACCTTGCGCTGGATCTCGGCAAGCTCCGCGCAGCCGCCGGAGGCCAGGTCGAGGAGGGCGTTGAGCTCCTTGCGGTCGAAGGGCTCGGCCTCGGCGGTGCCCTGGACCTCGACGAAGCGGCCGTCGCCGGTGCAGACGACGTTCATGTCGGTCTCGGCGCGGACGTCCTCCTCGTAGCAGAGGTCGAGGAGGGGGACGCCGTCGACGATGCCGACGGAGACGGCGGCGACGGTGCCGGTGAGGGGCTTGCGGCCGGCCCTGACGAGCTTCTTGGCCTGCGCCCAGGAGACGGCGTCGGCGAGGGCGACGTACGCGCCGGTGATGGCGGCCGTGCGGGTACCGCCGTCGGCCTGGAGGACGTCGCAGTCGAGAACGATGGTGTTCTCGCCGAGCGCCTTGTAGTCGATGACGGCGCGCAGGGAGCGGCCGATGAGGCGGGAGATCTCGTGGGTGCGGCCGCCGATCTTGCCGCGGACGGACTCGCGGTCGCCGCGGGTGTTGGTGGAGCGGGGCAGCATCGAGTACTCGCCGGTGACCCAGCCCTCTCCGCTGCCCTTGCGCCAGCGCGGGACGCCCTCGGTCACGGAGGCGGTGCAGAAGACCTTGGTGTCGCCGAAGGAGATGAGGACGGAGCCCTCGGCGTGCTTGCTCCATCCGCGTTCGATGGTGACGGGGCGGAGCTGTTCGGGGGTACGGCCGTCGATACGAGACATGGTCCGAGCCTATCCGTACACGGAGAAGGGCCCGTTCCCCTGCCGGAACGGGCCCTTCTTCAGGTGAGCGGGAGGCTCACGTCACGTCGCTCACATCATGTCTTCGATGTCGGCGGCGATCGGGTCGGCGTCGGTGCCGATGACGACCTGGATCGCGGTGCCCATCTTCACGACGCCGTGGGCGCCGGCGGCCTTGAGCGCGGCTTCGTCGACCTTGCTGGGGTCGACGACCTCGGTACGGAGGCGGGTGATGCAGCCTTCGACCTCTTCGATGTTGTCGATGCCGCCGAGCCCGGCGACGATCTTCTCAGCCTTGCTGGCCATGTGTTTCTCCCTGTCCGTTCCGTTCGGAGAACGTAAGTCTCGGCGCACCGACGGTCCGCTTTGTCACGGTAACCCACGGTTGGCCCAACTTCGCGAGCGGGCGCCCTGGTTCTACCGAATGATGACGATCACCGGCGCCCTGCCCTCAGCGGGCTTCGGGGAGCCTATCGCAACTGGTCTACACCAGTGTGCAACGCAAGTGGGACCCGGCTTGTTCCGGGGCAGGGAGGAAGCCGATGAGTAGCGACAGCGCCGCCGCCGCACCGCCGAAGAAGTCTCGACGGAGCGGCTTCTTCCAGGGGCTGCAGAAGATGGGCCGCAGCCTCCAGCTGCCCATCGCGGTGCTGCCGGCCGCCGGCATCATCAACCGCCTCGGCCAGCCCGACGTGTTCGGGGACGAGGGCCTCGGCTGGACCGACGTCGCCAAGGTGATGGCCGGCGCCGGTGGCGCGCTGCTCGACGCCGACCTCGGCCTTCCCCTTCTCTTCTGCATCGGCGTCGCCATCGGCATGGCGAAGAAGGCGGACGGCTCCACCGCCCTCGCCGCCGTGACCGGCTTCCTCGTCTACCGCGGCGTCCTGCACGCCTTCCCCAAGGACTGCCCGGCCGGAACGCAGGACATCAACGGCGGCTGCCTCGGGCCGGACAACGCCTTCGCCGCGTACGCCTACCAGAACCCGGGCGTCTTCGGCGGCATCATCATGGGTCTGCTGGCGGCCTGGTTCTGGCAGCGCTACCACCGGGTCAAGCTGGTCGACTGGCTCGGCTTCTTCAACGGGCGCCGGCTCGTACCGATCATCATGGCCTTCGTCGCCATCGCCTTCGCCGCCCTCTGCCTGTGGATCTGGCCGCCGATCGGCGACGCCCTGGAGAGCTTCAGCGACTGGCTGATCGGGCTCGGCGCCTGGGGCTCGGGCATCTTCGGCGTCGCCAACCGCGCCCTGCTCGTCATCGGCCTGCACCAGTTCCTGAACGTTCCCATCTGGTTCCAGTTCGGGACGTACACCAAGCCGGACGGCAGTCAGGTGCACGGCGACATCAGCATGTTCCTGGCGGGCGACCCGAACGCCGGCCAGTTCACCTCGGGCTTCTTCCCGATCATGATGTTCGCCCTCCCGGCGGCCGCCCTGGCGATCACCCACTGCGCGAAGCCGAACCGGCGCAAGCAGGTGGGCGGCATGATGCTCTCGGTCGCCCTGACGTCGTTCGTCACCGGCATCACCGAGCCGATCGAGTACTCGTTCCTCTTCATCACCCCGGTGCTGTACGCGATCCACGCGCTGCTGACCGGTGTCTCGATGGCGGTGACCTGGGCGCTCGGCGCCAAGGACGGCTTCAGCTTCTCGGCCGGCCTGATCGACTACGTGATCAACTGGAGCCTCGCGACAAAACCGTGGCTGATCATTCCGATCGGACTCTGTTTCGCGGTCGTCTACTACGTGATCTTCCGGTTCGCGATCACCAAGTTCGACCTCCCCACTCCGGGCCGAGAGCCGGAGGAGCTGGAGGAGGAGATGGACCGCGACGCCACCAAGGCATAACCGGCGCCGCCACAAGGCGTGACCGGCACCCCCGAGGCCTCCGCCCCGGGCCCGGCGCGGCCGCCAAGGCCCTCGGACCTCATGGTCCGGGGGCCTTTCGGCGTTCACATTCCGCTATGGCTCAGCCACACAGAATTCGCAGGTTCCTTATCTAAGTCTCACGTGCTAAAACTGGTCTACACCACTCATTGGTGTAGACCACGCGGTCCAGACCCCCGCGTTCCACGAGACGCCGCCGTCACCCCTTTTCACTGACCTCTGGCGGCGCCTTGCCTTACTGGAGGAAGTTGATGAGTACGGCCACCGCCCAGGCCGCCGCTCCCGCGAAGAAGCGCGGATCCGGCCTGTTCCAGGGCCTGCAGAAGGTCGGTCGCAGCCTGCAGCTGCCGATCGCCGTACTGCCGGCCGCGGGTATCTTGCTCCGTCTCGGCCAGGACGACGTCTTCGGCAAGGACGGCCTCGGGTGGAACCAGGTCGCCAAGGTCTTCGCGACCGCCGGCGACGCGGTCTTCGCCAACCTGCCGCTGCTGTTCTGCGTCGGTATCGCGATCGGCTTCGCCAAGAAGGCCGACGGTTCCACCGCCCTCGCCGCACTCGTCGGCTTCCTCGTCTACCAGAACGTCCTGAAGGCGTTCCCGGTGACCGAGGCCGTCGTCAACACGACCGCGAACAAGGGCGTCGACGTCGCCGCGACGTACAACGACCCGAAGGTCTTCGGCGGCATCATCATGGGTCTCCTGGCCGCCGTCATATGGCAGCGCTACCACCGGACCAAGCTCGTCGACTGGCTCGGCTTCTTCAACGGCCGTCGGCTCGTCCCGATCATCATGGCCTTCGTGGGCACCGGCATGGGTGTCCTCTTCGGTCTGGTCTGGGAGCCGATCGGCAACGTCATCACCAACTTCGGCGAGTGGATGACCGGCCTCGGCGCCGTCGGCGCCGGCATCTTCGGTGTCGTCAACCGTGGTCTGCTGCCCATCGGCATGCACCAGTTCGTGAACACCGTCGCCTGGCAGGAGATCGGCTCCTTCAAGGACTCCGCCGGTGCGATGTGGCACGGCGACCTGCCGCGCTTCTTCCACGGTGACCCGACCGCCGGCCAGTTCATGTCCGGCTTCTTCCCGATCATGATGTTCGCCCTTCCGGCCGCGGCCCTCGCCATCACGCACTGCGCCCGCCCCGAGCGCCGCAAGGCCGTCGGCGGCATGATGCTCTCGCTCGCGCTGACCTCCTTCGTCACGGGTATCACCGAGCCGATCGAGTTCGCGTTCATGTTCATCGCCCCGGTGCTGTACGTGATCCACGCGGTCCTGACCGCCATCTCGATGGCGGTCACCTGGGCCCTCGGCGTCCACCACGGCTTCAGCTTCTCGGCCGGCGCGATCGACTACTTCCTGAACTGGAACCTCGCCACGAAGCCCTGGATGATCATTCCGATCGGCCTCGTGTTCGCGGTGATCTACTACGTGGTCTTCCGCTTCGCGATCACCAAGTTCAACCTCCCCACCCCCGGCCGCGAGCCCGAGGAGGAGGTCGAGGACCTCACCAAGGCGTGAGCCTCACCCGCACGGCAGAAGGGCCCCGGAACCGTCCAGGTTCCGGGGCCCTTCCCGTACGTATACGTCCTCAGATCTCGTACACCGCGCCCGGACGCGCCAGCTCCGCCGGGCCGTCGTAGAGCGCCCGCGCGTCCGCCAGGTTCCGGGCGCCGTCCGTCCACGGCGGGATGTGGGTCAGCACCAGGCGGCCCACCGACGAACGGGCCGCCTCCGCGCCCGCCTCCCGGCCGTTGAGGTGCAGTGCGGGGATGTCCTCCTTGCCGTGGGTGAAGGACGCCTCGCACAGGAACAGGTCCGTACCCGCGGCGAGTTGGTGCAGCGCATCGCAGACGCCCGTGTCGCCGGAGTACGTGAGAGAACGGCCGCCGTGCTCGATCCGGATGCCGTACGCCTCCACCGGATGGCAGACCTTCTCCGTACGGACGGTGAACGGGCCGATCTGGAAGGAGCCGGACTTCAGTGTCTGGAAGTCGAAGACCTCGCTCATCGCCTTCTCCGAGGGCGTGTCCGCGTAGGCCGTGGTCAGGCGCTGTTCGGCGCCCTCGGGGGCGAAGACCGGGATCGCCGCGCAACGGCCGCCCTCGTGGCGGTAGTAGCGCGCGACGAAATAGCCGCACATGTCGATGCAGTGATCGGCGTGGAGGTGGCTGAGGAAGATGGCGTCGAGGTCGTACAGACCGATGTGGCGCTGCAGCTCGCCCAGGGCGCCGTTGCCCATGTCGAGGAGCAGCCGGAAGCCGTCGGCCTCTACGAGGTAGCTCGAACAGGCCGAATCCGCGGACGGGAACGACCCGGAGCAGCCGACGACGGTGAGCTTCATGGAGCGTGAACCTCCGTGGAAGGGCGTCCGTGGACGGTGCGGGACTGTCGCTGGGGAGTCTCGGGAAAGTCGCTGGGGGGAGGCCGTGCGATCTGTCGAGCGTAAGGCGCGGGGGGCCGCGTCGCTCCTCCGCACGGGCTCGTTGTGGGCGAACTCACGGGCTCTGTCACCGGTTCGGATGGACCTGGGGCGGGTGGGCGCGGGGTACCGGTCGCCGGTAACGTCATGGGGTATGGACACGTCCTGGTGGCCGGCCCTCCTCGCGGTCGTGGTGATCGCGCTGGTCGTCGCGCTCGCTGACGGCTGGAAGCGGTCGGGACGGCGGCCCGGTGGCCGGACGCGGCCACCCGGACGGCCCACGCCGGGACGAGCACCGGGACGAGCACCGGGACGCGTGCCGGGACGCGCGCCGGGGAAGGCACCCGGACAGCTCCCCGGGGCCGGTGAGATCTGGTGGGCGCAGGTGCCCTACGAGGACGGGCCCGGTTCCAAGGACCGCCCGTGCCTGGTGCTCGCGCTCCGGGGCGACAACGCGCTGGTCGCCAAGATCACCAGCAGGTACCACGACGAACGGTCGGGCGTGATCGCCCTGCCGCCGGGCTCCGTGGGGGACGCGCAGGGGCGGCCGAGCTTCCTGGAGACGGACGAGCTGCGTGAGGTTCCGGTGGAGGAGTTCCGCCGGAGAGTGGGAACGGCGGACCCGGTCGTCTGGGACCAGGTCCGCCATCTCGCGTCGTAGACGGGTCGAGGAAGAGCCGAAGAAGGGCCGAGAAGGGGCGGGGACGAGCCGTGGGCGAGCAGCCGGGGGGCTACGCCCAGAGCTGGCCCTGAACCGTCTCGATCGCTTCCTCCGTCGTGGCGGCCGTGTAGAGGCCGGTCGACAGGTACTTCCAGCCGCCGTCCGCGACGACGAAGGCGATGTCCGCGCTCTCGCCCGCCTTCACCGCCTTGTTGCCGACCCCGATGGCGGCGTGCAGCGCCGCGCCCGTCGAGACACCCGCGAAGATGCCCTCCTGCTGGAGGAGGTCCCGGGTGCGGGTCACCGCGTCGGCCGAGCCGACCGAGAAGCGGGTGGTCAGGACCGAGGCGTCGTACAGCTCGGGGACGAAGCCCTCGTCCAGGTTCCGCAGTCCGTACACGAGGTCGTCGTACCGCGGTTCGGCGGCGACGATCTTGACGTCCGGCTTGTGCTCGCGCAGGTAGCGGCCGACGCCCATGAGGGTGCCGGTGGTGCCGAGGCCCGCCACGAAGTGGGTGATGGAGGGCAGGTCGGCGAGGATCTCGGGGCCGGTGGTGGCGTAGTGGGCGCCCGCGTTGTCCGGGTTGCCGTACTGGTAGAGCATCACCCAGGAGGGGTTCTCGGCCGCGAGCTCCTTGGCGACCCGTACCGCCGTGTTCGACCCGCCCGCCGCCGGGGACGAGATGATCTCGGCACCCCACATGGCGAGCAGCTGACGGCGCTCCTCGCTGGTGTTCTCCGGCATCACGCAGACGATCTTGTAGCCCTTGAGCTTCGCCGCCATGGCGAGCGAGATGCCGGTGTTGCCGCTCGTGGGCTCCAGGATGGTGCAGCCGGGGGTGAGCCGGCCGTCCTTCTCCGCCTGCTCGACCATGTGGAGCGCGGGCCGGTCCTTGACGGAGCCGGTGGGGTTGCGGTCCTCCAGCTTCGCCCAGATACGGACGTCGTCCGAGGGCGAGAGCCGAGGCAGGCGGACCAGGGGCGTGTTGCCGACCGCCGCCAGCGGGGAGTCGTAACGCATCTGGATCAGACCATGCCGCCGGCGACGGCCGGCAGGATCGTGACGCTGTCGCCGTCGGTGAGCTCGGTGTCGATGCCGTTCAGGAAGCGGACGTCCTCGTCGTTCAGGTAGACGTTGACGAAGCGGCGCAGCTTGCCGCCGTCCACGATGCGGGCCTCGATCCCGGGGTGGCGCGTCTCCAGGTCGGTGAAGAGCTTGGCGAGGGTCTCCCCGCTGCCCTCGACGGCCTTCTCGCCGTCGGTGTAGGTGCGGAGGATGGTCGGGATGCGGACCTCGATGGCCATGGCGTGGGCTCCTGTCGGGAGTGACGTGGTGGGCGCGCGGCTGGGCCCCCGCGCGAGGGGGGTGGTGCTGGGAGTGCGCTCGGGCCGAGTCAGGGCCGTGGATCGGGGATCAGAGCGCAGCGCGGGACGTACACATCGCGCTGGCGAGGCGGCACAGGTCGACGTGCAGACGGGCTACGAGCAGGGGTGTGCCCGGCGTCTGTTCGCTCACGTCGTGGGAAACCATGCGGTCATCGTATCGATTCCCGGTCCGGGTTCCGGAATGTGATCTCACATGACGGACAGATCGTGCTCGACAGGCGGACGCCGCAGGTGAAGGGCGGTCGGTGTGCCGGTCCTCATGCGCGGGATGATCTCGCCCGTCGCACCCGGAGCGGTCCGGACAGGGCCGCGCCGTCCCCACCCGGAGCGGTCCGGACAGGGCCGCGCCGTCCCCAACCGGAGCGGCCCGTACGGGGCCGGCCGGGTGCGGTCTCCCACCCCGTCACGGCCTCATTCCGGCCAGGCGGAGTGCTGGATGGTCTCCACGAAGTCCCCGGGCCGGAAGCCGGGCACGAAGTGGCGCAGCACGTCCGCCTTCACATTGCCGAAGGTGGTCTCCGGCCTCGGCGCGATCCCCTCCGTGAACGCCTGAAGGATCCGGCGCTTGAAGTCGGGGCGCGGGTGCCGGGCGGTGATCGCGGCCCGGTCCTCGGGCGCGACGGCGGCCGGGTCGTCGTAGCCGATGCCCAGCACGTCGTACTCGACGCCCGCCGTCACCAGCGCCACCTCGGGTTCCATGAACTCCGGGATGCCGGGAGTGGTGTGCAGGGCGATGGCGGTCCAGACGCGGCGTACGGCGTCCTCGCCCACCCCGTACGAGCGCAGGAAGCGGGCCGCCTCCTCGGCGCCGTCGACCTCGAAGCGGCGGCCGCTGCCCCGGTGGGTCACGCCCAGGCCCAGGTCGTGGAACATCGCGCCGACATAGAGGAGTTCGGGGTCGAAGCCGAGGCCCCGGGCGCGGCCCTGGAGGGCGCCGAAGAGGTACACGCGCCGGGAGTGGTGGTAGATCAGTTCGCTCGCGGTGTCGCGGACCAGTTCGGTGGCGGCGGTGGCGAGCTCGGTGTCGGGGATCAGAGTCATCGGGTCCATGGGCCAAGGCTCCTCGGCGCGTGCCCTTCCCCGCCATGTCCTTCGGGACGCGCTTCCCACAGAATCGGACACATGACGCACACCGTGGTCGTTCTCGCCTTCGACGGCGTACGCCTGCTCGATGTCTCCGCTCCCCTGGAGGTCTTCGGCTCGGCCGGGCCCGCCTACTCGGTCCGTGTCTGCACGCCCGACGGGCAGGACGTGCGCACCTCCACCGGCCTGCGGATCGGGGCGGACCTCGCGGCCCGGGACGTCGCCGGGGCCGACACGCTGGTCGTGCCCGGAGCCGTGGACGTGGACCGGTGCGTGACCGCACCCGGGGTCGTGGAGCAGGCCGCGGCGCTCGCGAGCCGCTCGGAGCGGGTCGCCTCGGTCTGCACCGGGGCGTTCGCGGTGGCGGCCGCGGGGCTGCTGACCGGACGGCGGGCGACGACCCATTGGGAGCACGCCTCGGCGCTGGCCCGTCGCCATCCGGACGTCGAGGTGGTCCCGGACGCGATCTTCGTCGAGGACGCTCCGGTGTTCACCTCGGCGGGGGTGAGCGCCGGTATCGACCTCTGCCTCGCCCTGGTGGAGCGGGACCGGGGTCCCGCCGCCGCCCGTGAGGTCGCCCGCGATCTGGTGGTGTTCCTGCAGCGGCCGGGCGGGCAGTCGCAGTTCTCGGCCGCCTCGCGCACTCCCCCGGTCGCCCATCCGGTGGTCCGCCCGCTGCTCGACGCGGTTGCGGCGGATCCGGGGGCGGACCACAGCGCGACGGCGCTCGCGCGGCGGGCGGGCGTCAGCGCCCGGCATCTGACCCGGCTGTTCCGGGAGCAGATCGGCGCCACTCCGGCCGGCTATGTGGAGCGGGTACGGGTGGAGGCGGCCCGGCTCCTGCTGGAGGGCGGGGCGAGCGTCACGGGTGCGGCGGCGCGCAGCGGCCTGGGCAGCGACGAGAGCCTGCGCAGGGCGTTCGCCCGCCATTTCGGGGTGACGCCCTCCGCGTACCTCGCCCGCTTCCGCACGACCGGAACCGGAACCGGGAGCGGAACCGGAACCGGGAGCGGAACCGGAACCGGGGCCGGGACCTAGGCCCAGTCCCGGGCCGGGACCGGGCCGTCCGGGACGGGGGCCGGGGGTCAGGCCTCCACGTAGGCCTCGACGACCTGGACCTCTTCCTCCGTGACGACACCCTCGACGATGGTGAAGGAACGGAACTGGAAGGGGCCCGCGCCGTCGGTGTCGGCGGTGGAGACCAGGACGTAGTGGGCGGCGGGCTCGTTCGCGTACGAGATGTCCGTACGGGACGGGTAGGCCTCGGTCGCCGTGTGCGAGTGGTAGATGATCACGGGCTCTTCGTCCCGGTCGTCCATCTCGCGGTACAGCTTCAGCAGGTCGGCGGAGTCGAACTCGTAGAACGTGGGCGAGCGCGCGGCGTTCAGCATCGGGATGAACCGCTCGGGGCGGCCGGTGCCGACCGGTCCCGCGACCACGCCGCAGGCCTCGTCGGGGTGGTCCGCGCGGGAGTGCTCCACGATCTGGTCGTACAGGGCCCGGGTGATGGTCAGCATGTCCGACAGGATAGACAGACGGGCCGCCCCGTACCGAGGAGTGGTACGGGGCGGCCCGAATGGTGAGACGAGTGGGTCAGGAACGCTTGGCGAAGGCCGCACTCTCGGGGTTGCGGGACTTCAGGACCAGGTAGGAGACGCCCAGGATCAGGCCCCAGACCGGAGCGCAGTACAGGGAGACGCGGGCGCCCTCGTCGATGCCCATCATCACGATGACCATGCCGATGAAGAGCAGCGCGAACCAGCTGGTGTACGGGGCGCCCGGGGCCTTGAACGTGGACTCGGGCAGCTCGCCGCGGTTGGCCTTGGCGCGGTACCGGATCTGGCAGACGAGGATCATGATCCAGGCCCACATGCCGGAGATGGTCGCGAAGGAGACGACGTACTCGAAGGCCTTGCCCGGGGCGACGTAGTTGATCCAGACGCCGACCAGCATGAGCGCGGCGGAGAAGGTGGTGCCGACCAGCGGCGTGCCGCTCTTCGTGAGCTTGGTGAAGAACTTCGGGCCCTGGCTGTTCAGCGCGAGGTCGCGCAGCATGCGGCCGGTGGAGTACATGCCCGAGTTGCAGGACGACAGGGCGGCCGTCAGCACCACGAAGTTCACGATCGCGGCGCCGACGCTGAGGCCCATCTGCTCGAAGGCGGCGACGAACGGCGAGACGCCCGGCTTGAAGTGCGTCCACGGCACGACCGACAGGATCATGATCAGCGCGCCGACATAGAAGACGGCGATGCGCCACGGCACGGTGTTGATCGCCTTGGGCAGGGTCGTCTTCGGGTCCTTGGACTCACCGGCGGTGACGCCGACCAGTTCGACGGCGAGGAAGGCGAACATGACGATCTGCAGGGTCATCAGCGTGTTGCCGATGCCGGTGGGGAAGAAGCCGCCCTGGTCCCACAGGTGGGTCACGGAGGCGGTGTCGCCGGCGTCGGAGAACCCGATGGTGAGGATGCCGGCGCAGATCAGGATCATGCCGATGATCGCGGTGACCTTGACCATGGAGAACCAGAACTCCAGCTCACCGAAGAGCTTCACGGAGATCAGGTTGGCGCCGTAGAGGATGACGGTGAAGACCAGCGCGGAGATCCACTGCGGGATGTTCCACCAGTACGTCATATAGGTGGCCGCGGCGGTGACTTCGGTGATGCCGGTGACGACCCAGAAGAGCCAGTACGTCCAGCCGGTCACGAAACCCCAGAAGGGGCCGACGAACTCACGGGCGTACTCCGAGAAGGAGCCCGACACCGGGCGGTACATGAGCAGCTCGCCCAGGGCGCGCATGATGAAGAAGATGACCAGGCCCGCGATGGCGTAGGCCAGGATCAGGCTGGGGCCCGCCTTGGCGATGGCCTTGCCGGCGCCGAGGAAGAGGCCGGTGCCGATGGCGCCGCCGATCGCGATCATCTGGATCTGCCGGGCGCCGAGGCCACGCTGGTAGCCCTCGCCGCCGCCCACGGCCCCGTCGGTGCCGTCGTGTTCCTTGTCGACCTGCACTGAGGTCATGGTGGTGCGCCTTTCTCCATGCTGATCCGCGTCGACTGCGTCTGACTGCGGATCAGGTCCTGATCCCCCCGGATATGGATGGAGTGCTACCGGCGGTCAGCCGGCCAAAGCGCCCCCGGGAACAGGGGTGGCGTCCCCGGGCGGTCGTGAAGATTTATCACGGCTGAAACAGTGATCGGCGGAACCGACCGTGACGCACACCACAGGAAGAAGCGGACAAAGAGGACTCAACACGGCAAGGCAGAAGACTTTGGTGACCTATTCGTTATGCGGATTTGAGTGTCCGCTGAGCGAACGGGGCCCGATCGGCGTGAAGCGCTACGGCATCAGCGTCTCGACGAGCGACTCCTGGAGCGCGCCGAGCCAGAGGTACGCCATCACCATCGGCTTGCGCGGATCGGAGTCGGGCAGCCGGTACAGGTCCCCGCTCTCGTCCTCGTCCGTGACCTCGAGACGGGTCCCGATCGTCAGCCTCAGGTCGTTGAGCGCACCGAGCCAGGCGCGGGACTCGTCCGCGGTGAGCTTGAGGATCACCCCGTCCTCCCCGGTGGAGGAGAGGGCGTCCAGGGAACGGATCACCGCGAGCGCGTCCTCCCGCTTGCGGGCCCGCAGGTCGTTCTCGGTGAAGCGGCGGAAGTCGGCCGCCGCCGCCCGCAGCTCCTCGTCCTCGTCGCCGTACGCGTCGGGGAAGAGCCGCTTGAGCGCCGGGTCGCTCGGCGCCTCGCTCGGCCCCTCGGCGAAGAGGGCGGCCAGCGGGTCCTCGCCCTCGACGGGCTCGTCGCCCGGCCCGATCAGCTCCATGAGCTGGACCGCGAGGGAACGGAGGATGGCGATCTCGACCTCGTCGAGCGCGACGGCCGCGCCGCCGCCGGGCAGCGCCTCGAAGTGCCCGGCCATCAGCCGCGGTCCTGCGACAGCGTCGCCCACAGTCCGTAGCCGTGCATCGCCTGCACGTCCCGTTCCATCTCCTCACGCGTGCCGCTGGAGACCACCGCGCGGCCCTTGTGGTGCACGTCGAGCATCAGCTTGTGCGCCTTGTCCTTGGAGTAACCGAAGTACGCCTGGAAGACGTAGGTCACATAGCTCATCAGGTTGACCGGATCGTTGTGCACGAGGGTCACCCAGGGCACGTCCGGTTCGACGACCGCGAAGTTCTCCTCAGCCGATTCCGTACGTTCGATCTCGATAGGCGCGACGCTCACTCACCCCATGCTGCCACCCGTGGAGGCCCGTCGCACAAACGGGTCGCGCACTCGGGGGTAGAAATCGTCACTCTGACGAGTATTCGGGGTAGCATCTCTGACATGAACGCTGCGGACCTTGGGCTCCCGGTGGACGTGCCGTCGACCGCGCTCTTCACCGACCAGTACGAGCTGACCATGCTCCAGGCGGCCCTCAGGGCCGGCACCGCGGACCGGCGCTCCGTCTTCGAGGTCTTCACCCGCCGGCTGCCCGAGGGGCGGCGGTACGGCGTGGTGGCAGGCATCGGGCGGGTTCTGGACGCGGTCGAGAACTTCCGCTTCGACCCGGGCGTGCTCGGCTTCCTGCGCGAGCGGAACATCGTCGACGAGCCGACGCTCCGGTGGCTCGCGGGATACCGCTTCTCGGGGGACATCTGGGGCTACCCCGAGGGTGAGGTGTACTTCCCCGGCTCCCCGATCCTTCGGGTCGAGGGCTCCTTCGCCGAGTGCGTGCTCCTGGAGACCGTGGTCCTGTCGATCCTCAACCACGACTCGGCCATCGCGGCGGCCGCCTCCCGGATGTCGGCCGCGGCCGGCGGCCGGCGGCTGATCGAGATGGGCGCCCGGCGCACCCACGAACTGGCGGCCGTCGCCTCCGCGCGGGCCGCGTACGTTGGCGGCTTCGACTCCACATCGGACCTCGCCTCCGGCTTCCGCTACGGCATCCCGACCGTCGGCACCTCGGCGCACGCGTTCACCCTGCTCCACGACACCGAACGGGACGCGTTCCGGGCCCAGATCGACTCGCTGGGCAGCGGTACGACGCTGCTCGTCGACACCTACGACGTGACCGAGGCCGTCCGTACCGCCGTCGAGGTGGCCGGCAAGGACCTCGGGGCGGTCCGCATCGACTCCGGGGACCTGCTCCTCGTGGCGCACCGTGTGCGGCAGCAGCTCGACGAGCTGGGCGCCGTGGACACCAAGATCGTGGTCACCTCGGACCTGGACGAGTACGCCATCGCCTCCCTGGCGGCGGCGCCGGTCGACGCGTACGGAGTGGGCACGCAGCTGGTCACCGGCAGCGGCCACCCGACCTGCTCGATGGTCTACAAGCTGGTCGCCCGCGCCCAGTCGGCCGACCCCAGGGCGCCGCTGACCGCGGTGGCCAAGAAGTCGCTCGGCGGGAAGGCGTCGGTCGGCGGCCGCAAGTGGGCGGCCCGGCGGACCGACAAGGACGGCGTGGCCGAGGCGGAGGTCGTGGGCACGGGACCGGTCCCGCCGGACCTCGCCGACCAGCAGCTCCTGGTCGAGCTGGTCAAGGGCGGCGACGTGGTGGCCCGGGAGCCTCTGGAGGCGGCGCGGGCCCGGCACATCGCGGCGCGGGCCGGCCTGCCGATGTCGGCGATCCAGCTGTCGCGCGGTGAGCCGGTGCTGCCGACGGAGTATGTCTGACGGAGTACGTGTAAGGAGTACGCGTAACGCCTTGAAACGCCCCCTCCCGAAGGGAGGGGGAAGTCTCTAGGCTCGATGTCGTCTCCGAGCGACCGCACCCGCCGCCCCGCTCTCCCCCACCGAAGGACACCCGCCATGCACCGCGCATTGATCGTCGTCGACGTTCAGAACGACTTCTGCGAGGGCGGCAGCCTCGCGGTGACGGGGGGCGCGGACGTCGCCGCCGCCATCACCGACCTGGTCGGCGAGGCGGCGGGGGCCGCGTACCAGCACGTCGTGGCCACCCGCGACCACCACATCGACCCGGGCGCGCACTTCGCGCCGCAGGGCCAGGAGCCGGACTACGTCACCTCCTGGCCGGTGCACTGCGTCGCCGGCACGGAGGGCGTCGGCTTCCACCCGAACTTCGCGCCCGCGGTCGCCTGCGGGGCGATCGAGGCCGTCTTCGACAAGGGCGCGTACGAAGCGGCGTACAGCGGCTTCGAGGGGCGGGACGAGAACGGTATGACGCTGGCGGAGTGGCTGCGGGAGCGGGACGTGAGCGAGGTCGACGTGGTCGGCATCGCCACGGACCACTGCGTCCGTGCGACGGCGCTGGACGCGGCGCGGGAGGGGTTCAGGACCCAGGTCCTGCTGGATCTGACGGCGGGGGTCGCGAAGGAGACGACGGAGCGGGCCCTGGAGGAGCTGCGGGGTGCCGGGGTGGAGCTCACGGGCAAGCCCGTGGTCTAGCCCTGGTCCCGGCCCGTGGGCCGGCCCGCCGGTCCCGTCCGTGGCCCGGCGTTGGCGTCCGGCCCTGGGTGCCCGGTGGCCCGGCCCTGGGCCCGTCTCCAGTCGCGCTCTAGGCGGCGGGGCGGGGCAGGGCGCGGACCGGGTGCCAGAGCTCCTGGTCCATGACCGGGGTGGATCTCCACAGGAGGCCGTCCGGGTGGTGGAGGACCGCGGTGATCTCGTCGGGGGTGGGGGGTTCCGCGTTGCCCCTGAGGTAGACCGCCCGCAGGCCCAGGTTCCGCAGGCGGGTCAGGGCGCGGGCCCGGTTCGCGGCGTGGACCAGGAAGCGGACCGTGGCGCCGTCGCCCGCCGGGCTCGGCAGCCCTATCGCGACGACCACACTGCCACCTGGCAACTTGCAGAAACCTCCACCGGGCATGCCGGAACCACTCCCCCTGTGAGCTCGCTGTCAATAAGAACTGGTCAGACGCACCTAAACACGATCGGCCGCCGCCCGCTAGAGGGCGACGGCCGATCATGCTTTGACCTGCGACGATGTTAATTACTTCGTCGAGGGACCCACCTGGACGGTGATCGTCTGGCCGTTCTTCGGCTCCTTGACGACCGTGATCTTGGTGTTGGTGTCAGTTACCTGGACACCGGCACGCTCGGTCTCCTTGAACCAGTACGTGCCCTTGCGGTCGTCGAAGACCGGGTTGCCGGCCTGCGGCTTGATCCACGTCGGGACGTCGGCGTTGTGCAGCGTGAAGCCGTCGGTCCGGTAGGTGCCGAAGGGCGCGTCGTGGGACTGGACACGGTTGCGCATCAGCGTCCCGTTCGACCACTTCAGCGGCGTCGGGTGCGCGTCGACCGGCAGGACCAGGCCCTGGCCCGGGTGGACGGCCGTGTTGTTGTCCTTCTGCGAGGTGTCCCACAGCCAGACGAGCAGACCGTTCTGGTACGGGTAGTGCTCGACCCAGCTGGCCTTCTCACCCGTGAAACCGAAGTTGTACGGGCCGACCTTGAGGGTCGCGTCGTACGAGACGTACTGACGGTTCTCCGCGAGGTAGTACTGCTCGTACTCCTTCGTGAAGCCCTTGCCGATCCGCGAGAAGCCCTTCGCCGTCCAGCCGTTGTCACCGTTCTCGACGTTGTCCGAGAAGACGGTGGCACCGTCGGCGGTCAGCGTGATGGCGTCGGCCGCGAAGCCCTTGCCGCCCGCGCCGCCGTCCGTCTGGTAGCGGAAGCGGAGGTCGAACTTCTTGCCCGCGTAGGCGTCCAGCGGGAAGACGAGCGGCTTGTACGCGCCGGAGACGTCGGTCAGCGCCGGGGCGCCGCTCGCGTCGCGCGGCAGCGGCTTGCCGTCGACCGTGCCGTCCAGGGCGGTCCAGTTGGCGCCGCCGTCCGTCGACACCTCGGTGTAGAGGTAGTCGTAGTCCAGCTCGATGTCGTACCAGCCCTTGAGCTCCAGGGTGGCCTTCGACTTGCCCGTGAGGTCGACGGAGCGGGTCAGGGTGTTCTTGAGGTCGTCACCCATGTCGCTCCACCACTGCGTGGCACCCTCGGCGGGCGCGACGACATCGGTGGTGACCTGCTTCTTCGGCAGCTCGACGACGAGCGCCTGCGGGTTCTTGGTGTTGTACTCGGCCACGCCCAGCTTGTGGGTGGACTTCGTACCGCGCTGCTCGTCGCTCACCTTGGTGTAGTTGAGCCAGCCGAGCTGCAGCTTGTCCCAGGCGTTCATGTCGCCGGGCAGGTCGCCGATGGACTCCTTGCCCCGGCCGAGCCAGGAACCGGAGGACATCAGGGACCAGAAGCCGGTCGAGTTCTCGGCGCCGGGCTTGCCGGAGGTGTCGTACAGGTCGGGCAGACCGAGGTCGTGGCCGTACTCGTGGGCGAAGACGCCGAGGCCGCCGTTCTCCGGCTGCATCGTGTAGTCGCCGACCCAGATGCCCGAGTTGCCGATCTGCGTACCGCCGGACTTGTTGTTCGCCGGGCCGGTCTTGCCGGCGTCGGTGCCGTACGCGTACCAGCGGTGGGCCCACAGGGCGTCGCCGCCCTGGTCGCCGCCGCCCGCCGACTCGTCCTCGCCCGCGTGGACGATCTGGAAGTGGTCGATGTAGCCGTCGGCCTCGTTGAAGTTGCCGTCGGCGTCGAAGTCGTAGCGGTCCCACTGGTCGTACTGCGCCAGGTCGGCCTTGATCTGGGCGTCGGTACGGCCCTTGGCCTTCTGGTCCGCGGTCCACGCCGTGACACCGTCGCGGACGGCGTCCCAGACGTTGGCGCAGTTGGTGCCGCCGCAGTAGTTCGAGCCGTAACGGGCCTCGTTGTACTCGACCTTGACCCAGTCGGAGACGCCACCCTCGACCGAGTAACGGCCGGAGGAGGTCTTCTCGTAGTAGGTCTTCAGCGACTGCTTGGGCTGTCCCTTGGCGTCCTTGCCGGTGCCGAAGTACAGGTCCTGGAAGTGCTGCCGGTTGTAGTCCTTCTGCCAGGCCGTGGAGTTGTCCTTCGCACGGTCCGGCTCTGTTATCCGGTTGTGCAGCGGGCCGGGCGTGCCGCCGAACTTCGGCTTGAGCTCGTCCGTGTCGTCGTCGGCACGGTTCACCAGCGTGGTGGTGTCCACCTTGTCGCCGAACTCGACGAGGATGGTGAAGATCTTGTCGGTCTTCTCCCGGCCCAGCTCGACGTACTTCTTGCTGTCGAGCTTGACGACCTGGGAACCCCCGCGGCGCTCGACCTTGCTCTCGCCGCTCAGCACCTGCTCCAGGGCAGCCTTGCGCTGCTGCTCCTGCTGCTTGCTGTACGGACCATCGAGGTCGTGGTCGACCGCCGTCTTGTCGACACCGGCACCCGGGGCCGGGTCGTGGCGGACGTCGGCCGGAGTCACGGTCCCGTGGTTGTCGGCCCATGCGGTGGTGAAGGTCGAGGCGGTGGCGGCGGTGGCCGCGAGCGCCACGACGACTGCGGACGCTCTGATCGCCCGTCGTCTGTTGGTCACTTGAAGTTGTCCTCCCCGGCGCCCGCGCCCACGGACCGAAGGTGGGGTGTCCGCTCGACGCGGGTCGCGCGTCACAAGTGACGACATTGGATCGGAGTTGACGATAAAAAGACAGATCTTGACTTGAACAAGCCAACTGCACTATGCGGTAGCGCGGTTCCGATAGTCGAACGGTCAACCGGCGCATCGCCTGGGTACGTCGGGGGATCCGTGACTCCATGCGCCCCCCGTGCATCGGCACGGTGGGTTAGGTCACGCTTACTTCCGGTTCCGCTCGGGCATGCACCGTCGTAGAGTCGCTCGGGAGTGCGACCCGCCGATGCTTCGAGGGACGGTACCCGTCATGCCGCGTCCGAACGCCGCACAGCTCGCCTATGGTTCGGCCACCGTCGTCTTCTCGACCGCCGCCCTGCTCCTGCTGTCCCGTACGACGACGACGCTGGGGATCGCCACGATCAGCGTCGCCGGACTGCTCCTCGGTCTGCTCGTGACGGTGACGATGCCGGTACGGGACAGGCAGGTCAAGACCCCGGTCGTGCCGCTTCCGGAACAGAAGAGGATCCGGGTACCCGCGACGCGCGTGGGCGCGGGGGCCGATACCCGGATCCGTTCGTGACCGCTCGGCTCTCGGGGGCTACCGCGGCACGGACACCACCACGGTCTTGGCGGCCTTGTCATGCAGACCCTGCTTGTAGGGCTTGTCGACCAGGATCAGGATCAGCAGGATCAGCGGCCACAGGCAGGCGCAGCAGATCAGCGCGGGCAGCCACAGCACGACGGCGCGGATGAGCGAGGCGTTCATCGGCGGTGTGGAACCGTCGTTGAGCATCGCGACCCGCAGTTTCATCACCTTCTTGCCGACCGTCTGGCCGTTCTTCGCCGTCATGACGGTGTCGTAGGCGATGTACGCGACGATGGTGATGAGCTGGAAGACCAGCTGACTCCCGCCGTTGAAGCTGTTGACGGTGTCCCCGAAGTCGTTGTCACCTTCGCTCGCCCGTGTGTAGATGTCGAACGGGATGCCGATGAGCGCCAGCGGTACGGCGATGATCAGCCAGTCGATGATCCTCGCGAGGATGCGCCGGCCGGACTCGGCGAGCGGGGGCATCCCGGCCAGCGGATCGGTGCCGCCGTAGCCGCCGCCGTAACCCCCGTACGGCGGAGGGGGAGGCGCGCTGTCGTACGGCGAGCCGTACGGGCTCCCGGGGGACGGACCTCCGGGGGGCGGGCCTCCCGGCGGCGGACCTCCCGGAGGTCCGCCGGGCGGCGGGCCCCCGGGAGGCGGGGTGCCGTACGGGGACCCGGCCGACGACGGCGGCGGTTCCTGGGGCTTCTTGAACGGATCGTCCTCGGGCGGCTGGCCGGGCGGCGGGTCGTTGCTCATGGGGGCAGTGCACCCCGCGGGGCAGCACCCCGCAACGATTCGCCGCCCGTTCGGGGGACCGCCGGACGTGGCCTGCCGCTACCCGGCGACGAAGGTGTGCGCCGCCTTGTCGTGCCAGCACTGCCGCCAGGGACGGTCGAAGAGGCACCAGAGCACATTGAGGATGCCGAGGACGAGCAGCCCGAGGACGCTGTAGACGAGCCAGCGGCGCAGGGCCGCGCCGAAGGCCGGCGGTTCGTGCGCCTCGATGTCCCGCACCTCAAGGCCGCACAGCTTCTTGCCGAGCGTCCGGCCCCACTTGGCCGTGGGCAGCGCCTCGTACAGCACGCCGAGGACGAGGAGGGCGGCGAGCGCGATGCCGAAGTAGAGGGAGGTTGTGCCGTCGAGGAGCCAGACCTGGACGGTGAGGCCGGACTGCTTGGCCGCCTCGATCTTGCCGTCGATGTGGTCGAGCGCCTTGGTGACGAAGGGGAAGGAGACGGCCCCGGTGATCGCGCCGAGCACGAGGGTGTCGACGAGCCGGGCGAGAAGCCGCTTGCCGAGCCCGGCGGGGCGGGCCGCGGCCTGCGCGCGGGCGGCCTGGAGGAAGGGGTCCTCGACGGGCGGCTTCCAGGGAAGAACCGGCTGCTCGGGTTCGGCGGTGGGAGCGGGCTGCCGGCCCTGGGCGAGCTGATGCACCTGCTGGGGCCACGAGTGCGCGCCACCCCCGGGGCCGGTGGTGACGGGCGCGGGCTGCTGGGGCTGGGCCTGTGCCTGGGCTTGGGCTTGGGCTTGAACCTGTGCCTGCGCCTGCGCCTGGGCTTGAACGTGCGCCTGCGCCTGCGCTTGTGCCTGGGCGGGGACGCGGGGCTGGGGGGTGGCCCGCAGGCCCTGGGGGCCCTGCGGCG
>NZ_JAGGOS010000096.1 GCF_018614205.1 Streptomyces sp. ISL-36 | reverse complement strand
CGGCCGGTCACGAGGTCGGGGAGGGCGCCTACGGCGGTCTCCCGGAGGCTCCGCCGGACGACACGGGCGAGGCTCTCGGCCTCAAGCCGTCACGGCTCACCCTCACCATCGGCTTCGGCCCCTCCCTCTTCGACGGCCGCTTCGGTCTGAAGGACCGGCGGCCCGGGGCCCTGGTCGATCTGCCCAGGTTCCCCGGCGACAACCTGGACCCGGCCCGCAGCGGCGGCGACCTGTGCGTCCAGGCGTGCGCGGACGACCCGCAGGTCGCGGTGCACGCGATCCGCAACCTGGCCAGGATCGGCTTCGGTACGGTCGCGGTGCGCTGGTCGCAGCTGGGCTTCGGCAAGACGTCGTCCACGACCCCCGACGCGCAGACCCCGCGCAACCTGTTCGGCTTCAAGGACGGCACCCGCAACATCGCGGGCACCGACGCCGCCGCCCTGGACGAACACGTCTGGGTGCCGGCGAAGGACGCCCCGGGCCGGGCCGCCTGGATGACGGGCGGCTCCTATCTCGTCGCGCGCCGGATCCGGATGAACGTCGAGACCTGGGACCGCACTCCGCTCCAGGAGCAGGAGGACATCTTCGGCCGCGACAAGCGCGAGGGCTCCCCCGTCGGGAAGGCCAAGGAGCACGACGAGCCGTTCCTGAAGGCCATGAAGCCCGACTCGCACGTCCGCCTCGCCCACCCCGNNCTGGGCCGGCTGGAGGCGGGCCTGTTCTTCCTCGCGTACCAGCGGGACGTCCGTACCGGCTTCATCCCGGTGCAGACCTCACTGGCCCGGGCCGACGCACTCAACGAGTACATCCAGCACGTGGGTTCGGCTGTGTTCGCCGTCCCGCCGGGCGTCCGCGACACGGACGACTGGTGGGGCCGGGCACTGTTCGCGTAACGGCGTGAAGGGGAGGAAACCGACGTGTTCGGCAACTATCTGATCGGGCTGCGCGAGGGTTTGGAGGCCAGCCTCGTCGTCTGCATCCTCATCGCGTACCTGGTCAAGACGGACCGCAGTGACGCCCTGAAGCCGATCTGGATCGGCATCGGCGTGGCGGTCGGCGTGGCGCTCGCCTTCGGCGCCGGTCTCGAATTCGGCTCGCAGGAGCTGACGTTCGAGGCGCAGGAGCTGCTCGGCGGCTCGCTCTCGATCCTCGCGGTGTGTCTGGTGACCTGGATGGTCTTCTGGATGCGGCGCACGGCCCGGCATCTGAAGCAGGAGCTGCACGGCAAGCTGGACGCGGCCCTGCGGATGGGCACGGGCGCGCTGGTGGCCACCGCCTTCCTGGCCGTGGGCCGCGAGGGTCTGGAGACGGCGCTGTTCGTATGGGCGTCGGTGCGGGCCTCCTCGGACGGCACGTACGCGCCGCTGGCGGGGGTCCTGCTCGGCATCGCGACGGCGGTGCTGCTGGGCTGGCTGTTCTACCGCGGCGCGCTGCGGATCAACCTGGCGAAGTTCTTCACCTGGACGGGCGGCATGCTGGTCGTGGTGGCTGCCGGTGTCCTCGCCTACGGGGTGCACGATCTGCAGGAGGC
The DNA here is from genome assembly GCF_018614205.1 of Streptomyces sp. ISL-36. Taxonomy (GTDB): domain Bacteria; phylum Actinomycetota; class Actinomycetes; order Streptomycetales; family Streptomycetaceae; genus Streptomyces. Next base: position 21,418 of record NZ_JAGGOS010000096.1, on the reverse strand, counting down.
GCGTTTCCTCGGCGGCCTGGCGGACAAGGCGTTCGACGTCTCGGCGACGATCCCGCCGGACAGCTGGTACGGGACGCTGCTGAAGGGTGTCTTCAACTTCCAGCCGGACCCGACGGTTCTTCAGGTCACGGTGTGGACGCTCTACCTGATCCCGACGCTCGTCCTGTTCCTGGCCCCGGTAGGGTTCGGACGGTCAGTGGGGGTCGAGGAGCAGAAGGCAACCGATGAGAAGGCTGAGGCGGCGGCCGTCGAGGGCGCTCGTGGCGACGACGGCGGCGATCGCACTGGCGCTGACGGCGAGCGGCTGCGTGACGGTACACGGCGAGCGGGAGCTGCTGCCGGCGGCGACGAAGGCTGAGGCCGAGCAGGCCCTCAAGGACTTCACCGACGCCTACAACAGGGCCGACAAGGCCCATGACCCGGCCCTCGACGCGGGCCGTGTCACCGGTCCGCTCGGGGCGATCAACCAGGCCGGTCTGAAGTCCCGTGCGGTCACCAGCCCCGGCGGCAACCCGGCCCACCAGCCGCTGGAGCTGACGGACGCGACGTTCGTGCTCCCCAAGAAGGCGGGCTGGCCGCGCTGGTTCGTCGCCGACACCGACTCCAACCGGGACACCGACCAGGGCCGGGGCGACAACCGCTGGCTCCTGGTCTTCGTGCGCAACGGCTCCGAACAGCCGTGGGAGGTCGCCTATCTGGCGATCCTGACCCCGGACGAGATCCCCGAGTTCGCGACGGACGGCGACGGATACGCGGAGCCGGTCGCCGCGGACTCCGCGCGGCTCGCGGTGGCGCCGAAGGATCTGGGCCGGCAGTACGTGTCGTTCCTCGGCGGCGGCGAGCAGGGCCAGTTCGCGGCGGGGCCGCACACCACGGCGTGGCGGGACCAGCGGCAGAAGGCGGCGAAGCGGGCGGGTCTCGCGACGCAGTACATCGACCAGGTCACGGACACCGGGGACTTCGCGCCGCTGGCGCTCGCGACGCGGGACGGCGGGGCGCTGGCCTTCTTCGCGACGCGGTACTTCGAGCGGCAGACGGCGGCGCAGGGGTACCGGCCGAAGGTCGTCCCCGAGGTGAAGGCCCTGATGACCGGCGAGGTGAAGAACACGGTCACCAAGGAGTGGGTGTCGAGCCAGGCGGTCCTGGTGAAGCCGGCGGGCACGGCCCGCGACGGCGTCACGATCGCGGGCCGGCTCCAGGGTGTGACGGGGGCGAAGGGCTCTTAGGGCGCTACCCGCCGCTCCGGGGCCCGGCGAGGGGACGGGCCCGGGGTTCGGCCTGGGGGACGGCCTGGGGGACGGATCAGGGTCCGGCGTGAGGCAGGCCGGGGGTCCAGCCTGGGGCGGATCACAGGATCCGGCGTGCGGGCGCGGGCAGGCCCGGCTCTGTGGCCGGCCCGGTGCCCGGTCTGGGGGACGGGTCCAGGGTTCAGTGTGGACAGGCCCGGAGCCCGGCCTGGGCGACCGATCCGAGGGCCCGGCTGTGGACAGGCCCGGGGGCCGGCCTGTGGGCGCGGGCGTCTCGGCAGGTGGCTGGTCCGGGCGCGGCGGGTGTACGTACGCCCGCCGTCTCCCAGCGTCCCGCCGGCGCCGGCGGTCAGCGGCGGCCGAGGGGCCAGGCGACCTCGTGTTCGGCCTGCGCGCCCCGCTCCTCCCGCTCGGCGGCGTGCCGGGCGCAGGCGTCGGTGAGGATCTCCAGCAGGTTCAGCGGGTCGGGCAGGGCGTGCTCGGGGCCGCGGAGCCAGGCGACGGCCGGATGCTCGTCCTCGTCACCGATGAGCCGGGCCGGCGGTACGAGGACGTAGCTGCCGCGGCAGTGCCAGCGCAGCCCCGGATGCTCGTCCATGGTCTCGGGATGGCAGTCCAGCTCGCACGGCCACCACTCGTCCTCGTCCTCAGGGGTGCCGCGGGTGGCGGTGAAGAAGAGCATCCGCCCGCCGTCGCCCGCGCTCTCGGCGGACTCGGCGACCGGTCCGACCTCGACGCCCTGGGCGAGGAGCCGCTCCAGGGCGGCGCGTCCGGCCGCCAGGGGAACGTCGAGGACGTCGTGGACCATGCCGGTGGCGGTGATGAAGTTCGCCTCGGGCTCGCCGAGGGCCCAGCGCTCGATCTGGGCGCGGTCGGTGGTCGACTGGGTCTGCCAGGCGAAGGAGACGGGGTGCCGTGCCGGGGTCGGACAGCCGATGCGTTCACAGGAGCAGCGATAGCCGACGGGGTACGCGGCGGGTGCCAGGGGCAGTCCCGCGGAGGCGGCGGCCAGGAGCAGCTTCTCGCGGCGGTTCTCGTCGTCGGCCGCGGTGCGCTTGGGACGCCTGCGCAGCCACTGCGCGAGTTTGCTCTCCGTGCCGCGGTAGCGGCCGATACCGTCGCCCATCTATCCCCTCACACCCCACTACTCGCCCGTTCGGCTCTGCCCATGGTCCCACCATCCTGCGCTCCGGGTGACCGGAGTCCTCAACCGGGGTGTGGATCGGGGGTTGCGCCCGGGGGGCGCGGGGGTTGCGTGCGGGGTGGCACAGGGGAGCAAGGGGGTCACGTACGGGGTGCGAGGCCGCGCAGCGCGTAGTCGACGAGGGTATCGGCGTAGGCGTGGGTCAGCGGCAGGGTGCGGTGGAGCCAGCGGTGGTTCAGCGGGCCGACGAGGAGTTCGAGAGCGATGCGCGGGTCGACGTCGGGGTCGATGTCCCCGGCGGCCTGGGCTGTCTCGATGCGGCGGACGTAGTACTGGAGCTGGGGTTCCAGGAGCCGCTCCACGAACTGGGCGCCGAGTTCGGGGTTGACGATGCCCTCGGCGGCCAGGGCGCGGGAGGGGGCGTCGTAGGTGGGGTTGTTCAGCTCGTCGACGGTGGCGCGGAGCACGTACTTCAGGTCGGCGGCGAGGTCACCGGTGTCGGGGATCTCACTGTCGGCGTCGCCGCCGAGCTCCTCGTTGGCCCGGGCCGCGAGGTCGAGGAAGGCGTCGAGGAGGACGGCGGCCTTGGAGGGCCACCAGCGGTAGATGGTCTGCTTGCCGACGCCGGCGCGTGCGGCGATGCCCTCGATGGTCGTCCTGGCGTACCCGGCCTCGGCGACGAGGGCGAGGGCGGCGTCGTAGATGGCGCGGCGGGAGCGCTCGCTGCGGCGGGAGGAGTCGGGGGTCTTGTCAGGGGTCTTGGACGTCCTGGACGGGCGGGTCCTGGGGACGGGGGACGGGGAGTCGGTTGTCGGGGAGTCGGTCGTCGGCGAGTCGGGGGACGGGGAGTCGGCCATGGAGCCAACCTAGCAGGCAACGAGACGATGCGTCTCGCCACCGGGTGTTCGCCGGAACCACCCGAACGGTCCACTGCGCGGACGCCGTCCAGAGCGGACCATGGGGCCATCTTCCGTCCGCACGTCCGTGAGGAGCCCTCTTTGCGCCCTACCCCGCGCGAGGCGTCGCCCCGCCGTTATCTGATGTGCCCACCCACGCACTTCAAGGTGACGTACTCCATCAACCCCTGGATGGACCCCACGAAACCGGTCGATCTGCAGCTCGCCCTCACCCAGTGGGAGGACCTGCACGACCGCTACCGCTCGCTCGGCCACACCGTCGAGCTCCTCGACCCGCGCCCCGACCTGCCGGACATGGTCTTCGCCGCGAACGGCGCGACGGTGGTGGGCGGCCGCGTGCTCGGCGCGAAGTTCGCCTACCCGGAGCGCGCGGGCGAGGCGGCGGCGCACCTGGACTGGTTCCGCCGGAACGGCTACGCGCAGGTACGGGAGCCGGAGCACGTGAACGAGGGCGAGGGCGACTTCGCGGTGACCTCGTCCTGGATCCTGGCCGGCCGCGGCTTCCGCTCCAGCCCGCTCTCCCACGACGAGGCACAGGAGTTCTTCGGCCGCCCCGTGATCGGCCTGGACCTGGTGGACCCGCGCTACTACCACCTGGACACGGCCCTGTGCGTCCTGGACGACGCGCGCGACGAGATCATGTACTACCCGGCCGCCTTCTCCCCCGGCAGCCGGGCCGTCCTCGCCCGTCTCTTCCCGGACGCCCTCCTGGCCACGGAGGACGACGCGGCGGCCCTCGGCCTGAACGCGGTCAGCGACGGACGGCACGTGCTGCTGCCCCAGGCGGCGGTGGGCCTGTTCGAACCGCTCCGCGAGCGCTGCTTCGAGCCGCTGGGCATGGATCTGACCGAACTCCTCAAGGGCGGCGGCAGCGTGAAGTGCTGCACCCAGGAGCTGCGCGCCTGATCCGCCGGGGCGACCGCCGACCACCGGTCCCGGAGCTACGCCTCCGCCGGGGGCCAGGGGTCGCCCCACTCCACGTCGCGCGCCGCCTTGTACAGGGGCCCGTGGCGCTTGGTCACCGTCTCCCGGACGAGCCCGTCGGGCCCGCACAGCTCCAGCAGCACCTGGCCCTTGCGGATCTGGGGCTTGCGCGTGACCCGGGCGGCCGCCGGCGTCACCGGGAACCTGGTCGCCGCTACGTAACTGAACTTCTCGTCCTCGTACGGCAGCGAGCCGCCCTTCACCTGCCGGTGCAGCGAGGACCTGCTCACCCGGGCCGCGAAGTGACACCAGTCCGTGCCCGGCTCGATCGGGCAGGCCCCGCTGTGCGGGCACGGCGCCGCCACGGTCAGCCCCGCCTCGACGAGGAGCGAGCGCGCGGCGATGATCCGCTCGTAGCCGTCGGGCGTGCCCGGCTCCACGATCACGACCGCCCGTGCCACCCGCGCCGCCTCGGCCACGACCGCCCGGCGGTCGGCCTCGGTCAGCTCCTTCAGGACGTACGAGACCGTCACGAGGTCCGTGTCGTCGAGCTTCAGCGCCCCGCTGATCCTGGCCCGCCGCCACTCCGCGTCGAACACCCCGTCCGCGAGCTCACGGCCGAGCGTGAGTGCGGGCTCCGCCCAGTCCAGGACGGTGGTGCGGGCGGCTCCGTCCCAGGCCTCCGCGACGGCCCAGCTCGCCGCTCCCGTGCCGCCGCCGATGTCGGTGTGCGTGACCGGCTGCCAGGCGGGGGCCGCGTCCCGCAGGGCGTCGAGCGCCGCCCGTACCGCCTCGAACGTCGCCGGCATCCGGTACGCGGCGTACGCGGCGACGTCGGACCGGTCGCGCAGGACCGGGGCGTCCGTCGGGGTGGTCCCGCGGTAGTTGGCGATCAGCCGCTCGACGGCCTGGGCGGCCTGGCGGGGCGGCAGCCCGTCGAGGAGCCCGGCGAGTGCGGCGCGCAGGGCGTCGGCGGTGGGAGCGGTCGGGAGGGAGGCGTTCACCTCGACATTTTAGGCGCGACGCCGGGGCCACCGGGCCGCCCCAGGCCGCCCCCGCCGCTCAGCCGGTCTGCGGCTCGGAAGGCGTGCGCCAGGGGCGGCACATACCGAGGAAGCAGGCGAGCGCCCCCACCGCGCAGACCAGCTGCACCAGCGCCATCGGCACCGCCGTCGCCTCCCCGGCGATCCCGACGAGCGGCGAGGCGATCGCCCCGATCAGGAAGGACGACGTGCCGAGGAGCGCCGAGGCCGAGCCCGCCGCGTGTGGAGTCCGCATCAGGGCCTGCGCGTTCGTGTTCGGCATCGCCGTACCCATCGCGGACATGAGCACGAACAGACCGGCGGCGATCGGGGCCAGACCCACCTTGCCGAACACCCCGCTCGTCATCAGCAGCAGCGCCACCGAGGCGAGCAGGATGACCGCGAGCCCCCCGCCCAGCACCTTGTCGAGGCTGACCCGCCCGACGAGCAGCTTGCCGTTGATCTGGCCGACGGCGACGAGCCCGATCGAGTTCAGGCCGAAGAGCAGGCTGAAGGTCTGCGGCGAGGCGCCGTAGATCTCCTGGACGACGAAGGGAGAGGCCGAGATGTACGCGAAGAGCGCGGCGAAGGCGAGTCCGCCGGCCAGCATGTAGCCGGTGAAGACGCGGTCCGCGAGCAGCCCGCGCATGGTGCGCAGCGCCTCGCCGACGCCGCCGGCGTGCCGGCGCTCGGGCGGCAGGGTCTCGTGCAGGAACCTCCACACCACCACGGTCAGCAGGACGCCGATGACGGTGAGGACGTGGAAGACGCCCCGCCAGTCGGTGATCCGCAGGATCTGCCCGCCGATGAGCGGCGCGATGATCGGGGCGACGCCGGAGATCAGCATCAGGGTGGAGAAGAACCGGGCCATCTCGACGCCGTCGTACAGGTCCCGGACGACGGCCCGCGCGATCACGATGCCCGCCGCGCCCGCCAGGCCCTGGAGCAGCCGGAAGGTGATGAGCAGTTCGACCGAGGGCGCGAAGGCGCAGACCGCGGTGGCGGCCACGTACACGATCATGCCGGCCAGCAGGGGGCGGCGGCGCCCCCACTTGTCGCTCATCGGCCCGACGACGAGCTGGCCGAGGGCCATGCCGGCGAGGCAGGCGGTGAGGGTGAGCTGGACGGTCGCGGCGGGCGCGCGCAGCGACTCGGTGACCTCCGGCAGCGCGGGCAGGTACATGTCCATGGAGAGCGGCGGCAGCGCCGTCAGTCCGCCGAGGACGAGGGTGACGAGCAGCCCGACGCGGCGCGCGGCGGCGACGGGGGTGCTGGTGGTGCCGGTTATGTGTCCTTGCTTCGTCGTCCGGCCGCTCTCCGGCATCAACAGCTCCATTTCGTTGAATCCTTCCCTATGCTCTCAGCTCGTCGAGAGTGGTCGAGACCTTTTTGGGGTGGGCACATGGCGGGAACCGTGCGGTGGGGCGTGCTGGCGACGGGCGGGATAGCGGAACGGTTCACGACCGACCTGCGGTCCATGGAGGGCGCGGAGGTCGTGGCGGTGGCGTCCCGTACGGAGGCGTCGGCGAAGGCGTTCGCGGACCGCTTCGGGATACCCCGGGCCTACGGGGACTGGGCGGGGCTCGTCGCGGACGAGGACGTCGACGTGGTCTATGTGGCGACACCCCACCACGCGCACCGGGCGGCCGCCGGGCTCGCCCTGGAGGCGGGGAAGGCGGTCCTCTGCGAGAAGGCCTTCACGTTGAACGCGGGTGAGGCGGAGGAGCTGGTCGCCCTCGCCCGGGGTCGTGGTCTCTTCCTGATGGAGGCCATGTGGATGTACTGCAACCCGCTGATCCGGCGGATGGCCGAGCTGGTGGCGGACGGCGCGATCGGCGAGATCAGGACCGTACAGGCGGACTTCGGGCTGGCGGGCCCGTTCGCCGCGGATCACCGGCTGCGCGATCCCGCGGTGGGCGGCGGTGCGCTGCTCGACCTCGGGGTGTATCCGGTCTCCTTCGCGCACCTGCTGCTGGGCGAGCCCGACTCCGTACAGGCCCATGCGCTGCTCTCGCCGGAGGGCACCGATCTGAACACCGGGATGCTGCTGGGGTGGGCGTCCGGGGCCTCGGCGCTGCTGTCGTGCTCGATCGTGGCTGACACTCCGCTGACCGCGTCGGTGACGGGGTCGAAGGGCCGGATCGACCTTCCGCGGGGGTTCTTCTTCCCGGAGCGGTTCACGCTGGTGCGCGAGGGCCGGGAGCCGGAGGAGTTCGTGAACGAGGACGACCCGCACTCGCTGCGGCACGAGGCGGCCGAGGTGATGCGCTGTCTGCGGGCCGGCACCACGGAGTCGCCGCTCGTCCCCCTGGAGGGGACGCTCGCGGTGATGCGGACGCTCGACGCGGTACGGGACCGCATCGGCGTCCGCTATCCCGCCGAGCGGGTGGCTACGCGGGTGTGAGACCGGCCCGGCGAGCGGGTGGCTGCGCGGGTCTCGGGCCGGCACACCCGGCGGGTGGCTGCGCGGGTCTCGGGACGCGACCCACCCGGCGGGTGGCTGCGCGGGTCTCGGGCCGGCACACCCGGCGGGTGGCTGCGCGGGTCTCGGGACGGCCCACCCGGCGGGTGGCTGCGCGGGTCTCGGGACGGCCCACCCGGCGGGCGGCTGCGCGGGTCTCCGGACGGCCCACCCGGCGGGTGGCTAGGCAGGGGTAAGACCGGGGTTACCCGCCTCGGTGACGTAGGACGCGGCCGTGGTGACCGGGGCGCCCGGGGTCGTCACGGCCGTGACCGTACGGAAGTCGGCGCGGGCGCTTCGCTCGCCGAGCGCGACCGTCACATAGCCGCGCCGCCCGTTGTAGAACTTCATGTGCGGGTTGGCGGCTGTGAGGTGGTCGTAGTTGGCGGGCCGGTCGGCGCCGTCCTTGCCGCTGGAGATCGAGGTGGCGACGATCTCCGTGCCGAGGTTCCGGGAGGCCGGGTCGCGGAAGTCGGCCTTGATGTCGAGGCCGTAGCCGACGTGGACGTCGCCGGTGAGCACCATGAGGTTCTCGACGCCCGCCGCGGCCGCCCCGTCGAGGATCCGCTGCCGGGAGGCCGGGTAGCCGTCCCAGGAGTCCATGGACACGGTGTAGCCGGCGGTCGGCGCGCTGCGCCGCTCGGAGAAGACGACCTGCTGCGGGACGACGTTCCACAGCGCGCGGGAGGCGCGCCAGCCGTCGAGCAGCCATCGCTCCTGGGCCGCGCCGGTCATCGTGCGCGCGGGGTCCTCGGACTCGGGTCCGGGGACCCGCCAACCGTCGCCGTAGGCCTGGTCGGAGCGGTACTGGCGGGTGTCGAGGATGTCGAACTGGGCGAGCCGGCCGAAGCGGAGCCGCCGGTAGAGCCTCATGTCGGGGCCCTCGGGCCGCTGGGGCGCCCGCAGCGGCTGGTTCTCCCAGTAGGCGCGGTAGGCGGCGGCGCGCCGGAGCAGGAACTCCTCCGGCGGCACGTCGTTCTCGGGGGTCCCGCCCGCGTAGTTGTTCTCGGTCTCGTGGTCGTCCCAGGTGACGACGAAGGGGTGGGCGGCGTGCGCGGCCATCAGGTCGGGGTCCGACTTGTAGAGGGCGTACCGCAGCCGGTAGTCCTCCAGCGTGACCGTCTCCCGGTTGAAGACGGCGGGCAGGCGCCGGTCGGTGTAGGCGCGGGCGCCGCCGGTGGCGTTCACGGCGTACTCGTAGAGGTAGTCGCCGAGGTGGAAGACGACGTCGACGTCCTCCTGGGCGAGATGCCGGTACGCGGTGAAGTAACCGTCGTGGTACGCCTGGCAGGAGACGGCGGCGAGCTTGAGCTCCGACACCCGGGCGTCGGCGGCGGGCGCGGTGCGGGTGCGGCCCACCGGGCTGATCCAGTCGCCGGCGCGGAACCGGAAGAAGTACACCCGGTCCGGATCGAGGTGGTCGACCTCGACGTGCACGCTGTGCTGGAACTCCGGATGGGCGGTGGCGCCGCCGCGGCGGACGACGCGGGTGAAGCGCTCGTCGCGGGCGAGCTCCCAGCGGACGGCGACTCTCTCGCGGGGCAGTCCGGCGTCGGGTTCGAAGGGGCGGGGCGCGAGCCGGGTCCACAGGAGGACGGAGCCGGGCTGGGGGTCGCCGGACGCCACCCCCAGGGTGAACGGGTCCTCGGTGATGCGACGGCCGTCGAACTCGGCGGCGCTCGCTGCACCGGCGGCCGGCAGCTGGACGGCGAAGGCGAGCGCGGCGGCGGCGCCGGTGACGGTCAGGAATCCTCGACGGCCGAAGTGGCGTGCGGCGGCTCGGAGTTCTGCGGTATGGGTCTGTGCGGTAGTCATATGCCCCTCCCCAGACGGATGGTGTCCGTCCGATAGTGGAGTGGGGCGGGACGACCTCGTGTTGTCGAGTACAGAACATCCGCGTGTCGGACAGATGAGTTCCCTGTGCACCGATCTGCCGTACGCTGCGCGCCCATGAGCATCGCTGTGGTGACTGGAGCAGGTTCGGGCATCGGCCGGAGCGTGGCGCTGGCTCTCGCGGAGGCGGGCTGGTCGGTGGCGCTGGCGGGCCGAAGGCGGGAAGCGCTGGAGGAGACGGCCGCGTCCGTCCCGCCCGGGCAGGTGATGTGCGTCCCGACGGACGTGACGTCACCGCAGGCGGTGGCGGCGCTCTTCGACGCGGTACGGGACCGCTTCGGCCGGGTCGACCTGCTCTTCAACAACGCGGGTACGTTCGCGGGCGGCGGCGTCCCGGTTGAGGACCTGGACCACGAGACCTGGCGCTCGGTCGTCGACGTGAACCTGACGGGCGCGTTCCTGTGCGCCCAGGCGGCCTTCCGGGCGATGAAGGACCAGTCTCCGCAGGGCGGCCGGATCATCAACAACGGCTCGATCTCGGCCCATGTGCCGCGCCCGCACTCGATCGCGTACACCGCGACCAAGCACGCGATGACGGGCCTGACGAAGTCGCTGTCCCTGGACGGGCGCCCGTACCGGATCGCCTGCGGCCAGCTGGACATCGGGAACGCGGCGACGGAGATGACGTCCCGCATGCAGACGGGCATCCTCCAGGCCAACGGCGAGCTCGCGGTGGAACCGGTGATGGACGCGGCGCACGTGGCGGCGACGGTGGTGCACATGGCGGGCCTGCCGCTGGAGGCGAACGTCCAGTTCGCGACGGTGATGGCGACGACGATGCCGTACATCGGCCGGGGCTGACCGGCGAGGGCGGGCCGGTCGGGGACGGGGCCAACCGGCCCGGCGGCGCCGGTCGGGGGCGGGTTCCGGGGGCGGCCGGGGCAGCCGTGCCCTGCGGCGGGTTTTCCGGGGCGGCCGGGGCTGCCGGGGGCAACGGGCCTGCCGTGCCCTGAGGCGGGGCCGACGTGCCCTGCGGCGGGGTTTCCGGGGCGGCCGGGGCTGCCCCGGCCGCCGGGTCACGCCTGGCCGGTCTCGAAGCGGAGGATCTTCCCTCCCTCGACGACGAAGCGCCAGCGCGTGCGCATCTCGCCCCAGGTGTCGTTGCGGAAGCGGGCGACGAGAACGTGCCCGTCCTCCTTGACCGACTCGATCTCCATATGGCCGCGCGAGGAGAAGATCTCCTTCTCGGTCCACTCGTCGAGATCACGGTCGGAGCCGTCGTCGGACATCGTGGCGCCGGGGGCCAGGGCGGCGCGGAAGGCCTCCTCGTCGTTGGCGTTGACCGCGGCGACGAAGGCGCGCACGGCGGGATCGGTGAGCTTGTCCACGGGGATGGTCATGAGTTACCCGTACACCGGGCGGCACCGATCCCCGCGGACCCGGGCCGGGGTTGTGGCGCGCGTCAGTGGACGGACTCGGCCACCTGGGCGAGCAGCGCGGCCGACTCCTGCGCGGACAGGACGCGCTCCAGCTCCAGCTCGCCGGTCATCCCGGGGAAGAACCGTCCGGCGTCCCAGTTCCGCCTGTACGGCGGCGGATCGATGACCACGAGCCGTACGCCGTCACCGAAGGGGACGACCGGGATGTCGCTCGGCCTGCCCTCGTTCCAGATCCATTCGCCGTCGGCGCCGACCAGGTTGAAGGACCCGGTCGTCGGGGTCGTCCCGGGCCGGTCGCGGCAGACGGCGACCGCCTCCGCCGAGGGCGCCTCACCGGGCAGGTGTCCGCCCCCGATCAGTACGCCGGCGAGCAGCGTGTGCAGCTGGAAGTTGTCGCCGACGCCGGACATGCGCAGCGCGAAACCCGCGCCGGTGGCGCGGTCGATGGCGACGAGCGGTTCGTCGTCGAGGACGTCGAGGGCGTGGACGAGGCACTTGAAGGTGTCGCCGAAGGCTTCCGCGATACGGCTCACGGCCGCTCGCAGCTCCTCCTTGCCCGGTGCCTCGCGGCGTACGGACGGTGCGTTGAGCATCGCGACACAGGCCATCTCGAACTGCGGGAGCGACTGCCAGGCCATGACGGGCTCGAACCCGATCCGCTCGAAGTCCTCGTCGGTCAGCCCCTCGCCGTCGTGCCCGGGCAGCGCGCCGCGGCCCGCGGCCGTCCAGCGCTCGCAGAGCGTCTCGGCCGCCTCGAACGCCTCCGTGGCGCCCGCGAGGACCGGGGCAGCGCAGGCCATCGGATCGGCCCCGCGCTCGACACAGGCGCCGACCATGACGGCGATCACCGCCCGCGGGCCCGGAGGGACGTCGGGCAGCAGGGCGGCGAGGCGCGGCCCGGCCTCGCGCAGATCGTGGTCGCCGGCCTTCCCGAGGCCGCGGGACAACCGCTCGAAGGCACGCTCGGCGGCGTCGGCGTCCTGCGCCCGTACGGCGCTCTCGAAGTCCGCTACGGCGGCGGGGAACCGCCCGCGTCCGAATATCATCCGCGCACCCTACTCGGGCGGGTTCGTGCGACAACCTTGTGCCCCATGACCGACACGGACAACACCTGGGACACCATCGACCGCCTGGGCGCCTGGATCGCCTCCCACCACACCCTGCCGCACCAACAGGACGTCCTGCTGCGCGTCCTGAAGCTCTCCGAGGAGGTCGGCGAGGTGGCCGAGGCCGTCATCGGAGCGACGGGCCAGAACCCCCGCAAGGGTGTGAGCCACACCTGGCAGGACGTGGAGTCCGAACTCTGCGATGTGATCATCACGGCGATGGTGGCGCTGCGGACCCTGACCCCGGACGCGGCGGAGGTCTTCGCGGCTCACCTGCGACGGGTGGCGGACCGGTCGGTGGGAGCCCCGCGGGATTGAGGCGAATGTCGCGCGCCCTGTCCCGAGGACGGGTCAGGGCGCGGCACGGTTCAGGGGCACGTTCTGGAGGGTGAAGCCCCCAGCCCGGAGTGCTCGGGAGCGGGGGCTTCACCGTTCTCGGGGTTCAGACGGTCCGCTCGATGCGCTCGAAGATGTCCGAGTCCGTCTCCTGTTGCCACGCCGGCAGGTCGGCCCAGTCGGCGACGTATCCGGGCTTCGGATCCTTGAAGTGCTTGAACATCTGGGCGGTCCAGCAGATCGCGACGAAGCGACCCTTCTGCTCGCGGGTGAGCCGTGTGGCATGCCCTTCACTGATCTTGACGAAGTCGCGCACCTGTCCGCACACGGCAGCGGCAGCCTCGCGCTCCCACTCGGGCGTCTCGTCCCACGGCGTGACGTAGCTCGGCTTCGGCTCACCGGGGTAGTGCTTGGTCACACCGGCGATCCACGCCTCGCGGAAGATCCGACCGTCACTCATGTACGTGTCCCTCTCGTCATGCGGTGCGCGAAAGCGCCGCGATTCGGTGATCCAGATCCGAGACTCGGCCATCGGACATGAGCGGGGCAAGACGCCCCCGCAGTCCGTCCAGCTTCTTGGCGATGAATCCGGAGTTCGACTGGTTGGCCAGGCTGATCACTGTCTCCGCGTAGTGCACGACCTGGTCGACGTCGCGCAGGTGGACCCCCCACACGTGACGGCGTGCCGATGACCGGATGGGCCGACCCTGTCACGGTGGAAGACATCGACGACAGCGTTCGTGTGCCCCCCCACTTGTTCCAGGCCCGCGTGGACAAGGTCGCCGACCTTCGCGTCCTGATCGTGGGCTGGCACACGTTCGCCGTGCGCATCGACTCCGAACTGCTGGACTGGCGCAAGGACTACAACGCCCTGACCTACACCGTCGAGTACCTCCCCGATCGGGTGGACAGAGCCCTGCACGCCTACCTGGACCGTCTGGAGCTGGTATCAGGAAGCTTCGACCTCGCGGTGGACCGGGCAGGGGACTACTGGCGGCTGGAGCTGAATCCCAACGGGCAGTGGGCGTGGCTGGAGACGGAGACCGGCCTCCCGATGTCCGCGGCCTTCGCCGACCTGCTACGCAAGGAGACGGCAGATGACCGACCCCTGAGCGGGAGTCGTTCGCCGAGTTCATCGCCGACGGCGAGAGCTGGACCGTCCGCCAGGGCGGCCCCGTGGCTCTGTGGGACGACGTCGAGCGCGCCCTCGTCGCCTGGCAGAACGCCGGGGAACCGTTGCATTGACACCATTCGGCTTCGCGTGACGACCGCGTCCCACCTGTACTGGATCGACCAGAGCCCGTCGCTGCGCTGGGAACACCGGCTCTCCTGAGCCACTACCCTCCGAGCAATGGACGATGAACCGCTGTCCCAGTGGGCCGAGCGCCTTGACGCAAGGATCGGACAGCTCCGCGCCGTACCTCTCGTGAACGGCGACGGTCCGCGGGGGTCGCATCTGAACCCTGACGCACCCCGTGCGATCCAGCGATGGAACGGCCACATGTGGGAGCCCTACGGCTTCGCGGTGAATCTCGCGGAGGCGAGACGCATCTTGTTCCCCGACACCGAGGTCACCCCGGCCTCGGGGCCGGCGCCGAAGCTCGGCCCTGGGACCGGCCGACACCGGGAGCCTCAGGCGCCGCAATAGCCCTGGCGAGGGCTTCAAGACGGCGCGGTTCCATTCGAACCGGTGTGAAACGGGAACCGGCGAGGCGACAGGCGACAAAGAGCCCCTGACCTGCGCTTTGGCTGGTCAAAGGCCCTGAGGGGCAGACGAGTCGGGCTGTACGCCGGGTTCTGTTCCCCGGGACCTCGCGGTCGTCGGGGTGACGGCCATCCATCTAGGACCGGCGTTGCCGCCGGTCTCGTGCGGTCTACCCGCGAACTCGGGCGGGCAGCCCTCGATCGTTCGCGCAGAGTCGTCCGAGGACGACCCCTCTTGACCTTGCTCCGGGTGGGGTTTACCTAGCCGCCTGAGTCACCTCAGGCGCTGGTGGTCTCTTACACCACCGTTTCACCCTTACCGAGGACCGAGGTCCCCGGCGGTCTGTTTTCTGTGGCACTGTCCCGCGGGTCACCCCGGGTGGCCGTTAGCCACCACCCTGCCCTGTGGAGCCCGGACGTTCCTCGGGGAGATCCGAAGATCTCCACGCGGCCGCCCGCCCGGCTCGTCTGCCGTGCCGACCATGCTACCCGCCGTGCCGGAGACGCTTGACCTTGTCGCAGCGTCAGGGTTTGTACTGGGCTCATGCGAATCGGCGAGATCGCCGCCCTTGTCGGGGTCACCCCTCGGGCCGTGCGGCACTACCACCACCTCGGACTGCTGCCCGAGCCCGTACGCGGGCCAACGGATACCGGGAGTACGGCATCAAGGACGCCGTCCTGCTCGCCCGGATCCGGCGGCTGACCGAGCTGGGTCTTGGGCTCGACGAGGTCCGGGACGTGCTCGCCGACGACGCCGGGCGGGAGCTGGTGGAGGTGCTGGAGGAGCTGGACACCGACCTCGGGCGCCAGGAGGCGGTCATCCGTGAGCGGCGCGCGCGGCTGGCCGAGCTGCTCACGGAGGCGCGGGGCGGGCGGCTCACCGCCGAGGGGCCCGTGTCCGCGGAGCTCTCCGGGCTGTTCGCGGGGATGGGCGAGATCCCGCCCTCCCCCATGGCCGCCCAGGACCGGGAGCTGCTCGTCCTGCTCGACACGGTCGCGCCGCCGAAGGAGCGGGAGCGGCTGATCGGCGCGATGCGGGAGATGACGGCGACACCGGAGGCGGTGGAGCGGGTGCACGAGGTGTACGCACGGCTCGACGCCCTCGCCGACGCGGAACCGGACGATCCGCGCGTGGCCGAGGCGGGGCGGGCGCTCGCCGCGTGTCTTCCGGACGAGGTGGTGACGGGGCTCGACGGGCCGGGTCTGCCGGGCGGGCGTCTCACCGACGCCTTCTTCGGTGACTTCTCCCCCGCCCAGACGGCGGCCGTCCACCATGCCCTGTGCCTGGTCCAGGAGCGAGCCCAGTGACCTCCGAGACCGAACGACCCGCCCGATCCGCCCGAGCCGCCCGATCCGTCGACACCGCTCCACCCGCCCGGCCCGCCGGGAGGCGGTTGCTCCGTGCCGTCGCGTACGCCGTGCTCCCCGCCGAGGTCGTGCTCGCCGTCTGTCTCGTCGCCGGCGTACGGATACCCGCGTCCGCCCTCCTCGTCGCCGAGATCGGCGTCCTGCTACTGGCGGCCGCCGAGGCGACGGCGTATCTCCGGCTCCGCCACCGGCGCGGGCTGAGCCGGCGCGAGGCCCTCGGCGAACTGGTCCCCGAGCCCGTGCTGCGCCTGATCGGGCACGAGTTGCGGCTGCTGGCGAGTCTCGCCCTGTGGGTCGCCCGGCGTCGGCACGGGGTCCGGGCGGGCGACCGGCCGTTTCCGCACGCCCGCGACCAGGCCGCCCTCATGTACGGCTTCGCGTTCGTCTGTCTCGTCGAGACCGTCGGCATGTCGTACCTGCTCGCCGACTGGCCGGCGGTCCACGCGGTCGTGCTCGTCCTCGACGTGTACACGGTGCTGTTCGTGCTCGGGCTGCACGCCGCCTCCGTCACCCGGCCGCACGTGCTCGACCCCGGCGCCCTGCGGCTGCGGCAGGCCGCGCAAGTCGATCTCCGCATCCCGCTGGAGCGGATCGCCGCCGTCCGCCACGAACTGCTCTTCACCCACGAGAAGGCGGAGGGGGAGCTGAACCTGGCCGTCGGCTCGCAGACCTCCCTCACCATCGAGCTGTCCGAGCCGGTCGACGCGCCCCGGCTGCTCGGCGCGCCGCGGCCGGTCTATACCGTGCGCTGTCACGCGGACGACCCGCGCGCCCTGCTGCGCGCGCTCACGCGGGCGCGAACAGCACCTTCGCCCGCCCCGGGTCCGCCTGCGTCAGCCTGACCCGCAGCCACTCCCCGAGAGGCAGCCTGGAGTTGCCGCCCTCGATCCGCGCGACCACGGCCGGGTCGTCCAGGTGGACGGTCCCGACGGCCGGTTCGCGCTCCTTCACATCGATCACGTACGCGTCGAAGATCTCGCCGATGCGTTCCTTCAGCAGCGCCGCCTCGACGATGTCGACGGACTCGCGTTCGATGCCGTTGGCGCGCCGTGAGCCTTCGGCCATCTCCCGGGGGAGCGCGTCGAGCGCCGCCCGTACCCAGTCGGGCGGCTCCCGGCCCGCCACGGCGGCGACGCACAGCTCGCCGGCGTACCGGTCGACGAGTCGCCGCAGCGGTGCGGTGCAGTGGGTGTACTCGTCGGCGACGGCGGCGTGGACGGCGGGCGAGGGGACGCTGCCGTCGGTGAAGACGGTGTAGCCGGCGCCCCGCAGCAGGGTGGTGCACTCCTGCAGGAAGGCGGCCTGGCGCGGGTCGGTGGGGTCGGCGGAGCGGACGACGTCCGCGTACGAGACGTGGTGCGGCCAGTCGACGCCGAGGGCGTGCGCGGAGCGGCGCAGCCGGGCGACGGCGCCGTCGGGGGCGGTGGGCAGGGTACGGAGGATGCCGGTGCCGGCGGCCGTCATGAGGTCGGCGGCGGCCATCCCGGTCAGGAGCGAGATCTGGGCGTTCCAGCCGTCGGCGGGGAGCGGGGCGCGGTAGGCGAGCGAGTACGAGCTGTCGAGCTCGACGATCTCCTGCTCGGGGACGTTGAGGGAGATCCCGCCGCGTTCGGTTTCGAGGGCCTCGCGCAGTCGGCCGATGTCCTTGAGGAGGGAGAGGGGTTCTTCGGCGGTACCGGAGTCGATCTGCCGCTGGACGCCCGCGTAGTCGAGTTTGGCGCGGCTGCGGACGAGGGCGCGGCGCACGTCGGTGGCCACCCGGCGGCCTTCGGCGTCGAGGTCGATCCGCCACAGCAGGGCGGGGCGGGGTTCGCCGGGCAGGAGGCTGGCGGCGCCTTCGGAGAGGACGGCGGGGTGGAGGGGCACTCTGCCGTCGGGGAAGTAGAGGGTGAGGACGCGGCGGTGGGCCTCGGCGTCGACCGCGCCGCCGGGGGCGACGAAGGCGGCGACGTCGGCGATGGCGTAGTGGACGCGGTATCCGCCGTCGGCGCGGCGGGCCAGGTGCATGGCCTGGTCGAGGTCGGTGGAGGTCGGCGGGTCGATGGTGAAGAAGGGGATGTCGGTGGCGTCGTGCCCGGGGAGGCGGGGCGCCTTGGCCGCTGCCTCGGCCTCGGCGAGCACGGCGGGAGGGAAGGCCTCGGGGATCGCGAGCTCGGTACGGAGTGCGCGCAGGGCGGCCCGGAGCGGAGCCTCGGCTGCGCCGGTCACGTGAATCTGGCGGCGGGGCATGGACCGAGCCTAGGGGGCGGGGGTGGGCCCGGCACCTCGTACGCTGGCTCTCCGGGGCCGCACCCCCGTCTCGTACGTACGAAGGAGAACCACCGTGCTCGTGCTGTTGCCGCCGTCGGAGGGTAAGGCCGCGTCGGGGCGTGGGGCGCCGCTCAAGCCGGAGTCCCTGTCCTTGCCGGGTCTGGCCGAGGCGCGGGCGGCGGTCCTGGACGAGCTGGTCGAGCTGTGCGCCGCCGACGAGGAGAAGGCGCGCGAGGTGCTGGGCCTGAGCGAGGGGCTGCGCGGGGAGATCGCGAAGAACACGGAACTGCGCACGGCGGGGGCCCGGCCGGCCGGCGAGATCTACACCGGGGTGCTGTACGACGCCCTGGGCCTGGCCACGCTGGACGCGGCGGCACGCAAGCGGGCGGGTGCGTCGCTCCTGGTGTTCTCGGGGCTGTGGGGCGCGGTGCGGGTGGACGACCGTATTCCGTCGTACCGCTGCTCGATGGGCGTGAAGCTGCCGGGCCTGGGGGCGCTGGGCGCGCACTGGCGCCGCGCGATGGCCTCCGTGATGCCGGAGGTCGCGGGGGACGGGCTCGTCCTGGACCTGCGGTCCTCGGCGTACGCGTCGGCGTGGAAGCCGAAGGGTGAGCCGGCGGCGCGGACGGCGACGGTACGGGTGCTGCACGCGCCGACCCGGAAGGTGGTCAGCCACTTCAACAAGGCGACGAAGGGGCGGATCGTGCGGAGCCTGCTGGAGGCGGGGGCGGCGCCCAAGGGGCGCGAGGAGCTGGTGGAGGCGCTGCGGGATCTGAAGTACGTGGTGGAGGAGGGGAAGGCGGGGGTGCTGGACGTCCTGGTGGACGAGATCCACTAGCGGTCGCCCCACAGCTCATTGCAGCATGCGCAACGCTCGTTGCGCATCACGCTCGCCCTGGCAGGATGGGGGCCATGACGAGCGTGCTTGACCTTGCCCCCGTCGTCCCCGTCGTCGTGATCGAGGACGCCGCCGACGCCGTACCGCTGGCCCGTGCCCTCGTGGCCGGTGGTCTGCCCGCGATCGAGGTGACCCTGCGGACGCCGGCCGCGCTCGACGCGATCCGGGCGATCGCCGCCGAGGTCCCGGACGCGGTCGTCGGTGCGGGCACCGTCATCTCGGCGGCAGGGGTGGCCGACGCGGTCGCGGCGGGGGCGCGGTTCCTGGTCAGCCCCGGGTGGACGGAGGGCCTGCTGGAGGCGATGAAGGCGTCGGGCGTGCCGTTCCTGCCGGGGGTCTCGACCACCTCGGAGGTCGTCGCGCTGCTGGAACGCGGGGTGGCCGAGATGAAGTTCTTCCCCGCCGAGGCGGCCGGCGGCGTCCCCTACCTGAAGTCGCTCTCCGGGCCGCTCCCGCAGGCCCGCTTCTGCCCGACCGGTGGTATCTCCCTCGGCTCCGCCCCCTCGTACCTGTCGCTGCCCAACGTCGGCTGCGTCGGCGGTACGTGGATGCTTCCGGCCGACGCCCTCGCCGCGCGCGACTGGGCGCGGGTCGAGTCACTGGCGCGCGAGGCGGCGGGCCTGCGCGCCCCGGCCACCGGGTGAACGTCACGGGGTGAACGTCGCCGGGCGCACCGGGCGGACGTCGCGGGGCGGACGTCACCGGGCGAGCTACGTGAAGTGCACGCCCACGTGGTCGGTCACCGGGCGGTAGCCGAGTCGCTGGTACAGGGCGTTGCTGGTCGGGTTGGCCAGGTCCGTGAAGAGGAGAACCTGCTGGGCGCCCGCGTCCAGGGTGGCCCGGCTCACTGCGCTGGTGACGGCCCCCGCGTAGCCGCGGCCCCGTGCCTCGTACGGCGTGTAGACGGGTGAGACCCGGGCCTGGCCCGCGACGATCGGCGAGATGCTCGCCATCGAGACGGGTCCGTCGCCGGTCTCCCAGAAGTGGAGGCGGCGGTCGGCGACGCGGGCCTCGATGTTGGGCGTGTAGTCGACGTCGTCGTCGCTCTCGCCGATGTCGCGGGCGAAGTTCTCCATCCACGCCACGGCGAACGGGATGTCCTCGGCGGTCGCCGCCCGCGGACGGCCCTTCGGCGCCGGGTCCGGCGGGACGAGCTCGCCGAGCCGGTAGAGCCGCATCCGGCGCGTGGTCGTCCACCCGCGGCCCGTTGCCGCGCCGAGCTCCCGCGCGAAGGCGACGGCGGTCTCCTCCTCGCCGCGCACGCTCGTCACGTCCCTCGCGTCCGGCAGTACGTGGACGAGGGCGCGGGCGGCCTCCTGCGGCATGGGCCCGAGCGCCGGTTCGTGGGGCAGGGTGAAGAGGAAGGCACCGGTGACCCTCCCGTCCGGCTCGGTCCACCAGCCGTACCGGGCGGATGCGAGGGGCCGGCGGCGCGCGCCCTCGCTGAGGGTGAGCAGCACGGTGTTGCGCGCGGGGTCGGCGGCGAGGTGGTCGCGGGCGGCGGCGCGGAAGACGGCGACGTCCTCGGTGATGTGCCAGGTCATGGCGATGATGGTGCTACGGAAGGAGGGGGCGGGGCCACGGTTTTACGCGCCCTCCGCCCCCCGTCGCCGGTCCCCCGCCACCCGTCCTCGGACCGCGGTCCGCCCCCCGTCCCCGGCCCGCCGGTCCGGCCCGCGGCCCCGGCCCCCCGGGTCACCTCAGGTGCGAGGTGTCGTTCAGGAGTCGTACGGAGGCGTTGCCGTCCGCGTAGTACGCCACGGCGGACAGCGAGGCCGCCGAGAGCTCCATCCGGAACAGCGACTCCGGCGGGGCGCCCAGGGCGAGTCGCACCAGGGTCTTGATCGGTGTGACGTGGGTGACGAGCAGGACCGTGCGGCCCGCAGAGGCGGCCGTCAGCCGGTCGCGGGTCGCCGACACGCGCCGGGCGACGGTCGCGAAGCTCTCGCCGCCGCCGGTCGGGGCCGCCTTGGGGGAGGCCAGCCAGGCGTCGAGATCCTCGGGGTACCGCTCGCGCACCTCCGCGAACGTCAGCCCCTCCCAGGCGCCGAAGTCGGTCTCGCGCAGCCCGTCCTCGATCCGTACGTCGAGGCCCAGGCGGGCGGCGACGGTCTCCGCTGTCTGGCGGCAGCGCTTGAGCGGCGAGCTGACGATCTCCTGGACCGTCCCGCGCGCGGCGAGCGCGGTCGCGACGGCGTCGGCCTGCCGCAGCCCGGCGGCCGACAGCTCGGGATCGCTTCCCCCGCTCCCCGAGAACCGCTTCTCGGGCGTGAGCGCGGTCTCCCCGTGGCGCAGCAGGACGAACGTGGCGGGAGCCCCGAGATCGGGCGCCCCCCATCCCGGCGCGGTGGCCCGGCCCGTAGCGGGCGCGGGGACGGCACCGGCGGCGGGCCGGTCCTGGGCGGACGCCCTCCCCGTACCGTCCGCGTGGTCGGTGGCGGATGCCGGCCGTGTCCGACCCGCGTGGGTCGCGAGGCCCGCCTCGGCCTCGAAGTCACCGCTCGACGCGGCGGCTCCGGTGCCCGGCGTCGTCGGGACATCGCCTTCCGCTCTCCGCCGGAGCGCGCTGTCGGAGCCCGCGGTCTCCCGCTCGGCCGTGCCGGCCGCCGCCAGGGAGGCACGGGCCTGGGCCGCGACCGCCTCGTCGGCGGCGAAGAGACCGTCGTCGGGCTGTCCGGCGGCGCCCCCGGCCACGGGACCGGTCCGCCCACCAGCGCCTGCACCGGCACCCGCTTCCCCGCCGGCGGCGAGGGCCGCCCTGGCGCGGGC
>NZ_JAGGOS010000095.1 GCF_018614205.1 Streptomyces sp. ISL-36 | reverse complement strand
CGGCAGCGCCTTCGCAGTCGGCGGCGCCCTCGCGGGCCCGGGGCGGGCCGGGCTGTGGTCGCAGCCGCCGCCCGACGCCGCCGAAGGGGCGGTGCGGGCCGTCGCGTACCTCTCCGCGGAGGATGTCGTCCGGGTCCGCAACGCCGCCCTGGATGCGGGGCTCGCGGACAGCACCGTCCGGCCGCTTCTGTTCGCCGGCACCTCCGCGCGCTTCCGGGCGAGCCTTCCGACGATGGACACCCCGCTGCGCCAGATGCACTCCGACCTGCACACGATGAACCAGGTGGAGCGGCTGATCGACGGCACGGTGCCGCTGGAGGTCTGGCTGCGCAACGCGATCGCCCAGACCGTCGAGGCGGGCCCGCTCACCGTCCTCCAGCGCGCCCTGGACGATGTGGCGCGCGACGCCGCGGGCGAGCCGGACCTGCCGCCGGGGAGGATGCCGGCGGAGACCAAGGAGGAGATCATCTTCCGGGACGACACCGTGCCCTTCGAGTTCCTGCACGGCGGCGTCCTGGCCGGTGCGTCGGTCGCCCGGCTGAAGGTGCCCCCCTACGAATCGGGCGCGCCGTTGCGGCCCGCGTACCCGCACGCCGGGACCGGCTGGCTCATCGCCCCGGGGCTGCTGATCACCAACCACCATGTGGTGAACGCCCGGACGCGCTCGCCGGGCGTCCGGCCGCGGGTGGCCGAGGACGACCTCCAGCTCCAGGTGCGCAACTCCCGTTCCCGTTTCGACTACGGCGCCGACGAGGCGGAGACCGAGGAGGTGACGGCGGGGGCCCTGGTCGCGTGGGACGAGGCGCTCGACTACGCGATCCTGCGGCTCTCGGCCGAGGCGCCGCCCCGGCCGGTGCTCCTGGTGGCGACGACGCCGCTGCTGGCGAACGGCGCCGAACCGGTGGCGGTCAACATCATCCAGCACCCCGGCGGACAGCCCAAGCGGGTGGCGCTGCGCAACAACCTCGTCTTCGAGGCGGACGAGCGCGATGTCCGCTACTTCACCGACACCCGTAGCGGGTCCTCGGGTTCACCGGTCTTCACGGACGACTGGACGGTGGTGGCGCTGCACCGCGGGACGCGGCGGGTCGAGGAGGTCGCCTACCAGGGGAGGACCACGGCGTTCGTCAACGTCGGCACGCAGATGAGCCGGATCCTCGGCCATCTACGGGAGCACCGGCCGGAGTTGTACGAGGAGATCGTGCGGGGACAGTCGGCGTCGGCCCAGGAGCAGCGTGAACGGGCCGCATGAGCAGCAGAGGCGGAGGTGGCGGGAGATGCCGTACGGATCACCGGTCGCGACCGACCCCCAGCGGGTCTTCGACGACCTGCGGGATGTGGCCGCGCGGGTGCGGGGACATCTGGAGGCCGAGATCTCCGAGTCGGTGGAGGAGTCACCGGCGCAGATGGCACCCGCGGGCCAGATCTCCCGCTTCGCGCAGGAGGAACGGGCCCGGGTCCTGGAGGCCGGGGTCACGGGCCTGGAGAAACTGGCCGGGAACCGCGCGGACGAGATCGACGAGGACGAGTACTTCGGGGTGGAGGCGATCGTCCTGCTGGAGGGCAGGCCCGCCATCCTGGTGCAGGGGCAGGACTTCGTCGCGCCGGAGGGCGACTGGTCGGTGCTCGACGGAGGCCGGGCGGCGATCCGCGACTCCCTCGGACGGGTGGGCCGCGTGGAGGTGACGGGCCACCCCAGCCTGGACTGGGTCGGCACCGCCTTCCTCGTGGGTCCGCGGACGGTGATGACCAACCGGCACGTGGCCGTCGAGTTCAGCCGCACCGAGGACGCCGGCTGGTCCTTCCAGCAGGGGATGTCCGCCCGTGTGGACCCGGGCGAGGAGCTTCCCGCCGGCCCGGGCCCCGCTCCGGCCCTCGGACCGGCCCCGTACGCGATCACCGAGGTGATCGGCATCCACCCGGAAGTCGACATGGCCCTGCTGCGCGTCGTACCGCCCGACGGTGCCCCGCTGCCCTCACCGCTCGCGGTGGCCGCCGACGCGCCGGCGACCCTGCCCGGGCGGCCGGTGTACGTGATCGGTTACCCGGCCTGGGACGGCCGCCGCAACGAGCCGGAGTCGATGCGCCGGATCTTCATGGACGTCTACAACGTGAAGCGGCTGCAGCCGGGCACCGCGACGGAGTTCGCGCCCGGCGGCCTGGTGATGAAGCACGACTGCTCGACCCTGGGCGGCAACAGCGGTTCCCCGGTCTTCGACCTCGCGGACCACCGGGTGCTCGGTCTGCACTTCGGCGGCCGCTACGGGCTCGGCAACTTCGCGGTACCGCTGTGGGAGCTGGTCGACGATCCGCTGCTGGCCCGGGCGGAGGTGAACTGGGTCTGAGCGGCCGGCTCCACGAGGCGGGCCTCACGCGGCGGGCGGCTTCCACACGGTGAGCAGGCCCGTGTAGCCCGGCGGGTCGAAGAAGGTCTCCCCCGAGGAACGGACGTCGGTGAGCCGGAGCATGGCGAGGTTGCCCTCGGAGGTGACCGTGCACAGTACGTCGCCCTTCTTGAGGGCCTCCCCCTTGACCAGCTGGTCGTTCGACAGCTCCGCGGGGAGCGGAGCGCTGTCCACGGCCTGGCGGCAGACCTCCGGCGTGGTGCCGGGACTCTTGGCGGTGGGGGTGCGGAAGGTCAGGTACTGGTAGATGTACTGGATCTCGTCCGCGTCCGCGCCGATCTCGCCGCGGGGGTCCACCTTGGGAACGTCCATGTCGACGGTGATCACCACACCCGTGCCCGGCGGGCTGATCGTCAACGGCCTGTCCTGGAAGAGGAGTTCGTACGTCTTGGGGGCCTGGGTCGCGGTCGCGCCGCCCGTCGGCGCCGACGAGCTCCCCTTCGGCTTCCCGTCGGCAGGGGAGTCCGCCGACGGGGACTTCCCGTCTCCGGCACCGGCGCCCGCTTCGGTTCCGGAGCCGGATCCGGAGCCGGATCCTGAGGAGCCGTAGCCCGTGTCGCCGTACAACGACCAGGCCGTGCCGACCACGACGGCCAGGGCGACGGCCGCGATCGCCAGGGGGACACGGCGCAGCTTCCGGGCCTTCGGCACGGTGGGCGGGGCAGGCGTGGCGGGCGGTGGGGTAGCGGGGCGGGGCGGCGCCGCCTGGGTGGGTGCGTGGTGCAGCGCGTCGCCGGTCCGCGTCGGCACGTAGGTCGCGGCGGGAGGCGCGGGTGGCGGAGGGGTCTCCTCCTCGGCGAGGAGGAGGCGTACCGCCCGGCCCCGCTCGTCCACGGCCGCCGCCAGCGGGGCGGGCAGCCAGCCGTCGAAGTCGCGGGCCGCGCGTCCCGAGGCCCGCTCGCACAGCGCCGCCAGCTCGGCGGGGGCGGGGCGGGCCGCCGGATCGGCGGCGAGGGCGCGCTCCAGGAGCGTGCGCAGGACGTCCGGATAGCCGGTGAGGTCCGGCGGGCGCTGGGCGGTGTTGGCGATCTGGGTGGCGATGGTGAGGCCGCCTCCCGGTCCGTACGGATGCCTCCCGGTGGCCGCGACGGCGGCGATGAGTCCGAGCGAGAACACGTCCGTGGCGGGGGTGAGTTCGGCGCCGTTGCCGTGTTCGGGCGACATGAACTGCGGGGTGCCGATGAAGCCGCCGCTCCGCGTGAGCCGCGTGGCCTCGGCGGCCCGGGCGATCCCGAAGTCGATGACCCAGGGCCCGTCGGCGCCGAGCAGGATGTTCCCCGGCTTGAGGTCGCGGTGCACGACTCCGGCCGCGTGCACGGCGTCGAGGGCGCGGGCCACACAGCCGACGAGCTGGAGTGCGGTGATCAGCGGCAGGGGTCCGTGCTCGTCGAGGGCCTCGTCGAGCGGGATCCCGGGGACGTACGCGGAGGCCAGCCAGGGCTGTTCGCCGTCGGC
Organism: Streptomyces sp. ISL-36; assembly: GCF_018614205.1. Classification (GTDB taxonomy): domain Bacteria; phylum Actinomycetota; class Actinomycetes; order Streptomycetales; family Streptomycetaceae; genus Streptomyces. Next base: position 59,321 of record NZ_JAGGOS010000095.1, on the reverse strand, counting down.
GTCGTGGTCGACGACCGGCACCAGGTGGTAGCCGCGCACCTGCTGCGCGGCCGCCACTTCCTGCTGGAACCGGCGACGGAACTCACTGTCGCCGGCGTACTCGCGCCGGATCATCTTGAGCGCGACAGGCTGATTGCCCCGGGTGCGGGAGAGATAGACGGAGCCCATCCCTCCCTCCCCGATGCGGGCCAAGAGCCGATACCCGGCCAGTTCGCGCGGCTCCTGCGCCGTCAGCGGGCGCAGTGCGCCTCCGGTCCCCGTGATGGAACCCACCCCCCGTGATGTGTGGATACGGCCATACTCAAGATCCACATCTTAGGGGCGTGCCGGGACCGCGACCCGCGGGGCGGTGCGCCGGGATCGTACGGACCGCGGGTTCAGCTCAGCCGGTTCACGGCGTACGCCTCGATGGCGTCCCGCTGGTACGCGGCCAGGCCCGGTGCGATCTGCTCGTACGCGGCGCGCCACTGCTCGTTCTCCACGCAGGACCGCCCGATCGCGCGGTACTCCTCGGCCGAGACCTCCCGCACCTCGGAGAGCGTCCGGTACTGGAGGTCGATCTCGGCCTGTACGGGATCGGCCTCGGGCGGCAGCCCGGCGGCCAGCAGCTCGGCCAGCCGGATCATCTGCGCCGTGCGCTCGCGGTGTCCGGCGTCGATCTGGGCCGGGCTCATCGTCGAGGTGTACCGCTCCACGTCCGCGGCCAGCTCGGGGAAATCCCGCAGGTTCTCCCCGTAGTGCGCGGGCTCGACGCCCTCGAACAGGTTCTCCGGTCGGTTGATGCTCGTCATGGGTCTGCCGTCCTTCCTGGACTGCTCCAGTTCGGCGATCGTGCGGGAGACGGTCACGGCCAGCGCGTCCAGCCGGTCCCGCTCGGCGAGCAGCCGGCGGTGGTGGCCACGGCGCGCCTCCACCTCGTCCACCTCCGCGGCGAGGATCCGTCCGATCTCGGGCAGCCCCAGGCCGAGCGCCCGCAGCACGAGGATCTGCTGCAGCTTCAGCAGCTGGCGCTCCTCGTAGTGGCGGAGTCCGCCCGCCCCGGTCCGCGCCGGTGGCAGCAGACCGATCTCGTCGTAGTGCCGCAGCGTCCGGGCCGTCACACCCGACATCCGTGCCACCTCGACGATCGACCAGTCCACGCCGCCGCACCTCACGATCGCTTCACCGGGCCGGTCTCTCCGGCCCTGGTCAGGACGGTAGAAGCTGCCGTTGCGGCAGCCACAAGTCGCGGAGGGCTCCCTCGACACCCGATGAGTCGGCCACGGGCACCGGAAGGCACGGTACCCGTCGATTCCTCGAACCGTCGGACCGGCCGACGCGGTCCGCCGCGCCTGCGACCGTGGAGCCGGCCGCTGCGGAATGTCGCGTGCCGCCGGGCGGTTGCCCTGGACGAGCGAGCGCTCGTTGTGTGCTGTCGTCGAGAGGAACCCCGTGGCAGAGCCGTTCTCGGTAGCCGTCGTCGTGCGTGGATACGAGACCGACACGCAAGGCCATCTGAACCAGGCCGTCTATCTGCAGTACGCGGAACACGCCCGCTGGTCGCTGTTGCAGAAGGGCGGCATCCGGCAGGCGGACCTGCTGGAGAAGGGCGTGGGGCCGGTGGCCCTGGAAGTGACGGTGCGCTACCAGCGGGAGCTGCGGGCGGGTGACGAGGTGGAGGTGACGTGCGCCTTCCTCTGGGGTGAGGGCAAGACCTTCCGTATCGAGCAGACGATCCGCAAGGCGGACGGCACGGTGGCCGCCGAGGTGACCGGCGTCGGCGGTCTGCTGGATCTGAAGGCGCGCAGGCTTCTGGCGGATCCCCGCGAGTACTTCCGTACGCTGGCGGACTTCCCGGAGGTCTTCGGCCTCTGAACGCCGGGGGCACCGGGCCCCGGTGCACGTCCTGGCGGTCGGCCGTCCAGGCAGGGGGGCCACCGCATCACCCGCCCACGGTGGATCGTCCGGCCGGGGCGGTGGTCGCGTCCCCCAGTCGCCGGCCGACCCGGGCGGCCGTCTCCCGCAGCCAGATGTGGGCCGCGTCGTGGGTGTGCACCGGATGCCACCAGAGCGCCTCGCGCAGCGTTACCGCCTCGTACGGCGGCTCCATGACGCGGACGGCGGCGAGCGGCGCGAGGAGCCTGGCGAGGCGGGCCTGGATCAGGGCGATCCGTCGAGTGCCGGCCACCAGGAGCGGGAGCAGCTGGAAGCTGTCGACGGAGACTTCGACGCGGGGCTCGATGCCGAGCATGCCCAGTTGCCGCACAGCAGGCGCGTCGTACGTCCGCCGATAGGCGACCCAGGGCAGGCGGGCCAGGTCCTGCCGGGTGAGCCGGTCCCCGACGCTCGGGTGGTCGTCCGAGACGAGAAAGACCCATCGATCGTCGTAGAGGTCGGTGGCGGGGAAGTCACTGATGACGCCATGCGGCATGAACATCCCCTCCGTCGCACTGAGCAGGTTGGCCGTGTCGTCGACGGCGCCGACCGGAGTCTGGGTGAAGCGCAGCCGGACGCCGGGGGCCTCGTCATGGATGACGCGGGCCAGTTCGGTGCCGAAGACGGCGACCGCGTAGTCGGACGCCACGAGCCTGAACTCCCGGCTCTCCAGCGTGGGGTCGAAGTCCGCCTGGCTGGCGAAGAGCCGCTCCAGCACGTCGTACGCGGTGGAGGTGCGGTCCCTGAGCACTTGTCCGAGGGCGGTGAGTTCGTAGTGGCCACCGACACGGGCGAGCAGGTCGTCGTCGAAGTGGCGGCGCAGTCGGGCCAGCGCGGCGCTCATCGCGGGCTGACTGAGGCCGACCCGCTGTCCGGCCCGCGTGACGTTGCGTTCCTCCAGCAGGGCGCGCAGGGCGACGACGAGATTGAGGTCCAGACGGGCCAGATTCACGGCACTTCCCTTGCTGTACGGGTCGCCGACCAGGGAGGATAGACGACATGGATGCAAGCCATCCAAAGAATCGATTTCCCTGATCGCGCGGGGCGGGTCCAGATTAGTGCCCTCGCCATCAGGAGGACCTGTCCGTGAAACCTGAATCCCCCTCCGCGCTCTTCGCCGGACCCTTCGCCCTCGCGACCCTCTCCCCCCTCTCTGCCCTCTCGGCCCTCTCGGACCCCGAAGGGCCCGCTTTCCCCGCCCTGGTCACCCCTGACGCCCAGGTGCTCGACCTGCGCATCGCCCTCGGTGACGCGCAGTTGACGGTCAGAAGCCTGCTGGAGAAGTGGGAGGCGGCCCTCCCGCAGCTCCGGGCCCTGGCCGGTGAGAACCGTCCCGATCACAGGCCCCTGGCGGACTTCCATGTGCAGGCGCCCGTCGAGCCGCGCCAGGTGTTCCAGTCGGGTGCCAACTACCGGCAGCATGTGATCGACCTGCACGTGGCGCACCGGGCGCCGGACGACGACCGCTCCGAGGAGGAGCGGCGAGCCGAGGCGGCGGAGATCATGGACCGGCGGGCGGCGGAGGATCTCCCGTACGTCTTCATCGGCCTGCCGAGCTCCCTCACCGGTCCGTACGACGACGTCGTCCTCCCCTCCTGGGCCGAGAAGCCCGACTGGGAGCTGGAACTGGCGGCCGTGATCGGGCGACCTGCCCACCAGGTGTCCGTGGAGGAGGCGTGGGAGTGCGTCGCCGGGTACACGATCGCCAACGACCTGACCGACCGGGCGACCGTGTTCCGCCGGGACATGCCGCAGATCGGCACCGACTGGCTGCGCAGCAAGAACGCGCCCGGCTTCACTCCGCTCGGGCCCTGGATCGTGCCCGCCGAGTCGATCGCGGACCCCGGTGACCTTCGGCTGACGCTGAAGCTGAACGGCGAGACCATGCAGGACGAGTCCACGAAGGACATGATCTTCGACGTGGCTCGGGTGGTCGCCTACGCGTCCCGGACCGCCCGCCTCCTCCCCGGCGACCTGGTTCTCACCGGTTCCCCCGCGGGCAACGGCATGCACTGGGGCCGGCTGCTGCGTGACGGCGACGTGATGGACGGCGCCATCGCCGGCCTCGGTGCGCAGCGCAACCGCTGTGTCGCGGAGGCGTGATGAGCCTGGACCGCCGTGACCCCGAGGGGTCGATCGCCCGCGCCGCGAAGGCGTACTCCAACTGGGGCCGTTGGGGCGAGGACGATGTGCTCGGCACACTCAACTTCCTCGACGAGGGCAAGCGCCGTGAGGGCGCCGCGCTCGTCCGGCGCGGGGTGAGCTTCTCCCTCTCCCAGCGCTTCGACATCAACGGCCCGCAGAAGGGCTGGCGTCGGCGCACCAATCCGGTGCACACCATGCTGGACACCGGCACCGACGCGGCCCTCGGCAACCAGGGCCTCCCGCACGGCATCGGCGGCGCCGACGACGTGATCGCCATGCCCCTGCAGTGCTCCACGCAGTGGGACGGCCTCGGGCACATCTTCGACCACGGCAGGGCGTGGAACGGCCGTCCCGCCGAGAAGGTCGTCACGTCCGACGGCGACCTGGTCACCGGTATCGAGCACATGGCGTCCTCCGTCGCCGGGCGCGGGGTACTCCTGGACGTGGGCCGCGCCGTCGGCCGGGACGGTGAGCTGCCCGACGGGTTCGCGATCACCGAGGAGCACCTGGCGGCCACCGCGGCAGCCCAGGGGGTGGCCGTGGGGCGCGGGGACCTGGTCCTGGTGCGCACCGGACAGCTCGCCCGGGTACGGCGCGACGGCTGGGGCGACTACGCCGGCGGACCGGCCCCGGGGCTGTCCTTCACCAGCGCCGGCTGGCTGCACGGCAGCGAGATCGCCGCGATCGCCACGGACACCTGGGGCTTCGAAGTGCGGCCCAACGAGTTCGACCACGCCTTCCAGCCCCTGCACCAGGTGGCCATCCCGCACATCGGCCTGCTGATCGGCGAGATGTGGGATCTGGAGTCGCTCGCCGAGGACTGTGCGGCCGACGGCGTGTACGCGTTCTGGCTGACCGCAGCTCCCCTGCCCATCACCGGCGCGGTCGGCTCCCCGATCAACCCGATAGCCGTCAAGTAACCAGAGGAACAAGGGAGTTCCCATGACCGCAACCCGCACGGTCCTCGTCGTCGGCGGCGGCGCGGCCGGCAACGCCGTCACGATCCTGCTGCGCCGCGCCGGTCTCTCGGTGGATCTGATCGAGGCCAAGGACGACTGGAACGCCACCGCCGGATCCGGTATCACCCTCCAGGGCAACGCCCTGCGCGTGCTGCGTGAACTGGGTGTCTGGGAGCAGGTGCAGGCGTCCGGCTTCGGCTTCGACTCCGTCGGCATCACCGCACCCGACGGCACCGTCCTGCACGTCGACCGCGATCTGCGCACCGGTGGCGACGACCTGCCCGCCACCATCGGCATACAGCGCCCGCGGCTCCAGCAGATCCTGATCGACGCCGTCCGCGCGAGCGGAGCCCGGGTTCGCCTGGGCACCCGGGCCGAGACCCTCGACCAGGACGCGGAGGGCGTCTCCGTCCGTTTCACCGACGGCGCCGAGGGCCGCTACGACCTGGTGATCGCGGCCGACGGCCTCGGTTCCACCACCCGCGCCGCGCTCGGCATCACCGCCGAGCCCGAGCCCACCGGCATGGCCATCTGGCGCGTCGCCGCGCCGCGCCCTGCCGAGGTGACCCGCACCGACCTCGCCTACGGCGGCCCGGCCTACATCTCCGGCTACTGCCCCACCGGCGACACGACCCTGTACGCGTACGTCGTCGAGGCCAACCGCGACCGGACGTCCATCCCGCCTGAGTCGTACGCCGACGAGATGCGCCGGCTGGCCTCCGCCTACGGCGGCTTCTGGCCGCAGATCACCGAGAGCATCACGGACCCCGCGAAGGTCAACTACACCTGGTTCGACCGGATGCTGGTCGAGGGCTCGTGGCACCGCGGCCGGGTCGTCCTCATCGGCGACGCCGCCCACTGCTGCCCGCCCACCCTCGCGCAGGGTGCCGCACTCTCCCTCGAAGACGCGTGGGTGCTCGCGCAGATGCTGACCGGCGCCGACGACTGGGACGACGCTCTGCTCCAGGCGTTCTACGAGCGGCGCATCGCACGCGTACGGCCGGTCGTGGAGGCGTCCGTGCAGATCGGGCGGTGGCAGCTCGACGGCGTGCGCGACGCGGACCTTCCCGGCCTGATGGGCCGCACCATGACGATGCTGCGGGAACTGCCGTGAGCGCCGTGACCCGAGCGGTGTCGCCGGCCGCGCCCACCGTCGACGTGCACGCCCACGTCCTGCTGCCCGAGGTCGAGGCCCTGGTGGACGGCCTGCCGGGCCTGGCGGAGGCGAGGGCCCTCGACGCCCGGCGTAACGGCCCCGCGGCCCTCGCGGTCAGCGGCCCCATGGTCCGCGAACGCATCCCGCGCCTCACCGACGTCACCGTACGCCTCGCCGCGATGGACGCGCAGGGCGTGGACGTACAACTGGTCAGCCCGTCCCCCTCGCACTACCACTACTGGGCGGACGAGGAGTCGGCCGAGAAGGTGTACCGGCTCGCCGACGAGGCCACGGCCGCCCACTGCTCCGCCGCACCCGACCGGCTGCGCGGGCTCGGGCTCGTCCCGCTCCAGCACCCGGACCAGGCGGTACGCGCCCTCGACCACGCCCTGGAGCAGGGACTGGTCGGGGTGGAGATCTCCAGCCACGCACCGGGCCGTGAACTGTCCGACCCGGCGTACGAGCCCTTCTGGGCACGGGCCGGCGAGACGGGAGCGATCGTCTTCCTGCACCCGTTCGGCTGCACGCTCGACGAGCGCCTGGACGAGTGGTACCTGTCCAACACGGTCGGCCAGCCCACCGAGAACGCCGTCGCGCTCTCGCACCTCATCTTCTCCGGCGTCCTGGACCGCCACCCCGGACTGAAGCTGATCGCGGCCCACGGCGGCGGCTACCTGCCCACCCACATCGGCCGCTCCGACCACGCCTGGTCGGCCCGCTCCGACGCGAGCGCCGGCTGCGCACAGCCGCCCAGCAGCTACCTCAAGCGGCTGTACTTCGACTCGCTGGTCCATGACCCGCACGTGCTGCGGGAGCTGGTCCGGGTCGCGGGCGCGGACCGGGTGCTGCTCGGGTCCGACTTCCCCTTCGACATGGGCACCGAGGACCCCGTCCGTGCCCTGCGCGCCGCACGCCTGCCCCGGACCGACTTCGACGCCGTACGCGGCGGCAACGCGGCCACCCTGCTGAACCTCGCCCTCGTCTGAGGAGGTACCCACCATGAGCGCACGTCTGCTCACCCACCTGCGGCACGTCGACCTCGCCGTGCCCGACTACGACAAGCAGCTCGACTTCTACGCCGGCGTCTGGGGCCTGACCAAGGTCGCCGAGGACTCCGGCATCTCCTTCCTGGCCGCCGAGGGCTCCCCGGAGCAGTACGTGGTACGGCTGCGCAAGGCCGAGGAGAAGCGCCTCGACCTGGTCTCCTACGGCGCCGCGAGCGCGACCGACGTGGACACCCTCGCCGAACGGCTCCTGGCGGGCGGTGCGCGGTTGATCTCGCGGCCCGGCACGGTCGACACACCTGGTGGCGGCTACGGCTTCCGCTTCTTCGACGTCGACGGCCGCACCATCGAGGTCTCCGCCGACGTCCAGGTACGGCAGCACCGCAAGATCGAGGAGAAGGAGGCCATCCCGGTCAAGCTCTCCCACGTCGTCCTGAACTCCCCCGGCCTCAAGCGCACCCGCGCGTGGTACGAGCGCCACCTCGGCTTCCGCCTCTCCGACAGCCTCAGCTCGCCCCACATGGGCGACGTCATGCACTTCATGCGGATCAGCAACCAGCACCACTCCATGGCGCTGGCCAAGGGTCCGCACACCTCCCTGCACCACATCTCCTTCGAGATGCGCGGCATCGACGAGTACATGCGCGGCTCCGGCCGCGTCATCCGGGCCGGTTTCCGCAAGATCTGGGGCCCTGGCCGTCACATGGCCGGTGACAACACCTTCACGTACTTCCTCGACCCGCACGGCAACACCGTCGAGTACACCACCGAGCTGGAGCTGCTCGACGAGGACACCTGGCACCCGCACGTCTACGACTTCTCCCGGCCCGAGGTCACGGACCAGTGGGGTACGGCGAACGCCATGAACGAGCTCGTCGCCAAGGAGTCCTTCAACGACCCCGACCGCGGCGTCTTCGTCGCCCCGCCCGTCTGAGTCCTCACCGACTCGGTCGAAGCAGCCGTCCCCCTTGACCGACCCTTCCCACCAGGAGCCGCACATGCGCTTCGCCTCCTACGAGCACCAACATCGCCCCGGCGTCGCCGTCCTGGAAGAGGACGGCACGCTCTTCCCCCTGCCCGGCGTCTCCTCGCTCACCGCGCTGCTCGGAGAGACCGGCGGTCTGCCCGGGCTGCTCGACGCGGGGGCGTCGGCACTCGACGCGCTCCCCGGCCCGCACGTCTCCCAGGTGCGGCTGCTGCCTCCCGTACAGCCCACGGCGGTACGGGACTTCGTCACCTTCGAGGAGCACGTCGAGGGGGTCCGGCGCTCCGTGGAGGGTACGGGCGGCGTGCCCGAGCAGTGGTACGCCGCACCCACCTTCTACTTCACCAACCCTCATGCGATCTACGGTCCGTTCGACGGCATACCGGTGCCACCCGGCTCCGCCGTCCTGGACTTCGAACTCGAAGTGGCCGCCGTCATCGGCCGCGAGGGCCGCGACCTCTCGCCGGCGCAGGCCCGCGACCACATCGTCGGCTACACCGTCTTCAACGACTGGTCCGCCCGGGACCTTCAGTCCGCCGAGATGAAGGTCGGCCTCGGCCCCTGCAAGGGCAAGGACACCGCCACCACCCTGGGCCCGTATCTGGTCACCGCCGACGAGCTGGAGCCGTACCGGGACGCCGAAGGATTCCTGCGCCTGGCGCTGAGGGCGGAGATCAACGGCGAGTCCGTCGGCGATGACCTGCTCTCCCATATGAGCTGGACCTTCGAGGAGATGACCGCCTACGCCTCCCGCGGCACGCTCGTCCGCCCCGGCGACGTCCTCGGCTCGGGCACCTGTGGCAACGGCGGCTGCCTCGCGGAGCTCTGGGGCGTGCGCGGTGAGCAGACCCCGCCGCCGCTCAAGCCCGGCGACACCGTCACCCTCACGGTCGAGGGCATCGGGACGCTCACCAACACCGTGGTGCCGGGGGCCGAGCTCGTGCCCCTGCCGGCGGGCCGCCGACGCGACCGTCAGCGGCCCTGAACAACCTGCGACTCCTCATCCGCCACGGCGCGAGGGGCGCCGCCGGGCGGTCGAACTCCTGGAGCGCTTCGAACTCTCCCGGGCCGCCCGCAAGCCGGTCTCCGCCTTCTCCGGCGGCATGCGCCGCAAGCTCGACCTGGCGATGACCCTGGTCGGCGACCCGAGGATCATCTTCTTCGACGAGCCGACCACGGGCCTGGATCCCCGCAGCCGTCGCACCATGGGGGAGATCATCCGCGGGCTCGTCGCCGACGACGGCGTCACCTTCTTCCTGACCAGTCGGTATCTGGAGGAAACCGACCTGCTCGCCGACCGCATCGCCCGTCCTCGACAAGGGCAGGCTGGTCGCCGAGGGAACGGGGGACGAGCTCAAGCGCCTCATCCCCGGCGGCCACATCCGGCTGCGCTTCTCGGAGCTCGCCGAACTCGACACTGCAGTACGCCACTTCGGCGCTGCGGCCTGCGGCCCTGAGGAGTTCACGCACCGCGTCCCTGGCGACGGCAGCATCCCGACCCTGCGGGCCGTACTCGACGTCCTGGACGGCGCAGCGCTGCGGGCCGAGTCGCTGACCGTGCACACACCCGATCTCGACGACGTCTTCCTGACCCTCACCGGCCACGACACGACCGGCATCACCATGGAGAGGGCCCGATGAGCACTCTCACCCATCACGTCAGCGACTCCATGACGATGCTGCGGCGCAACCTCACGCATGCGCTGCGCTATCCCGCGATGACGTTCTCCGTCGCGCTGATGCCGGTGACGATGCTGCTGCTGTTCGACTACGCCTTCGGCGGCGCCCTCGGCGCCGGGATCTCCGTCGCGCCCGGCATCATCCTGATGGCCGCGACCGCCGGGGCGGTGATGACGGCGGTCGGGGTCTGCGTCGACCTGACCGAAGGCATCGTCAACCGCTTCCGTACGATCTCGATCTCCCGCGCCGCGTTCCTGACCGGGCACGTCGCCGGCAGCGTCCTCCAGACCCCGGTCGCCGTCGCCCCGGTGATCGGCGTCGCGCCCGCCATCGGCTTCCGCCCCGACGCCTCCCTCGTCGAGTGGATCGCCGCCGTCGGCCTGCTGACCCCGCTCGTCCTCGCGCGGACCTGGCCGGCGGCCGCCATGGGACTCGTGGCCAGGACCCCGGAGTCGGCGAGCAACGCGCCGCTGCCGCTGACCTTCCTGCCCTTCCTGCCCTTCCTCGGCAGCGCCGTCGTCCCGACCGACGAGGAGCTGTCCGGCCGATCATGTGACTGTCGCCTGGTCGGAAGACGGTCTACGAGCGCCATCGGCTCTGGTCCGCCGACAGCACCTGGGAACGTCTGCTGCAACAGGTCCAGGCCGCGGCCGACGCGGCCCGCGAGATCGATTGGGACATCTCGGTGGACTCCACCATCGTGCGCGCCCACCAGCACGCGGACGGCCACTGTCGCCCGCTGTCCTTGATCGTCACGCCCGGGCAGCGAGCCGACTGCACCCAGTTCCTTCCGGGTGCTGGAAAAGATCCGGGTCCCCCGCCTCGGACTGGGCAGACCCCGCAAGAAGCCCGACAGCGTCGCGGCCGACAAGGCTTACAGCAACGGTCCTTGCCGTCAGTACCTGCGGCGGCGCGGCATCCGGCACACGATCCCGGAGAAGGCCGACAGTCAGGCCGCCCGCCTTCGGAAAGGATCGCGAGGCGGACGGCCACCGGGCTTCGACGAGGAGCGGTACAAGAAGCGCAACACGGTGGAGAGGGCCATCAACAAGCTGAAGCCCCCGTGCCGCGACCCGTTACGACAAGCGCGGATACGTCTTCCTCGGCACCGTCACCGCGGCCGCCCTCGTCATCTGGCTCCGCACATGATCAGTCAGCCCGTCCGGGACCTCGTCATCAGCGACCCGGAAGGCCCCCTGCACGGCCGGCGAGCCAGACGGCGACGCGCTGCTTTTCCTCGCGGTTTGCATAGGGGCTGTCGTAACGCGTGATCCACTCCAGGTATCGCAGGACGTTCTCTGAGCGGTCCGGGTGATGCACCACGAGCACGTCGATGCCGGTCTCGCCCGTCGAGGCTTCGACGTACACGCTGCCGTCCAGAGCCATCATGCCGAAGCCCGGGTGGCCCGAGTGCACGCCCAGGAACGCCGATGCCGCGCCTCGGCCCATGATGTCCCAGCGATCCAGCAGCCGGACCCGGGTCCAGAGCGCCGGTGCAGTGTTGCCGCTGTGCAGGTGCTTCAGAGCGGCCCGGTGCGAACGGGTGCCCTGCGGAAGCTGCACGAGGAACTCGCGCTGGTAGTCGAAAAGGCCCGAGGAGACCGCCAGGTCGTACCAGTCCCTATTGAGCCGCTCGACCAGCCGCGAGGTGTCGTATCGGTGCGAGAAGCCTCCGGCCACGTCCTCCGCATCGTATCCGCGGACGAACGGCATCGTGCCCGCTGGCACAGCGTTGGGGATCACCTCGAGGCCGGCCCGCCGCAGAGGCCGGTACACCTTGCGGTCACGTTCCTGAATACCCATCGACCCATGTTCTACCAGGGGCCGGCAACCCCGGCCCCCCATTTTCCTCCACTTCCACGTGATCGACCGGACACCTCCTGGATGCCCACGGTGCTGCGCTGGTTCGCCGAGTACCAGCCGCAGATCGCTCTGAAACGGCCTCCGCCGTGCGTCATCGCGCACACCGTGTGGTTCCCGACAGAGGTTCAGTGCTCGCAGAGGGAGAATTCTCGTTCGTAGAGCTGATCGTTGTGTTCGTCGACGAAGAACTTGCGTTCCTGCATGAGTTGTTCGCGGTAGTCCTTGACCTGTTCGAGCGTCATGGTAGAGGTGTCGGACCACGGTTGCTGCGGTGGCACATCGGATGTCGAGACGATCTTTTCCGACGGGTCGACCAGGAAGAACGCCAGGATTTTGCGGTGTCCCGGGCGGGTGGGGTCCATGAGGCGGAATGAGCCGACGCGGTGTTGCAGGATGTTCGGGAACGCCAGGCAGCGACCCGCTGGCGTCGATGCCGATCCCAGCATCTGGTTCAGTGCGTCTTCGTCCTCCAGGCCGTAGACCTCGCGCAGACCGTTGTCGTCGTTCTGTTCGTAGTCCGGGTCGTCGAGTGCCGCCCGGAAGCTCAGCCGGCTCTCGGTGATGTTCTCGCTGTCCCAGTAGTAGATGCCGGTCGAGACGATCCGCTCGTTCAACATCCCCTCGACATGCCAGGAACCTCCGGGGTACTCGGGCTTGTCCGAGGTGAGATGAATGGTGGCGAGCTTGACGATGACCTGAAGACGGCGGCCGCGCAGGTCGACTCGGGCGGATCCTTCGGGCAGCTCGGGCGGGGTGAAGGCCGGGGCGTCCGGGATGACCGGGCGGCGGTTCTCCCACCAGTCGTCCTGGGCCTCCTCCCATATGCGGAGGGCTTCTGCGTAGGCCGCAGCATCACTGTAGGAAGATTTGTCCGGATACTCCGGCTCCGAGTCGTACCACCCGTAAGGATCGGCCTCGATCCGCAGGGGCCGCGGATGGCGCAGATCGGTGAGCACGTTCTCCAGCAGCGGGCGCATGCGCGCCAACAAGTCCGGCAGGACCGAGGCCAGTTCGTGATGAGTCTTGGGGTGGACGTTGTTGACGTACGAACGGAAGGCGACGTCGCCGTCGTCACTGACGTCGACGTCCGTGGGCAGCCACTGGAACCTCTCCGAGAACTCGTACTTCGAGTAGCGGTCCGTCGGATTCTGCCAAGCCCGCTCGGGCGCGCCGCTCACCCCTCTCACCAGGCAGAACAGTGACGGATGAACCAGATCCAGTACCTGCCCGTCGGATCCGGGATGCCAGTCCCGTTCCGCTTCGGGGACCTGTTCCAGAACCCGAACCGCCTCGCGCAGCCGGGATCTGAGCTTGTCGTCGACCAGTGCGTCCGACTGCCACACCCCGTCGACGGCGGACACCTCGACGCCGGTTCGTCCGTCCCGCAGCGCGGCGTAATGCGCGAGTTCGGCAAGCACGTAACGAACCTGCGCTTCGGTGAGGCCCTGGGCGACCGCTTCTTGCGTCCACCTGGCGACGATGTGGGCATCGTTCATCTTGTCGAACCACCCCGGCTTCGCCCGAATGTGTGCGCTGCACTGCATCATCTGAAGTTCCCGCAGCGTTCGGGGTGTCGCGAACGATATGGAACGGGAAGTATGAAAGGGCAGCGGGAAAGCAGACAGGCCGGTCAATTCTCGTGGTCCCTACAGTCGGTGTGCGGTGGCGGGAAGGATAGCTCAGTAGACTGACACCGCAGCCGTGGTCCCTGTCCGCTGGTGCGGCGTTGCGGAGGCTCAGCGAGTGGGAGCGCTCCTGCCGTCGCGCGGTGCGGTGTTTCCACTCTCCCGCAGCGGCGACCACCGGGCCGATCCTCCAGGGCGTCAGATGGGTGTGCGGGCGGTTTCGTTCGCAGTGGTGCCGTCTTCGTCCTGGGCCTCCGCCGCAGCGGATGGTTGCGTAGCGGGCGGGGTGCGGACCAGCAACGCGACCAGCACGGTCAGTCCGCCGAGCACGGCGCCGACGCCGAATCCCCATCGGATGCCCGCGGCCAGGGCACCGGTGGTGTCGGCGCCATCGGCTGCTGCCGTGGCTGCGTGTCCCGACATGACACTGATGACGAGGGCGGTGCCGGCGGCAGCCGAGACCTGTTGGAGCGAGCCCAGGATGGCGGAGCCGTGCGCGTAGAGGTGTGGCGGCAGTACGGACAGGCCGGAGGTGAAGATCGGGGTGAAGACGAACGCCATACCGGCGCTCAGTGCCACGTGGAGGGCGAGCACCAGCCACGGCGAGGTCTGTTCGCCCGCGAAGGCGAACAGCGCGAGGCAGAACGCTGTCAGTACGGCTCCCGGCACGACCAGGCGTGGTGCGCCGAGCCGGTCGTAGAGCTTGCCGACCTGCGGCCCGAGCAGGCCCATCGTCAGGCCGCCGGGGATGAGGAGCAGCCCGGTCTGCAGCGAGGTCAGGCCGCACACGTCCTGCAGATAGATCGGCAGCAGGATGAACGCGCCCATCAGGGCCATGAACGACAGGCACATCAAGCCGAGTGCCACGGAGAAGTGACGGAACGTCAGGCTGCGCAGGTCCAGCAGCGGCGTGGATGAACGCTGAAGTGACAGCTGTCGCCATACGAACAGGCCCACCAGCACAGCACCGACCACGGTCGTGGCCGACGGCGGCAGAGTGGCCTCGTCCGCGTTCCCTGCGCCGAGCCCGCTCAGGCCGTACACCAGGGCGCCGAAGCCCGCTGCCGCCAGGAGGACGGACAGCCAGTCGATCCGGCCGGCCTGCGGTTCGCCGATGTTGACCAGTTGACGCAGGCCGAAGATGGCCATGGTTCCGGCGATGGGCAGCACGGCCAGGAACAACAGCCGCCATGTGCCCAGCTGCAGCAGAACACCGGAGACCGCCGGGCCCAGGGCGGGTGCGACGGAGATGACGAGGGTGATGTTGCCCATGACCCGGCCGCGATCGTGCGAGGGTACGAGGGTCATCAGCGTCGTCATGAGGAGCGGCATCATGACGGCGGTACCGCTTGCCTGGATGACGCGGGCGGCCAACAGCACGGGGAAGGCAGGCGCGGCCGCGGCCAACGCCGTGCCGGTGAGGAACAGCGCCATGGCCAGGCCGAAGGCGGTCCGAGTCGTCACGCGCTGGAGGAACCACCCCGTCACCGGGATGACGACGGCCATGGTCAGCATGAAGGCCGTGGACAGCCATCCAGCGGCTGCCGCGGTGACCTCGAACTCGCGCATGAGCCGCGGGATCGCATTGACCATGATCGTCTCGTTGAGGAGGACCACGAACGTGGACAGCACGAGAATCCGCAGCACGCCGGTGACGCGGGCGGGCGTGGGGGCGGGCGTTGCATGTGGTGCGAGCATGGTGCCTTCCGTCATGTGAGTGTCCTCCGCGGGGGCGCAGCACACTTACAGACCACGGCGGCGGGAAGAACTCATCGGTGTCACCCGATCCTGCCGGTGCCGTCGCCAAGGCTCAAACCATTTTGCCGACCCGGACCGGCCGGGGCGCGGCTCCTGCAGCAGGAACGGCTCGTCGACCGTAGGTCAGGTCCGCGACGGCATCTTCGAGATCAATTCAGTCTCGGGATGCGGAGTCGGGGACATCGGCACCACGAACTGGATCTGGACCGTCCGACACACCGGCCTCACCTGGTTCGCCGGCGCAGGCGTCCCGGTGCACGTCCTGCCGAGACCGATTGCCGTCGCCCGCCGACGCGGCCGACATCCCGTGCGAGCGCCTCAAGCCGTCCCGAGGTCGCAAGCCCGCCGACCGCCTGCAGAGGCATCGGGGCCTTCCGGCCCTGTAGCCGGATCGATGCTGCACGCCAGCGGCCGGACCCCCGGCAGACGAACCCTTCGTCTATCCCGGCGTCGAGGCGCCCCTCATCCACATCTGTCCCGAGCGTGCCCGACGGGGCGACCCCCTCCCCGCGCGGCCCATCACCGAACGTGAGGAGGAGATCCTCAAACTGATTGCCGAGGGCCACACCTCGAAGGAGATCGGAGCCTCCTCGTCATCAGCGCCAAGACCGTCGAGCGGCACCGCGCCAACCTGCTGCAGAAACTAGGCCTGCGCGACCGCCTGGAGCTCACCCGGTACGCCATCCGCGTGGGCCTCATCGAACCGTGGGCCCCTGACCGGGTCAGGCGTGGTGCCGGATGGTCTTCCGGATGCCGTCCGCATAGGCCGGCACGTCGGTGTACAGGTCACATAGCCGGAGTCAACGACGGCCCGGTCGATGACCGGACTTCCGCCGCTCGCTTCCGATCCGGACGATGCCGTCCAGCCGGAGGCCGTCCCCCGCACGCAATGGGCCGCCGTCACCACCCACCGCGGATGGATCAGAGACGCACCGCAGTTGCCGTCGAGCACCCCCTGCTCAGGGGTCGACTCCGGGACCACCGCCACGCACGGGTAACGCTCCGTGGCATCGGTCCCGTTGACGATCGCTCCGGCGCTGCCGCTCATCAGGCTGGCGCAGGCCCCGAGGCGAGAGCGCCGACGGCGGTGGTGCGCGTCACGTGGCGGCCCAGGGACGTGAGAGTGAGCACAGGGGACCTTGCTTGTGGATCCGGGTGTGTCCGTCCGTCCTGTTCGGCCCCCGGCCGAGGGGACATCCGGGTAGCGGCCCGGGTGCGGTGGAGTATCCCCCGAGCAGCGTCCGCGACCGCCACGAGACCGGCATAGGCTGCCATGGAGAGTCCGTGTGTCCGACTGGTCCGTACGGGGCGCCGGCGGAGAGTGATGAGGCTGTGATGGGTGAGCAGACGAAGCCCGAGGTCGACGTTCCGAAGGGTGCCGCTCCCACCGAGCTGACCATTCGCGACCTGGTCGTCGGGGACGGGGCCGAGGTGAAGCCGGGCATGGTGGTCCGGGTGCACTACGTAGGGGTGACCTTCGAGTCCGGGACGCAGTTCGACGCGTCCTGGGACCGCGGCGAGCCGTTCAAGTTCGCCCTGGGCGGCGGCAGGGTCATCAAGGGCATGGACCGGGGTGTGCGGGGGATGAAAGTCGGCGGTCGGCGCGAGATCGTCATTCCTCCGCGTCTCGGCTACGGCAAGGAGTCACCCTCACCGTTGATCCCGGCGCACTCGACCCTCGTCTTCGTGGTGGACCTGCTCGACTCGTACTCCCTGACCGCCGGGTGGAGCAGCACGTCCTGAGATGGGCCGGCTTCCCCGCGACCGGCGCGGCGCGGCACCTGCGGGTGCCCCGCGCCGTCGCGGACGCGGGGCGGGGACGCACGAGGGCCGCCCTCTGATGGAGGAGACAACGGCCTCCGACCCGCGTTCCAGTCCGCTGCCGCGTGAGCGCCCACTCGCCACTGCGGCGGCGTTAACCGTACGGTCGCTTCAGGAACCTTCCAGCAGATCGCGCAGCGTCTCGGCGGCACGTACCGCGGCGTCACCGCAGCAGTTGTTGAACAGGACGTGCAGCTGCTCGGCCCGGTCCGCCAGAAAGCGCAGGCGCGGCAGCCAGGCGGCCAGTTCCTCCCGCGTGTAGGTATGGCGGAAGCGGTCTTCCTTGCTTCCGGTCCCCCAGGCGGCGCTACGGCCGTGAAAGCGGACCACTGCGAGCCTCGAGGACGTGACGGGTGTGACGGCGGGCATCGAGGCGGGCAGCCCTTGGGCCGTGTCGACGGCCACCGCGGTGGCGTCCAGGTCCCTCAACAGGGCGGCAGTGCGCTCCCGCCGGTCCTCGCGCCACCAGTCGGGATGGCGGAACTCCACGGCCATCGGCCACTGGTACGCCCGTTTCCTGGTGGCATCGAGCACGGTCTCCGCCCGCGCGCCCGGACCGAACCACGGCGGGAACTGGAACAGTACGGCGCCCAGCCGGCCGGACTCGCGGAGGGGCCGCAGGGCCGCGCCGAAACGGTGCCAGACCTCGTCGAGCAGCTCCGGGTCGCCGAGGGCGTGGCCGCGCAGGTCGGCGGGCAGGGCGGTCTTGCGGGTCGGGTGGCCGGTGAGGAGGGAGAACGCCTTGACATCGAACCGGAAGCTCGGCGGAGTGCGTTCGTTCCAGAGCAGACTGTTGCGCACGCTGGGGAGAGCGTAGTAGCCGGCGTCGACCTCCACGACGGAGAAGTGTTCGGCGTAGTGCCGCAGCCTCCCCTCCGGGTCACGCCGCCCGGGTGGGTACCATCCGCTGGCCACCAGCGCCTTGTCCGTCCATGAACACGTCCCGATCAAAAACTCGCCCATACCGGCCGTCCTTTCTTCGCGGCCCTTCTACCCGGGAAGCTCTCGCCGCCCTCCGTGACGAACGGCGGGTTCACGAGTGACGCCATGGCATGGGGCGACCGTCAGGAAGTCGTCTGGTGCCGACCGCCGTCGGCATGGACCTGACCGGGCACGTCGCGCTCGTCACCGGCGGAACATCAGGCATGGGGACGCCGCGGACGGCCCCGGCCCGCTCAACGAACTCCTGGCACGCCCGCTCGGCAGACGTGTCAGAGCGGCGGAATGGAGTCGCCGTCCCGGCCGGATGGCCCGGCCGCCGAGAGGGGAGTCGGCATGCGCGTGCGCGAATGGTCCACGTACACGCAAGACGAGAAACAGAGTCTCGCGCGAGGCTTCCGAACGGTTCTCAGGGAAGGGGCGCTCTGGATGCGGAGACGTTCCTCGCCGAGGGCGATGGAGGAGTACTCGTCGAGGTTCCCGCCCCGCCATACGAAGGGGTCGTTGACCGCCATGGTCGCGCACCCCACGCGGTACGAAACGCCTGGGTCGACGGAGCAGTCCGGGGGATCCGGCTTCTCGCCATGCGGGCCGGCATCGACCTGACCTGTCACGGCGAGCACAGCAAGTACGGTGCTGGGCTTGGCGTCCACCCGCTCCCTGACTCCTGGGTCGCCATCTCACCCCGCCTCGCCACCGCACTCCGCCGCCGGGCACGCTCGGCACCCCGGGCCCGCGGCGACCCCAACGACCCCTTTGCGGGGCTGGTCTTCTGCCGACCCGACGGCCGCCCGCTCGGGCCGCATCTGGTGCTCGACCGGCTCCACCGGCTGTCCGAGGAAGCCGGTGCCCCCGGGTCACGGTCCACGACCTGCGGCACCTCGCCGCCACGATCACCATTTCCGCCGGCGTCCCGCTGACCGTGGTCTCCAAGACACTGCGGCACTCCACCCTGTCAACCACTGCGAACCTCTACAGCCCCCACACCCAGCAAGCCGCGCACCAAGCCGTCGACACCATCGACCACGTTCTCAGCGGAGCCGAGCAGACGGTCGGCCGTACGGACCGGCCTGCGTGGCTGCGACCACCGCGCGACCACATCCACCGCGTCCGCGAAGCCCTCCACCAGCTCCGCTCCCTCGCACCACACGCCACCAGCACCCTGGCGAACCAGCCCCGGCTCGGGCCTGCGACCACACTGCGACCACCACGCTCCCGGACGCACGAAAGGCCGCCCTCCCATGGATGAGAGAACGGCCTCCGACCTGCGTTTCCGCACAGTCGGGACGACAGGATTTGAACCTGCGACCCCTTGACCCCCAGATGGCTGCGCCGGGGCCACAATTGGGACATGTGCCACTATTTAAGGGCGGCTAACGTGCGTGAGCGCACCTGCCGTGCACCGGCGTGCGGCGATGCTGGTCCCCATGTGGTCCCCAACGACGCGCCACCTCCACTGCTGGACTCCCCGGCGAGATGGGGAGCCACCTCCCCTCGATTGTGACACTCGCCACTCGCTCGCGTGAGCTGAGCCGTGTGCTGCAGCGGAACGCGCAGCCCGGCGAGGCCGTCGGCACGATGGCCTGTCCCGTCACTCGATCGGCGAAAGACACACCGCGGCCCTCGGCCGTACGACAGTCTGATGCGGCACACATCCGACATCCCGAGGGCAGGAGCGCACGAGCGTGTCCGCGAGCGTTGCAGCACAGAACGAGCCATCCCTTCCAACGGCCCGCGACGTTCCGCTCGGCCCCCTGGCAGGGATGGACGTACCACTGTGGAAGGCAGCTACCGGTGCAGTGCTCCACCTGTCGGCCGAGTGCAGAGCGTTCCGAGTCCCTCCACAGCGAGCTGGCGTCAGCCTGCGCGTTCCGGACCGCGGCAGCATGGCCGACGTTCCCGAGCCGGGAGGCTGCCAGAGCTGCCCCAACCCGTTTCCGGACTACTACACCGAGGCCCGCCACCTGGTCTCACGCATGGATGAGCTCCGCAAACTGGCCGATCGCCTGAAAGCCGGACACGACCTGGACGCCTACTGCGGGGTGCTCGCCTTCAGGATGCACGGGCTGGGAGGGCGTGACCCGAAAGACGCCCACCGCCTCCTGCGTAAACCGCTCGCGGCCCTGGCAGCAGCCCGGGACCAGGTGGCGGCACGCCACGCCGGCGTCTACCGCGGCGGGGAGGCCACGGAAGAGCTCCTGCTGATCGGCACGGCGTCATTGCTCCACGCCGACTTCCATCGCCGCCGACCGGGGAAGTTCCGACTGCCCTGGCAGGAGGCCTGGGAAGAGATCTGCGAAGAAGCCCTCGATGCGCAGGAGCCGGAGAACCCTTCGTCAGGCCAGCTCCGCTACGACTACCGGCATGGCTTCGACCGATGGTGCGAGAAGTGGCTCACGGCCCTCATGGACCTCTCACCTGCCGTACAGCACGCCCGTCCTTCACCTGTCGCGGCCCGATGGGCCCGTGCCCACGACGTGCTGGAGCGTGCAATCAAGCGTGATCTTCAGGACCAGCCCTGGGCGGTGCGGCTGACCGACCGCCTGCACCACACCGGTCGAGGATTGGTGGCCGGCATCGCTGCGTCGATGGCCGAGCCGGTGGTCGTGGCTTACGACGGGCGCGAGGTGATCGATCTTCCCTGGCTGGCCCAGGAGATCCTCTGGGTCCAATACCCGGGTGGTGTCCGTCAGGCCGGCCGCAGCCAACATCGTCTGACCGCACTCCCCCGGCTCTTCACCCTCCTCGACAGCCTCTCACGCCGCTCCCTCGACGTGATCGCCGACACCGACTGGCACGACTCACCAGCCGTCTACCAAGAAGCGATCGACAACGTCCCCAAGGCCGCCTTCTCCCCCGACGCCCACTGCTGGTGGAACACCAACGCAGCCGGCCGGCTCCCCCACCTCCTAGTCATGGCGCGCACAGAAGCCGCCTCCGCCCGACGACAGGCCCAGCGCGCCCAAGCACCGTGGCGGTAGGTGCGCCGAGCGCCTTAGAGGGCCGTCGTGGACCGTCGATTGAGTCAGAGAGCAGTCGAGCCAGACGTGCACCAGGCAGGATCTGGGTGATGCGCCAAGGGCGCCACCGCAGCGCAGCTTTGAAGCCCACCCTGGGGTCGCTGTCTGACGATCTCCATCAGGGGTCCGTTACGGCAGGTCATAAGGGTGGTGAGGCAGGGGGGCGCATGAATCCGTCATTTTCAAACCAGTTCAATGTCCAGACGGTGCTGGACGGAACCCGTCCCGCCCAGTTCGGAACGAACGTACTCGCGGGTCTCATTGAGGGGATCGACAGGTTTAGAAGGGATCTCGAGCAGCGGCCGGGGTTTCGTAGCTTGGGGCCGGCGATGCTCGGGGCCTTCATGTGGGTGGACGACGCCGAGCTGCTACGGCGTATCGCTGAGTTTCCCTCGGCATGCGTGGTCGTGAGCAAGCAACAGCGTGGGAAGCACCAGCAGGAGCGGCTACGCAAGGTGGCAGAGGCCGCGCGCGAAGCGGACGGCTTTCCGACTCGCGCCCTGCCTGAGCTGGAGGAGCTGCGCTACCGGCAGGACGGTGCGGCGCCAGTGGTTGGGCCGTGGTCGCCGCCGGAACATAAGCGGCTCTCCGCCGTGCGCACACTGGGCTACCGCAAGGCCGGAAAACACCTCGTTGGATCCCGACAGCGACGATCTGGCGCCTGACCTCGTAGTGCCGGACTACGACGATGAGGCCATGTGGGAAGCAATGGCTTCGCTCGCCGACGATGAAGGCGTCGACCCCAAGCCCAGCGCGTGAGCGGCACGGCGGAAGTTGTTGCCGTTGGCTCGCCACGCTTCACGCTGGAGGGAGGGCCTAAGCAGGGCAACACCGTCGAACGGTGCATCAACAGGCTCAAGCAGTGGCGCGGCCTGGACACCCGATACGACTGTGAGGATGTTCAGGAGTCGCTTCGGGCGGTGGCCTGACCCGCGTTACGACTGGCCGTGGTGCCTTGGTTTTGATCTGTCGGCCACTGTCCGGAGCGGCTCTCGCTGCCGGTGGACCGGCGGGCGTGTCCCGATAGGGGCCTTCGCGAGAGGCACCGTCACAGTCCTGAACGCCCTGAACCGCCGACGGTCCCCTCCACCTCGCCGTGGCCGCGGCAAGCAGGGGGATCCGCATGGTGCACGTCTCCAGCGACGCGATCTTTTCCGGCACCGACGTGCACTACGACGAGACAGCCCTACCCGATCCCGTCACCCCGTACGGGGCCTGCAAGGCCGCTGCCGAGACCGCCGTACGCCTCCTTCACCCGGCCTCTATCGTGGCGCGCACCTCGCTGATCATCGGCGATGGGGCGTCCGCACACGAACGGCTGGCCCACGAACTCGCCGCCGGGACGCGGGAAGGAGCGCTGTTCACGGACGACATTCGCTGCCCCGTCCATGTCGCCGACCTGGCCGCTGCCCTGTGGGAGCTCGCGCTCACCGACGCGACCGGCGTCTTCCACCTGGCCGGCCACGACGCCATCAGCCGCCACGAGCTCGGCGTGCTCATCGCCCGACGCGACGGCATCGATCCTTCCCGGCTGCCCCTCGGCCGACGGGCAGACACTGGCCTCCCGGGCGCCCTGGACGTACGCCTCGACAGCCGCGCCTCGCAGCGCCGGCTGGGCACGAGGCTGCGCGGCGCCATGGAGTTCCTCGGACAGCCGCCTTCGGCACACGGCTAGGGCCTGTGTGACGTTGTGATCAGTCGCTGGGTTCTGCCTCCTTCGCGGGGCGGGACCCGGTAGGAATTAGCCGTGACGCGCAGCCAACTCACCGACAGTCAGTGGAAGTTCATCGAGCCGTACCTGCCGATCGGCCGGTACGGTCCGTACCCCGAACGGCTGCGGGAGCAGTTCGAGGGAGTGGTCTGGCGGTTCCGGTCCAGTGCACAGTGGCGGGAGATGCCCGCTGAGTTCGGCCCCTGGGCCACCGTCTACGGACGCTTCCGCGTCTGGCGGGACGCCGGTGTTTTCTCCGCTCTGCTGGAAGGCCTGATCGCCGAGGCCGCCCGCGCGGGGATAACGGACTTGTCGCTGGTCAGCGTGGATTCCACCACTGCTCGCGCCCATCAGGACGCCGATGGGATGCGTGTCGGCAAGGACCTCATGGATGCCCTGGAAGAAGCCGCGCGTGAGCAGGAGGAGGCCCGACAAAAAGGGGCTGGCCGGAGGAACAGAACGGACAGGTCGAGCGTCGACGCGTCCGGCGCCGGCGCAAGCTCCGACCGAAGGAAGCCCTGCTCGGCAGGTCCCGCGGTGGACTTACCAGCAAGGTCCATCTCGCCGCGGACCGCAAATGCCGCCCGCTCGCTTTCGTCCTGACCGCGGGGCAGGCCGCAGACAGTCCGCAGTTCATCCCCGTGCTCAGGAAGGTTCGGGTCCGCCTGCCCGTCGGCCGCCCCCGTACCCGGCCCGGTGCGGTCGCCGCGGATAAGGCCTACTCGTCGCGCGGCAACCGCGCCTACCTGCGCAAACGAAACATCAAGGCAGTCATCCCGGAGAAGAAGGACCAGACCGCCAACCGCAAGAAAAAGGGCGCGAGAGGCGGCCGGCCCATCAGCCACGACGCCGATCTCTACAAGGAACGGAACACCGTCGAACGCCTGATCAACAAACTGAAGGCCTGGCGAGGGATCGCCACCCGCTACGACAAGGCGCCCGAGAGCTACCTCGCAGGCCTCCACCTCCGCGCCGCAATGATCTGGATCGACGACCTCCTGAAGGTCGCCGACTGATCACGACATCACACAGGCCCTAGAACGCGCCATTGGCGCACCTGCTCACACGGAGCGGAGTAGGGTCGCGCCACGGTCTCTCTTCGCCGGGTCTCACAGGGCAGGTCGACGCACTTGGTGTAGGCGCTAGCACCACCGCCCTCACCGTAGTAGCCGCCTCCACCCCCGCCACCACCCCACAGTTCGACGGTGATCCGGGTGACTCCCTGCGGCACCGTAAAGGTGCCGTTCGCGGTGAAGGTCTGGCTCCCGGCCGCCCACGCCGGGCTACGAGTCGCTGACCCACATGGTCAACCACTTCAAGGACCCCGACACCTTCGTGTGGCCGCTGAACTTCCCGACCGGCGACATCCGGCCCCCGCGGGCCCGAGACGCCTGAACCGGCACCGACTTCGACCCCGACCCGGAACGCGGCGAGGACGCCCCGGCCCCCGAGGTCCGGCCCACCCTCCGGCTCGCCGGCTGAACCGACTGCCGCACCTTGCGCACCATCACGGCGCCCCCCGATCGGGAGGGCGCCGTCGTCGTCCCCGGCCGGGACGGAGCAGCACACCGGTAGCACCGGCCTGCTACACGAGCAGCAGCCGTGTGCCGCCTGGCCCTATGCCGACCGATTCGCTCCGCTGACCCAGCTGTTCATGCGACGTTAGAAGTGCTCATCGCAGCCAGCGTTGTCAGTTCCCCTGCCACGGTGTCGGCGATCAGTTGGGAGTCACCAGGGCGGAGGTGGCTGACGACGGTGAGCGTGTAGGTCTCCGCGTTCTGGACGAGGTCGAGGTTGACGGTGCCGGGTGGAGGGAGGGGAGGCAGGGCTGTAATGCCGGTCAGGCGGCGGCCGTGCAGGTGGCTCGGGCCGCCTCGCCACTTGAACGCCGTGCACACTGCTGTGCTCACATCGGGCTGGATCAGACGCCTGGTCAGCGCTGTGGTCAGCCAGGGTGCCGTGCAGGAGATGCCTTCCAGGACGGGCAGGGCCGCGCGGTGGGCTTGGCATCGCCGGTTCGCGGCCGACAGCAGGTGCTGGCAGGTCCGCAGGCGGTCGGCCGGGGAATCGGTGTCGACGGGCAGCGGGACGCGGATGGCGGTGCTGAGGTTGCCGAGCGTCTGCGCCTCGGACGGGCTGCGCAGATCCACGGGCACTCTCGCGTACAGGGGCGCGGCTTCGCGGGACCGGGTGGAGAGGGTGTCGTAGCAGGCGGGGAGGGCACCGGCCAGGGCGCTGAGGAGGAGCTCGTTCAACGTCGCGCCCCGCCCGGTCGCGGGCTGTCGCCGTGCCGAGCGCATCACGGCGGGGTCGAGCCGGGCGGCGGTGACGGAGGGGTGGCATTCGCCAGGTGCCGGCGGCAGGGGCTGTCCCCGGCCGCTGCTGGCACGCCACTCCCCGAGCAGCTCGGCGACCGGGACGCGGGGCCGCGGCAGCATCGGGGCGGGTTTCGGTGCGCGGACGCGGAGGTCGGCCTCGTCCATGAGAAGGCGAAGGAGCATGGCGACGGAGACGCCGTCGAGAAGCGCGTGGTGGGCCAGCAGCACCAGGGACTGTTCGCCGGTCGGTGCGGGTTCGGCCACCAGCAGCTGCCACGGGGGCCGGTCGGCAGGAAGCCGCCGCACTGCCGCCGCGGCCAGGAGCGAGGGCACTTCCTGTGCGCAGGCGGTGACGTGGGCGGCCGGATCGAACGGCCCCGCGAACGCCCAGCGGTGGGCGGACAGTGCCGGCAGCCGGGAAGGCGGCTGCAGGATCTGGTGCATCCGCTCCAGCCCACCCCACCGCTCACCGACACGGGAGCGGAGTTCGGCCAGGTCGAACGGCTTGCCCGTGTACAGCGTGGCAGAGCCCATTGTTCCGGGCAGCCCCGGGCGCAGGAAGCTTGCGTCTTTCCCTGACAGCCGCATGCGGATCTCCCTGTGCTCCTGATAGGTACGGTCGTTGCTTTCGGTGCGGTCGGCGGGTCAGATGCGGGAGGAGTCGAAGACGAGGCAGGCGTTGTGGCCTCCGAAGGCGAAGCTGGTGCTGAGGGCCGGTCCGGCGGGCAGTTTGCGGGGCCGGTCGGTCACGAGGTCCACGTCGCACTGCGGATCGAGGCGCACGGTGTTCGCGGTCGGCGGCACGAGCTCCTCGTGCAGTGACAGGCAGGTGATCACGGCTTCCAGGGCTCCCGCCGCCCCGAGGGAGTGCCCGGTGACCGCCTTGCTGGCGGTCACCGGGACGGCGGCGGGGCCGAACAGGGCGCTGAGGGCGCGTGCTTCGGCCACGTCGTTCAATGCGGTGCCGGTGCCGTGCGCGTTGATGTGCGTGACGGCGTCGGCGGGGGTGCCGGCGTCGGCGAGCGCCTGTTCCATGCACGCTCGCGCGCCGGTGCCTTCGGGGTGAGGCGCCGTGAGGTGATGGGCGTCGGAGGTGCTGCCGTATCCGGTGAGGGTGGCGTAGATCCGGGCGCCGCGGTCGCGGGCGTCATCCAGCCGCTCCAGCACCAGGAAGGCTGCGGCCTCGGCGAGCAGGAATCCCTGCCGGTCCGTGTCGAAGGGCCTCAAAGCACGGGCAGGGTCGTCGCATTCGGTGATCATGGCACCGGATCGTCCGAAGGCGAGCGCGGTCGTCGCGGTCATCGGGCTTTCGTGGCCGCCTGCGATGACGACGTCGGCGCGCCCGGCCCGGATCATCAGCATCGCCTCGCCCACCGCATGGCTGCCGGAGGCGCAGGCCGTGGAGAGAGTCAGTGTGGGGCCGGTGGCGCCGTGCTTGGCGCTGATCCAGTGGGCGCCGGCGTTGGGCATCATCCGGGGTACGTACGTCGCGTCGGGCCTTCCGATCCCGGCCTCCTGGGCGATCACTCCGCCGTAGGCGGTGCCGGTGACGACCGCCCTGCGGCTTGCGGGGGCTTGAAGGCCTCCGGCATCCGCGACGGCGTCCGTGGCGGCGCACACCGCCATCTGCACGGACCGGTCCGTTCGCCGCGCTTCTTTGTAGGTGAGGTAGCCCTCCGATGTGAACTCGGGCATCGGGCATGCGGGGCGTACGACGGTGCCTTCGGCATCGAAGGCGTGCATCTGGGCCGGGCAGCGGGAGGCGAGCAGGTTCTCCCACAGTGCGCCGACACTCGTCCCTGCCGCGCAGCGGACACCGAGGCCCGTGACCGCGACGGCGCTCTGGTGAGTCATCCGGTGACCACTCCCGAGGCACGGGTGGTGCGCAGCTGCTCGATGAGCTCGGCCAGGTCGCCGACCGTGCGTACCGAGGCGGGATCGACGCCTCGGAACGACACGTTGAAGTGGTCCTCCACGGCAGCCTGAAGTTCGGTGATGTCCAAACTGTCGGCTCCGAGGTCGGCCACGAGCCGAGCTTGCGGCACGACGTCCTGCACCGGCACGGACAGGCAGTTCGCGCACAAGGCGCGCAGCTCATCCCAGTGGTCCAGGTGTGCTGTCTTCACGATGTCTTCCTTTGCTCTGGTGCCTCATCAGAGGCCTGGTCGGTGCGCACCGGCGTGGCCGGCGTAGTGGCCCGGCTCTGACATCCGCGCCAAGGTGTCGATCTCCTGGACGACGGCGTCGGCGAGCCGGTCGGCGCTGCCGGGATGCAGGTGGCACACGGCGGTCAGCGCGCACGCGCCCGGAGTCTGCATCAGCAGAAAGCTGGCACCGCCCGGCCGGGACAACGGGGGCAGGCCCGCCATGTGCCCTAGCTCCCGGCCTTGAAAGGTGGTCGAGCGGGCACGCCACTTCACGGTGGTCGTCACCGTCGCCATGTAGGACGGCCGGCCTCCTCTGCCGGTCAGCCGCGCGCCCGCCCACGGCGCCATCCGCCGAACGCTCTCCGCCAGGGGGAGCAGCACGGCGGCGTGAACGCCGGCTCGTTCGGGCACCGCTTGGAGCGCCCCCTGGCAGACCCGCAGGCGGGCCACCGGGTCGGCGAGGCCGAGGGGCAGCGCGACCCGAATGGCGGTGACGACGTTGCCCAGCTCGTCCTGGTTCTCCCGGGTACGCAGGTCGCACGGCACACACGCGTACACCGGCCGCGCGGACGGCCAGTCCTTCAAAGGGCCGAAATGGGTGCGCAGCGCTCCGGCCACCGCGCTGGTCAGCAGCTCGTTCGGGGTGGCGCCGCGAGTGCCCTTAGGGTGCCGGCCCGCGGCACGCAGCGTGGGAGCCGGCAGCAGGCGGACGGCGACCGACGGCTCCGCCTGGTCAGGCGAGGGCAGGGGGAGGATCTGCCCGGGTGAGGTCAGCGCCTTGAGCTCCCGGGCCACCGCAGCCAGCGGGATTCGAGGGGGCCGGGGCACGAGGCTGGTGGTCCGTACAGGGTCGGCACCGTCCATCAGCACGCGCAGCGCAACGGTGAGGGAGTGCCCGTCCATCAGCACGTGCTGGGCCACCAGCGCCAGCGCGAAGCCGCCTTTCGATCCGCCCGGAACGAGGAACAGCCGCCAGAGCGGCACCCCGCCGGGCAGCGGCCGGTTGACGAGGTGGGCCCACAGCTCGTGCAACTCACAGTCCGCGTCAAGAACGTGCTCATCAGGGTGGAACGGTCCCGGGACGGCCCAGTGCGCGCGGCGCCCGTCCTCGTCGGCGCCCGGCGGGAAGTGAAGCACCTGGTTCAACCGGGACAGGGCCGTCCAGCGTTCGGCGACCCGCTGCCGCACTTCCTCCAGCGAAGGCGGTTCCCCGGTGAAGACCGCCGCCAGCCCCGTGACACCGGAGCATCCGTTGCGCAGGAGCATCTCGTCGGCGAGGGACAGTCTCATGAGCGACACCGCCTGTCGGTCTTCCGTCGGTACACAGCCCCGATGCCGGGCGCCGGGGAGGCGGAACTCATGGCCTTCCACGCCGATCAGGCACGTCCATGGCACAGCGACCGGCCCGGTGTCCGAGACCGGTGACGGGCCGGTCACCAGGCCGGGCGCTGAACGCGGGCACCCCGTGCGCGAGCGATGCCAGTTCTCGCCCGAACGCGTCGGCCAGGTCCCGGGCGTGGCCCTCGGGGGTGTGGCCCGTCACGGTCAGCGTGAAGGCGCGCGCGTAGTCCGTGAGCGTCAGGCGGACCGTTCCGCGGGTCTGCAACGGCGCCAGGGGAATCACCCGCTCCAGCGCTGCGCCGTCCAGGGACCAGGGCCCGCGCGGCCAGCTGATGACGGTGCAGGCCACGGGCGCCCAGTTCGGCAGAGCGGCCGGAATGCTGACAAGGCGCAGCGCCCAGGGCCCGATGCGGGAGGCGGCGTTGACCAGGTCGAGCGTGGCGTGCGCCCGCTGCACGGGCCCGAGGCCGGCCAGCAGCTCACGGCAGGCTCGCAGCCGTTCTTGGGGGTCGTCGACCGCCACGGGCAGGGGAATGCGCACCACGGAGAGGAGGTTGCCGAGCTCTTCGCTCTGTTCAGGTGTGCGCAGGTCCACGGAGAACATGCCGTAGAGCGGGCGAGCCGCGCCGGGCCAGTGCTCCGGGGGGCCGTGGACGGCTCGCAGGGCGCCTGCGGACGCCGCGAGCAGCAGTTCGTTGAAGGTCGCGCCTAGCCCCGGCAAAGCCCGGCGGGCCGCTCGTACGGTGTCGGTGTCCAGGCCACTCCAGGCGAAGTCCCTCTCCGGGCGGGCCGGCCCGCACAGACGTGGCAGGGCACGCCCGCACCGCAGGGTGTCGAGCGGCCGGCCGGCACCCCGCGGCGCAGGTGCGGCCCGCACACCGCGGTGCGTGGTGCCGCCGCGCTCGCTGCCGCTGTCGAGGAGCCCGCTCAGCAGGCGTTCCAGGGACCGTGCGTCCATGAGGGCGTGGTGGGCGGTGAGGATGAGGGCGAAGCGCTCCTGCGACCCCTCTTGGCCGGGGCGGACCAGCAGCAGCCGCCAGGAGGGCCGCCCGCCGGGCACCGGCTGGGTGATCAGGCGGGCGAGCAGTCCCGTGAACGCCTCCTGCCCCATACCGTCACCGGGCACCGCCGCGCGGATCTCGGCGACATGAGCGCCAAGGTCGACGTCCTTACTGTGGTGCCAGCGGTGACGGCGCAGCCAGGAGGGTGGCCCGGGCGGTAGCAGGACGCGGCGCAGCTGCGGAATGCCGCCCCAGCGGTCGGCCACGCGAGCGCGCAGATCAGCAAGCGACGGCGGTGTCCCCGTGAACAGCAGGGCCATTCCGATGGGAGGTGAGGGACGCGCGCCAATTCCGGCGAGGAGTTCATCGACGGGCGACAGAAACACACTCTTGCCCGTCGTGTGAGCCGCGTTTCCCTCTCCGGGCCTCGGCGCGCTTTGGCCACTGCTCGGTGTCATGGTGCCGTCATCTCCGCACCGGAGGCGTACGAGCCATCGATGGCGGCGGCAACCTGACTCAGCGTCGTGTCCAAGGTGACCTGATCGTGGCTGAATGGCCGGCCGGTCCGCCTCTCCAGGGCGACGGCGAACTCGACCTGCGACAAGGAGTCCAGGTTCACGTCCTCCATCGTGGCCTCGGGCGTCAGATCACCCTCGAGGCACCCGAATTCGCCGACCAGAACTTCCACGACGATGCTGTATCCCGTGCCCACTGCAAACTCCTCGTGACGTCGCTCGAACCGGCTGCTGTCATCGGTGCGCGACTCCCGATTCTGGCAGGGAAAACCCCGCCTACCCGACCAAAAGCGGGCCTTTCACCCGTAAGAGGCTCCCACCGCGGCACAGCGCAAAGGGCCAGCCCCCGGGCACCCTGGCTCACCACTCCACAAGCAGCCTGGAGAGCCCGCGGGTGAACAGACCCTCCTTCCAGGCGACGGCCTGCGGCGGCCCGGCGGCCAGACGCAAGGACGGGAAGTGCCGCAGCAGTCGCGCCAGGACGATCTGCAGCTGGAGCCTGGCGAGCGGCGCGCCGGGACACCGGTGCGCGCCGTGACCGAACGTCAGGTGAGTGACGGAACGGCTCTGCGACGTGCCGCCCCGCGGCTCGGCGAAAACGCTCTCGTCCCGGTTGCCGTGCAGCAACGACACCACAACGGCCTCGCCCGCGGCGACCGTGACTCCGCCCAGCCGTACCGGTTGCGTTGCCACCCGGGTCAGACTCACCGGGGTGGAGGGCGTGAGCCGCAGCAGCTCCTCCACCGCCGCGGGCAGCAGCTCGGGCCGTCGGCGCAGCTGCCCGTACGCGAGCGGGTCGGACACCAAGGCGAGCGCCGCCAGACCGATCTGACCCGCGGTCGTCTCATATCCGGCCGTCAGCAACGTCAAGCCCATGGTGATCAGTTCGGCAGAAGACAGCCTGTCCTCGTCGTGTGCCTGGATCATCGCGGTGAGGAGGTCGTCGTCCGGTTCCTGGCGTCGGCGCTCGATAAGGCCCGCCATATAGCTCACCAGCCGGACGCGGTGCCGCGCCTTTTCCTGGCGTGTGCCGTGCGTGCAGTCGAACACCACTTCCACGTGGTCACGGAAGCAGTCGCTGTCCTGCGCGGGGATGCCCAGCAGCGAGCACAGCACGCCGCGTGCCAGCGGCAGGGCCAGACCTCCGCTCAGGTCCGCGGGTGGCCCAGCAGCGATCAGCCGGCCGATGTGCTCGTCGGCCAACCGCTCAATGGACGGGCCCAGGAGCGCTGCCCGGCGGCCGGTGAACGCGCCCGCCACCACGCGCCGCAGCCGCGCATGGTCGGGGCCGTCCATGCTCACCATCGACTGCGGGGCAGGCTGGACGTCGACCAGCTTCGGCGCCCGGGCCCCGGCGGCCGCGACCCGGCTGAATCTGTCGTCCGTCAGCACCAGGCGCCCGAGGGCGTGGTCACGTACGAGCCACACCTTGTCGCCGGTCGGTGCTGTCACACGAGCAACGGCTCCCGGGGCTTCTGTCAGGAACGCCGGCAAGGGCCCTAGCTGATTCACCTCGATGCGCAGGGGCGCAGACGCCGATTCCAACGATTCCATGGCCCTCCAACTCGATCAGACACGTCCACGGGACGTCGTCCGGGCCGATGGCCGAGATCGGTGACACATACGGGCGTCCCGCAGTTCGCAGGATACGCCGCGGCGCATTTTTTTCACCCGCCATGTGAATTGGCAGCGGGCCGCAGCAATGCGCCTGGAGCTGTATACCTGCTAGCGGCGACAGTAACAACCTTTGATCGTGCAACCGCCGTCGTGCGCACAGGTGTTAGTACTCACCGGAGACGGGTTGTTCGCTTCCAGAGGGCGTTAATGACATAGTGCGATTTTTCTTTCATCGGCTTTTCAGGACTATGTGCAACCACTCATCTGAGTGATTCCACCCTCTCTGGTGGCATCTACAGTGCAAGAGCAGAGCTCTCGGCACTCAGAACGAGGGGAGTGAGGGCGCGTATGAGTCGTGATCAATAGAGGTCTCGGGTGAGGCTCTTGAGCAGCTGGTCCTGCCTCGGCGTGACGCAGGCGAAGTTCGGCAGCCGCTGGTACGCGTCGTACTGCTTGCGCTCGACCTTCGTTACGCCCTCGCCCAGGCCCAGGCCCAGCAGCGTCTCGTCGACCACGGCCGCCAGCTCCGCCATGGCGTCGCTTCGCCGGCGCGGTGACGCCTCCCGCCCGCTACGGAGGCGCTGTCGCCGCGTTCCGCTGCCCTGGGGAGCGACCGACGTGACGGTCTCCAGCGCGATGTGCTCGCCCAGCATCGTGTAGCGCACCAGGTCGATGGACCGCCGGTGCTCGCGCACCGCGTGCAGGTCGTAGCGCGTGAAGCCGCCGGCCACGCGGATCAGCCGGGGCGCGCACCACAGAGCTCCGGCGGCAGCCGCAGCCCCGAGCCGCTCGCGGACCAGAGCCTCGAACTCCTCTCGGTGGTCCATCAGCCAGGCCACGTAGAACAGCCCCTGCGACAGCACACCCGGGTCGGTCCCCCGCTTGTACTCGACGATCACCGGTGAACCGTTCTCGTCCAGCCCGAGTGAGTCGATGCGCCCGCCGTGAACGGGACCGGTGCTGCACTCGCTGGCCAGGAAGCGGACCCCGAGCATGGACTCATCGCGCTCTCGACGAGCGCTTGCACATCGGCCTCAGCCTCAGCCAGCCACGGCGTGACCTCGGTCACGCCGTTCGTCGTGTCGAACAGCTTCAACGCACAACGCGATCACGCTCCTCGGCCGAAAGGCGGGCCAGCAGGGCCACGACCCTGCCTAGCTCTTCCTCACCCGACGTCACCGATCACCAGCCAGGTCGAGATCATGCTCGGGTGCCTCGACAGGAGTCTGCGCCGGCCTCGACCGGCGCCACGGATGAGCGATCGGCTGAGACACACCACGCCACCAAGCATCCGCGGGCAGCTTCCCCGCCGGCTCGAACGGCTCACCAGGACGCGGGAACGCCACCGCCTGCCCCGCTTCCTCCGCCGCGTCCTTCGTCCACTCGCCCGGCTCCGCCCACGCATGCGGGGCCAGGTTGAAGGTCGCCCAGTGGATCGGCAGCATCACCCCGCCCGGACCACCTCCCTGCAGGTCAAGGTGCGCCTGCACCCCCTTCGCGGGCGACATGTGATTGTCTGGCCACGCACCCGGCAGCGGCGCATAGTCCGTGTGGTTCTTGGGCCAGAATTCGCTGTACGCGCCGATCTGGATCATTGTCGCGTCGAACGGCCCGTGGGCGGCGCCGATGTCCTTGAAGCCGTCGAAGTAGCCGGTGTCGCCGCTGTGATAGATCCGGTACCGCTCCCCCGCGACGACCCAGGACGCCCACAGCGTGTGCTGTGGGTTGCGCAGGCCGCGGCCGCAGAAGTGGCGGGCCGGGGTCGCGGTCAGGGTGAGGGGGCCGACCTTCGTCTCCTCGTGCCAGTCCAGTTCGCGCAGCCGGCTTTCCGCGACGCCCCAGTGCTCCAGATGGGCGCCGACGCCGAGCGGCACGGCGAACAGGGTGTCCGTGCCGGCCAGTGCCTTGATCGTTGGCATGTCGAGGTGGTCGTAGTGGTCGTGCGAGATGACGACGACGTCGACCGGGCCGAGCGCGGCCAGCGGCGGGGGCACCGGATGCAGCCGCTTGGGGCCGGCGAAGGGGAATGGCGAGCAGCGCTCACCCCACACCGGGTCGAACAGCACCCGCTCCCCGTCGATCTCGGCGAGCACACTGGAGTGCCCCATCCAGGTCAGCCGCAGCCCGGTGACCGGCGGCCGGGCGAGGTCGGCGAGCGTGGTGGCGTGCACCGGAACCGTGCCGGTCGGGGAGCGCCGGAGGCGGGCCTCCTTGTCGAAGTACACCTTCGCGAGGTCCAGCGCGGAGCCGGACGGGCGGGTGCGGGCGGCGCCGCCGGGGTTCACGAACACGCCGTCCTTGAAGTGCGGTGAGCGGCGGATGCGCGCAAGTCGCGCCCCGGCCGGGTCGGCGCCGAAGGCCGCCGGCCGCAGCGCGCGCAGCCCGTTGCTCGTGGGACGGCAGCCGGTCACGGCACCTCCAGGGGAAGTCGGGGCGTTCCATTATGGTCCGCCCCGCCGCGCCGGCCCGGCCGGATCGCCGGATCGCCGGATCGCCGGATGGCTGCCCCGGGGGCCGGGGGCCCCGGGGGTCGGGGCCCGAGGGGCTCGTAGGTCTCAAGCTGCCGTCAGTTCCTCCAGGGCCGCGCTCGCGCGGGCCGTGACCTCCTCGACGGGGCCGTCGGCGGGGACTTGGACGACGATGTCCGCGTAGTGCGCGAGGAGCGGCACGTCTGTTCACGGTAGACGCGCAGCCGGTGGCGTACGACCTCCTCGGTGTCGTCGGGGCGTTCGTGCTCGCGGCCACTTCCTGTCGGAGACCGCTGCCCTCAAGTGCGTCTACATGGCGCTGATGAGCCTCGACCCGACCGGCAAGGGCCGCAAGAGGTGGACCATGCGCTGGAAGGCACCCCTGAACGCCTTCCAGATCGCCTTCGAAGGCTGGCTCCCCCCGGCCAACAACTGAACCTCAACAACTAAGATCAGCCGTTAAATTGACACACCCGGCAACCTCTGCGGCGTCCTGCTATTGCAGCCGGGGAAGGCGGGGCATGACGCATTCGCCACGCATTCTCGTGCCTTTCCCACGCAGGCATCGGGTCAAGCCGGCCACGGCAAGTCCTGGAGGAGGGGGGCGGTAGTTGCGGCGAAGTCAATTCGCGCCTGCGCGCAGCCTCCAGCGCTTACTACTCTACGAAAATGGTAAGCTGCATTGAGTTACGAATCTCGCGCTCCGGGGTCGTCCTCGTTCGATCCTGTTCGTGCCCGATCCGACCCGGATGGTCTTTATCCCAAGGATGCAGGTCATGAGGATGCATATTTGTGGACGCGGTTTTGGCGTTGCAGCAGGAGAACTCAGGCTTTCCAGCCACCATCGGGTTGGTGGCTGTCTTTCCAGGCCCTGCGCCGACACCTGAGCAGTTGAATGATCGAGTGCGGCAGCGCCTCGGGCCGGTCACGCGGCTGCGCCTACGGATGGAGACCGACGCCAGGGGGAGGCTGCGGCGACCGTACGTATGGCGTCTTGCGGATGAGCTGGACGTTGCCTGCCATGTGGCGCACGATCGCCTGCGAAGTGGTCAGTGCTTGGAGGACTTGGCGGCCGATCTGATCGGCCGCAGTATGCCGCGCGTGGCTGGGGGGCCTTTGTGGGATCTTCGAGTCGTGCATGACGCCGCTCCAGGGCACTTCGCGTTGGTGCTCCGCGCGCATCACGCTCTGTTGGATGGTGCCTCGATGCTCACTGTTATGCGTCTGCTGGGTGATGACAAAGCGGGATCAGTGTCACCCGTGCCACGAGAGCTTGAAGCTGTACCGGCAGCCACAGGCGGCGTCCGGGAGATGGCACAGGCGCTGCGAGGTTTGGGGCGTCGCCCGGGACGTTACCAGTGCAGCGAGTCGGTGGCGGTCTCAGGTCGCACGGTGGCGTGGAGCAGCTTTCCTGCTGACGTCATGGACGCGGCCAGGAAGGCGCTCCCGGAAGGGCGTACTTCGCCCAACAACGTCTTCCTTGCCGCCTTTACCTCGGCGGTGCACGCCTGCCCGGGCCTCCTGGGAAGGGGACCGCGGCTGGACCGTGTATGTGCGGCGGTACCGGTGGATCTGCGCGGTCCGGAGTTTCGTCATGCGCTGGGCAATTTCTTGTCGGGTGTGCGGGTGCGGTTGCCGCTGGAGATGGCTGATCCGATGATGCGGCTGCGCGAGGTGGGGCGCCAGATGGATGACAACAAGCGACTGCGCAGCGCGCATGGTCTGGCACGGTTCGTGGACTACCTAGCTGGCCTTGGCGGGGTCGGGGTGCGATTTGTTGCTCGTCAGATGGGCATCGGCTCACTGGCTACCTTCTCCTGTAGCTTTCCCGGTACGGCGAAGGCACCGAGGATTTGATGGTCAATGGCCACAGCGCCGCGTCTCTCCTTGGCGTCCCTAACCTTTCTGCGGGCATGAGTATCAGTGCGGTGCTTGTGCAGTTCGGGGGGCAGTTTTCCCTGTGCCTCGCCGTGGATGACGCGCACAGCGCCTATGCCCGCCCACTTGCAACCGCTTTCGTGGCTGAGATGCGCGCATTGGCCATGACTGGCTCACACCGCTCGGCCGGGCCCGCCACACAGCGTCATGCGAGACAGAGCCGCTCGCGGGGCTCTTCTCGTCCTGGCTGATCCGGGGTAGGAGCGCAGGGCGGGCGTTCCGTCACCGGCCAGACACCGGTGACCCGTCCCGCGACTGATCACTCTATCGACCACCGCGGCCCGGTCTCCTGGCTACAGCTCGTGGGTGCGCTGGATGATCCGCTGTTCCAGCTCCTTGTACTGGGCGGGTGTGCAGTCCCGCTCGATGACGACGGCCGCTGCGATCGCGCGGCCGCCGGCCCGCCAGGCAGCGCTCATCTGCGCCAGGAGGTCCAGGGTGGGCACCAGGACCAGTACCCGGCGTGCATGGAGGCGCTGGGCGGATGCCACGGTTTCTGGTCTCGTTCTCTCGCTTCATTGACGGCTGGTGGAAGTCGCCTCCCGTGGATGAGGAGGGAGGCTAGGTGTGACGGCCGACACCTGGGAGTGGCTGCAACAACAAGCCCACTACCAGACCCGGCGAATCGCCTACATGGGCGCCGGGCTCGCCGGGCTCGGTCTCTTCGGGGCCGGCGACATGACGGCGGACATGTTCAATCAGCAGCCGTGGCTTCGACTCGCCTTCCTGGTGCTGGCCCTGGCCACCGCGGCGAGCCTGGGCCTGGCGTGGGAACCCTGCCAACGGACCATCGCCGAGGTACAGCGACCACGGCCCGGCTGTAGTTGTAGGCCGTATCGACCGCGGTAACGCCGACTTCTAGTGCGCGTTCGAGGACAGGGCGGCTGGGACCAGCCCGGTACAGCCCGAGCGCAATTCGTCGGTCAGCTCCGCGCACAGCCCCTCCCGGAGCAGGATGTCGGCAAGTTCGCCGGCGTCGATGCCGGTCTCGATGGCCGCCTGCTCGATGTCCACCGGCGCGCCGGAGAGGAACAGGCGCAGCGCGGGCAGGGCTTAGCCGTGGAAGGTGAGACGCTTGCCCGCTGCCGTGACGGTCACATGGCCGCCGGCTCAAGGATCGGCGGGAACTCCGTCACGCACACCACAGCGGCCGGCGGCCCGAACAGGCCGGCGGTCTGCACGTGCCGGGCGGCTGGGCATTCCTGCTCCCGGGCCGCGAGGAACGCGGCGGCCCCGAATCGGTCGGTCAGGCGGGCGGTCGCCGAGGCGAGCGCGGCGATCTGCTCGGCCTGCGCTTCGGCTGTGCCCCAGCGGTCCAGGTCGGTGCGGAAAACCTCTTCGCGGCGGCACTGGTCTGTCAGCCATGCCAGCCAGTTCACCCCCGTGCGCTTCACGAAGCCGAACGTCACGTGCAGACTGTATCCGTCCGCCCGGTCCGTGCGAGTGGCCTGGTGCCAGTGGCCTCGGGGGATGTGCATGACGTCCCCGGCCCGAAGGGTGCCCTTCCAGATCACCTCATCGGGCGGCGTGTTGTTGGGTTCGGCGTCCCGGTACATCGGTACCGGCTGCGACGTTCCTCGCACCTCCCAGGACTTCTCGCCGGCCACCTGAACGATCACCACGTCGTGGTCGTCCCAGTGCAGCGCGAAGCCGGCAGCGTCCTGGGTCGTCAGATACGCGTTCACCTGGACGAGCTCGTGGGACCACCACTACAGCGCCCGGCACGCCGCCTCCAGAGTGGGGTCGGAGAAATCGAGTTCGTCGAGGACCAAAGTGCAGCCCTCGCCCATCAGGGCACCGAGGCGGGTCATGTTCGCGAAGCGGATGCCCTGCCCGCGCCGTGTCACGGTGTCGGTGAAGTACTCGCCCAGGTGAAGCTCGCGCCCGTTCTGGAACACACGGAACTGGGGGTTCGACAAGCCACGGCGCATGACCCCTCGGCATCATCGCCTTCGTCGTCACCGTGTCCGCCCCGCCCGCGCGGAGCTGAACCGTTCGAGGACTACATCGGCAAGATCGGCTCGGCGTCTGCTCCGCCCGCGCGGGGCTGAACCGTCCTGGCCCATCAAGGGTCTGTCTTAGGGCTAGGGCCTGTCTGACAAATGATCTTGGATGGGTTAGCGAAGCCAGAGGATGAGTGCGGCAAGGTGGACGCCAACCTTGTACCGCGGCTACGAAGCGGAGCGCCTCTCGGGTACCGGGAGGACCCATCTCTGCGAGTTCGGTTCGCAGCACCACTACGGCCCCTACGCCCAGCGCCACAGTAGCCGGATCTGCGACGCTGTCTCTGCCAGTCCGGCTCGCAGCACCACCACGGCGACCACCTCCTGCGCATGGGTCTGCTGACTCACTCGGCCGTCCCTGCGACCAGCACTCGCAGCACAACTGTGGCTGGTGGACGCCGCACTGGGCCTCCACAGCGATCTTCCGTCTCTGCGAGCCAGACTCGCAGCACCGCTACCAGGCGCACCTGGATCGGCGAGCTACCCCGACCTCCCAACCAACAGCGCCGCAGGACAAGAGCGCTCCTAACAAAACTGATCCAGCTGCACCCGAGTGAACCGATGAAGGCCGAAGAGGGATCCTGGTCGGCGGACTCCTTCGGGTCCCTGCTCAGAAACCCAGGCGCGTGTTCGAACGACAACCGGGGACGACCCCGCTCTGGACGGCAAGGGCACGAACCGCTGGCCGCTCACGGAAGGCTCCCGCCGGGACGGGCCGTCCAGAAGACGCACCACACGGTCATGCTCCTCCCCCGACACTATGCGTAGTCGCTTCTCCGAGCCGAGAACTAGCCTTGGCCAGGGGCGGTGCTCCTACCGAAGCAGTGCCAGCTGGGGAGAATCCGGGGAGAATTAAGCCCCCTTGGGGGGCGTCTGGGGAGAATCGACCGCGTAAGACAGCATCATCATGAAAGCCCCTGAAAGCTGCAAAGTTGCAGCTCAGCACACCTCACACGGCTATCCGCGCAGGTCAGCGCGTTGAGGGCGAGGACTTCAAGAAGATTTCCTCGTGGGAAGTCGTAGTCCTGTTGATCTTCACCGTCGGAACCGGGGCCGAAGCGCTTGACCTGTGGTGGCCCCTGAAAGCCGAAGGTCGAAAGTTCCATGGCCGGCGCCCGCCCGCTCGATCGTCAATTCACATCACCATGCAGCCGATCCGGGGCGGAATATAGCGGAGAATCCCCGGTTTCCGAAACCGGGGATCGTGCGGATGATCGAACCTCGACCGCCACATCCCTGTCCGCTAGCCGAACGGTTCTCGCCAGCTCATGCAACGGTTTCACCCTCGTCTTCCGACGCCGCCCCTTTCCATCCCGGGTTTGGCTGCCAGGGCCCGGAGTTGGGGCGCGGTGGTCCGTCAGCGAGCCGCAGGTCGAGGCCTCGCATGCGGTTCTCGAATCAGGCGACGCTCAATTAGTCGTTCTCCGTGCGCGAATCAGGCGGTCCTTCGCTGGACTTTCTGACCATTCCCCCTATGGTCGTCGTCCCACCATTCCTCCGAGCAGGGGAGCGTGACCGACCTGCCTCATGCACCGACGCGCTACATCGGCGTTCTGCACCGTCACAAGGACCTCATGACATCCCATGATTTGACCAAGAGCGGACGAAACGTTTCCTCCGATCTGGCCGCCGGCAAATGGCTCACGACGGATGAGCTCGCAGGCATCTTGAACGTCGATCCCTCCACGCTTCGTCGCTGGCGTACGGCCCGCCCGCGGCAAGAGCCGCCGTTCGTCCCCGTGTCCAGTCGTCTCATCCTCTACAGCGCCATCGACGTCGAACACTGGCTGCGCAGCCGCCGTGTCGACCCCGAACAGGCGGCCTGACTTGGTCATAGCCCCCTCTACAGCCGCCGCCGAAACCATTCCCATCGGCGTCCGCCTCAAGACCGACGTCGAATACCGCCCCGACCGCCCCTCTCCATACCGCGCGCGCGTGCGCTGGTGGGACCCGGCGACCAAGTCCCGCAAGTCCCTCTCCGCCGCCAAGGAGAGCGAGGACGAAGCCCAAGAGTGGCTCACCGGCCTGATCGAGGCCGCCGAAGCCGGTATCAACCCATCGCTCGCCACGATGACATTGTCCGACTACGGCAACGCGAACATGGAACTCGCGCTGCGAGGCCTTGAACTGAAAACACGCGACCCCTACCTCTCGGGGTGGAGGCTCCGCGTGGTGCCCGCGCTGGGTCACCTGCCGGTTCGGATGATCACCAACGGTGCGGTCGACCGCACCGTACAGAACTGGATCACCGACGAGCACAGCCGGTCAACGGTCAAGAACACCATCGCCGTTCTCGTCCGCGTCATGGAACAGGCAGTCCGCGACGGGATCATCAAGATCAACCCAGCCCGCGTGACGGGCTGGCAGAAGCTGTACAAGCAGGCTGAGGACGAGCTCCTCGACCCGCGAGCGCTGGCCCTGCCCGGCGGGGAGGCGCTCATCAAGCTCGCCGACGCCCTCGTCGCCGCTTCCCACGGCGAGTACCGAGGCTGGGGCAACGTCGTCCTGTTCGCCGCCTGTACGGCTGCCCGCATCGGCGAAGTCTCCGGCTGCCGGGTCGGGGACATCGACACGACCGACTGGATCTGGACCGTCCGTCGGCAGACCACCCCGGCTCCGGGCGGTCTGGTCGACAAGGGGACCAAGGGCAAGCGCGCCCGTAAGGTGCCCATCATCGAGGAGATCCGGCCGCTCGTCGCGCAGCGCGTCCTGGCCGCGGGCCCCGATCCCGATGCCCGCCTGTTCACCGGACCTCGCGGCGGTCCTATCTCCACCGCCGTTCTGCGTGACGCCACTCACTGGGACGAGGTCGTCAGCAAGCTCGGATACGAGCACCTGCGCCGCCACGACCTCCGCCACACCGGACTCACCTGGCTCGCAGACGCCGGCGTCCCCGTGCACGTCCTACGCAAGATCGCCGGGCACGGATCGCTCACCACCACACAGCGATACCTGCACCCCGACGTCCGCCAGATCACCGCCGCCGGCGCCGCCCTCACCGCCCACCTCAGCGTGCTCCGGGCGCCCCGGTCGCTGCCCAGCCCGATCGTCGTGGCCCGCTGACCGGGTCAAGGTGAACTGGTCCCCAAGTGGTCCCCAGAAACGATCAAGGGGCCGTTTCAGATTGCTCTGAAACGTCCCCTGACCTGCGACTCTTTCGAGTCGGGACGACAGGATTTGAACCTGCGACCCCTTGACCCCCAGTCAAGTGCGCTACCAAGCTGCGCCACGTCCCGGTGCCCGTCTGACCTGGGGTTTCCCCCCGGCCGAACGCGCATGAGAACAATACCGCACTTCCCCGGGTGATCACGAACCACTTCCGTGCTTGACCTCAACCTTGCTCGAGGTAGCACCGTGAGTCGCATGACGAACACGGCAGACACCCTCGCCCCGCGCGATCCCCGTCCCGACCTCGATCGGCTTCAGCGGCTCATGGGGCTCATGACCGGCGACGAGAAGCACTCCCCCGCCGCCACCTCCACGCTCGACGCGCTCTGGGTCCTCTACGACCGCGTCCTGCGGGTCTCGCCCGAGACCTTCGGGGACAGAGGGCGGGACCGGTTCCTGCTGTCGAAGGGGCATGGGCCGATGGCGTACTACGCCGTCCTCGCCGCCAAGGGTTTCTTCCCCGAGGAGCTGCTCTCCCGCTTCGGGTCCTACGACTCGCCCCTCGGGCACCACCCCGACCGGACGCTGGTGCCGGGCGCCGAGATCGGCAGCGGGTCGCTGGGGCACGGGCTGCCGCTGGCCGTCGGGAGCGTGCTGGGGCTGCGGGCGCAGGGGCTGACCGAGCCACGGGTGTGGGTGCTGATCGGGGACGCCGAGCTGGACGAGGGCAGCAATCACGAGGCCCTCGCCTATGCCGGGCCCGCGGGCTTGGAGCAGCTGCGCACGCTGGTGATCGACAACAGCTCCGCCACCCACGGCTGGCCCGGCGGGATCGCCTCACGCTTCGAGGCCGCCGGATGGTCCGCGGAGACCGTCGACGGGCGTGATCACGAAGCGCTGTACACCGCCTTCACCACCCCGCACCCGGGGCGGCCCCGCGCCGTCGTGGCCCGTGTCGAGCCCAAGCACGCCTGAGCACCCCCCGAGGAGAGCCTTCCATGGACACCATGCGTGACCGCTTCATCTCGACCACCAGTCGCCTTCTCGACGAGGATCCCCGCCTCGCGCTCGTTCTCGCCGAGATCAGCAGCGACGGCTTCCAGCAGGCCGAACGCCGCCATCCCGATCGTGTGATCAATGTCGGCATCCGGGAGCAGCTGATGATCGGCGCGGGCGCCGGACTCGCGCTGACCGGGATGCGGCCGGTCGTCCACACCTTCGCGAGCTTCCTCGTCGAGCGCCCCTTCGAGCAGGTCAAGCTGGATTTCGGCCATCAGGGCGTCTCTGGGGTCCTCGTCAGCGCCGGAGCCTCGTACGACTGGCCCGCCGGCGGCTTCACCCATATGTCGCCCGGCGACGTCGCCCTGCTCGACACCCTCGACGGCTGGACGGTCCATGTCCCCGGCCACCCCGACGAGGCGGAGGCACTGCTCCGCCGGGCCGTCGCGGGCGACGACCTCGTCTACGTCCGGCTCTCGCTGCAGTCCAACGCCTCGGCCCGCCCCGTCTCCCCTGGCTTCACCACGCTGCGCGACGGCCGTGACGGAGTCGTCGTCGCGGTCGGCCCCATGCTCGACAACGTCCTCGCCGCCGTCGAAGGCCTCGACGTGACCCTCCTCTACGCCA
The DNA here is from genome assembly GCF_018614205.1 of Streptomyces sp. ISL-36. Lineage (GTDB taxonomy): Bacteria > Actinomycetota > Actinomycetes > Streptomycetales > Streptomycetaceae > Streptomyces. The sequence goes on along the minus strand of NZ_JAGGOS010000095.1, from coordinate 16,659 downwards.
CCACGATCCGCCCCTTCGACGCCGACACACTGCGCCACGCGGTCGCCCAGACCCGCGCCGACGTCGTCCTGGTGGAGCCCTACCTCGCCGGAACCTCGACCACTGCCGCCAACGACGCCCTCGCCGAGACGCCCCATCGCGTCCTGGGCCTCGGCGTCTCCCGGCGGGAGCTACGCACGTACGGCAGCATGGAGGAGCACCTGGTGGGCCAGGGCCTGGACCCGGCCGGCCTGCGGGAACGCATCACGGCCTTCCTCGGGCGCTGACCTGCGGCGGCCACGGGGCCGGCGGTCGGTACCGGCCGCTCGCCGCCCGGCCCGGCGGTCGTCCGGCTTTCAGCGCTCCTGCCGCGGGGCACCCACCTCCGGATACTGCTCCAGGAGCCGGCGTGGAGCGGCCTGGCGCCAGGAGTCGGCGAGGATCGCGCGGAGCTCCTTCTCGTCGTCGAGGGCGGCGAGCCGGACCCGTACCCAGGCATAGCCGTCGTCGTGGCCCTCGCGCACGAAGAACTTGTCGGGTTCGGACGCGATGAGTTCCTCGCGCTCCTCTTTGGGGCATTTCACCCCTATCACCTGGTCGTCGTCGTCCAGCGAGGCGAAGATCCTCCCTCCCGGTCCGGCCCGGAAGGTGGGCATGCCCCAGGCGAGCTTCTCGACCGCCCCGGGCAGGGAGAGTGCGATGCGGCGTACGTCGTCGGCGGTGGCCATACCCCGACCGTACGGGCAGCCACCGACAACGGCACCGACGCCGACGCCGACGAGGAGGAGGAGGAGGAGGAGGACGCGCCGCCGTCGGGGCTGTCGCCCACGCCGTCGCCCACGCCGTCGTCGGCGCATGCGCCGGAGTGTGCGCCGGTCACTCCCCGTGACGCGCCCGGGCGCCACCGGGCACACCTCTGCGCCGTGCGGGAGCCCGCGCCGGAGGGTTGAGCGAGGCCACGGCCCCGCGATCAGGGGCTTCCGCGGCCTCGCGGAGACTTCCGTTATGCGTCCCCGTTGGGGATGACGTGACGTATGAGGCGAGCCGGTACGCCTCGACGCCATATGCCCAAGAACTGGGTGCCCTTGGCATGTGGCAGAAAGATGCCCACGGGGAATGCCCTGGGGACCCGAGCGAACAGGCCAAGTCCACGCGAAACACAGTCAGATTCAAACGTCAACCACTCGGGTTTCGGACAAACTCGGTGGCGATATTGATCCGCCCAGGAAAGATCAACACCATGAAGTGTCGGCCTGTTCGGGACGGGACCACTGCCGATGCACCACCTGCTCGAACAACCGAACGGGCAGGCGTTTCGCAGGGGAGGACTCGTATGGACGGCTACTTCAGCAGCCGACTGCATCATCAGCTCAGGGAAACGGTCCGCGCGTTCGCGGAGAGTGAGGTCCGGCCACGGATAGCCGAGATGGAGGCGTCCCGGTCGGTGCACCACGAGCTCTCCCGGCTGATCTGCGAGCAGGGCTGGCTGGGTGCGACTATCAGCCAGGAGTACGGCGGCATGGGTGCGGGGCACCTGGCCAAGACCATCATCATCGAGGAGCTCTCCCGCGTCAGCGGCGCGATGGGCGCCATGGTCCAGGCCTCCCAGCTCGGCACCGCCAAGATCGTGCACTTCGGCAGCGACGAGCAGCGCAAGACGTGGCTTCCGGCCATCGCGGCCGGCGAGTGCCTGCCGACCATCGCGGTCACCGAGCCCGGGTCCGGCGGCCATGTCCTGGGCATGACCGCCAGCGCCGTTCGCGACGGGGACGACTACATCCTCAACGGCAGCAAGGTCTTCGTCGGCAACAGCCATGTGGGCGATCTGCACGGCGTGGTGGTCAGGACCGGTCCCGGATCGAAGGGACTCACGGCCTTCCTGGTCGAATCCGATCGCCCTGGGTTCCGGACCGGTCCCCAGCAGCCGGCGATGGGCCTGCACGGCTTCAGCTTCGGCGAGCTCATCTTCGAGAACTGCCGGGTCCCCGCCTCCAACCGCCTGGGCGACGAAGGCGACGGTCTGTCCGTGGCGTACTCCTCCAGCGTGCTGTACGGCCGCGCCAACCTCACCGCCGTCTCGCTCGGCATCCACCAGGCGATCCTCGAGGAGACGACCCGGTTCTGCGCCGAGCGCCAGCGCTACGGGAAGCCGCTGCACGAGCTGCCCACCGTCAAGCTGAAGCTGGGGCAGATGCAGTCCCGGCTCATGACGGCCCGGCTCGCCGCCTACCACGCGGTGCACCTGCTGGATCAGGGCATGTCCTGCGACGCCGAGTTGATGAACGCGAAGCTGGTCAACGTGGAGTCGTCCCTCGACTCGGGGCGCAACGCGATGGAGATCCACGCCGCGGCCGGGCTCTTCACGGACCGCTCCATCGAGCGTTATCTGCGCGACGCGCACCACATCTTCGCCCCGGCCGGTACGTCGGACATCCAGCTGCTGCGCTTGGCGGAGGTCGCCCTCGGCCAGGACAAGGGGAGTTGGTCGGAGAGGATGTCGGACCTGGTCAGGCTGGAGCCGGTCCACGCCTGACTTCTGCGGAGCGGAGTCGCGGGTACGGGTGCGGGAACAGGTCCAGGTACAGGGACAGGTACGGGTACACGTGAAGGCAGAGACGGAGGCGGAGGCGGTTCGCGCGACGGAACGTCCGCCGACACAGAAGCGCCCCGGCCCGGCCATGTGCCGTTCCGGGGCGCCCCCTTGCCGTCAGAGCAGGCCTTCCTCACGACGGTGGATCTGCTCCACCAGCTCCGCCGCCAGCGACTTGATGGTCTCCAGACCGGCCCGGCCCCACGGCCGTACGTCGGTGTCGACCACGCAGATCGTGCCCAGCGCGATCCCCGTACGGTCGATCAGCGGCGCGCCCATGTACGAGCGGATGCCGATCTCGTCGACCACCGGGTTGCCCGCGAACCGCGGGTAGTCGCAGACGTCCTCGAGGACCAGCGCCTTGCGGCGCACCACCACGTGCGGGCAGTAGCCGTGGTCGCGGGCCATGAACCGGCCGACGTTGCCGCCGGCCGCCGCCGCGCCCAGGTCGCTGCCCGAGTGGGTGCCCGCCGGGGTGTGCAGACCGGCGAAGAACTGCCGGTTCTCGTCGATGAAGTTGACCATCGAGTACGGGGCGCCGGTCACCTCCGCGAGCCGGTGGGCGAACTCGTCGAAGGCCGGCTCCGGCCGCTCCCCGAGGCCCAGCTCGCGCAGCCGCTGCACACGGGCGGGCGCCTCCTGGTCGACGGGGGTCAACAGCAGATGACCGGTCGGGTCGTAGGTCATGTCGGTGCTCCGTAGCTCGGCACGGCGGCCGGGATGGTGGTGAGCAGATGCTGGACGAGGGTGAGCAGGGTGCGGATGCCGGCGCTGGAGATCCGGGCGTCGCAGAGCACGACCGGCACCTCGGGCTTGAGGTCGAGCGCGGACCGCACCTCGTCGGGCTCGTAGCGGTAGGCACCGTCGAACTCGTTGACGGCCACGACGAATCCGATGCCCCGCCGTTCGAAGAAGTCGACCGCGGAGAAGCAGTCCTCCAGTCGGCGGGTGTCGGCGAGGACGACCGCTCCGAGCGCGCCCTCGGAGAGCTCGTCCCACATGAACCAGAAGCGCTCCTGGCCCGGTGTGCCGAACAGGTACAGCACATGGCGGTCGTCGAGGGTGATGCGCCCGAAGTCCATCGCGACCGTGGTCGTGGTCTTGGACTCCACGCCCTCCAGGCTGTCCGTGCCCGCGCTGACCTGGGTCAGCAGCTCTTCGGTACTGAGCGGTTCGATCTCGCTGACCGCGCCCACGAAGGTGGTCTTGCCCACGCCGAAGCCGCCCGCCACCAGAATCTTGAGCGCGGTGGGGAACGGGTCGGTCGCGAAACTCTCGTTGCGCTCAGAGCCGTTGTCGTAGGCCATCGAGCACTGCCTCCAGCAAGGAACGGTCGGTTGGGTTGGCGTGGAAGCGGGGTGCCCGGGCGGTGAGCGCCCCACAGTCCACGAGATCGGAGAGCAGAACCTTGGTGACGACCGCCGGGAGCCGTAAGTGCGCCGCGATCTCCGCCACCGAGGTGGGCCCGTCGCACAGCCCGAGGGCCAGGCTGTGCTCGGGGCCCATGTGCCCCTGCGGGGAGGAGCCTGTGGCCATCACCATGGAGAGAAGGTCCAGCGCGGTGGTGGGCTTGGTCCGGCCGCCGCTGACGGTGTAGGGCCGGATCAGCCGGCCGGCCGCGTCGTCGAGCCAGGGCCCCTCCTGTGGGGACGTCACGCTCACTGCCCCGTACTGCCCGCCGCGCCCGCCGCTTGTCTGGCGGGCGTGACCAGATACGGCCGTACGCTCTTGACCAGCATCGCCATTTCGTAGCCGAGGACGGCGGCGTCCGCCTCGCGTCCGGCGAGGACCGCCAGGCACGTGCCGGAACCGGCGGTGGAGACGAACAGCAGCGTGGAGTCGAGCTCGACGACCACCTGGCGCACCTCGCCGCCATCGCCGAACCGCGCGCCGGCGCTGCGCCCGAGCGAGTACAGCCCGGAGGCGAGCGCCGCCATATGGTCGGCGGCGTCGGTGTCGAGGCCGTGGACCGATTTGACCAGGCCGTCGGAGGAGAGCAGTACCGCGTTGCGGGTGTACGGGACCCGCTGGACCAGACCGCTCAGCAGCCAGTCGAGATCCGAGGAATGGCCGTTCGGCACATTGCTCGCCATGGTGCATCTACTCCTTGTGCGCGTCGCCTGGACGCAGCGGTTCTTGGGGGGAGGGCTGGGATTCGGCGAGTCCGATGCCGCGCTGGAAGGCGGCCATCAGACCGGGGTCGTGCAGGGTGTGCTCCTCCGGCTTGCGGGCGGCCGGCTCGTCGCGCAGCTGCGGGACGAGGTGCTCCTGGGCGCGCCGCTTGGGGAGGAGCGGGCGGCTCTGCGCTTCCGCGCGCGGGGCCGGGGGGGTCGGGGGCGCCTGAGGAGGCAGGGGGGCGCCTCCGGTGCGGGCACTCGGGGGGGCCGGGGAGGGCTCACCGTGGCGTGCCGGTTGGGTCGGCAGGGCGGGCGGTGTTGAGGGGGTGTACGTCAGCGGCCGCTGCCCGGGGTCGGGTGCCTGCGCCTGCCCCTGCCCCTGCCCCTGTCCGTGTGTGCGTCCGTGTGCCTGCCCCTGTCCGTGCGCCTGTACGGGCTGGGGTGAGGAGGTCTGCGCCGGTACGCGTACGGGCGCGGGTCCGAGCGCGGGCGACCCGGTCGCGACAGGGGCCGCGGGGGCCGCCGGAGCCGCGGGCGCGAGAGGCTGCGGCTGGGCGGGCGCCTGGCCCTGGAGCTGCTGCGCGGCGTGGGTCTGGGCCGCCTGGGCCTGAGCCTGGGCCGCCTGGCCGGCGGTCACCGCTCCCGCCTGGTTCTCGCTCCGCGCGAGCCCTTCCGGGTCGGCGCCGAGAAGCCCCTGCGGCAGCACGAGGACCGCCTGGACACCGCCGTAGATGTTCGACTGGAGACGTACGGCGATGCCGTGGCGCCGCGCGAGCGCCGAGACCACGAACAGTCCGATGCGGCCGTCCTGCAGCAGGTGGGCCACGTTGACCTGGTCGGGGTCGGCGAGGAGCGCGTTCATCTTGTTCTGCTCGGTGACCGGCATGCCCAGGCCGCGGTCCTCGACCTCGATGGCGAGGCCGGCGGTGACGTACTGGGCGCGCAGCAGCACCGTGGTGTGCGGAGCGGAGAACAGTGTGGCGTTCTCGACCAGTTCGGCGAGCAGGTGGATGACGTCGGCCACGGCATGGCCCCGAAGCGTACCGTCGATCGGCGGGACGAGTTTCACGCGCGGGTACTGCTCGACCTCCGCGATGGAGGAGCGCAGCACCTCGGTCATGGTGACCGGATTCGACCACTGGCGACGGGAGATGGCGCCACCGAGCACGGCGAGGTTCTCCGCGTGGCGCCGGATGCGGGTGGCCAGGTGGTCGACGTGGAAGAGGCCCTTGAGCAGCTCGGGGTCCTCGACCTCGTTCTCCAGCTCGTCCAGGAGCTGGATCTCGCGGTGCACGAGCGACTGCAGACGGCGGGCGAGGTTGACGAAGACCTCGACCTTCTGCTCGTTGCCCACGCTGCTGGAGAGCCGGGAGGCCTGCACCACGGCGGCCACGGCGGCCTCGTGGGAGCGGGTCAACTCCTGAGCGAGCAGGTCGAACTCGTCGCCCGACGCGGCGGCGGGCGGGACGGCCGGGCGGGCCGGGGGCCCCTCGCCGCGGCGCAGCTGTTCGACGACCGCGCGCAGTTCGCTCTGGCTCCTGGCGCTGGAGCGGCGCAGGGAGTTGCAGCGGTCGAGGACGGCCTTGGCGGCCCGGTCGGCACCGAGGGCCGCCGCGGTCACGGAGGCGACCGTGAGGGCAGCGGCGCCCGTCAGCGCCGCCCAGAGGCCGGGGGTCGGACTGGCCCCGGTGGAGCGGAGGGTGAAGAGAACGGCGGCGGCGCCGCCGAGTGCCACTGCGACGGCCGGGAGCACGGACGTGCGCAGGAGTTGTGGACGTATGCGGGCTTCCGTCGGGAGCGGCGCGGGATGCTGCGCGGGGTTGGGGGCCCCCGCGCTGGGGGCGGAGCGGGCGCCTGACCGGCCGTGCCGCCCGCCCTCGCGGCGTTCGGACCGCGAGGCGGGTGCGCGAAGTTGAGACATGAGTGTCCTTGGTACGTGCCCAGGAATCGGCGTACTGCAACGTGTACTGAGGGGTGCGTGCTACGTGCGTGTGATGAGCCTACCGATGATCACCAACCACACACTGTAGTCGTCAACCGTTCATGTGCGGTGCGCAGTTGGCAAACTTACCCGGAGAGCCGCCCACTCTGGTATTACCCCTCGCACAACCGGCCGAGAATGCTTGGCCGAAACATGACGCAGCGTCGGGGAGCATGGAGCGGAAGCGGGCGGAGGCGGGTGCACGCCCCGCCCGCCATGGAAATCGCCCGCGACCGGAATCCGCCGTCGCGCTCTCGGGCCGGGGTGGCGCGCGCGCCGCGCGGAGCGCGGGGGCCGGCGCCCGTCACGGTTCCCGGACCGTCCGGCGGCCTCCGGTGACGCGGGGAGACGGCCGCGCGCCCGTTCCCGTGGACGCGGAGGCCGTGACCGTCCGTAGGAGCGGAGGGTGGCCCAGCCCGGAATCGAGCGCCGGGGCCTCCCCCGCGAACGGCCGCCACCTCGGCGTCCCGCGGCCGAATCGGCGGCCGGATTCTGGGCACCGGCCACGAGACCGGTATGCACGCACGAGGAGAAGAGAGAGGTCAGCACCATGGCCGACATCAGCCCCATCGATGTCCAGAAGGCTCTCAAGGGGGCCGAGTACCCCGCCAGCGGCGAGGACCTGGTCTCACTGGCCAAGAGCAACGGCGCCGACGACAGTGTCGTGGAGAAGCTCCGGAGCTCCGGATCGAAGCGGTACGACGGCCCCGACGACGTGCAGAAGACCGTTTTCGGGGGCGGCGGAAAGAGCTGACCGGGAGCTGGTCAGGAGCTGGTCAGGAGCTGACCGGCGTGGGTCGGTCCGCGCCGGAGCCGCCCGCGGGCCCGCCACCGGGCGGGCCCGCCGGGCTGGGGCGGCGTACACCGAGGCGGCACGTGCTCCCGCGGGGCGCGGGCCTCAGTCGGCGCGTGTGCGCGTACCCAGGAGCGGTGCCGCCCCCGGACAGGAGATGCCACCCCATGGCCAGGGGGCGGCCCCCATGGCCGGAAGGCTCCTCGGGACGCCTCTGCGGCGCTCCCAGGGAGCCTTCGGCGGCCGGGGGCCCGTCACCTGGAATCCGTCACCGGCGATCCCTCATCGCTCGCCGGCGAGATCGAGGTCGCTCCGCGGGGTGGCTTCCGAGGGGACGGTCACCGGCTGCGGGCCACGCCAGGGGCGGGCGACGGGCTTGGAGACCGCCCGCCACCAGGGGTCGACGGGGAGGAGAGCCGTGGGCTCGAAGGGCTCACCCGGCCGGGGGACGGCGACGGCCTGCCCGGCGTCCGCGGCGGCGTCCATCGTCCACTCCCCCGGTTCCGCCCAGGCGTGGAAGGCCAGGTTGAACGTCCCCCAGTGGATCGGGAGCAGCACCCCGTGCGGTTTGCGGCCTTGCAGGTCGAGGTGGGCTTGCACGCCTTCGGCGGGGGTCATGTGAATGTCCGGCCACGCTCCCGGGAGCGGCGTGGTACCCGTGTGGCCCTCGGGCCAGTACTCGCTGTACGCCCCGATCTGGATCATGGTCGCATCGAAGGGGCCGTGCTCGGCGCCGATCTCCCGGAAGCCGGGGAAGTATCCGGTGTCACCGCTGTGGTAGATGCGGTGCTCGGCCCCCGCGACAACCCACGAGGCCCACAGGGTGTGCTGCTGGTTGCGCAGACCACGGCCGCAGAAGTGGCGGGCCGGTGTCGCGGTGAAGCGCGTCTCGCCGATCTCGGTGGACTCGTTCCAGTCCAGCTCGCGCAGACGGGAGGAGGACACCCCCCAGCGCTCCAGGTGGGCGCCGACGCCCAGCGGCACCACGAAGACGGTGTCGGTCGAGGCCAGCGCCTTGATCGTGGGCCGGTCGAGGTGGTCGTAGTGGTCGTGGGAGATCACGACGGCGTCGACGGGACCGAGCGCGGCGAGCGGCAGCGGCACGGGGTGCAGCCGCCTGGGACCGGCGAACGAGAAGGGGGAGCAGCGGTCGCCCCAGACGGGGTCGAAGAGCACCCGGTGGCCGTCGATCTCGGCGAGCACGCTGGAGTGCCCCATCCAGGTGAGCCGCAGGCCGGAGACCGGGCGCTTGGCGAGATCGGCCAGAGTGGTGGCGTGGACGGGGACGGCGCCGGTGGGTGCTCGGCTCGCCCGTGCCTCCTTCTGGAAGTAGATCTTGGCGAGCTCGACGCCGGAGCCGGAGGGCACGGTCCGGGACGCCACGGGGTTCTGGAAGACGCCGTCCGCGAAGTTCGGCGAGCGCCTGATGCGCTCCAGGCGCTCCCCCGTCGGGTCGGCGCCGAAGGCTTCGGGCCGCCGGGCGCGCAGACGGGCCCGCAGCGATGGGTCGGAGCCGGTGCCGGTCACAGGGCCTCCTGAGGGTCGGGGTTCCATTATGAGCGGCCCTCGGTCATCGCGGCGGGGCGATCCGCGATACTGAACCACCGTTCAGTACAGCGCCACTCCGGAGGAGCACCCCATGAGCACCGCCCCCCTGCTGACCGTCGGCTGGACGGACCACGTCACCGGCCGCCGCGGTCATCTGGTCGTCGACCGGCTGGTGCGCGGGGTGGCCAGCGGCGGGCTGCGCATGCGTGCGGGGTGCACGGCCGAGGAGGTCGCCGGGCTGGCCCGGGGCATGACCATGAAGGAGGCGCTGCACTACGACCCCACCAGCCGGTACGTCCCACTGGGCGGCGCCAAGGGGGGCATCGACTGCGACCCGCGCTCCCCCGAGGCGTACGGCGTGCTGGTCCGCTACCTGCGGGCGATGCGTCCGTACATCGAGCGGTTCTGGACCACCGGTGAGGACCTCGGGCTGACCCAGGACCTGATCGACCGGGCGGCGGCGGAGGCGGGACTGGTCTCCTCGATCCAGGCGGTCTATCCCCTCCTGGACGACGAGGCGGAGGCGCGGCAGAGGCTCGCCGACGCGTTCGCCGTGGAGGTGGACGGCATCGGGCTCGACGCACTCGTGGGCGGCTGCGGGGTCGCCGAGGCGGTCCTCGTGGCGCTGGACCGGGCGGGCAGACCCTACGGGGAGACCCGTGTCGCGCTCCAGGGGCTGGGCACGATGGGTGGGGCGGCCGCACGCTTCCTGGACCGGGCCGGCCTCCGCGTGGTGGCCGTCGCCGATGTGAAGGGCACGATCGTCAACCCGGAGGGGCTGGACGTGGAGGCGCTGCTGGCCGCCCGTGACGGCCACGGGACGGTGGACCGCTCGGCGCTGCGGCCCGGGGACCGCGAGGAGGCGGGCGGCGCCTGGCTCTCGGCAGAGGCGGAGGTCCTGGTGCCGGCCGCGGTCTCGTACGCGGTCGACGCGGCGGCGCAGGGGCGGATCCGGGCGCGCTGGATCGTGGAGGCGGCCAACATGCCGGTGCTGCCGGAAGCGGAGGAACTGCTCGCCGCACGGGGCGTCGTGGTGCTCCCGGACGTGGTGGTCAACTCGGCGACGAACGCCTGGTGGTGGTGGACGCTGTTCGGCGACATCGGGGCGGACGCGGACGAGGCCTTCGCCCACACGCGGCGGGCCATGCGGTCCCTGGTGGGCCGGATGATGGACCGGGCGGAGGCGGAGGGCGTCACGCCGCGCGCGGCGGCGCACGCGCTGGTGGAGGAACGGCTGCCGGAGATCGCCGAGCGCTACGGGTGGTACTGACGCGCGCGGGGCGCTCGGCGCCCGTCGCCTTGCGCGGTCGCCGACGCGGGCCGCCGACGTGGCGGGCAGCGCGGCCGATCGGGCGGGCGGGCGGGCGGGCGAATAAACGATCATGCCCGTGTCATGTTCTGTGTAGGCTGACCGCCGTGGCGAGAGTGCGGTTGAGTGTGCCGGAACGCAAGGAGGAGCTGCTGCGGGCCGCCGTCGAACAGATTGAGGCCCGAGGCGTGGCCGCCGTCCGGATCGCCGATGTGGCCGCCGCCCTCGGAGTCAGCAACGCGCTCGTGCTCTACCACTTCTCGACCAAGGAGAAGCTCGTCGCCGCGGCCTTCGCCCATGCCGCCGAAGCCGACCTCGCGCATCTGCGCCGGCTCCTCGGGCGCCGCACCACCGCCCTGCGCCGACTGCGCGCGGCCGTCCGCTGGTACGCCCCGACCGGGCAGGCCAAGGGCTGGCGGCTGTGGATCGAGGGCTGGGCGGCCGGTCTGCGGGAGCCGGCGCTGCGTGAGGTCGCCGCGGCGCTCGACCAGCAGTGGAAGGCGGCGCTGGCGCAGGTGATCGCCGAGGGCACGGCGGCAGGGGAGTTCCCCTGCGAGGATCCGGCCGGGGCGGCCTGGCGACTCACCGCCTTCCTGGACGGGCTGGCCGTGCAGATGACCTCCTACGCCGGGTCGCTCTCCCGCGCCGTCATGCTGGAGTGGGCCGACGCGGCCCTCGTCCGCGAACTCGGCCTTGCCCCTCAGGAGGCCCCCGCCCCGGCCTCCCCCCGCGACCGTCACACCAGTTCGTAGACCGCCGTGACCGTCACCTGATCCTCGATCTCGCCCGGAGCCAGAGGAACCTCCGGCGCGTCGGCGGGCATGCCGGCACCAGGGCTGGGGCGCAGGCTCTCGCCCTCCGTCAGGGAGACGAGGCGGCCGAGACGGTGGCCGCTGAGCCGGGCGTTCTGGGAGGCCTTCTCATACGCGTCCCGGTGTGCGGCCTCGCGGGCCTTGGCGCGCAGCGCGCTGGGGTCGGCGACGTCGAAGGCGATGCTGTTGACCCGGCCCGCGTCACCGGTCGCCCCGGTCACGGCCCCGATGACCTGGCCGGCCTTGCCGACGTCCCGGACCTTCACGGAGAAGGTCTGCCCGGCCTGATAGCCCGTCACCTTGTTCTCACCCTTGGAGTTCTGGGTGTAGACGGGCGAGAGGGACAGGTTGTCGGTCCGGATGTCCCGGTCGGCGACCGACTGCTTCCGCAGTGCGCCGAGCAGCGCCTCGGCAGCCGTGCGCTGGGCCGACATCGCCTCCTTGGCGGTGACGCGGGTCACCTCCACCCCCACCGAGAGAATGGCCATATCGGGCGCGGCGGCGGCCCGTCCGGTCCCGGTGACGGTGAGGGTCGCCGGAGCCGCAGCCGGGGCCGTCGCCGGAGCCGGAGCCACAGCCGGAGCCGTGGCAGCGACGACGGGTGCGGGCGCCGAGCCCCCGGCGTTCGCGGCGAGCGCGGGGCCCGCTCCCGCGAGCGTCAGCGCGCCGATCACCAGGCCAATGGTGATCGTGCGGCGGGGCGCGCGGTCGGCGGGCGGCATTCCGGCGCGGGCGGTCGGGAAGTGGCGGATCGTCACAGTCGGTCCTTTCGACGGTGGATACCGGAAGATCCGGCGCGGACATCCCAGCACCCCCCGCCTCCCCCGCCCGCGCGCCACTCCTGCCCGGTCACCCGCTCAGGTCTGCGCGAGCGGCTCGCACGCCGCCGCCGCGAGCCCAAAGTCCGGGCCACCCCCTGCCGCGCGGTCGTGGTCTCCGGCGGCACCCGCAACCAGTACGTACGGAAGGTGCCGTCCGGCGCTCAGCGAGCTGTCCCGGCTTCCGCACATCGAGCGGGTCGCGATCCAGACCGATCTCCCCGTACAGCCGCCACCCGCACCCCTCGGCCGGTCTCCCCTGCCGGACCGGCGTGCTGGAGCGGATCCCGGTGGCGGGCGCCCGGGCCACCGGGACCGTCCGCCCGGGCCTCGGGGACCGCTCGGGCCACCGGGACCGCTCGGGCCACCGGGACCGCTACAGGGGCATGAGGTCCGGGCGTTTGGCGGCCACGTGGTCGCCGGAGCTCTCGCCCCTCAGCCGCCGCCCGATCCACGGCACCAGGTACTCCCTGGCCCACTGGATGTCGTCGCGGCGCACCTCCAGCGTGCCCCGGGGAGGCAGCGGCGGCCAGACCTGGTCCGGGTCGGCGGGTACCTCGATGCCGAGGACCTGGGCGGCGCGCAGCGCGACCCGGGTGTGCCCCTCGGGCGACAGATGCAGCCGGTCGGCGTCCCAGGCACGCCGGTCCTGCACGGACTTGAGCGACCACAGGTCCAGGACCGGGCAGTCATAGCGGTCGGCGATGGCCCGGACATGGGCCGTGTAGGTGGCGATCTTGCCCCGCAGGTGCCGGAGCACGGGAACGTCACGCGTGTCGAAGCCGGTCGTCACCATGACCGTGCCGACGGCGGAGGTCAGCTCGGCGACGGCACGCTCGAACCGCTCGGCGACGTCGTCGGGGTCGCTGCCGGGGCGGATGATGTCGTTGCCGCCCGCGCAGAAGGACACCAGATCGGGGGCGAGTTCCTTCGCCCGGGGCACCTGCTCCGCCACGATCTGGTCGAGGAGCCGGCCGCGTACGGCCAGGTTGGCGTAACGGAAGGTGTCGTGCTCCGGCAGTCGGTCGGCGAGCAGGACCGCGAAGCGGTCCGCCCACCCGACGTACTTCCCGTCGGGTCCGGGGTCTCCGACGCCCTCGGTGAAGCTGTCACCGATCGCCGCGTACGACCCGAATACGTGCGTGTCTCTTGATCTCGAATCGTCTGCCACGGGAGCACATCTTTCCCTTATGGGTGTGACCTACGCGACCGTAAGGAGGGGTTGACGGTGGGTGAGATATGCCACCGGTCAAGATTCCGCCAAGCCGGAATACGCCGGAGGCCCGGCACATGGGTGCCGGGCCTTCTGGCGTGCGGAGTTGTGGCGGAGTTTGTCGCGCGTGGGTCAGATGCCGACGCCCTGCTGACGCAGGTAGGCCAGCGGGTCGATGTCGGAGCCGTAGCTCGGCCCGGTGCGCATCTCGAAGTGGAGGTGCGGGCCGCTGGAGTTGCCGGTCGAGCCGGACAGGCCGATCTGGTCGCCGGCGCCGACGGTCTGGCCGGCGGAGACGGAGAGGGAGGAGAGGTGGGCGTACTGGGAGTACGTGCCGTCGGCGTGCTGGATGACGACCTCGTTGCCGTACGAGCCGCTCCAGCCCGCGGAGTAGACGGTGCCCGGGCCGACGGCCTTCACGGAGGTGCCGGAGGAGGCGATGAAGTCGACACCGGTGTGGTAGCCGGAGGACCACATGGAGCCGGAGGCGCGGTACGGGGTCGAGATGCCGCCGCCGACCGGGGCGACCCAGCCGGAGGAGGAGGCCTGGGAGGGCTCCGCGGACTGAGTCGTCTGCGCGGCCTCGGGGGCCGGCGAGGACTCCACGGAGGGGCGCTCGCTGCTGCGGGAGCTACGCGACTCGCTCGCGTCGCTGGAGGGCTTCTCGGCCTTCGGAGCCGCCTTCGGAGCCGGCTTCGGAGCGGCCTTGGGCGCGGACGCCTTGGCGCCGAGGGTGAGCTTCATGCCCGGCAGGATCAGCGAGGGGTTCTCGCCCACCACCTGTCGGTTGTCGGCGTAGAGCTTCTTCCAGCCGCCGGCCAGGTGGTGCTCGGCGGCGATCTTGGAGAGGTAGTCGCCGGGGACGACGGAGTACGTGGTCGGCTTGGCCTTGGCGGCGGGCGCGGCGGCCGGAGCGGCCTTGGCCGGAGCCGCGGCGACGGCGGCCACGGCCTGCTCCGGCGTGAGCGCGGGAGCGGCCTTGTCGGCGGCGTGGGCGCCGGTCGCGCCGAGGAGCGGGAGGGCGACGACGGCGCCACCGGTACCGGCGGCGACGAAACCGCGCGTGAGCGGGTTGACCTTGGGACGGCGGTGCTTACCCTTTGCGGGCATGGCGAATTCCTCTCCGTCGCCTGCGAGGTGAGCTGTCGGGTTCGGACTGGAGATGTCCGGCCGCGATTTCACGCGGCTTAACCCCGAGCCGTCCGGAACGACCGGATCGGCGTACTTACCTGGGTCCCCCGCTCCTGCCATACGTGGGTGGGTGCGGATTCCGGTCGGTGGCAGGATTCGGCGGTCCGACCGGATTGACGGTGACCGTAGACGAGCGGGGTCGGCGCGAACAAGCCGTCGGATTCATCTCGCATTCCGCGCCGCGATATCCGCACGAAATTCCCGTCACCCTCCGTCGATGGCGGAACCTCGATTTCCTTTTGGCGCAGGGAAATTGCGCAAAATGATCAGGCACGGTCCGTCACAGTTATGACGCTGCTCACGCACCGAAGACCATCTCCCCTGCAACCAGGGCGCGTTATCCCTTACATCCCAATTCGGACAGATCGCTCATTACCGCCCGAGGGGTGTGCCGACGTGACCCGACCCGGGATGATTGCGCCAGGAACCGATCTCATATCGTCGAAGATCTTCACAACACTCAGGAGCACTCGTGACGCAGCAGCTGCCTCAGGTCCCGTCGACCGAGCCCGAGCTGAGCGGGGTACGCAACTTCCGGGACGTGGGCGGCCTGCCGACCGTCGACGGCAGGTCGGTGCGGTTCGGACGACTCTTCCGCAGTGGCCACCTGGCGCACGCCACCGAGGAGGACGCGGCGTTCCTCTCCACGCTCGGGCTGCACACCGTCTTCGACTTCCGCAATCAGGCGGACCGGAAGGTGGAGGGCGCCGACGTCGAACTCCCGGGTGTACGAAATGTGAACATACCGCTCAATGACCCGGCCGACGGCAAGGAGTTCTGGAAGCTCGTCAGCAGCGGCGATCTCGAGCAGCTCCGCTCCGTGCTCGCCGACGGCAAGGCGGCGGCCCGAATGTCCGATTCGTACCGGAAGATGATTGTCGAGCGGACGGCGGAGCACAGCCGCGTCCTGCACGCCATGGCCGAGGACAGCATCCCCGCGCTGATGCACTGCGCGGCCGGCAAGGACCGGGCGGGGCTCTCCATCGCCATCTCGCTGCTCGCGGTGGGCGTCGAGCGCGAGGCGATCGAGGCCGACTACGTGAAGTCGAACGACCCGCACCGCCGCTACAAGGTGCGTCGCAGCTCGACCGCCGCCGACGCCATGTCGCCCGAGGTGATGGAGCTGCTCAGCCCCCTCTTCGACGCGCGCGTGGAGTACCTGCGGGCGGCGTTCGAGACGATCGAGCAGAGCTGGGGGACGGTCGAGAGCTACCTCTCGGACGGGCTGAAGCTCTCCCCCGAGACGCGTGAGCGGCTGCGCGAGCGCCTTGTCACCGAGGCGTAGCCGAGCCGGCCGGGGCGGCTACCGGTTCTGGCCGCCGAGCATGAAGAGCAGGTAGAGGAAGCCCGCGAAGAGGTGGCCGGCCACCAGGTAGGCGAAGAGCCTGAGGACCAGCCCCTTGGGGAACTTCCCGCCGCCGCGCTCCTCGCCGGTGGTCGGAACTGACTTTTCGGACATGACTGCCCTTCCTGACGGTCTCGGTTCGGTGACGGCTCAGCGGAGATGGGGGGCGCCGGCGCCGAGGCACAGTTCGGCGACGGGGCTCTGCATCAGGGTGTGGACGAAGAGCAGCTCGGCGCCGCCGCGCGTGGCGGCGCCGATACGGTGCGGGGTGAGCGAATCGAAGTGCGCGCTGTCCCCGGGGTCCAGGACGTGCACCGCGTCGCCGAGCGCGAGCCGCACCCGGCCGTCGAGGACGTGCAGCCACTCCTCGCCGGGATGGACACGGACGATGTCGGCCGGGGTGGCGTACGGCACGTGGACGCGGAGCGCCTGCAGGGCGCGGCCCGGGCCGCCGGCCTGGTGGTAGACCCAGCCGTCGGCCTCGACGGGCTCGGAACGGCCCGCCCGGACGATCGGATCGCGTTCGGGCGGAACCTCGCCGAGGAGCGCGGAGACCGTCGTGCCGTAGATGCGGGCGAGGGCGAGCAGCATCGGCAGCGAGGGCTGCCGGCGCCCCGTCTCCAGCCGGGAGAGATGGGCCGGCGAGAGACCCGCCCGCTGCGCGGCGGCCTCCAGGGTCAGCCCCCGGCGGCGACGCAGCCCCCGCAGCTGCGGAGCGACGTCGGGAAGCGTGTCGGGAAGGGCGTCGGACGGATCGGCTGTGTCCGGTGCAGGTCCAGGCGCAGGTGCAGGTGCAGGTGCAGCGGGGTCCGGGGACCCCCCGGGGAGGTGCTCCATGCCTCCATTCCGCCATGATCTTTCCTCTGAGGCAATTTTCTTGCCTCAGAGGCAAAAGCCGGGCACCTCATCCTGACCTGCTCGACCCTTCCGGACGGCCCTAGCTGTATTGCCCTGTGAGGTTGG
>NZ_JAGGOS010000094.1 GCF_018614205.1 Streptomyces sp. ISL-36 | reverse complement strand
GGCGCGCCTTTGGCCCCCGGTTGGTCCGGCGCGGGCATACCGCCGCACCCGCAGCACCCCGGCTCGGCGCCCCCGCCGCGGGATACCACCGGGCATGTCCAGCTGCCGCCCGTGGCACTGCCCGTCGAGCCCGGGACCGGCACCGCGACCCTCGCCGTCCTGCTGATCGGCCCCGCGGGCGCCGGCAAGACGACCGTCGCGCGCCACTGGGCCCAGCGCCGCCGCGTCCCCACCGCGCACATCAGCCTCGACGACGTCCGTGAGTGGGTCTGCTCGGGCTTCGCCGACCCCCAGTCGGGGTGGAACGAGCACTCCGAGGCCCAGTACCGGCTCGCCCGCCGCACCTGCGGCTTCGCCGCGCGCAACTTCCTCGCCAACGGCATCTCCTGCATCGTCGATGACGCCGTCTTCCCCGACCGCCCGGTCGTCGGCCTCGGCGGCTGGAAACGGCACGTCGGTCCTGGGCTGCTTCCGGTCGTTCTCCTGCCCGGCCTGGAGATCGTCCTGGAGCGGAACGCCGAGCGCAGCGGCAACAGGCGCCTCTCGGACGAGGAGGTCGCCACCATCCACGGCAGGATGGCCGGCTGGTACGGCTCGGGCCTGCCGATCATCGACAACTCCAAGTACGACGTCGAGACCACCGCCCGCGTCCTCGACGAGGTGCTGGCCCGTTCCATAGCGAGCCCGCCCGCCTGGTGAGACCCCTGCGCGCCGGACGCGCCGGAGATGGCCCGATGCGGCCGGTCGGGGCACGGTCGGCCGCGCTGAGCGGGCCGGGGCGGCCCGCCCCTCGTAGGCTCGGAACATGTCAGAGGTGTATGCGGACCGCCGTGTGCGGCTGCGCGACCGGTGCGCGGCAGCGGGCAGCCCGGCGGCCCTGGTCTCCCGCCCCGCCAACGTCCGCTATCTCGCGGGTGGTTCGCCCCCCGGCGCCGTCCTCCTGCTCGGCCCGGACGAGGACGTGCTGCTCTGCCCCACCGCGCCCGGCGGTGATCCGGCCGACGGGCGGCTCGACGAGCTGCTCCGGCAGGCGCTGCTGCCCGCGGCGGGAGGTGACCCCGCCGTCGCCGCCGTCGACTTCGCCCGGAAGGCGGGTGCGGACGCGCTCGCCGTGGAGGAGCACCATCTGACCGTGGCCCGTCACCGTGCCATGGGCTCGGTCGCGCCCCAGCTCCACCTCGCCGACCTCGGAGGAGCCGTCGAACAGCTGCGGATCGTCAAGGACGAGGACGAGATCGCCTGTCTGAGGATCGCCGCCGAGATCGCCGACCAGGCCCTCGGCGAGCTCCTCGAATCCATCTTGGTCGGACGGACCGAGCGCCATCTCGCCCTGGAGCTGGAGCGGCGGCTCGTCGACCACGGCGCGGACGGCGCCGCCTTCCCGACCTCGGTCGCCACCGGTCCGAACTCCGGCCGCGGCGGCCACCGGCCCTCCGACCGCCGGGTCGAGGAGGGAGATTTCCTCTCGGTGTGCCTCGGCGCGAACTACCGCGGCTACCGCTGCGAGATCGGCCGTACCTTCGTCATCGGCACCACTCCGGCCGACTGGCAGATCGAGCTCTACGAGCTCGTCTTCGCCGCTCAGCGGGCCGGCCGGGAGTCGCTGGTGCCGGGCGCGGAGTACCGCGACGTGGACCGGGCGGCGCGCCAGATCCTGGACGGCGCGGGCCACGCGGAGGCGGTTCCCCCGCTCACCGGGCACGGTGTCGGCCTGGAAATCGACGAGGACCCGCAGCTCGCACCCTCGGCCATGGGTAAACTGGACGCTTGTGTGCCGGTCACCGTCGAACCGGGGGTCCACCTCCCGGGCCGGGGCGGAGTCCGGATCGATGACACGCTCGTCGTGCGCCAGGAGGCGGACGGCGGACCCGAGCTACTCACCATTACGACCAAGGAGCTGCTCGCGCTGTAAGGCGCGTACGCCTCCCTGGTCCCACGTCAGTCCAGGAGATTCCGCAACCGTGGCTTCCACGAACGACCTCAAGAACGGCATGGTGCTCAAGCTCGACGGGGACCAGCTCTGGTCCGTCGTCGAGTTCCAGCACGTCAAGCCCGGCAAGGGCCCGGCCTTCGTGCGCACCAAGCTCAAGAACGTGCTCTCCGGCAAGGTCGTCGACAAGACCTTCAACGCCGGTGTGAAGGTCGAGACGGCCACCATCGACCGCCGCGACATGCAGTTCTCGTACATGGACGGCGACTACTTCGTCTTCATGGACATGCAGACGTACGACCAGCTGCACGTGGACCGCAAGGCCGTCGGCGACGCCGCCAACTTCCTGATCGAGGGCTTCACCGCCTCCGTCGCCCAGCACGAGGGTTCGGTGCTCTACGTCGAGCTGCCGGCCGCCGTCGAGCTGACCATCCAGCACACCGACCCGGGTGTCCAGGGCGACCGCTCCACCGGCGGCACCAAGCCGGCGACGCTGGAGACCGGCCACGAGATCCAGGTCCCGCTCTTCATCACCACCGGTGAGAAGATCAAGGTCGACACCCGCACGAGCGACTACCTCGGCCGGGTGAACAGCTAACCGTGGCTGCCCGCAGCAAGGCCCGTAAGCGCGCCTTCCAGATCCTCTTCGAGGCCGACCAGCGCGGTGCGTCCGTGCAGCAGGTCCTCGCGGACTGGGTACGGCACGCACGGTCCGACGACCGTCAGCCGCCGGTCAACGAGTTCACGATGCAGCTGGTCGAGGGGTACGCGGACTACGCGAACCGGATCGACGAGCTCATCGCCACCTACGCGGTGGACTGGGATCTCGACCGGATGCCGGTCGTCGACCGGAACATCGTGCGCCTCGGGGCGTACGAGCTCATCTGGCTGGACGAGACGCCGGACGCCGTGGCGATCGACGAGGCGGTGCAGCTCGCCAAGGAGTTCTCCACCGACGAGTCCCCGACGTTCGTCAACGGCCTTCTCGGCCGCTTCAAGGACTTGAAGCCGCGTCTGCGCCGGGACGCCTGAGAGGCGGCTCCCGGCAGTCGAAGGGGCCCGCAGCACACCGTGCTGCGGGCCCCTTCGGCGTACCCGTACGTACGCGCACGTACGCGCATTGGGCCGGAGAGCAGAAAACCGCCGGGGTGGCGGAAGGCGTAGGGCCTTCCGCCACCCCGGCGGCAACGTTTCTGCTGATGTCCTGGTGAAAGGTCAGCTCTCCTCGTGGGCGACCGCACGACGCGCGTCGGCGTCCAGGACGCCCCAGCTGATCAGCTGCTCGGTCAGGACCGAGGGCGACTGGTCGTAGATGACGGCGAGCGTGCGCAGGTCGTCCTGGCGGATCGAGAGCACCTTGCCGTTGTAGTCGCCGCGCTGGGACTGGATCGTCGCCGCGTAGCGCTGCAGCGGTCCGGCCTTCTCCTGCGGGACGTGGGCCAGGCGCTCGAGGTCCAGAACGAGCTTCGGCGGCGGCTCGGCGGCCCCGCCCGGAGTGGTGCCCGGCAGGAGCTCCTGCACCGGCACCCCGTAGAAGTCCGCCAGCTCGGCGAGGCGCTGCACCGTCACGGCGCGGTCACCACGCTCGTACGAGCCGACCACGACGGCCTTCCAGCGGCCCTGGGACTTCTCTTCCACACCGTGGAGGGAAAGGCCCTGCTGGGTGCGGATGGCACGGAGCTTGGCCCCGAGCTGTTTTGCGTATTCGCTGGACATATAGCTCCCCGGACGCTGTGACAACGTGCGGCTCCGCCGCGTGGCTGGTAACTCACTGTGAGGTTACGCAGCGTTACTTGTCCCCGTCAAGCCGAATGGTCCATACCGCCCCCTCCGAGGGACGGCGCCCGGAGCGGCGGCGGGGTGGTGAGCAGGGCACTCGTCCGCCCCTGGTAGAGTCGGTGGCGCAATTCCGACGTCCTTTAAGAGCCGTCCCGTGAGGCGGAGAAGGAGGTCCGTTTCATATGGACACGCAGCAGCAGACCGATGCCGCACGCCCCGTTCTCGAGGGCCCGGACATCGCGCGGGTACTGACCCGCATCGCCCACGAGATCGTCGAACGCGCCAAGGGCGCCGACGACGTGGTCCTCCTCGGCATCCCCACGCGCGGCGTCTTCCTCGCCCGCCGGCTGGCCGAGAAGCTCGCCGGGATCACCGGACGCACGATCCCGGTCGGCTCCCTCGACATCACCATGTACCGCGACGACCTGCGGATGAAGCCCGCCCGGGCCATCGGCCGCACCGAGATCCCCGGTGACGGCATCGACGGCCGGCTGGTCGTCCTCGTCGACGACGTGCTCTTCTCCGGCCGCACCATCCGCGCCGCCCTCGACGCGCTCGGCGACATCGGCCGCCCCCGGGCCGTGCAGCTCGCGGTCCTCGTCGACCGCGGCCACCGCGAACTTCCGATCCGTGCCGACTACGTCGGCAAGAACCTCCCCACGTCGCTGCGGGAGACGGTCAAGGTCCAGCTCGCCGAAGAGGACGGCCGCGACACCGTCCTGCTCGGCGGCAAGCCCTCCGCCTAGCCCCGGAGCAGCCGGACCGGCTTCCCGACGGCTCCAGGGCACATCCCTGCGCGCCCGCACGCCCGACGGGCCTCCCGGGGACACCCCCGGACCCCCGACCTCCCACCACGGAGCGAAACCCCGATGATGCGTCACCTCATCTCGGCCGCCGATCTCACCCGCGACGACGCCGTCCTCATCCTCGACACCGCCGAGGAGATGGCCCGGGTGGCCGACCGGCCGATCAAGAAGCTGCCCACCCTGCGCGGCCGCACGATCTGCAACCTGTTCTTCGAGGACTCCACCCGTACCCGGATCTCCTTCGAGGCCGCCGAGAAGCGTCTCTCCGCCGACGTGATCAACTTCGCGGCCAAGGGATCCAGCGTCTCCAAGGGCGAATCCCTCAAGGACACCGCCCAGACCTTGGAGGCGATGGGCGTCGACGCCGTCGTCATCCGCCACAGCGCCTCCGGCGCCCCCTACCGCCTCGCCACCTCCGGCTGGATCGACGCCCCCGTCATCAACGCCGGCGACGGCACCCACCAGCACCCCACCCAGGCCCTGCTCGACGCCTTCACCATGCGCCGCCGCCTCGTCGGCCGCGACGCGGGCCTCGGCCAGGATCTCGCGGGCAAGCGCATCACCCTCGTCGGCGACGTCCTCCACAGCCGGGTGGCCCGCTCCAACGTCGACCTGCTCCACACCCTCGGCGCCGAGGTCACCCTGGTGGCTCCGCCCACCCTGGTCCCGGTCGGCGTCGAGGCCTGGCCCTGCGACATCAGCTACGACCTCGACAGCGTGCTGCCGAAGTCCGACGCGGTGATGATGCTGCGTGTGCAGCGGGAGCGCATGAACGCGGCCTTCTTCCCCACCGAGCGCGAGTACTCGCGGCGGTACGGGCTCGACGGCCACCGGATGGCGAAGATGCCCGAGCACGCCATCGTGATGCACCCCGGCCCCATGGTCCGCGGCATGGAGATCACCGCCGAGGTGGCCGACTCCGACCGCTGCACGGTCGTCGAGCAGGTCGCCAACGGCGTCTCCATCCGCATGGCCGTCCTGTACCTGCTGCTCGGTGGCAACGAGCCCGCCGCCGCCCACCCCCGTACCGAGGAGAACTGAGAACCATGAGCAAGATCCTGATCTGTGGTGCGAAGGTGCTCGGCGGCGAGGCGCAGGACGTCCTGATCGACGGCGAGACCATCGCCGCGGTGGGCACCGGCCTGACGGCCGATGACGCGACGGTGATCGAGGCAGAGGGGCAGATCCTCCTGCCCGGCCTGGTCGACCTCCACACCCACCTGCGCGAGCCCGGCCGCGAGGACTCCGAGACCGTCCTCACCGGCACCCGGGCCGCGGCCTCCGGCGGCTACACCGCCGTCTTCGCCATGGCCAACACCTTCCCCGTCGCCGACACCGCCGGCGTCGTCGAGCAGGTCTACCGGCTCGGCAAGCAGTCCGGCTACTGCGACGTGCAGCCCATCGGCGCCGTCACCGTCGGCCTGGAGGGCAAGAAGCTCGCCGAGCTCGGCGCCATGCACGACTCGGCCGCCGGCGTCACCGTCTTCTCCGACGACGGCAAGTGCGTCGACGACGCCGTGATCATGCGCCGCGCCCTGGAGTACGTGAAGGCCTTCGGCGGCGTCGTCGCCCAGCACGCGCAGGAGCCCCGCCTCACCGAGGGCGCCCAGATGAACGAGGGCGTCGTCTCCGCCGAGCTGGGCCTGGGCGGCTGGCCCGCCGTCGCCGAGGAGTCGATCATCGCCCGCGACGTCCTCCTCGCCGAGCACGTCGGTTCCCGCGTCCACATCTGCCACCTCTCCACGGCCGGCTCGGTCGAGATCGTCCGCTGGGCCAAGTCCCGCGGCATCGACGTCACCGCCGAGGTCACCCCGCACCACCTCCTCCTCACCGACGAGCTGGTACGCAGCTACAACCCGGTCTACAAGGTCAACCCGCCGCTGCGCACCGAGCACGACGTGCTCGCCCTGCGCGAGGCCCTGGCCGACGGCACCATCGACATCGTCGCCACCGACCACGCCCCGCACCCGCACGAGGACAAGGACTGCGAGTGGGCCGCGGCCGCCATGGGCATGGTCGGCCTGGAGACCGCGCTCTCCGTCGTCCAGCAGACGATGGTCGAGACCGGGCTGCTCGACTGGGCCGGCGTCGCCGACCGCATGTCCGTCAAGCCCGCGCGGATCGGGCTGGCCGAGGGCCACGGGCGGCCCGTCTCGGCAGGTGAGCCCGCGAACCTGACGCTGGTCGATCCGGCATACCGTGGAGCAGTGGACCCCGCGGGCTTCGCCTCCCGCAGCCGCAACACGCCCTACGAGGGCCGCGAGCTGCCGGGACGCGTCACCCACACCTTCCTGCGGGGCCGGGCAACGCTCGTGGACGGGAAGCTGGCGTGACACCTGTGATCATCCTGGCCGCCGGGGAGAAATCGGCGGAGGTCACCAACTGGGCCGGACGCGTCGGCTGGGTGGTCGGCCTGGGTCTCTTCGTCGCCTTCGTCTACTGGCTGATGCGCCAGGGATGGAAGTGGCGCGGCAGCCTCCAGTCCGGACTGCCGGAGCTTCCCACCGCGCCGGAGACGGCCGGTGAGGCGAGACTGACTCTCAGCGGGCGCTACCACGGATCCACGACCGCCGGGCACTGGCTCGACCGGATCGTGGCCCACGGCCTCGGCACCCGCAGCCGCGTCGAGCTCACGCTCACCGATGCGGGGATCGAGGTCGTACGCCCCGGGGCGAACGACTTCTTCGTCCCGGCCGAAGCCCTGCGCGAGGCCCGCCTCGACAAGGGCATCGCCGGCAAGGTCCTCGCCGAGGGCGGACTGCTGATCGTCACCTGGGCGCACGGCGACCAGCTGCTCGACTCCGGCTTCCGCTCCGACCGCGCGGCCGAGCACGCCGCCTGGGTCGAGGCCATCAACTCCATGAACCACACACGCACGACGGAAGGCACCGCACGATGACGACCTCCACTAGGGGAGCCAAGGCTCCCGCCGTACTCGTCCTGGAGGACGGCCGCATCTTCCGCGGCCGCGCCTATGGGGCCGTGGGGGAGACCTTCGGCGAGGCCGTGTTCTCCACCGGCATGACCGGCTACCAGGAGACCCTCACCGACCCGTCGTACCACCGCCAGGTCGTCGTGATGACCGCCCCGCACGTCGGCAACACCGGCGTCAACGACGAGGACGCCGAGTCCGCGAAGATCTGGGTCGCCGGTTACGTCGTCCGTGACCCCGCCCGCGTCTCCTCCAACTGGCGCGCCCGGCGCTCGCTCGACGAGGAGCTCGCCGCCCAGGGCGTCGTCGGCATCTCCGGCATCGACACCCGCGCCCTCACCCGCCACCTGCGCGAGCGCGGCGCCATGCGCGTCGGCATCTTCTCTGGAGAGGCGTTCGCCGGGGTCACGGACGACGCCGTGCTGCTCGCCAAGGTCCAGGAAGCCCCGCAGATGAAGGGCGCGAACCTCTCCGCCGAGGTCGCCACCAAGGAGACGTACGTCGTCCCCGCCATCGGCGAGAAGAAGTTCACCGTCGCCGCCGTCGACCTCGGCATCAAGGGCATGACCCCGCACCGGATGGCCGAGCGCGGCATCGAGGTCCACGTGCTGCCCGCCACCGCCACCGTCGAGGACGTCTACGCCGTCCAGCCCGACGGCGTGTTCTTCTCCAACGGCCCGGGCGACCCGGCCACCGCCGACGGCCCCGTCTCCGTCATGCAGGGCGTCCTGGAGCGCAAGACCCCGCTCTTCGGCATCTGCTTCGGCAACCAGATCCTCGGCCGCGCCCTCGGCTTCGGCACCTACAAGCTGAAGTACGGCCACCGCGGCATCAACCAGCCGGTGCAGGACCGCACCACCGGCAAGGTCGAGGTCACCGCGCACAACCACGGCTTCGCCGTCGACGCGCCCCTCGACAAGGTCTCGGACACCCCCTACGGCCGTGCCGAGGTCTCCCACGTCTGCCTGAACGACCAGGTCGTCGAGGGCCTCCAGCTGCTCGACCGGCCGGCCTTCAGCGTCCAGTACCACCCCGAGGCGGCCGCGGGCCCGCACGACGCCGCGTACCTCTTCGACCGTTTCGTATCCCTGATGGAGGCCGAGCGTGCCTAAGCGCACCGATATCCAGTCCGTCCTGGTCATCGGCTCCGGCCCGATCGTCATCGGCCAGGCCGCCGAGTTCGACTACTCCGGCACCCAGGCCTGCCGCATCCTCAAGGCCGAGGGCCTGCGGGTGATCCTGGTCAACTCCAACCCGGCCACGATCATGACCGACCCGGAGATCGCCGACGCCACCTACGTCGAGCCGATCACCCCCGAGTTCGTCGAGAAGATCATCGCCAAGGAGCGCCCCGACGCCCTCCTGCCCACCCTCGGCGGCCAGACCGCGCTCAACACCGCCATCTCCATGCACGAGCAGGGTGTGCTGGAGAAGTACGGTGTCGAGCTCATCGGCGCCAACGTCGAGGCGATCCACAAGGGCGAGGACCGCGACCTCTTCAAGGGTGTCGTCGAGGCCGTCAAGGCCAAGATCGGGTACGGCGAGTCCGCCCGCTCGGTCATCTGCCACTCCATGGACGACGTGATCAAGGGCGTCGAGACGCTCGGCGGCTACCCCGTCGTCGTCCGCCCCTCCTTCACCATGGGCGGCGCCGGCTCCGGCTTCGCCCACAACGAGGACGAGCTGCGCCGCATCGCCGGCCAGGGCCTCACCCTCTCGCCGACCACCGAGGTGCTCCTGGAGGAGTCCATCCTCGGCTGGAAGGAGTACGAGCTGGAGCTGATGCGCGACAAGAACGACAACGTCGTGGTCGTCTGCTCCATCGAGAACTTCGACCCGATGGGCGTCCACACCGGTGACTCGATCACCGTCGCCCCGTCGATGACCCTCACCGACCGCGAGTACCAGCGGCTGCGCGACATCGGCATCGCGATCATCCGCGAGGTCGGCGTCGACACCGGCGGCTGCAACATCCAGTTCGCGGTCAACCCGGACGACGGCCGGATCATCGTCATCGAGATGAACCCGCGCGTCTCCCGCTCCTCCGCGCTCGCCTCCAAGGCGACCGGCTTCCCGATCGCCAAGATCGCGGCCCGTCTCGCCGTCGGCTACACGCTGGACGAGATCCCCAACGACATCACGGAGAAGACCCCGGCGTCCTTCGAGCCCACGCTCGACTACGTCGTGGTCAAGGCCCCGCGCTTCGCCTTCGAGAAGTTCCCCTCCGCCGACTCCACGCTGACCACGACCATGAAGTCGGTCGGCGAGGCCATGGCGATCGGCCGCAACTTCACCGAGGCGCTCCAGAAGGCACTGCGCTCGCTGGAGAAGAAGGGCTCGCAGTTCACCTTCGTCGGCGAGCCCGGCGACAAGGCCGAGCTCCTGCGCGAGTCCGCGCGTCCCACCGACGGCCGGATCAACACCGTCATGCAGGCCGTCCGCGCCGGCGCCACCCCCGAGGAGGTCTTCGACGCCACGAAGATCGACCCGTGGTTCGTCGACCAGCTCTTCCTCATCAAGGAGATCGCCGACGAGCTGGCCGCCGCCGACAAGCTCCACCCCGAGCTGCTCGCCGAGGCCAAGCGCCACGGCTTCTCCGACGCCCAGATCGCCGAGATCCGCGGCCTGCGCGAGGACGTCGTCCGCGAGGTCCGGCACGCCCTCGGCGTCCGCCCGGTCTACAAGACGGTCGACACCTGCGCCGCCGAGTTCGCCGCCAAGACCCCGTACTTCTACTCCTCGTACGACGAGGAGAGCGAGGTCGCGCCGCGCGAGAAGCCCGCCGTGATCATCCTGGGCTCCGGCCCGAACCGCATCGGCCAGGGCATCGAGTTCGACTACTCCTGCGTCCACGCCTCCTTCGCGCTCAGCGAGGCCGGCTACGAGACCGTGATGGTCAACTGCAACCCCGAGACCGTCTCCACCGACTACGACACCTCCGACCGCCTGTACTTCGAGCCGCTCACGCTCGAGGACGTGCTGGAGATCGTCCACGCCGAGACGCTGGCCGGCCCCGTCGCCGGTGTCGTCGTCCAGCTCGGCGGACAGACCCCGCTGGGTCTGTCCCAGGCGCTCAAGGACAACGGCGTGCCGGTCGTCGGCACCTCCCCGGAGGCCATCCACGCCGCCGAGGACCGCGGCGCCTTCGGCCGCGTCCTGGCCGAGGCCGGGCTGCCCGCCCCCAAGCACGGCACCGCGACCACCTTCGCCGGCGCCAAGGCCATCGCCGACGAGATCGGCTACCCCGTCCTCGTACGCCCCTCGTACGTGCTCGGTGGCCGCGGCATGGAGATCGTGTACGACGAGGCGCGCCTGGAGACGTACATCGCCGAGTCCACCGAGATCAGCCCCACCCGGCCGGTCCTGGTCGACCGCTTCCTCGACGACGCCATCGAGATCGACGTCGACGCCCTCTACGACGGCACCGAGCTCTACCTCGGCGGAGTCATGGAGCACATCGAGGAGGCCGGTATCCACTCCGGCGACTCGGCCTGCGCCCTGCCCCCGATCACGCTCGGCGGCTTCGACATCAAGCGCCTGCGCGCCTCCACCGAGGCGATCGCGAAGGGCGTCGGCGTGCGCGGACTGATCAACATCCAGTTCGCCATGGCCGGCGACATCCTGTACGTCCTGGAGGCCAACCCGCGCGCCTCGCGGACCGTTCCCTTCACCTCGAAGGCGACCGCCGTGCCGCTCGCGAAGGCCGCCGCCCGCATCTCGCTGGGCGCGACCATCGCCGAGCTGCGCGCGGAGGGCCTGCTGCCCAAGAGCGGCGACGGCGGCACCCTGCCGCTCGACGCGCCGATCTCCGTCAAGGAAGCTGTGATGCCGTGGTCGCGCTTCCGCGACGTGCACGGCCGCGGCGTGGACACCGTCCTCGGCCCGGAGATGCGCTCGACCGGCGAGGTCATGGGCATCGACGCCGTCTTCGGCACGGCGTACGCCAAGTCGCAGGCCGGCGCGTACGGCCCGCTGCCCACCAAGGGCCGCGCGTTCATCTCCGTCGCCAACCGCGACAAGCGCTCGATGATCTTCCCGGCGCGCGAGCTGGTCGCCCACGGCTTCGAGCTGCTCGCCACCTCCGGCACCGCCGAGGTCCTCAAGCGCAACGGCATCAACGCCACCGTCGTGCGCAAGCTCAGCGAGGGCGAGGGCCCCGGCGGCGAGAAGACGATCATCCAGCTGATCCACGACGGTCAGGTCGACCTCATCGTCAACACCCCTTACGGCACCGGTGGCCGCCTCGACGGATACGAGATCCGTACGGCGGCGGTCTCACGCGGCGTCCCGTGCCTCACCACGGTCCAGGCGCTCGCCGCCGCCGTCCAGGGCATCGAGGCGCTCGGCCACGGCGACGTGGGCGTCCGCTCGCTCCAGGAACACGCGGCGCATCTGACCGCGGCCCGCGACTAGCAGCCCGACGAGGGGGACACCGGAAACGGTGTCCCCCTCTTGGTGAGGACACCCCCATGTACAAGTTCTTCTTCAACCTGGTCTTCAAGCGGATGGACCCGGAGGAGGCCCACTACCTGGCCTTCCGCTGGATCCGCCTGGCCGCCCGCATCCCGGTCCTGCGCACCTTCGTCGCCGCCGCCCTCGCACCCCGGTACGAGGAGCTGCGCACCGAGGCCCTCGGCCTGCGCATGCACGGCCCCTTCGGCCTCGCCGCCGGCTTCGACAAGAACGCCGTCGCGATCGACGGCATGTCGATGCTCGGCTTCGACCACGTCGAGATCGGCACCGTCACCGGCGAGGCCCAGCCCGGCAACCCCAAGAAGCGGCTCTTCCGGCTGGTCCCGGACCGCGCGCTGATCAACCGCATGGGCTTCAACAACGAGGGCTCGGCCGCCGTCGCCGCCCGTCTCCACGCACGCGTGCCGGTCTTCAGGACCGTCGTCGGTGTCAACATCGGCAAGACGAAGGTCGTCCCGGAGGCCGAGGCCGCCGCCGACTACGTGAAGTCGACCGAGCGCCTCGCCGCGCACGCCGACTACCTGGTGGTGAACGTCTCCTCGCCGAACACCCCCGGGCTGCGCAACCTCCAGGCCACCGAGTCCCTGCGCCCGCTGCTCACGGCGGTACGGGAGGCCGCGGACCGCACGATCACCGACCGCCGGGTCCCCCTGCTGGTCAAGATCGCCCCCGACCTGGCGGACGAGGACGTCGACGCGGTCGCCGACCTCGCCCTGGAGCTCGGTCTGGACGGCATCATCGCCACCAACACCACCATCGCCCGCGAGGGCCTCGGGCTGAAGTCCGACCCCGCGCTCGTCAAGGAGACCGGCGGACTCTCCGGCGCGCCCGTCAAGGAGCGCTCCCTGGCCGTCCTGCGGCGCCTGTACGCCCGTGTGGGGGACCGGCTGGTCCTCGTGGGCGTCGGAGGCATCGAGAACGCCGAGGACGCCTGGCAGCGCATCCTGGCCGGTGCCACGCTGATCCAGGGCTACAGCGCCTTCATCTACGAGGGCCCGTTCTACGCCCGAGCGATCCACAAGGGCCTCGCCGCGCGCCTCGCGGCCTCCCCGTACGCCACCCTCGCCGAGGCCGTCGGCGCCGACACCCGAAAGGCCGCGCCGTGATCCCCTCCTTCGGTACCCGCCTCCGCTCCGCCATGGACGAGCGCGGCCCCCTCTGCGTCGGCATCGACCCGCACGCCGCCCTGCTCGACTCCTGGGGCCTGACCGACGACATCGCGGGCCTGGAGCGCTTCACCTTCACGGTCGTCGAGGCGCTGGCGGACACCGTCGCCGTGTTCAAGCCGCAGTCCGCGTTCTTCGAGCGGTTCGGCTCCCGGGGCATCGCCGTCCTGGAGCGCGCGGTCGCCGGCCTGCGCGAGGCGGGCGGCCTGGTCGTCATGGACGCCAAGCGCGGCGACATCGGCTCCACGATGGCCGCCTACGCCGAGACGTACCTCCGCAAGGACGCTCCGCTCTTCTCGGACGCGCTGACGGTCTCCCCGTACCTCGGTTACGGCTCGCTGAAGCCGGCCGTCGACCTCGCCCGGGAGAGCGGCACGGGCCTGTTCGTGCTGGCCCTCACCTCCAACCCGGAGGGCGCCGAGGTGCAGCGGGCGGTGCGGACCGACGACCCGGCGGGCCGGACGATCGGCGCGACCATGCTGGCCCATCTCGCCGAGGAGAACGCGGGGCAGACGCCCATGGGCTCCTTCGGCGCGGTCGTCGGCGCCACCCTCGGCGACCTCTCCTCCTTCGACCTCGACATCAACGGCCCCCTCCTGGCTCCGGGCATCGGTGCGCAGGGCGCGACCCCGGCCGACCTTCCGGCGGTCTTCGGCGCGGCGGTCCGCAACGTGGTCCCGAACGTCAGCCGGGGTGTCCTGAGGCACGGCCCGGACGCCTCCGCGCTGCGGGCCTCGGCGGAGCGGTACGCGGACGAGATCCGCGAGGCCGTCGGGGCGTAAACCGCCCGTACGGCCAATGCGCAGGTGGGAGCTGTCTCACTCCTTGGCAAGAACTTGGCCGAAAAGCCGGTCGTTACGCCGGAAATGTCCTGGTCGGTCGATGCTGACCAGGACTTTTCGTTCGTTCTCGCTGACTGGAGAGGCATTGGCCGCTAGTCTCCGGGGCAGAGTCAGCGTTCAACGGTCACTGCGTTGATCGTTGCTCCACTGGTGTGGGGCGACTAGGTTCCTCACCGGTCCGTATCCGACAGTTCGACATCCGAGGTGACGTAGGCGTGGCTCTTCCGCCCCTTACCCCTGAACAGCGCGCAGCCGCGCTCGAAAAGGCCGCCGCGGCTCGCCGGGAGCGGGCCGAGGTCAAGAATCGACTCAAGCACTCCGGCGCCTCCCTCCACGAGGTCATCAAGACGGGCCAGGAGAACGACGTCATCGGCAAGATGAAGGTCTCCGCGCTGCTCGAGTCCCTGCCTGGCGTGGGCAAGGTCCGCGCCAAGCAGATCATGGAGCGACTCGGCATCTCCGAAAGCCGTCGTGTGCGCGGTCTCGGCTCCAACCAGATCGCCTCCCTGGAGCGTGAGTTCGGCAGCACCGGCGCCTGAGCCGGGACTGCCGTCCCAGGCATACCCGTAAAGCTGGAATAATCGCTGCATGGCAGCAGAGGTACGTCCGCGGCTGACCGTGCTCTCCGGCCCCTCCGGGGTCGGCAAGAGCACGGTCGTCGCTCATATGCGCAAGGTCCATCCCGAGGTCTGGCTCTCGGTGTCGGCCACGACACGAAAGCCGCGTCCCGGCGAGAAGCACGGCGTCCACTACTTCTTCGTGACGGACGACGAGTTCGACAAGCTGGTCGCCAACGGGGAACTCCTCGAGTGGGCCGAGTTCGCGGGCAACCGCTACGGCACGCCGCGCCGCGCGGTCCTGGACCGCCTGGAGGCGGGCGAGCCCGTGCTGCTCGAGATCGACCTCCAGGGCGCCCGGCAGGTCAAGGACTCCATGCCGGAGTCCCAGCTGGTCTTCCTGGCCCCGCCGAGCTGGGACGAGCTGGTCCGCCGGCTCACCGGCCGCGGCACGGAGTCGCCCGAGGTCATCGAGCGCCGGCTCGAGGCCGCCAAGATCGAACTGGCCGCTGAGCCGGAGTTCGACACCACCCTGGTCAACACCTCGGTCGAGGACGTGGCGCGCGAGCTGCTAGCCTTGATGAACGTTGTTTGATCGATTTCTGATCACCTGGA
Source organism: Streptomyces sp. ISL-36 (assembly GCF_018614205.1). GTDB lineage: Bacteria > Actinomycetota > Actinomycetes > Streptomycetales > Streptomycetaceae > Streptomyces. The sequence continues at coordinate 75,802 of NZ_JAGGOS010000094.1, read as the reverse complement.
TCTGATCACCCGGATCAGCTCACCCAGAAGTTTCTTCGGAAGGCAGAGCGTGTCCTCTTCCATCACCGCGCCCGAGGGCATCATCAACCCGCCGATCGACGAGCTGCTCGAGGCCACCGACTCGAAGTACAGCCTCGTGATCTACGCGGCCAAGCGCGCGCGCCAGATCAACGCGTACTACTCGCAGCTCGGCGAGGGCCTGCTCGAGTACGTCGGTCCGCTCGTCGACACCCACGTCCACGAGAAGCCGCTCTCCATCGCCCTGCGCGAGATCAACGCGGGTCTGCTGACCTCCGAGGCCATCGAGGGCCCGGCCCAGTAAGCGCGTAACGCTTGTCACATTTGTCACCACAGGCCCGGCGGACATCCGCCGGGCCTGTGGTGTCTCATGGAGTCGTACGCATCCGAGCGCGGGGAGTGAAGTTGAGCGCCGTGGCAAAGCCGAAGGTCGTCCTGGGAGTCAGCGGCGGCATCGCCGCGTACAAGGCGTGTGAGCTGCTGCGGCGGCTGACCGAGTCGGGCCACGACGTACGGGTCGTCCCGACCGACTCCGCGCTGCACTTCGTCGGCGCGGCGACCTGGTCCGCCCTCTCCGGCAACCCCGTCTCCACCGAGGTGTGGGAGACCGTCCACGAGGTCCCGCACGTACGGATCGGACAGGCCGCCGACCTGGTGGTGGTGGCCCCCGCCACCGCCGACATGCTCGCCAAGGCCGCCCACGGCCTCGCCGACGACCTGCTGACCAACACGCTCCTCACCGCGCGCTGCCCGGTCGTCTTCGCCCCGGCGATGCACACCGAGATGTGGGAGCACCCGGCCACCCAGGAGAACGTCGCCACACTGCGCCGCCGCGGCGCCGTCGTCATCGAGCCCGCCGTCGGCCGGCTGACCGGCGTCGACACCGGCAAGGGGCGGCTGCCCGAGGCCGCCGAGATCTTCGAGGTATGCCGGCGGGTCCTGGCGCGCGGCGCCGCCGCCTCGCCCGACCTGGCCGGCCGCCATGTCGTGGTCAGCGCGGGCGGCACGCGTGAGCCCCTGGACCCGGTCCGCTACCTGGGCAACCGTTCCTCCGGCAAGCAGGGCTACGCCCTCGCCAAGGCCGCCGCCGCCCGGGGCGCCCGGGTCACGCTCGTCGAGGCCAACAGCACGCTCCCCGACCCGGCCGGCGTCGACGTCGTCCACGTCGGCACCGCCCTCCAGCTCCGTGAGGCCGTCCTCAAGGCGGCGGCAGACGCCGACGCCGTGGTCATGGCCGCCGCCGTCGCCGACTTCCGCCCCGCGGCCTACGCCTCGGGCAAGATCAAGAAGACGGACGACGGGGGAGCCCCCACCGTCGAACTGGTCCGCAACCCCGACATCCTCGCCGAGATCTCGGCCGACCGCGCCCTGCCCGGACAGGTGATCGTCGGCTTCGCCGCCGAGACCGACGACGTCCTCGCCAACGGCCGGGAGAAGCTGCGCCGCAAGCGCTGCGACCTGCTCGTGGTCAACGAGGTGGGGGAGCGCAAGACCTTCGGCTCCGAGGAGAACGAGGCCGTCGTGCTCGCGGCGGACGGTGCGGACACGCCCGTACCGTACGGGCCCAAGGAAGCCCTCGCGGAGATCGTCTGGGATCTTGTCGCACCCCGCCTGCGGTCCCTGCCCGCGAATGATTCAGAGAAATCTCCCACTCGTCCGGATTTCACCGGCCCGGCCGAGTGAAATCCCGCGATACCGGTCCTCTCGGGCGACCGGAACAGGTGTGCGCGGCGGACGGGAGGCCGGATTCGGTGACACCCCGGCTCCCACCTTGCGAGACACCTGGCCCAATGCCCGAGCACGCCCAGTAGACTGGTCTCGGTACGACGCGGGGCGCAGCCCCCTGCCGTCCGACATTGTTGAGCCAGCAGCCGCTGCAACCACAGGGAGCATTGTGTCCCGTCGTCTGTTCACTTCGGAGTCCGTGACCGAGGGTCACCCCGACAAGATCGCTGACCAGATCAGCGACACCATTCTCGACGCGCTCCTCCGCGAGGACCCCACCTCCCGTGTCGCCGTCGAGACGCTGATCACCACCGGCCTCGTGCACGTCGCCGGTGAGGTCACCACGAAGGCGTGGGCCGACATCCCCACCCTCGTACGGAACAAGATCCTCGAAATCGGGTACGACTCCTCGAAGAAGGGCTTCGACGGCGCCTCCTGCGGCGTCTCGGTCTCCATCGGGTCGCAGTCCCCGGACATCGCGCAGGGCGTCGACACGGCGTACGAGAAGCGCGTCGAGGGCGATGAGGACGAGCTCGACAAGCAGGGCGCCGGCGACCAGGGCCTGATGTTCGGCTACGCGTCGGACGAGACCCCGGAGCTGATGCCGCTCCCGATCCACATCGCCCACCGGCTCTCCCGCCGCCTCACCGAGGTCCGCAAGAACGGGACCATCCCGTACCTGCGTCCCGACGGCAAGACCCAGGTCACCATCGAGTACGACGGCGACAAGGCCGTCCGCCTCGACACCGTCGTGGTCTCCTCGCAGCACGCCTCCGACATCGACCTCGAGTCGCTGCTCGCGCCCGACATCCGTGAGTTCGTCGTCGAGCACGTGCTGCAGCAGCTCGTCGAGGACGGCATCAAGCTGGACACCGAGGGCTACCGCCTGCTGGTGAACCCCACCGGGCGCTTCGAGATCGGCGGCCCGATGGGCGACGCCGGCCTCACCGGCCGCAAGATCATCATCGACACCTACGGCGGCATGGCCCGCCACGGCGGCGGCGCCTTCTCCGGCAAGGACCCGTCCAAGGTGGACCGCTCGGCCGCCTACGCCATGCGCTGGGTCGCCAAGAACGTCGTGGCCGCCGGCCTCGCCTCGCGCTGCGAGGTCCAGGTCGCCTACGCGATCGGCAAGGCGGAGCCCGTCGGCCTCTTCGTCGAGACCTTCGGCACCCACACGGTCGAGCCCGAGAAGATCGAGCACGCCATCGGCGAGGTCTTCGACCTCCGCCCGGCCGCGATCATCCGCGACCTCGACCTGCTGCGCCCGATCTACTCCCAGACGGCGGCCTACGGCCACTTCGGCCGCGAGCTCCCCGACTTCACCTGGGAGCGCACCGACCGCGTGGACGCCCTGCGCGAGGCCGCGGGTCTGTAAGCACCGGTTTCGAGCACGGTCTCCGAGCGGAGCCCGGCACCCCGTGGGGTGCCGGGCTCTCTCATGTCCGGCTGTCGGTGGCGTCTGGTAGGTATGGGGCTGTGAGCAGCGAGAACGGGAAGACGGAGGGGACGGCCGCCGAGCCGCCCGAGCAGCTCGCGCTCATTCGGGAGACCGTGCGCAAGGCGAAGGTGCCGCGGGCCAAGCCCCGGACCTGGCGGGGCGCCGCGCTGGCCAAGGAGCTGCCCGTCGCGCGCGTGGTGGTCAACAAGGGCGTGCTGCATCTCGACCAGTTCTTCGACTACGCCGTGCCCGAGGAGCTCGACGCCGTCGCGCTCCCGGGGGTGCGGGTGCGCGTGCGGTTCGGGGCCGGTGCGCACCAGGTCAGGGACGGACGGCGGGAGGGCGGGCGGCTGATCGACGGCTTCCTGGTCGAGCGGCGGGCCGCGTCGGACTACGCGGGGCCGCTGGCCGCGCTGGCCGACGTCGTCTCGCCCGAGCCGGTGCTGAGCGCCGAGCTCCTCGGACTCTGCCGGGCGGTGGCCGACCGGTACGCGGGGAGCCTCGCCGACGTGCTCCAGCTGGCGATCCCGCCCCGCAGCGCCCGCGCCGAGGGGAAGCCGTCCCCCGAGCCGCTGCCGCCCCCACCCGCGCCGGAGCCGGGCAGCTGGGCGCGGTACGACCGAGGCCCGGCGTTCCTGGATTCCCTGGCGCGCGGCGGGGCGCCGCGCGCCGTGTGGAACGCGCTGCCCGGGCCGCACTGGGCCGAGGAGCTGGCCCGCGCCATGGGCGCCACCCTCGCCTCCGGGCGGGGGGCGCTGGCCGTGGTGCCCGACGGACGGACCGCGGCGCGCGTCGACAGGGCACTGAAGGACGTCCTGGGCGAGGGGCGGCACGCCCTGCTCACGGCGGAGACAGGACCGGAGAAGCGGTACGCCCAGTGGCTCGCGGTACGGCGGGGCTCCGTGCGGGCGGTCGTGGGAACACGGGCCGCGATGTTCGCGCCCGTACGGGACCTGGGACTCGTCGCCATCTGGGACGACGGGGACGGCAGCCACAGCGAGCCGCACGCCCCACAGCCGCACGCGCGCGACGTACTGCTGCTGCGCGCCGCCCAGGACAGGTCCGCCTTCCTCCTCGGCGGTACGAGCTGCACGGTCGAGGCCGCGCAGCTCGTGGAGTCCGGCTGGGCCAAGCCGCTGGCGGCCGGCCGCGACCAGGTGCGGGCCGCCGCCCCCCTGGTGCGGACCGTGGGCGACACCGATCTGGCCCGCGACGAGGCCGCGCGCGCGGCGCGGCTGCCCTCCCTGGCCTGGCAGGCGGTACGGGAAGGGCTCAAGAGCGGTCCTGTGCTCATCCAGGTGCCGCGGCGAGGGTACGTGCCGAGGCTCGCGTGCCAGAGGTGCCGGACGCCCGCGCGGTGCCGGCACTGCGCGGGGCCGCTGGAGGCCCCGGAGCAGCAGGAGCTGCGGTGCGGGTGGTGCGGGCGCGGCGCGGCCGACTGGCAGTGCGCGGAGTGCGGTGCGACGCGGCTGCGCGCCCAGGTCGTGGGCGCCCGCCGGACGGCGGAGGAACTGGGCAGGGCGTTCCCCGCGGTGCCGGTACGGACATCGGGGCGCGACCACGTCCTGGACACCGTGCCGGGGCGGCCCGCCCTGGTCGTGTCCACGCCGGGCGCCGAACCCGTCGCCGAGGGCGGCTACGCGGCGGCGCTGCTTCTCGACGGCTGGGCGATGCTCTCGCGCCCCGATCTCCGCGCCGGTGAGGAGGCTCTGCGGCGCTGGATCGACGCGGCCTCGCTGGTGCGGGGGCAGGGTGAGGGCGACAGGGGCGGCGTCGTCGTCGTGGTGGCCGAGCCCACGCTGCGGCCGGTCCAGGCGCTGGTGCGGTGGGACCCGGTCGGGCACGCCCAGCGGGAGCTCGCGGAGCGGGCGGAGCTCGGTTTCCCGCCCGTGTCACGGATGGCGGCGGTGTCCGGCCCGCCGGAAGCGGTGGAGGCTTTCCTCGCGATGGCCGAACTCCCCGGCGACGCCGAGGTGTTGGGGCCGGTGGCCCTGCCGGTCGTCCGGCCCGGAGGCCCCCTCAGGCCGGGCGACGCGCCACCGGGGGAGCGGTGGGAGCGGGCGCTGGTACGGGTCCCGCCGGGGAACGGGGCCGCGTTGGCGGCCGCGCTCAAGAAGGCACGGGCGGGCCGCCTGGCACGGGGCGGCGGGGATCCGGTGCGCGTCCGGGTGGATCCGCCGGACATCGGCTGAGTCGGCGGCCCGCGGGCGGGGTGCCGCGTCGGGCGCCCGGCCACGGCTCGGCCGCCCGACCCCTACGGGGGTGGGCGGCCGGAGGGGGATGCGTTTCAGCCGTTGCGCGGGCCCGGGAGGGCCGGCGGGCGGGGCTCCTCGCGCAGGGGCTGGACGGCGGGGGCCGGCTGCGGAGGCATCGTGCGGGCGGGCGGTACCGCCGGGAGCGTACGGGTCGTGCCCGGCTCCGTGGTGCGGTCCTGCTCCACGACGCCGCCGCCCGGCTGGGGGGCGCGCCGGGCACCGTACCGGCGGTGGACGGCCTGCTTCGTGACCCCGAGCGCCGAGCCCACCGCGTCCCAGGAGAACCCGAGGGAGCGGTCGAAGTCGACCGCCGCCGTCACCAGGGTCTCGACGCTGTCCCGCAGCTCCTGGGCGAGCCGCACGGTCGGTGCGGGCGCCCGCCCGTAGACGACGAAGCCCGTGGACGGGCCGGAGCGGCGCGGCCGGTAGACATTGCCCAACTGGGCCGTGAGCGTGCGCAGTGCGTCCACCTGCCGCCGGACCCGCTCGATGTCCCGCACCAACAGATGCAGACTTGCCCGGGCTTGGGCGTCGTGGGTTGCGTGGTCGGCCATGTGAAAGCCTCTCGAACCGGCGTGGAATAAGGGTCGGGCCACAACGGAGGGGCGGGCCCGCTTCGGTCAATCTCTCTTGACCAACGCGCTATTCGTGGTTGGGTCACGCTGCGGGGGCGTATACGCATATGCGCGGGGCGCTCGTGCCGACCTACGCCCCCTCGCACCGGCCCCGGGCCGTGCCCGGCGGATCTTGGCCGGGCACGCCCTAGACTGGTGCGTTGCCCGCAATCCGCCCCGAGACAGACAGGCAGTCAGCCACCGATGAAGCTCGTCTTCGCAGGCACCCCCGAGGTCGCCGTACCCGCCCTTGACGCCCTGCTCGCCTCCGGCCGTCACGAGGTGGCCGCCGTCGTCACGCGCCCGGACGCTCCCGCGGGCCGCGGCCGGCGCCTGGTCGCGAGCCCGGTCGCCGAGCGGGCGGAGGAGGCCGGGATCGAGGTGCTCAAGCCGGCGAGGCCGCGCGACGAGGAGTTCCTCGCGCGGCTGCGCGAGATCGCCCCCGACTGCTGCCCGGTCGTCGCCTACGGGGCGCTGCTGCCCCGGGTCGCCCTCGACATCCCCGCCCATGGCTGGGTCAACCTGCACTTCTCCCTGCTGCCCGCCTGGCGCGGCGCGGCGCCCGTGCAGCACGCCGTGATGGCCGGGGACGAGGTGACGGGCGCGTCGACGTTCCTGATCGAGGAGGGGCTCGACTCCGGTCCCGTCTACGGCGTGATCACCGAGGACGTCCGCCCCACCGACACCAGCGGCGACCTGCTCACCCGGCTCGCCTTCGCCGGCGCCGGTCTGCTCGCGGCGACGATGGACGGCATCGAGGACGGCACGCTCAAGGCGGTCCCTCAGCCCGCCGAGGGCGTCACGCTGGCGCCCAAGATCCAGGTCGAGGACGCGCACGTGGACTGGAAGGCCCCGGCCCTGCGTGTGGACCGCGTGGTGCGCGGCTGCACGCCGGCCCCCGGCGCCTGGACCGTCTTCCGCGGCGAGCGCCTCAAGCTGATCCAGGCCGTGCCGGTGCCCGACCGCACCGACCTGGCCCCCGGCGAACTCGCGGCCGGCAAGAACAACGTCCACGTGGGCACCGGCTCCTACGCGGTGGAGCTGCTCTGGGTCCAGCCGCAGGGCAAGAAGCCGATGAAGGCGGCGGACTGGGCGCGGGGCGTGCGGATCGCCCCGGGCGAGAAGGTCGGCGGCGCGGACGTAGGCTGAGAGGGTTCGACCGTCTCACTTCGTCAGCGGAGCACCTTTTGAGCGAGCAGGCACGTCGCCGTCCCCCCAAGCCGTACCGGCGCCCCAAGAAGGACCCCGTCCGGATGCTCGCCTTCGAGGTGCTCAGGGCCGTGGACGAGCGGGACGCCTACGCGAACCTCGTGCTGCCGCCGCTGCTGAAGAAGGCCCGGGAGACGGGCGATTTCGACACCCGGGACGCGGCGCTCGCGACCGAGCTGGTGTACGGCACGCTGCGGCGGCAGGGGACGTACGACGCGATCGTCGCGGCCTGCATCGACCGGCCGCTGCGCGAGGTCGACCCGCCGGTGCTCGACGTGCTCTCGCTCGGCGCGCACCAACTGCTCGGTACGCGCATCCCGACCCACGCGGCCGTCTCGGCCAGCGTGGAGCTCGCGCGGGTGGTGCTCGGCGACGGCCGGGCCAAGTTCGTGAACGCCGTCCTGCGGAAGATCTCGCAGGACGACTTCGACACCTGGGTCGAGCGGGTCGCCCCGCCGTACGAGGACGACGCGGAGGACCACCTCTCGGTCGTCCACTCCCACCCCCGGTGGGTGGTCACCGCGCTGTGGGACGCGCTCGGCGGCGGACGGGCCGGGATCGAGGACCTGCTGGAGGCCGACAACGAGCGGCCCGAGGTCACGCTGGTGGCCCGCCCCGGCCGGTCCACCCCCGAGGAGCTGACCGGAGTGCTCGGCGAGGATTCGGTGCTTCCGGGGCGCTGGTCGCCGTACGCGGTGCGGCTGGCCGAGGGCGGCGAGCCCGGCGCCATCGAGGCGGTGAAGGAGGGGCGGGCCGGCGTCCAGGACGAGGGCAGCCAGCTCGTCGCGATCGCGCTGGCGAACGCGCCCCTGGAGGGCCGTGACGAGCGCTGGCTCGACGGGTGCGCGGGGCCCGGCGGCAAGGCGGCGCTGCTCGGCGCGCTCGCCGCGGAGCGGGGCGCGGCCCTGCTCGCCTCGGAGAAGCAGCCGCACCGCGCCCGGCTCGTCGAACGCGCGCTGGCCGGCAACCCCGGCCCGTACCAGGTCATCGCCGCCGACGGCACCCGCCCGCCGTGGCGGCCCGGCTCCTTCGACCGCGTGCTCATGGACGTGCCGTGCTCCGGGCTCGGCGCCCTGCGCCGCCGCCCCGAGGCCCGCTGGCGCCGCCGCCCGGAGGACCTGGAGGGCTTCGCGCCGCTCCAGCGGGGTCTGCTCCGGGAGGCGCTGCAGGCGGTTCGCGTCGGTGGCGTCGTCGGCTACGCGACCTGCTCGCCGCACCTGGCCGAGACCCGGGTGGTCGTCGAGGACGTCCTGAAGGGCCGCGGCGGCCCCGCCGTCGAGGCGGAGTGGATCGACGTCCGCCCGCTGATGGAGGGTGTCCCCGGGCTGGGCGAGGGCCCGGACGTCCAGCTGTGGCCGCATCTCCACGGCACGGACGCGATGTACCTGGCGCTGCTGCGGCGTACGGCCTGACAAGGGGCTGCGACGGTCGGCGAAAAGGCCCGAATGCCCGGGCTGTGACGGCCGTCGGCGCCCTACGGCGGAGCCGGATCCGAACCGAAACCGGTCCGCGGCAAAGAAGAGCCCAAGAACATGGCAGGCTTGGCACATGGCGCAGATCAATCCCAGCATCCTGTCCGCAGACTTCGCCCGCCTCGCCGAGGAGGCGAAGGCCGTCGACGGTGCCGACTGGCTGCACGTGGACGTGATGGACAACCACTTCGTGCCGAACCTGACCCTCGGCGTGCCGATCGTCGAGTCGCTCAGCCGTGCCACGGACACCCCGCTGGACTGTCACCTCATGATCGAGGACCCCGACCGCTGGGCCCCGCAGTACGTCGAGGCCGGTGCCGGGTCCGTCACCTTCCACGTGGAGGCGGCCGCGGCCCCCGTGCGACTGGCACGCGAGATCCGGGCGAAGGGAGCGCGGGCCTCGATGGCGCTGAAGCCCGCGACGCCGATCGAGCCGTACGAGGATCTGCTGCCCGAGCTCGACATGCTGCTGATCATGACCGTGGAGCCCGGCTTCGGCGGACAGGCCTTCCTCGACATCATGCTGCCGAAGATCCGCCGGACCCGTGAGCTGATCTCCAAGCACGGCCTGGAGCTGTGGCTCCAGGTCGACGGCGGCGTCGCGGAGTCCACCATCGAGCGCTGCGCCGAGGCCGGCGCCGACGTCTTCGTCGCGGGATCGGCGGTCTACGGGGCGGCGGACCCGGCCGAGGCCGTCCGCTCACTGCGCGCCAGGGCCGACTCCGCGACCGCGTCGGCGGCGTGGGCGTGTGGCCACTGAGCCTCGGGCAGATGAACGCGGCCCGACGACGGGCCGACAGGGCTGATCAAGGACCGCCGGATCTGACAGGATGAACGGCGAGTCGAGAGTGTGAACAGCAGGAGCCGCACCAGCGATGGTCGGGCAGGGCGAGAGCAGTACGAGAGCAGTTCGTGAGCAGCGGTACATGAACAGCAGTGAGGAGATCGCGGTGGCGGGTATCTCAGCGGGACGGTCAGCCCTGCGGATGGGACCCGCGGAGCTGGTGCAGGCGGCGGCCATGGCCCGCCGCTTCTACCTCGAGGGCAAGTCCAAGATCCAGATCGCCGAGGAGTTCGGCGTGAGCCGCTTCAAGGTGGCCCGGGTCCTGGAGACCGCGCTCGAACGCGACCTCGTACGGATCGAGATCCGCGTACCCGCAGAGCTGGACGCCGAGCGCTCCGACGCGCTCCGCGCCCGCTACGGGCTCCGCCACGCCGTCGTCGTCGAGTCTCCGGCGGAGGGCGAGGACGAGTCGCCCGATCCGGAGAACCTCGGCGAGGTCGCGGCCGACCTGCTCGGCGAGCTGGTCACCGAGGGCGACGTCCTGGGCCTGGCCTGGGGCCGCTCCACCATCCACATGGCCGCGGCCCTCGACCGGCTGCCGCCGTGCACGGTCGTGCAGCTCACGGGCGTGTACGACGCCGGGACCGCGGAGCGCGGCTCGGTCGAGGCGGTACGGCGCGCGGCCCAGGTCTCCGGCGGCGAGGCGCACCCCATCTACGCGCCGATGCTCCTGCCCGACCCGGCCACCGCGGCCGCCCTGCGCAACCAGACCGGTATCGCGCGGGCCTTCGAGTACTTCGACAAGGTCACGGTCGCCTGTGTGTCGATCGGCTCCTGGGAGCCCGGCATCTCGACCGTGCACGACATGCTCACGGACGAGGAGCGCGCCCACTACGCCTCCCTCGGCGTCGCCGCCGAGATGTCCGCGCACCTCTTCGACGCCGAGGGGCGCCGAGTGGGACGCGACCTGGGCGAGCGCTGCATCACCGTCGAGGCCGACCGGCTCCGCCGCATCCCCGAGGTCGTGGCGATCGCGGGCGGTCAGCGCAAGGCGGCGGCGATCGGCGCGGTCCTGCGGTCCGGTCTCGTCACCAGCCTCGTGACTGACCGCGCGGCGGCGGACTTCCTCCTCACCGAGTCGGCCCCCGGCCCCCGCCCGGCCCTCGACCGCACGGACCCGGACGACGTCTGAGACATCGGCCGTGCGGGTCGTGCGCGCCCGTCGTGCCCGGCCGGACGGTCGCCCGACGGTATGTTCGGGACATGGTGCCCCGGACCCTGCGTGCGCTGCTCGTCCTCGTGCTGTGCGTCACGGCCCTCGCCGGCTGCTCGTCGGCGCCGGGCGAAGGCACCGCGACGAGCACGAGCACCCCCGCGCCCACCGGCTCCTCCGGACTCGCCACCCTCCGCGTCTCCGACCTGCCCGCCGAGGCCCGCGAGACCCTCGCTCTCATCCGGAGCGGCGGCCCCTTCCCGTACGAGAAGGACGGCGCGACCTTCTCCAACTTCGAGCGGATCCTGCCGCGGCACGAGCGCGGCTACTACCGCGAGTACACGGTCCGCACCCCCGGCGAGCGCGATCGCGGCGCACGCCGTCTCGTCACCGGGCAGGGCGGCGAGGTCTACTACACCGACGACCACTACGAGACCTTCCGGGAGGTCCTGCCCGATGCAGCTCGATGAGGCGCTCCACGGCGCCGTCGTCCTCGACCTGCACGGGGTCGTGGACAAGGCGGCCTTCATGGACCGGTGCGCCACCACCCTCGCGCTTCCCGGCTGGTTCGGACGGAACTGGGACGCCCTCGCCGACTGCCTGACCGACCTCCCCGAGCCGGTCGCCCTCGTCGTCACCGGCTGGCAGGCCTACGCCGAGGCCCAGCCCCGGGAGTGGCGGATCGCCCAGGACGTCTTCGCCACGGCCGTCGACGCACGCCCCACCCACCTCTCCGTCCTCATCGCCCTGGGCGACCCCCTTGGAGGAACGGACAAAGGGCGACCCGCAAGCCTCGGATGAAACGCCCGGGTCTGGTACAGGTACCGGCGTGGGACAATGAACTACGTGCTTTTTCCCCTGGCTGAAATGCCTAGGGGCCACTCCGATCGACTGGGATTCAGCACGTGCGTTTCCTCAATGACGTCAAGCCGCCGTACGACCTGACGTACGACGATGTGTTCATGGTGCCGAGCCGCTCGGCCGTCGGCTCCCGCCAGGCCGTGGACCTCTCCTCGCCCGACGGTACGGGTACGACGATCCCGCTGGTCGTCGCCAACATGACCGCCATCGCCGGCCGCCGCATGGCCGAGACCGTCGCCCGCCGCGGCGGCATCGTCGTCATCCCCCAGGACATCCCGATCGAGGTCGTCACCGACGTCATCGCCTGGGTGAAGAGCCGCCACCACGTGCTCGACACCCCGATCGTCCTCGAGCCCCACCAGACCGTGGCCGACGCCCTCTCCCTGCTGCCCAAGCGGGCGCACGACGCCGGTGTCGTCGTGGACGAGGACCGCCGTCCGGTCGGTGTCGTCACCGACGCCGACCTGTCCGGAGTGGACCGCTTCACCCAGCTGTCCGAGATCATGTCCAAGGACCTGCTGCTCCTCGACGCCGACATCGAGCCGCGCGAGGCGTTCAACACGCTGGACCACGCCAACCGCCGCTACGCCCCGGCCGTCGACAAGGACGGTCGCCTCGTCGGCATCCTGACCCGCAAGGGCGCGCTCCGCGCGACCCTGTACACCCCCGCCACCGACGCCCAGGGCAAGCTGCGCATCGCCGCCGCCGTCGGCATCAACGGCGATGTGGCGGGCAAGGCCAAGCAGCTCCTCGACGCCGGTGTGGACACCCTCGTCGTCGACACCGCGCACGGCCACCAGGAGTCGATGATCGCCGCGATCAAGGCCGTCCGCGGTCTCGACCCGCACGTCCCGATCGTCGCCGGCAACATCGTCGCCGCCGAGGGTGTGCGCGACCTCATCGAGGCCGGCGCGGACATCATCAAGGTCGGTGTGGGCCCCGGCGCCATGTGCACCACCCGCATGATGACCGGTGTCGGCCGCCCGCAGTTCTCCGCCGTCCTGGAGTGCGCCGCCGAGGCGAAGAAGTACGGCAAGCACGTCTGGGCCGACGGCGGTGTCCGCCACCCGCGTGACGTCGCCATGGCGCTCGCCGCCGGCGCGTCCAACGTGATGATCGGTTCCTGGTTCGCCGGGACGTACGAGTCCCCGGGCGACCTCCACGCCGACGCCAACGGGCGCCTGTACAAGGAGTCCTTCGGCATGGCCTCGGCCCGCGCCGTGCGCAACCGCACGAGCGAGGAGTCGGCCTACGACCGCGCCCGCAAGGCGCTGTTCGAGGAGGGCATCTCGACCTCCCGGATGTTCCTCGACCCGGCCCGGCCGGGCGTCGAGGACCTGATCGACTCGATCATCGCCGGCGTCCGCTCCTCCTGCACGTACGCCGGTGCGGGCTCGCTCGCCGAGTTCGAGGAGAAGGCCGTCGTCGGCATCCAGAGCGCCGCCGGTTACGCCGAGGGCAAGCCGCTGCACGCCAGCTGGAGCTAGCCGACACCCGGTGCGCCGTTTCCTCCCGGCGTGCCGGTCCGTTCGGACCTGCTGTCTCCTTGGGTGACGTCGCTTCACGGACAAGGCCCCCGCGAGTCTCTGGCGGGGGCCTTCGCCGTACCCGCCGCGGTCATGCCGGCAGATGGGGGCGCAGCGCCCGTGCGACCGCCGCCGCCATCCGCGCGTGGCCCCGGTCGTCGGGGTGCAGGCCGTCCACCAGATCCTCGGGGCCGAGCAGGTCCCGGCCGGAGAGCACCAGGAGCCGCTCGTCGCCCTCCGCCGCCAGGTCGCGGCCGGCGTGTTCCATGGCCGTGCGCAGGTCGTCCAGGGTGGCGCCGAGGGCGTTGGGGGTCGTCTCCGCCTCCGGGCGCAGGACGGGGGAGAGGATCAGCAGCGGGGCGGCCGGGTGGCCCCGGCGGACGATTCCGACGTAGGCGCGGACCGTCTCGTACAGCCACGGCGCCGAACAGGGCGCCTCCGACCAGCAGTTGGTGCCGAAGGCGAGCGTGACGAGCTTGCCCTGGAGACGCGCGAGCTGCTCGGCGAGCGGAAGCTCACCGCGCGCGCCGCCCGCGAACCCGAGGTTGACCGTGTCCACGCCGAGCAGCCTCCCCGCCGTCGCCGGCCAGGAGTGCGCGGGCCGGGTCGACCACCAGCCCTCCGTGATCGAGTCGCCGTGCACCAGCCAGCGTGGCCGGCCGGGGGCGGGCGAGAGCGTGCCGCCGGCCGCGCGCAGCCCCAGGATCGCGGGCGCCCGGTCCTCGGGCAGATGGACGCTGAACGACCCGCCTTCCGCGGGGAGCGGGAGGACGACGGTGGCCTGCTCGGCCGGGTCCTTCACGACCTCTCCCACGCATCGCGTGCCGCGCCACAGGGCGAAGCAGTGCGGCAGGGCCCCCGGCGAGGCCGTCCGGTAGCGCAGTTCCACCGCCCGGGTGCCCGGCGAGGCCGTGAACTCCACCCGTACCCCGATGGGCAGGGCGGCCCGCTGGACGGCGTCCCAGGGCAGCCGGGCGAGGTCGGCGGGGTCGGCGCGCACCGCGCGCCCCCGGTCGAGCCACGCCGTACCGCGCAGGAAGGGTTCCGGGTCGAGCCAGCCCGTCGCCGGTACCGCCCCCGGCCGAGGGGACGCGGCGGGCTCGCTGAGCTGGTCGTCCGGCATGAGAAGTCCATGCCACGCAGAGGGCGCTTCACACCCCCGATGTGTCGATTCATGCGGTGGGGCGCAATGTTTCCCCGTCAGCGCCCCAAGCGCGCAATGATCACCCGTAGGTGCGCAACAACCCTGCATTACGGACGCGAAGCATGAAGGCTTAGGCTCATGCCTCGTACCAGGAGTGGCGGCGACCGCCTGCTCGGCGGTCCCCCATCCCTCGCGGGTTCCCTTCCCCTTGCTCGCGTGCCGCCGCGGTCGTCGCGTCCCGACAGGCAGCGATCAAGGAGCCCCCGCAGTGCTGGATCAAGGCGCAGCCCCGCCGGCCACCGAGCCGACCGTCCCCAAGTCCTCCGGGCTCTCCGCCCTGATCCGGCGCAAGCCGGTAGAACGCCTGGTGGAAGAGGGTGGCCAGGGCGAGGGCGGTTCGCTCCGCCGCTCGCTCTCGATGTGGCAGCTGACGATGATCAGCATCGGTGCGACGCTCGGCACCGGCATCTTCGTCGTCCTCGGTGACGCCGTTCCGAAGGCGGGCCCCGCGGTCACCCTCGCCTTCGTCATCGCCGGTCTCACGGCTCTCTTCTCCGCCCTCTCGTACGCCGAGCTGGCGGGCTCGATACCGGTCGCCGGCTCCTCCTACTCGTATGCGTACGCAACGATGGGCGAACTCGTCGCCTGGATCTGCGGCTGGTGCCTGGTCCTGGAGTACGGCGTGTCCGTCGCCGCCGTGGCGGTCGGCTGGGGTGAGTACCTCAACGAACTGCTCGACGGCACGATCGGCGTCACCATCCCGGACGTGCTCTCCTCGGCCCCGGGCGAGGGTGGCATCATCAACCTGCCCGGTCTGATCGTCGTCCTGCTCGCGATGGTCTTCCTGCTCGGTGGCGCCCGCGAGTCCGCCCTCGTCAACACCATCATGGTGTTCGTGAAGATCGCGGCGCTGGTGCTCTTCTGCACCATCGGCTTCATGGGCTTCAAGTCGGGCAACTACGCCGACTTCATGCCGCTCGGCATGGCGGGCGTCAGCGCCGCCGGAGCCAGCCTCTTCTTCTCGTACATCGGCTTCGACGCCGCCTCCACCGCCGGCGAGGAGGCCAAGGACCCGAAGCGCGACCTGCCCCGCGCGATCATGCTGTCGCTGCTCATCGTCACCGTTCTCTACGTCCTCGTCGCGGCCGTCGCCGTCGGCGCGTGGAACTGGAAGGACTTCGAGGGCTCCGAGGCCTCTCTCGCCGCGATCATGAACGACGTCAGCGGCCAGGCCTTCTGGGGCACGCTGCTCGCCGCCGGTGCCGTCATCTCGATCGCCAGCGTCGTGCTGACCGTCCTCTACGGCCAGACCCGGGTGCTCTTCGCGATGTCCCGCGACGGCCTCGTGCCGAAGGTCTTCGGCAAGGTCAGCGGCAAGACCGGCACCCCGCGCGTGAACACCGTCATCGTGTCGCTGTTCTGTGGCGCCCTCGCCTCCGTCATCCCGCTGGGCAAGCTCGTCGACGCCACCAGCATCGGCACGCTCTTCGCCTTCGCCCTGGTCAACATCGCGGTCATCGTGCTGCGACGCACCCGCCCGACCATGGACCGCACCTTCCGCGTGCCGCTGGGCTGGACCTTCCCGATCCTCGGCTTCTTCTTCTGCGTGTACAACATGTTCAGCCTGGACTCGATCACCTGGGTGGTCTTCGGTTGCTGGATGGCCGCGGGCCTCGTGTTCTACTTCCTGTACGGCATGCGCCGCTCCCGACTGGCCACCGACGCAGAGAAGTGATCCACCCGTAGTGCGACTCAACGACCTCGACGAACGCATCGTCCACGCCCTCGCGGAGGACGCCCGCCGCTCGTACGCCGACATCGGCTCGCTCGTCGGTCTCTCCGCGCCCGCCGTGAAGCGGCGCGTGGACCGTCTCCGGGCCGAAGGCGCCATCACCGGCTTCACCGTACGGGTGGACCCGGCGGCGCTCGGCTGGGAGACCGAGGGGTTCGTCGAGATCTACTGTCGCCACAACACCTCGCCCGACGACATCCGGCGAGGCCTGGAGCGCTACCCCGAGGTGGTGTCCGCGTCGACCGTCACCGGCGACGCGGACGCCGTCGTACAGGTCTTCGCCTCGGACATGCGTCACTTCGAGCGCGTCCTGGAGCGGATCGCGGGGGAGCCCTTCGTGGAGCGCACCAAGTCGGTGCTGGTGCTCTCGCCGCTGCTGCGGCGCTTCTCCTCCGGCTCACCCGCTTAGCCCCCGACGGGCGGCGGGGCGAAGGGCGGTGCGGGCCGTGGTTCCCGCACCGCCCTTCGCGCTCTTCCGGCTACTCCGTCGGGTAGTCGAGCTGCCAGGGCAGCACCGTGAAGTCACCCGTCCCGGCCTTCGTCCGCTCGAACGGGGCCGTGCTCATGCACGGCGGCAGTTCCTCGTACTCCTCCCGGGTCATCCAGTTGTAGCCCAGCCGGTCGTGCTTGCCGTTGTCGTGCACCGAGATGCCGACGCGCTTGTCCTCGAAGGCGGGCACGTCGGTCTCGGTGACGATGCCCGTCACCACGGCCACCTTGCCGCCCGTCACCAGACAGTCGACCTTCGCCACCGCGTAGCCGCCCTTGCCGCCCTTGTAGTGGCTGAACCGGAGGGTGCCGGTGGCCGCCTGCGGGTCCTTGTTGTCCTTCGCCGCCAGGTGCGCGTCGAAGCTGAACGTGATGTCGTCGCCGGCCGGCCGGTAGAGCTTGGCGGTACCGGTGAGCGCGGCCGCCTCGCGGCTGCCGCCCTTCCCGTCCCCCGAGGCGACGGCCGATCCCGCGGCGCCGGCCGTGACCAGCAGGGCGACGGCGAGAGCGGCGATCTTCGTACGACGGTTCACACGGTGGTTCACAGAGCGGTGCGCACGGCGGTTCATGTCGGTCCTTTCGGCAGGTCAACCGGACAGCCACCACTCTTCCGCCCGGGCCGCCCGGAGACGTCGCGCCGCAGGACGGTCCTCTCTCCGCCGCCCGGCGGGGAAGGCGTACGCCCCCGGTCGGAGCCCGTCCCCGGGCCCGCGCAACGAATCACCGCCCCACCGGGACATCGCGCAACGGTTCGACGGTCGGTCCGCAACGGTCGAGCCTTGTCCCGGCCGAGCGCGGAACCGTACCGTTTTGACGTCTTCCTTCCACCGTTTCTCCCCGCGAGGTCCTGCCGATGCCGCCGCTGCGCACCGCCCTGCTCCAGAGCTCCGGACAGCCCGGTGACGTGGCCGCCAACCTCGCCGTTCTCGCGGACGCCGCCGAGCGGGCCGCGGCCACCGGGGGCCGCCTTCTCGTCGCGCCCGAGCTCTTCCTCACCGGGTACGCGATCGGCGACGACGTCCCCCGCCTCGCGGAGCCCGCCGACGGCCCCTCCGCCGAGGCGGTCGCCGCCCTCGCGGCCCGCCACGGCCTGGCGATCGGCTACGGCTACCCCGAGCGGGACACCGAGCGGCACGGGGTCGTCTACAACAGCGCCCAGCTCATCGGCGCCGACGGCACCCGGCTCGCGAACTACCGGAAGACCCACCTCTTCGGCTGCTTCGAGCAGAAGTGGTTCACCCCCGGCGAGCAGGCCGTCGTCCAGGCTGAGCTCGACGGAGTCCGGCTCGGCATGATGATCTGCTACGACGTGGAGTTCCCGGAGAACGTCCGCTCGCACGCGCTCGCCGGCACCGACCTCCTCCTGGTGCCGACCGCGCAGATGCACCCGTTCCAGTTCGTCGCCGAGTCCGTGATCCCGGTCCGCGCCTTCGAGAACCAGATGTACGTGGCGTACGTGAACCGGACCGGGCCCGAGGGCGAGTTCGAGTTCGTCGGGCTCTCCACGCTCGCCGGCCCCGACGGCACGGCCCGTGCCCGCGCCGGCCGCGGCGAGGACCTGGTCTTCGGCGAGGTCGACCCCGCCTTCCTTGCGGCCTCCCGCGAGAACAACCCCTACCTGCGGGACCGCCGTCCCGGCCTCTACGGCTCCCTCCTCTGAGCCGTCCCTCCCCGCCTTCCCGCCCCCTCCCCAGTCTTTTCCGTGCAAGGAGTCCGTACCCCATGACGTCCACGGTGCCCACCGCCGTCCAGCACACCGACGCCCAGCCGCCGATCACCATGTTCGGTCCGGACTTCCCGTACGCCTACGACGACTACCTGGCCCACCCGGCCGGGCTCGGCCAGATACCCGCGACCGCGCACGGCACCGAGGTCGCCGTCATCGGCGGCGGGCTCTCCGGCATCATCGCCGCGTACGAGCTGATGAAGATGGGCCTCAAGCCCGTCGTCTACGAGGCCGACCAGATCGGCGGCCGGCTGCGCACCGTCGGCTTCGAGGGCACCGGCACCGAAGGGCTGACCGCCGAGATGGGCGCCATGCGCTTCCCGCCCTCCTCCACCGCGTTCCAGCACTACATCGACCTGGTGGGACTGGAGACGCAGCCGTTCCCGAACCCGCTCGCCGAGTCGACCCCGTCGACCGTCGTCGACCTCAAGGGCGAGTCGCACTACGCGCAGACCGTCGACGACCTCCCGCAGGTCTACCGCGACGTGATGAACGCGTGGAACGCCTGCCTGGAGGAGGGCGCCGACTTCTCCGACATGAACCAGGCGATGCGCGAGCGCGACGTCCCGCGCATCCGTGAGATCTGGGCCGAGCTCGTCGAGAAGCTCGACAACCAGACCTTCTACGGCTTCCTGTGCGAGTCGGAGGCGTTCAAGTCCTTCCGCCACCGGGAGATCTTCGGCCAGGTCGGCTTCGGCACCGGCGGCTGGGACACCGACTTCCCCAACTCCATCCTGGAGATCCTCCGCGTCGTCTACACCGAGGCCGACGACCACCACCGCGGCATCGTGGGCGGCTCGCAGCAGCTTCCGCTGCGCCTGTGGGAGCGCGAGCCGGAGAAGATCGTCCACTGGGCGCAGGGCACCTCGCTGTCCTCGCTGCACGGTGGCGAGCCGAAGCCGGCCGTGACCCGGCTGACCCGTACCGCCGGGAACCGCATCACGGTCACGGACGCCTCCGGTGACATCCGTACGTACCAGGCGGCGATCTTCACCGCCCAGTCCTGGATGCTGCTCTCCAAGATCGCCTGCGACGACTCGCTCTTCCCGATCGACCACTGGACGGCGATCGAGCGCACCCACTACATGGAGAGCTCGAAGCTCTTCGTCCCGGTCGACCGGCCGTTCTGGCTGGACAAGGCCGTCGACGACAGGGGAAATCCGACCGGCCGGGACGTCATGTCGATGACGCTGACCGACCGGATGACCCGCGGCACGTACCTCCTGGACGACGGGCCGGACAAGCCGGCCGTCATCTGCCTGTCGTACACCTGGTGCGACGACAGCCTGAAGTGGCTGCCGCTGTCCGCGAACGAGCGGATGGAGGTCATGCTGAAGTCGCTCGGCGAGATCTACCCCAAGGTCGACATCCGCAAGCACATCATCGGCAACCCGGTGACGGTCTCCTGGGAGAACGAGCCCTACTTCATGGGCGCCTTCAAGGCGAACCTGCCGGGGCACTACCGCTACCAGCGCCGCCTGTTCACGCACTTCATGCAGGACCGGCTGCCGGAGGACAAGCGGGGCATCTTCCTCGCGGGCGACGACATCTCCTGGACCGCCGGCTGGGCCGAGGGTGCCGTGCAGACCGCGCTGAACGCGGTGTGGGGCGTGATGCACCACTTCGGCGGCTCGACCGACGCCACCAACCCGGGCCCGGGTGACGTGTACGACGAGATCGCCCCGGTGGAACTTCCGGAGGACTGACCCCGTTGGGGGAGTGGGGCGGACAGCATCGGTGCGCGAGCGGCCGCGAGAGCGGTCAGCCGCACCGTGCGAGCGGCGTCAGCAGCATCCGCCCCACCAGACCCACCGACCGGTCGAGGCGTTCGGAGAACTCCTCGGCCAGGTCGGGCAGCCCCCGCAGCTGCCACAGCGAGCGGGCGGCGAGCCAGGCCCCGTCGCGGGCCCGCTCCAGGCTCCAGCAGCCGAGCAGATGCGTCAGCGGGTCCGCGATCTCCAGCAGGTCCGGACCCGGCATCAGCTCCTCGCGGATGCGCTCCTCGAGCAGGACGAGGATGTCGCCGACGCGGTCGAACTCGTCCTCGAGCTCCGCGGGTGAGCACTCCAGCTCCCGGCAGCTGTCGACCACCGCCAGGGCCAGATCGTGGCCGATGTGGGCGTTGATGCCGGCCAGCGCGAACTGCAGCGGCCGTACGTCGGGGCGGCGCCGGTACGTGAAGAGCGGCCGCCAGCAGGCCGGCGCGGGACGGCCGCCGGCGACGGCGTCGACCACCGAGAGATAGCGCTCGGCGAAGCGGACGTCGAGGGTCGCGGCGGCCCGCCGGTCGGCGAAGGTGCCCGCCTCGATGGCGTGGCCGATCTCCTCCGTCACCGTGAGATAGACCCGGTTGAAGACGGCGACCCCGTCGGCGGGATGCCAGGCCGAGCGGATGGTCCGCATCCGTTCCACCACCGGGTCGACCGCCGTGAACTGCCCGATCTGCTGGGTCCCGAGCTCCTGGGTCTGCGCCATGGGGGCAGCGTCCCAGGAGCCGGGCCCGGGAGGGAACTCCTCCGGCCCGGCTTCCCCAGATCGGGCGAATCCGCCTACGGCTTGGTGGCGGGCTCCTCGCCTGCGGTGCTCCCGGCCTTCGTGCTCCGCGTGCCGTCGTCCCGCGTGCCCTCGTCCTTCGGGCTCTCGTCCTTCGTGCCCTCGTACGAGCTGGTTCCGGAGGCCCGCAGCGGCTCCTGCTGCTTCATGTGGGCGGGGGCGAAGGCCCGCAGCACGTGGTAGCCGGTGATCACGACGAGGGTGCCGAGCGCGATCCCGCCCAGCTCGAAGGTGTCGGTGAAGGTCAGCTTCACCCCGCCGACGCCGATGATGATGCCCGCCGCGGCCGGCACCAGGTTCAGCGGGTTGCGCAGGTCCACCTTGGCGTTGATCCAGATCTGGGCGCCGAGCAGGCCGATCATGCCGTAGAGGATCACGGTGATGCCGCCGAGCACACCGCCCGGGATGGCGGCGACGACGGCGCCGAACTTGGGGCAGAGGCCGAAGAGCAGCGCGAAGCCGGCCGCGGCCCAGTAGGCGGCGGTGGAGTAGACGCGGGTGGCGGCCATGACGCCGATGTTCTCGGAGTACGTGGTGTTGGGCGGCCCGCCCACGGCGGTGGAGAGCATCGAGGCGGCGCCGTCCGCCGCGATCGCGGTGCCCAGCTTGTCGTCCAGCGGGTCGCCGGTCATCTCGCCGACCGCCTTGACGTGGCCGGCGTTCTCAGCGATCAGGGCGATCACGACGGGCAGCGCGACCAGGATCGCGGACCATTCGAAGCTGGGGCCGTGGAACGACGGCAGGCCGATCCAGTCGGCCTTGGCGACGCCGGAGAGGTCGAGGCGCCAGTGGTCGGTGACCTGGCCGCTCGGGGACATCGAGTGGATCGTGCCGAAGACCAGGTCGAAGACCCAGGAGATGCCGTAGCCGAAGATGAGGCCGAGGAAGATCGCGATGCGTGACCAGAAACCGCGCAGACAGACCACGGCGAGCCCGGTGAACAGCATCACGAGCAGCGCCGTCCACTGGTCCTGCGGCCAGTAGGTGGCGGCGGTGACCGGGGCGAGGTTGAAGCCGATCAGCATCACGACGGCGCCGGTGACGATCGGCGGCATCGCCGCGTGGATGATCCGCGCGCCGAACTTCCGTACCGCGAGTCCCGCGAGGAAGAGCACCGCGCCGACGACGAGCACCGCGCCGGTGACGGTCGCGCTGGTGCCGCCGGAGGCCCGGATGGCCGCGGCGACACCGACGAAGGAGAGCGAGCAGCCCAGGTAGCTGGGGACCGTGCCCCGGGTCGCGAGCAGGAAGATCACCGTCGCGACACCGGACATCATGATCGCGAGGTTGGGGTCGAGACCCATCAGCACGGGGGCGACGAAGGACGCGCCGAACATCGCCACCACGTGCTGGGCGCCGAGGCCGGCCGTACGGGGCCAGGAGAGCCGTTCGTCCGGCCGGACGACGGCTCCTGGAGCGGGTGTTCGTCCGTCGCCGTGCAGGGTCCAGCGCACGCCGAGGTTCATGGGGTCGCTCCAGTTCTCCGGTTCAGACGGCCGTGTCGTGGCCGCGAAAGATCAGCCACATGGTAATGCGCCGCAGGTCACCGGGGTCTGTCGCGATCGTCAGGAGACCTTCCCGGAGCTCGCCGTGCGGCTTGTGTTCGTCGACTTCGCCGTCGCCCGGGAACCGGGGCGGAGCACTCCGGCGCCGAGCACCAGACCGAAGGTCAGCAGCGTGACCAGACCGAAGGAGACCATCAGCGAGGTGGCGTCGGCGATACCGCCGATCGCGGAGGGGGCGAGGAGCCCCGAGGTGTACGTGATGGTGGCGACGCCCGCGATGGCCTGGCTCGGATTGGGGCCGCTGCGACCCGCCGCGGCGAAGGCGAGCGGTACGACGACGGCGACGCCGAGGCCGATGAGGCCGAAACCGGCCATCGCCAGGGCGGCGTGCGGGGCGAGGACGACGAGCAGCCCGCCGAGGGTCGCGGCGACGCCCCCGACCCGTACCGTCCGTACGGCTCCGAACCGGTCGACGACCCGGTCGCCCACCAGCCGGGCGACGGCCATGGTCAGCGCGAAGGCGGTGGTGGAGGCCGCGGCGACGCCGGCCGACGACCCGAGCTCGTCCCGCAGGTAGACCGCCGACCAGTCCAGGCTCGCCCCCTCGGCGAACACCCCACAGAAACCGATGGCGCCGATGACCAGGGCCGACTTCGGCGGCAGCGAGAAGCGCGGCGGCGGCTCCTCGTCGGGGGCGCTCTGCAGGTCGAGCACGCCCTGGCAGAAGACGAGGCCGAGAGCGGTCAGGACGAGCGAGGCGATCAGGTGGTGGAGGCGGGCGTCGCCGCCGAGGTGGGCGGCGACGGTGCCCGCGGCGGAGCCGATGAGCGCGCCCACGCTCCACATCCCGTGCAGGCTGGACATGATCGACTTGCCGAGTCGGTTCTCGACCTCGACGCCGAGCGCGTTCATCGCCACGTCGGACATGCCGGCCGTGGCGCCGTAGACGAAGAGCGCCGCGCACAGCCCGTAGATGTTCGGGGCGAGCGACGGCAGGGTGAGGGAGAGCGTCCACAGGGCGAGCAGTCCGCGCAGCGCGGTGCGGGCCCCGAAGCGGTGGCTGATCGCGCCGGCCAGCGGCATCGCGAGCGAGGCGCCGAGGGCGGGGAAGGCGAGGGCGAGGCCGAGCTGTCCCGCGCTGACATCGGCGTGGTCCTGGATCCAGGGGATGCGGGTGGCGAGACTGCCGGTCACCGCGCCGTGGACGCAGAAGACGGCGGCGACGGCGAAGCGGGCCCGACGCAGCCGCTCCGTGCCGAAACGCCCGGCGCCGGAACGTCCAGTGTCCGAACGCTCGGTGCCGGAGACGGTCCCATCCGTCATGTGCCCTCCCTCGTCGTGGTTGGGGCGTAAACTATCAGGAACCCTGCCTGATAAATAGTGTGGTGCGGGGGGAGCCCGAACGAGAGTCTGAGAGGATCCCGGCATGCCCGCATCTCCGAGCACCGCCCGGGCCATCAACGACCGGCTCGCCCTGCGACTGCTCCAGGACGAGGGCCCGTTGACGGCGACTCAGCTGAAGACGCTGACCGGACTCTCCCGTCCCACCGTGGCCGACCTCGTCGAACGGCTGCAGGGCTCGGGCCTCGTCGAGGTCGTCGGGGAGGCCGGCGCCGAGCGGCGCGGACCTAACGCCAAGCTGTACGGGATCGTCGCGGGCCGCGCCCATCTCGCCGCCCTGGACGTGCGCACGCGCTCCGTCTCCGTCGTCGTCGCCGACCTGCTCGGCACCACCCTCGCCGAGGCGTCGCTGCCCATCGGGGACGCGACGGCCACCGAACCGGCCGTCGAGCAGGCGGTCGCCCTGCTCGAACGCACCGCGAAGGAGGCGGGTGTCACGGCGCTGCACAGCATCGGCATCGGCGCGCCCGGGCTCATCGACCCGGCGACCGGGGAGCTCAACGACTCCTCCGGGCTGCCCGCCTGGCACCGGCGCCTGGTTCCGGTCCTGCAGGAGCGCGTGCCGGCGACCGTACTCGTCGAGAACGAGACCAACCTCGCGGCCGTGGCCGAACAGCGGGTCGGGGCGGCACGGGACTGCGACACCTTCGTCCTGCTCTGGCTCGGCCAGGGCGTCGGCGCGGCCGTAGTCCTGGACGGCCGCCTGCGCCGCGGCGCCTCGGGCGGCGCGGGCGAGATCGGCTTCCTGCCGGTGCCGGGCACCTCGGGACTGCCCTCGGCGACCGACTGCGCGGGCGGCTTCCACGAGCTGGCCTGCGTCGCGGCCGTCGACGCGCTGGCCGTCCGGCACGGCCTGGACCCCCGCACCGCGCTGGCCTCGGGCGACGGCCCCTTCCTCGACGCCCTCGCCGACCGGCTGTCCGTCGGCGCCGCGGCCGTCGTCTCCGTCCTCGACCCGGGATGCCTGGTCCTCGCGGGGGAGATCGGCCACGCCGGTGGCGCCGCCCTCGCCGCCCGGGTGGCGGAGCGCCTGACCCGGCTCTCCCCGCTGCGGACCGAGGTCCGCCCGACCGCCCTCGGCGACACGGCGGTCCTGCGCGGCGCCCTGCTGGCAGCCCGCGACGCGGCCCAGGACGACCTCTTCGGCCCCTCGGCGCGCGGCTGACGGGTGGCCGTGGCCGTGTGCCGTCAGCCGTCGTGCGCCCCACCCCGAACCGCGCCGCGAGGAATTCTCGAAGGTCACCCGGCCCACCGCGAACTCGGGCGTGAGGTGGCCGCCGTGCCGCAGTCCCCGTGCCTTCGCCGCGACCCGCGGGTGGCGGGCCGCGGCGAAGGCGGGGGAGGAGCGGGGAGGAGGACCCGGCGGCGGCAAGGGCCGTGAGAACCGCCGCCGGGTGTTCTGGGGGGTTCAGCGCATCAGCAGGTACCGAGGTCCTTCCAGACGCCCCACTCGCCGGTCGTGCCGGGTTCCTCGTTCTGGGTCCACCACTGGGCCTTCCACTTGTGGCCCTTGTGGGAGACCTCGTTGCCCGCGTTGTAGACCGTGCCGGCCACGTACGCCGGGGCGGTGCAGGTGCCGCCCGGGTTGGTCGGCGTCGGCGTCGGACCCGTCGGCGTCGGACCCGTCGGCGTCGGACCCGTCGGCGTCGGGGTCGGAGTGGGGCTGGTCGGCGTGGGCGTCGGGGTCGGGGTCGGGGTCGAGCCGCCCGGCTCCACCACCGTCGTCCCGCGCGCCAGGTCACCGGCGAGGGCGTACGCCGTGCCGTTGATGTTCACCGTCCAGTTCGACGGCGTCGAGACCGGCAGGTAGTAGTTGAACGACAGGTCCACGGTCGCGCCCGGAGCCAGCGACTGCCAGGCCGGGAGCTTGAGCGACACGCGGTGGAAGTCGCCCTTCAGGCCGCCCACGTTGCTGCCCGTGTGGTCGCTGCTGATCACCTTCGTACCGAAACCGGACTGGTCGGAGGCGTTGTTCGGAGCGGCCGTCGCGTAGTCGAACTGGAACTCCGTGCCGCCCGGCAGCGCGGTCTTCGTGTTGTTCGTGATCTTGATCTTCGGGGTGATCGGGTAGTTGGAGTCGCCCAGCTTGAAGTCGGTGAACTCCACGCCCACGTTCACGGCCTTCGTCGGCAGCGTGGCGTTCGACTTCTTCGCGCCGTACGGGGTGGCCGTCTTGAACTTGTCGTACATCAGCGAGGTGAGCGTCGAGCCCATCTCGTACTGGCCCTTGGCGGCGTTCCAGGCGTAGTCGCCGGCCATCTCCCAGACCATGGTGCCGCCGATGCCGCGGTTCACCACGTAGTCGGACTTGGCCGCCACCGACTGTTCGTCCTCCGTCGAGAGGAAGACCTTCTTCTGCGCGTTCCACAGCCACGGCGCGACCAGCGTCGCGTCGTACTTGCGGGCGTAGGTGCCGGTCAGGGTGGTGTTCGCCGGGAAGCCGTACCGGGTGACGTAGTCGCCGACGATCCCCTTCTCGAGGTTCTTGGCGTGCCACATCGGGTTGGAGCCGGCCGGGGACTCGACGCCGTTGGTGTCCTTGTCGTGCCACAGGTTGTCGATGCCGACGGCGCCGTCACCGCACTTGGTCAGACCCGCGCCCGCCGGGCAGGTGGTGGCCGCGGCCTTGCCCCACAGCCCGTCCGTACCGCCCTGCACGTTCTTGTGGCCACGGGTGTAGTAGGGCAGGCCGATGTTGATCCGGCCGGCCGGCATCGAGCCGCGGAAGTAGTGGTACGCCCAGTCGGTGTTGAGGTAGCCGATGGAGCCGTACTGCGAGGAGCCGTAGACGTTGGCGGCGGCCAGCTCGGCGTCCTTGCCGTCGTCGAAGAGCGAGGCGTTGGGGCCGACGTACTCGTTCCACGCACCGTGCAGGTCGTAGGACATGATGTTGACGTAGTCCAGATACTTCTGCATCTGGAAGGTCTCCATGCCGCGCAGCAGGTAGCCGGAGGAGGGCGCGGCGACGGTCAGCAGGTAGTGCCTGCCGTCGGCGGCGCCGGCCCGGTCGAGCTTCTCGCGCAGCGACTTCATCAGGGCGTCGTAGCCCTTCACCAGGCCCGCGCGACGGGCGTTGGAGAGCTGCCAGTCGAGCGGATTGCCCGCGTCCTTCATCGTCGTCGGGTACTCGTAGTCGATGTCGACGCCGTTGAAGCCGTACTTCTTGATGAAGGCGACGGCAGAGTCCGCGAACGTGTCGATCCCGGCCTGATTGACCGAGCCGTCGGCGTTGGTGGCCATCGAGTAGAAGCCGCCCGAGTTCACGCGGTTTCCGTTGTCGTCGAAGTAGCCGCCGGTCTCCGCCCAGCCGCCGACCGAGATCAGCGTCTTGACGTCGGGGTGCTGCTTCTTGAACTTGTTGAGCAGGTTGAAGTGGCCCTTGTAGGCGTACGCCGGGTCCATCTCGGCGCCGGCGACACCGGGCCAGGTCATCCCGGTCGCCGCGTTGTTCGGGCCGTCGGCGCCCACCGACAGTCTGTTGTCGGAGCCGATGTGTCCGAAGGCGTAGTTGATGTGGGTGATCTTGTCCCACGGGATGTTGTTCGCGAGATAGGCGGGCTCGCCGTTCTTGCCGGTGCGCCAGCCGGTGAAATAACCGATGACCCGGCGCTGGTGGTCCGCGCCCATCTTCTCGCGGCCCTGGGTGTCGTAGACCGAGCAGTACGGAACGTCGACGCCGGGAGTCCTGTACAGCCCGTCCGGGCGACAGCTCTCGTTGTCGGCCGCGTACGAGACACCGCCGGAGAGCGAGCTGAGCAGCAGAGCGGCGACGGCGGCGCCGGACGCGAGCAGCGAGGCTCTCGCCTTCGTGGGGGAGAACACGATCGGATTCCTCCTGAGAGGTCGGGCGGCACACAACGAACAAGGGGGTGGGTTGTGTTGGGTTCGTGGAGTGCGCACGCCGGCGGGCCGTACCTCGGAGGTGACACGGAGATTAAGAGGACTAGACCAGTGCGTCAATAGGTCTGGACCATCGCGGGGTGATCTCGGCATCTGTGAGCCAGCCCACAGGGCCTCACCCGCATGGGTGACGATCAGCCGTGGCAGACTGGCCCTGTATCAGCAGCAGCGCACTCCGGGGTCGGTGTAATTCCGAACCGGCGGTATAGTCCGCGACCCGTCCGCAGCCAGCGGCCGGTTGACCAGGTGAGATTCCTGGACCGACGGTGAAAGTCCGGATGGGAGGCAGTGCGCGGCGGGTGACCCTTCACAGGTGCGCCGGCCGTATTCCGCTGGTCGCGACAGCCGGTCCCGCCGGCGATCGCGACGATCGGCGTATTCGGCCTCGGTGTCCCCCGTGAGGTGTCGTTCCCGCTCTCTGTCGTCATCGACAGGCCCCGGAGTCCGTGCCCGAAGAGGCAGGAGGACCCGGTGGCAACGCCAGCCGACATCACCGCCATGCGCCGAGCCCTCGAGCTCGCCGCCCGCGGACTCGGCTCCACCAGCCCCAACCCGGTCGTCGGCTGCGTCATCCTCGACGCCTCCGGCCACCAGGTCGGCGAGGGCTGGCACCAGCGCGCCGGCGGACCGCACGCCGAGATCCACGCCCTGCGCGCGGCCGGCGTCCTCGCCCGCGGCGGCACCGCGTACGTCACCCTCGAACCCTGCAACCACACCGGCCGCACCGGCCCCTGCGCCCAGGCCCTGATCGAGGCCGGGATCAGCCGGGTCGTCTACGCCGTTGGTGACCCGAACCCGCAGGCCACGGGCGGTGCCGACACCCTGGCGGCAGCGGGCGTGGAGGTCTCGAAGGGCCTCCTGGAGGACGAGGCCGAGGCGGGCAACATCGCCTGGCTCACCTCCGTACGCCTCGGAC
Source organism: Streptomyces sp. ISL-36 (assembly GCF_018614205.1). Lineage (GTDB taxonomy): Bacteria > Actinomycetota > Actinomycetes > Streptomycetales > Streptomycetaceae > Streptomyces. Next base: position 47,258 of record NZ_JAGGOS010000094.1, on the reverse strand, counting down.
GGCCCCACGTGACGTGGAAGTACGCCGCCACCCTCGACGGCCGGATCGCCGCCGCCGACGGCACCTCCCGCTGGATCACCTCCGCCGAGTCCCGCGCCGACGTCCACCGGCTGCGCGCCGAGACCGACGCCGTACTGGTCGGCGGCGGAACCCTGCGCCAGGACGACCCGCACCTCGCCGTCCGCGGCATCGAGGGCGCGACCCAGCCGCTGCGGATCGCGCTCGACACCCACGCCTCGATCCTGCCGACCGCCCGCATCCTCGACGACGCCGCGCCCACCCTGCTCGTCGTCGGCGAGGACGCCGACACCCGGCACCTGCCCGGTGCCGAGCTGCTCCGGCTGCCCCTGCGGGACGGTCGCATCGGCGTGCACGACCTGCTCGACCGGCTCCACGCCCGCGGGGTGCGCTCCGTGCTGCTCGAAGGCGGCCCCACGCTCGCGGGCGCCTTCGTCCGGGGCGGGGCCGTCGACCGGGTCATCGGCTACCTCGCGCCGGCGTTCCTCGGCGAGGGCCCCACCGCTCTCGCCGACGCCGGAATCAAGAACATCTCCGGTGCGTTGCGCCTCGACATCAGCGAGGCCGTCCGCATCGGACCCGACCTTCGTATCACCGCCACCCCCAAGGGAGCCTGAGCGTGTTCACCGGAATCGTCGAAGAACTGGGTGAGGTCACCGCCGTCGAGAAGCTGGACGACGCGTCCCGCTTCCGACTCCGCGGCCCCCTGGTCACGGAAGGCGCCAAGCACGGCGACTCCATCGCCGTCAACGGTGTCTGTCTCACGGTCGTCGAGTTCGGCGACGGCGAGTTCACGGCCGACGTGATGGCCGAGACCCTCAAGCGGTCCAGCCTCGGCGCCCTCGACGTCGGCTCCCGGGTCAACCTGGAGCGCCCCATGGCCGTCGGAGACCGCCTCGGCGGACACATCGTCCAGGGCCACGTCGACGGCACCGGCTCCATCCTGGACCGGACCCCGTCCGAGCACTGGGAGATCGTCAAGATCGCCCTGCCCGCCCCGCTCTCCCGCTACGTCGTCGAGAAGGGCTCGATCACGGTCGACGGCGTCAGCCTCACCGTCGTCGAGGCCGCGGACGACTGGTTCACCATCAGCCTCATCCCCACCACCCTCGCCCTGACCACCCTGGGCATCAAGGAGCCCGGGGACCCGGTCAACCTCGAGGTCGACGTCATCGCCAAGTACGTCGAGCGGCTGCTCGGCCCGAACGCCCAGGAGAACGTCAAGTGAACTGGCTCAACTCCGAGGCCTTCAGCGCCTTCGGGCAGCACATCATGTGGTCCGACATGGTCGGCAACACGATCGGCCTGATCGCCCTCGCCCTCGGCTGGCGGCGCTCCATACTCACCTGGCCGGCGCAGCTGCTCTCCGGCGTCATCCTCGTCGGCGCCTATGTCTCCGCCCACCTCAGCGGCGGCGTCGGCAAGCAGCTCCTGGTCATCGGCGTCGCCGCCTGGGGCTGGTGGCAGTGGAATCGCGGCCGACAGCAGGCCCAGGACAGCTCCATCGCCGTCCGCTTCGCCACCTGGAAGGAGCGCGGCCTGCTCCTCGCCGGCGCGGTCCTCGGCACCCTCGCGGTCGGCGGCCTCTTCACGCTCTACCCGTCGCTCTCCTGGAGCCCGTGGGCCGACGCGTACATCTTCGTCGGCACGCTCGTCGCGATGGTCGCCCAGGCCCGTGGTCTGGTCGAGTTCTGGTTCGCCTGGCTCCTCGTCGACCTCGTCGGCGTACCCCTCGCCTTCAACAGCGGCCTCGCCTTCTCCGGCCTGGTCTACGTGATCTACTTCGCCCTCGTCATCTGGGGCATGCGCGACTGGTGGCTCCGGACGCGTACCGCCACCGCTCTGGAAGGAGCCACCGCATGAGCGCGCTTCCGCTGTGGGACGCGACCGACCTGTCCCTGGACCCCATCGAGCAGGCCATCCGCGACATCGCCGCCGGCCGCCCCGTCGTCGTCGTCGACGACGAGGACCGCGAGAACGAGGGCGACCTCGTCATCGCCGCCGAGAAGGCCACCCCCGAGGTCGTCGCCTTCATGATGAGCGAGTGCCGCGGCCTGATCTGCGCCCCCATGGAGGGCGAGGAGCTGGAGCGCCTCCAGCTCCCGCAGATGGTCGAGCACAACACGGAGTCGATGCGCACGGCCTTCACCGTCTCCGTCGACGCGGCGCCCGTCCACGGCGTCACCACCGGCATCTCCGCCGCCGACCGCGCCGCCACCCTGCGGATGCTCGCGAGCGGCGCGTACGAGCCGTCCGACTTCGTCCGCCCCGGCCACATCTTCCCGCTGCGCGCCAAGCCCGGCGGCGTCCTCGTCCGCAACGGCCACACCGAGGCCGCCGTCGACCTGGCCCGGCTCGCGGGGCTCCGCCCGGCCGGCGCCATCGTCGAGATCGCCGGCGAGGACGGTGTGATGCTGCGCCTGCCCGAGCTCGTCCCGTTCGCCCGCAAGCACGGCCTCACGATCATCTCGATCGAGGACCTCGTCGCGTACCGCCGCTCCGCCGAGCCCACCGTCCGCCGCGAGGCCGAGGTCCGGCTGCCGACCGCGCACGGCGACTTCACCGCGTACGGCTACCGCTCCACCGTCGACGGAGTGGAACACGTCGCGCTCGTCCACGGCGAGATCGGCGAGGGCGAGGACGTCCTGGTCCGGGTCCACTCCGAGTGCCTGACCGGCGACATCTTCCACTCGCTGCGCTGCGACTGCGGCCCCCAGCTGCAGGCGTCCATGGACCGGATCACCGAGGCCGGCCGGGGAGTCGTCGTCTATCTCCGCGGCCACGAGGGCCGCGGCATCGGGCTGCTGTCCAAGCTGCGCGCCTACGAGCTCCAGGAGCGCGGCCGCGACACCCTCGACGCCAACCTGGAGCTGGGCCTGCCCGCCGACGCCCGCGACTACGCGGCCGGCGCGCAGATCCTCGTCGACCTCGGCGTCCGCAGCCTGCGGCTGATGACCAACAACCCCGACAAGATCTCCGCCCTCACCCGGCACGGCCTCCAGGTCGAGGGCCGCGAGCCCATGCCGGTCCAGGCGGGCGAGCACAACCTCCGCTACCTGCGCACCAAGCGGGACCGGATGGGGCACGACCTCCCGTGGCTGGACGGCGTCCCCGCCTCCACCTGCGGCAACCAGTAACTCAGCAGCAAGTCACCCGTAACTCGCAAGGAGAGACATGAGCGGCAAGGGCGCACCCGTCCTCAGCGTGAAGAACTGCGGCGACCTCCGGGTCGCGGTGATCGCGGCGCAGTGGCACGAGAAGATCATGGACGGACTCGTCGACGGCGCGCTGCGGGCCCTGCACGAGCTCGGCATCGACGAGCCGACGCTGCTGCGCGTCCCCGGCAGCTTCGAGCTGCCGGTGGTGGCGAAGGTACTGGCCGGTCGCGGCTACGATGCCATCGTCGCGCTCGGCGTCGTCATCCGCGGCGGAACCCCGCACTTCGAGTACGTGTGCCAGGGCGTCACCCACGGCCTCACCCAGGTCTCGATCGACACCGGCGTACCCGTCGGCTTCGGCGTCCTGACCGTCGACAACGAGGAGCAGGCCCTGGACCGGGCCGGCCTCGAAGGCTCCAGCGAGGACAAGGGCCACGAGGCCGTCACCGCCGCCGTCGCCACCGCGACCACGTTGCGGACGGTCAGCGAACCCTGGCGCTAGGTACGCGATCCTCACCCCGTACTCTTAGGACCATCATGGCGAACAAAACCTTCGAAGAGCTCTTCGCCGAGCTCAAGCTCAAGGCCGAGAACGGCGACCCGGCCACCTCCCGCACCGCGGAACTGGTGGACAAGGGAGTCCATGCCATCGGCAAGAAGGTCGTCGAGGAGGCCGCCGAAGTCTGGATGGCCGCCGAGTACGAGGGCAAGGAAGCCGCCGCCGAGGAGATCTCGCAGCTGCTGTACCACGTCCAGGTGATGATGGTCGCCCGCGGGATCTCGCTCGACGACGTCTACGCCCACCTCTGAGCGCACGTCGCACCCGCCCACTCTCCAGAACTCCCACGCAAAGGAAGCTCATCCCATGCTGCGCATCGCCGTCCCCAACAAGGGTTCACTGTCCGGACCTGCGTCGGCGATGCTCCATGAGGCCGGCTACCGCCAGCGCAAGGAGTCCAAGGAGCTCGTGGTCATCGACCCCGAGAACGAGGTCGAGTTCTTCTACCTGCGCCCCAAGGACATCGCGATCTACGTGGCGTCCGGGAAGCTCGACATCGGCATCACCGGCCGGGACCTGCTGCTGGACTCCGGCGCCAACGCCGAGGAGATCCTCCCGCTGAACTTCGGCCGCTCGACCTTCCGCTACGCCACCCGCCCGGGCATCGCCAAGGGCCCGGAGGACTTCGGCGGCATGACGATCGCGACCTCGTACGAGGGAATCGTCGCCAAGCACCTCGCCGACCAGGGCATCGACGCCTCCGTCGTCCACCTCGACGGCGCGGTCGAGACCGCGATCCAGCTCGGCGTCGCCCAGATCATCGCGGACGTCGTCGAGACCGGCACCAGCCTGCGCAACGCCGGCCTGGAGGTCATCGGCGAGCCGATCCTCAAGTCCGAGGCCGTCGTCGTCCGGCGCGCCGGGGCCGGCGTCGACGACGCCGGCGTCCAGACCTTCCTGCGCCGCCTCCAGGGCGTCCTGGTGGCCCGCAGCTACGTGATGATGGACTACGACTGCCGCGCCGAGCACCTGGAGCAGGCCGTCGCCCTCACCCCGGGCCTGGAGTCGCCCACGATCTCGCCCCTCCACAACGAGGGCTGGGTCGCGGTCCGGGCGATGGTCCCGGCCAAGGACGCGCAGCGGATCATGGACGACCTGTACGAACTGGGTGCCCGCGCCATCCTGACGACGGCCATCCACGCCTGCCGTCTCTGACGGCGCCAACGGCACACGCGGTACACGTAGGCCATACGCGGTCCACAGAGGCACAGAGGAACAGCATGTCCGAGTCACCGATGCCCGCCCTTCCGGTCACCTTCCGGCCGGGCCGCACCCGGGCGGTCCTGCTCACCGCGGGGGCGGTCATGTTCGCCGTCATCACCGCCGTCGCGCTGATGCTGGAGAAGCTCGGCCCCGGGGAGCGCGCCAGCTTCATCTTCACGGCGGCGCTCTTCCTCGGTGTCCTCGCGATGCTCAGCCGCCCCAAGGTCGTCGCCGACGAGGACGGAGTCACCGTCGTCAACATCACCCGGACACGCCGACTGGCGTGGGCGGAGATCCTGCGGGTCAACCTGCGGCCCGGCGACCCCTGGGTCTTCCTCGACCTGAGCGACGGCACCAGCATGCCCGCGCTCGGCATCCAGCCCGGCATCGCCAAGCAGCAGGCCATCCGCGACGCCCGCGCCCTACGGGCCCTCGCCGAGAGCCGCGGCACCGGCCCCGACGCCGGCTGAGTCCCCCATACGGGGCCGACCCCCTGCCCCGCGCCGGGTCGGCGTGATTACTCTGGAGACGGTGGTGCCGAGCGGCACCACCGCCTCGCATGTGCAGGGCCGCCGCGGCGGCCCGCGGGGCCACCCTGCGACCCGAGGAGTGACTCCCTCCAGCAATGGACGGATCGTCCGGTAGTACCTGCGCCGCCCCCTCCACGGAGGCGGCGGCATGATCATCCCTCTTCTGCTGCTCGCCGCGGCCTTCCTGCTGATCCTCGCCAACGGCTTCTTCGTGGCGGCCGAGTTCGGTCTGGTCACCGTGGAACGCCCCGATGCCGAGAGGGCCGCGGCCGCCGGCGACCGACGCGCCCGTACGGTCGTCAAGGCCCTGCGCGAGCTGTCCTTCCAGCTCTCCGGCACCCAACTCGGCATCACCCTCACCTCGCTCGTCGTCGGCATGCTCGCCGAACCCGCGCTCGCCCAGCTCCTGGACGGACCGCTGACCGCCACCGGCCTGCCCGACGGCGCAGTCTCCGGGATCTCCGTGGTGATCGGGATGCTCCTCGCCTCCGCCGTCCAGATGGTGATCGGCGAACTCGTCCCCAAGAACTGGGCGATCTCCCGGCCCCTCCAGGTGGCCCGCTTCGTCGCCGGCCCGCAGCACCTGTTCTCCACCGTCTTCCGGCCGGTGATCGCCCTGCTGAACACCGTCGCCAACCGGCTGGTACGGCTCCTGGGCGTCGAGCCCACCGAGGAGCTGGACTCCGTCCGTACCCCCGGCGAGCTGGTCTCCCTGGCCCGGCACTCGGCCCGGGCCGGCGCACTGGAACAGGACACGGCCGACCTGTTCGTCCGGTCCCTGACCCTGGGCGGGCTCACCGCGCAGCACGTCATGACACCGCGGGTGAAGGTGAGCGCCCTCCAGTCGGACGCCACCGCGGCCGACGTGCTCAACCTGACCCGCGCGACCGGCCTCTCGCGCTTCCCCGTGTACCGCGACCGCATCGACGAGATCGTCGGCATGGTCCACCTCAAGGACGCGCTCGCCGTGCCCGCGCACGAGCGGCTGCGCACGCCCGTCGGGCGCATCGCCGTCCCGCCGCTGCTCGTCCCCGAGACCCTGCCGGCCCAGGCGCTCCTGGAGCGGCTGCGGCGCGAGCAGCCGATCGCCGTCGTCGTCGACGAGTACGGCGGCACGGCCGGGGTCGTCACCCTGGAGGACATCGTGGAGGAGCTCGTCGGCGAGGTCCGCGACGAGCACGACACCGCCGCCGACGAACGCCCCGAGCTGGCCGCCGTGGCCGCCGAGGACGGCAACCCCGCCTGGGATGCCGACGGCTCCTGCCGGGTGCACACCCTGCACCGGATAGGACTCGACGTGCCCGACGGCCCGTACGAGACGGTCGCCGGGCTCGTCGCCGACCTCCTGGGACGCATCCCGGCGCCCGGGGACCGGGCCGAACTCCCCGGCTGGCGGCTGTCGGTCCGGCAGGTGGACCGCTACCGCGCCGAACGCGTACGGATCGTGCGGACGCCCGAGCCGTCCCTCACGGCGGAGGCCGTCCGATGAGCCTGCTCCCCCTGCTGTTCGCCGTCCTGCTCGTGGTGGCCAACGGCTTCTTCGTCGGGGCCGAGTTCGCGCTCGTCTCCGTACGCCGCAGCCAGATCGAACCGCTCGGTACCCGGCGCGCCACGCAGGTGCTGTACGGCCTCGAACACCTGCCGCAGATGATGGCGGCGGCCCAATTCGGCATCACCGTCTGCTCGTTGACGCTGGGCGCGGTCGCCGAGCCCACCGTCGCCCACCTCCTCGAACCGGTCTTCCATGCCGTGCGGGTGCCGGAGGGCCTGATCCATCCGCTCGGGTACGTCGTGGCCCTGGCCGCGGTCGTCTTCCTGCATCTCGTCATCGGCGAGATGGTCCCGAAGAACCTCGCCATGGCGGCGCCGGAGCGCACCGCGCTGTTGCTGGGCCCCGGTCTGGTCCGCTTCGCCCGGCTCTGCCGGCCCGTGACCACCGCCCTGGGCGCCTGCGCCCGACTGGTGCTGCGAGCCTTCAAGGTCGAGCCGAAGGACGAGGTGGAGGCGGTCTTCACCAGCGCCCAGCTCGGCCGCCTCGTCGAGGACGCGGGCCAGGCGGGACTGCTCGACCCCGGCGAGCAGGAGCGCCTGGAGGACGTCCTCGAACTGGGCAGCCGCCCGGTGACGGACGTCCTCATAGGCCCGGCGGCGCTGGTGACGGTCACGCCGGCCGTCACCCCGCGCGAGATCGAGGAGCTCACGGTCCGCACCGGCTACTCCCGCTTCCCGGTGTGCGCCGAGGGGAACGGGACGTTCATGGGCTTCGTGCACGTCAAGGACGTCCTGGATCTGGAGGAGCGGGAACGGGCGGTGCCGCAGCAGATCTGGCGCCCCATGGCGACGCTCCGCGCGGAGCTGCCGCTCGACGACGCCCTCACCGTGATGCGCCGCGCGGCCACCCACCTCGCCCAGGTGGCGGACGCCTCGGGGCGCGTCCTCGGTCTGGTCGCGCTGGAGGACGTCCTGGAGACGCTGGTCGGCGAGGTCCGTGACCCGGCGCACCGCGCCGGCGCGCTCACCGCCGTACCGGCCGGCGAGGCCGTACCGGTCGGTGAGGCTCTGCCGCTGGGCGAGCAGCGCCCCGGGCAGGCGGCTCAGGCCCTGGCCCGCTGACCGGTCCCGCCCGGGCCCCGCGGCGGACCGGGCGGGACCCGCGGAGGAGGATCGATCCCTGCGGGGCCCGGCGGTCCGGTGTCAGAGTCCCGGTGGTTCCTGGGGGCCGCGGGCGGACGGGCCACGGCCGGAGAGCACCTCGCCGTAGGCCTGCATGAGGTCGGCGAGGCGGAGCGTGGCCAGGTCCTCCCGCGTGGGAGTGCCGGGGTAGCCGGAGAGGCGGAGATCCCGGTAGGCACAGGACTTCTCGTACAGCGTGCGTAAGAAACGGCCGTTGCCGAGCTCGTCGATCCAGCCCTGGTCGACGACATGGCCGCTGATCGAGCGCAGCTCCTCCAGCGCCTCCTCGTCCCAGCCGTCCCCGTTCGCCGCCGCGAGCACCTCGCCGATCGCGGTGAGCTCCAGCGGACGGTACGAGGGGAAGTCGACCCGGGTCGTGAAACGGGAGGAGAGCCCGGGGTTGGCGGCGAGCAGCCGGTCCATGCCCTCCGGATAGCCGGCCAGGATCACCACCAGGTGGTCCCGGTTGTCCTCCGCCCGCTTGAGCAGCACCTGGAGCGCCTCGTCGCCGTACGCGTCGCCCTTGCTGTAGCCGGTGTTGGAGAGGGAGTACGCCTCGTCCACGAAGAGGACGCCGCCGATCGCCGAGTCGATCAGCTCGTTCGCCTTGACCGCGGTCTGGCCGAGGAACTCGCCCACCAGGTCGGCCCGTTGGGCCTCGACGAGATGGTCGCCGCCGAGCAGGCCGAGTGCGTAGAAGACCCGGCCGAGGATCCGGGCGACGGTGGTCTTCCCGGTGCCGGAGGGACCGGAGAAGACGAAATGACGTTTCGGCGGCTGAACGGGAAGGCCCTGCCCCGCCCGCAGCCGGGCCATCTCCAGCTGCGCCGACAACGCCTTGACCTGGCGTTTCACGGGTTCCATCCCGACCATGCGCTCCAGTTCGGCGAGCGCCTGCGCGAGCAGGGCCGGGTCCGTGGGGCTGGCGGGGAAGTGCGGGGGAGCGGGCTGGAGGGGGATGGACGCCTTCTGCCGTACCGCGTCCGGTGGCTCGGGAGGGCCGGCGGGCGCGGTGGGCGGCGGGGGCTCCGTGCCCAGCCGCACACTGTCGACCGCCGGGCCTTCGAGATCGCCCTGCGCCGCGTCGGCGGTGTCCTGGCCCGCCCCGCCGAGGGCGACCGAGGCGAGCCCGACCGGGTCGTCAGGCCCCTCGAACCCGTCGTACTCGGTGATCGCCGCCAGTCGGGCGGCCGTGTCCATGAACGCCGGGTCGATCCGGTGGACCGCCCGGTAGAGCGGCAGGGCGGCGGCGCTCCGCCCGGTGCCCTCGTGGGCCCTGGCCAGCCAGTAGCGCAGTTCCTTGCGCTGCGGTTGTTCGCTGCGGCAGCGCATCAGCGCCGCCGAGAGCAGCGGCTCGGCCTGGCCGTACATCTCCAGTCGGACGCGGGCCATCCCGCCGAAGAGCCCGGCCTCGATCCCGAGGAGCGGATCGTCGACCAGCGGCTCCGTGTGGCGTACCAGCTGGTCCCAGTCCTTGACGAGATACGACCGGCAGGCGTGTAGAAAGCGGACCTGCGGATCGGTGTCGACCGGCGGCAGCCCCGCCAACGCCCGGTCCAGCTCCGGCACATGGCGGCCGTCCAGCCAGTGCGACGCGTGCGCGAGGAGCAGATCGCGCGGGCTCTCGAGCACGGGCTGGACCCACCAGCCCAGCCAGTACCAGGAGTTCAGCGTCCGTCGGTGCCGGGCGCGCTGTTCGCCGAACCGATCGCGGTTGCGGTACATCCGCAGCAGCGCGGTGGTGGTGTCCACCCGCAGCGCGTGGAGCCCGAGCCAGGCGTCCGCCATACCGGGATCGATGCGTACCGCCGTCCGGAACTCTTCCTCCGCCTGCGGATAGGCGCCCATCGTGTAGGCGTCCACTCCCCGCAGCCAGGCGAGTTCGGCAGGGGCCTGTCCGCCCTGCGTGCCGATGTCCATCGGGTCCCCCACAAAACGTGCCCCCGTTGCTGTCCCGGCGGGCGGGCGCCCGACGGAAGCCGTACAGAACCGCCTTCTCGTGGACGGGATATGACCCCACCGAGGGGCATCGTACCTGCGCAGAGGGGGCGCGACGAAGGAGAAGCGCATGATCCGGCGGCGGTGACCCTGGGTGAGCATCGGGATCCGCGAGGGGCCGGTGAAGGGGGTGATCGGGGCAGAACGAAGCCCCCGATCACGGGGGAACAACCGGGGGCTTCGTGTCCGCGGCGGCTCCGAAAAGCCGCACATTGAGAACGTAAGACCTGTACGCCCCTTGGGTCAAGCGGAGTTGAGGCACTTGCGGAGGTCGACTTTCGGCAGCTCAGATCCGGCGTCGATCGTCGTCACGGTCCGTGATGATCTGGTTCGGGCCTGCTGTCACTGACGGCCCAGGAAGCCACTCGTACCCCTCCGGGCACTCACGCACCAGGGCGTCGGCGAAGGGACGCGAGGGGTCCGCGGCGAAATGGCGAGTCTCCGCCACCGTCCAACCGTCCCAGAAGGCCGCCTGGGCCGGTCCGTCCCGGTGCCGCCCGCGCGCCCAGGACTCCTCGGGCCCCCGCTCCATCCAGAGCAGCGCGGCGAGACGCGGACGCAGCGCCCGGCGCCCCGCCCCCACCCCCTCGACGAGCACGACCGGCGCCGGAGGCAGCTCCCTGGGCGGACCGAAGCTCCGCAGATTCCAGTCGTACGGGTGATAGCGCGCGACCTCGCCCCGCGCGAGGGGCTCGATCACCTGCTCGCGCATCCGCTCCGTCCAGGCGAACAGCTCCTCGTGCGAGGCGAGGTCGTCGAGATGAAGGACAGGCGCGTCCAGCCGAGCGGCGAGCCGCCCGGCGAAGGTCGACTTCCCCGAGCCCGCGTGCCCGTCCACCGCGATCAGCCGCACGGGCCCGCAGGAGGGCGGCCGCCGGCGCAGCGCGTCGGCGGCGCGGTCGAGGGAGTGCATGGCTTCCAGCCTAGAGGGTGCCTGGTGAGGCCCCCGCTGGGGACAGAGCCCGCGGCCCCGAAGGGCGGCCGGCGGCCGCAGGTCAGCCGGAGGGGGGTGTCACTGGTCGAGACCAATATTGGTCGCTCGACGCGGGTCGAATCGCTGGCAGAAGCGCTCCACGAGCCGCAATAGTGGGCACGCCCGGGCACGCAGGGTGCACGCCCGGGCACCGCTCTGCCCGCCCGCGCACCGCTCAGCCCCGCACCGAACAGCCGCGCCCCGCACAGCCCCGCCCGTAGGTCTCAACCGTTCTCGACTGGGGGTCACCGCCCATGACCAGTTCCACCCCGCGCAGAACCGTTCTCGCCGCCGCCCTCGCGGCCGCCGCCGGTACGGCCGCGGTCTCCGGCGCTCCGGCGACCGCCCGGCCCCGGGCCGACGCGGAAGCGGGCGCGGCCCCCGCCGCCGCGCCCGGTCTCGTCGACAACCGCTTCTGGACCTCGTACACCGACTGGCGCTGCGGCACCGCCGCCGGGACCCGGGCCGTCGCCGGCCACCGGCCCGGACTCGTGATCGCCGCCCCCGCCGGCCGCCTCGACTACGCCGACCCGCACACCGGCCGCACCTCCACCTGGGAGTACGCGAGCTGGACCTCCCCGGTCCACACCTCCACCGTGCCCGCCACCGAGGTCATCGCCTCCTGGAACGCCGACACCCCGGCCGGCACCTGGATCCAGATCGAACTGCGCGGGACCTACAACGACGCCACCGCCACCCCCTGGTTCGTCATGGGACGCTGGGCGGCCGGGGACGGCGACATCCGCCGCACCTCGGTCGACGACCAGAGCGACGGCAAGAGCTCCATCTGGACCGACACCCTCTCCGTCGACGACACCGCCGGGGGGCTGCGTCTCCTCTCGTACCAGCTGCGGTTGACCCTCTACCGGGCCCCCGGCACCGATCTCACCCCGACGGTGTGGCGGCTCGGCGCGATGGCGTCCGACATCCCGGACCGATTCACGGTCCCCGCCTCGACGCCCGGGCTCGACCGTGAGCTGACCGTCCCGCGCTACTCGCAGAACACCCATGTCGGCCAGTACCCGGAGTACGACAACGGCGGCGAGGCGTGGTGCAGCCCGACCTCCACCCAGATGATCGTCGAGTACTGGGGCCGCCGGCCGAGCGCCGAGGAGCTGGCCTGGGTGAATCCGGCCTTCGCCGACCCCCAGGTCTGCCACGCCGCCCGCTTCACCTTCGACTACCAGTACGAAGGCTGTGGCAACTGGCCGTTCAACGCCGCCTACGCCGCCACGTACCCGGACATGAACGCGGTCGTCACCCGGCTGCGCTCGCTCACGGAGCTGGAGACCCTGATCCGCGCGGGCATTCCGGCCATAACGTCCCAGTCCTTCCGCAAGGAGGAGCTGACCGGCGCGGGCTACGGCACTTCCGGCCATCTGATGACCGTCATCGGCCTCACCGCGGACGGCGACGTGATCGCCAACGACCCGGCCTCGCCCAGCAACGAGGCCGTGCGCCGGGTCTATCAGCGGCGTGAGTGGGAGAACATCTGGCTGCGCACGAAGAGGTACGACGCGAACGGCAAGGTCAGAAGCGGTACGGGCGGTGTCTGCTACATCTTCTGGCCGGTCAAGTCAGCACCAAGTCAGCACCGCGCGCTGAGGTCGCTCGGCCTGGTGTGAGCATGTGCGGCCCGACGGCCGTCTCGACGACCTGACGGCAGCGCTCCTGGCCGTCCTGCGTGAGGTGGCCGTACCGGTCCACCGTGACCTTGATCGAACGATGTCCGAGTCAGCGAGACACCTCGTGAATGGACACTCCGTTGGTCAGGGCCACGGTGGTCCATTTATGCCGGAAGTCGTGCGGGTTGTATGCGGGAAGCTCCAGCCGCCTGATGGCGCGGTCCCACGACTTGCGTAGAAGATCGGGATACGGCATCCCGCCGCTTGCATTGCGGATCGGAAGCCGGTCGATGAATGTCTCAAGGGAAGCAGGCACGGGTATGTCGCGCCACTCGCCTTCTTTCCGATGCTTCAACGGGGCGTATTTCGGCGTGTACTTTCCGGAGGTGTCCTTGTAGCGAATCACCTGCCGCCGGATTCGCAGGGTGCCGTCGCGCATGTCTTCCGGGAAGACTCCCAGAGATTCCCCTATACGAAGTCCGCAACACGTCATGAGCCATATCGCCGGAGACAGGCGAGGTCCGATCTCCTTGGCGATGGCGGTTATCTCGTCGAAGCTGGGAAGTTTCCTGTCGTCGACAGGAATGACAGGGTTCTCCAGCTTCTCGGCCTGCGTCATGGGATTCACGGGAATCCGCCTGTGGCGCACAGCGTGGGAGAACAGCGCCGAGAGGGCTATGTGCCGGGACTCGATGGTGTTGAGGGCCGCCCCATCCCGGCGCCAGCGTGCGTACAGACCCTCGATGTCCGCTGCGGTGACCTGCGAGATCATCTTGCTCCCCAGGTGGGGGACCACGTGGAGGCGGACGATGCGCTCGTACGACTCGAGGGTGCCGGCGGAAGCGGTCTTCTTCGCGAGCCAGTCGTCCGCGTACCGGCGGAGCGACACCTTGCCGGCGTCGGGGTCGACGTAGATGTTCTCGCGTTTGTCGCCTTCCATCTTGGTGCGAAGTCGACCGCGTCCTTCTTCCGGGCGAACGATTTCTCCCGCTGACGCCCGGTGCGTCCGCCTGGCCCCCTGTAGCGGACGGTCCACCGCTTGCCCGACGCGGCAGAACCGTTGTCGATGATTTGAGCCAACCTGTTCACCCATCTCTGCTCACACGGTCGTTGGCCGTGTTTTTCGGTGTGGGTGGTGTTGTAGTCGATGTTTCCGGCCGCGCCAAATTTCTCAGCACGTGAAGATTTGACGACTCGCGTCATCGCATGCGGCCGAGCGGTGAGTGCGCCGAGGTGTTGCATGAGCAGGGCCCCCGAATCAGGGGCCGTCTCCAAGAGCGCGTGGAGGAAGTCAAGAAGGAGGGGCTCGGGCGGCTGACGCCGATCTGCTTCCTCAAGGCTGCTAATCAGTTGGCTGTGGGGTCGAGTCCCACGCGGCGTGCAGATGCGCCTCCCTCCTCGGCGATGACACGAAGGAAGGGGCAAGACGTGAGTCTGCACGCGGTGTCAGGCGTTACTCCGCCGCACTCTGCGGTCAGCCCGCGCGAGTGACCCGTCTCGGCCATCAGATCGCCTGAGCGAGAGGTGTATGCGAACGGGACCCGCGATGCGGCGAAGCGACCTGCCTCACCACCGCCGCTGAACGGAGAGACCCCAGTCCTGTGACCGCACTGCTCGTCCTTGCACCTGTCGCCGGCCGGGTCAAAACCCGGCTGACACCACCCTTCACCCCGGCCGAGGCTGCCAGCCTCGCCGAAGCGTGCCTGCACGACACCCAGATCGCGATCCCGCCGCGCCAGCCGAGCGGCACGTTCTCCTCCTCAACGGAGACATCGGCTCCTGGCTGCCGCCCGGCGCCGAAGTGATACCAAGCCTGTCCGACACACCGGCCGAGCGCATCGCCGCCGCCTACGACCTTGGCCCTGGCCCCGTCCTTGCGATGGGAATGGACACTCCCCAGGTCACCACGGACATCCTCGCGCCCGCCCTCGCCCCAGGCGCGTGGACCGACTGCGACGCCTGGACCGGGCCGGCCACCGACGGCGGCTTCTGGTCCCTGGGGCTTGCACGCTCCGACCCACGCGTCCTGCGCGACGTCCCCCTGCCCACCGCGGACACCATGACCGTGCAGTACGAGCGTTTGACCAGCGCCGGCCTGCGCGTTCGCACGCTTCCTGAGTTGAGGGACGTCGACGCCGCGCTCGTCGCCGCAGCCTCACCGCACACCCGCTTCGCCAAGCGCTACAACCAGCTCATGGCGCCCTGCCCGTACCGCCCAGAGACTGCGTTGAGGACGTCATAGCGCGCCAACCGCGTACATGGCACTCGTGTGGTGAAGGCGGTACGGCGGCGCGGCGACGTCCGCCGCCTGCCGCGACCACTCCACCGGCGGGGGCCGCTTCATCGGGGGAAAACCGTGCGAATCGCATGCGCGCGGTGATCACGGGATGCCACAGTCGGGTCATGCGTAGTGACGAGGCCGACGTGCAGGGATCCGTCACCGACCTGGCACGGGAGCGGTGGGGAGTCACGCTCGGTGGAGAGTTCCCGGCGCGGTTCGCGGAGCCGGGGTGGAACTATGAGGAGAGCGTCGGCCGCCGTTGTCCCGCGTGCGGCGGCGAACTGCACGCCCTGCGCAGACCGTACGAGTCCCAGGGCCGGACCTATCAGTACACGGCGCTCGTCTGCCCTGCCTGTCCCACCGCCTTCACGCTCGCGGATCTCGGGGTGAAGCGATACGACCAGCTGACCGACGCCGTGCCCCGCCAGGTCACCGGCCAGGCGACCCGGGACCGTCCGGCACCCGTGACGCTCGGGGCGTGCCCGGACGGGCCGGGGATCACCGTGACCGCGATTGTCAGGGTGCCAGCGCAGCCGCGTCCGGGGGTGGGCGCGGGCCGTGGCCCGGCGTGGCCGGATGACCTGGCCGTGCCCGACGAGACCGAGCAGCGCGCGTTGTTGTGGTGCAAGGTGGTCGATCCCGCATGGCGCCCGGCCGACGCGGCGCTCACGGCTGCCGAGGACGTGCGGGTGATCCTCCCCGAAGCCCCGGAGTACGAGGCGCTGCGGACCTGGCTACAGGAGCGGGACGTCCCGTACCGCGTCAGCCGCTACTGGGAGGAGCCCGGACAGGTCGGCACGGTCAACGACACCGGCGGCCGTATGGAGCTGCTCGCGGTCGGTCCGGATGGCGCGGCCGCTGCCGCCGGGCCCTGGGCGGTGGCGGCCCGGGACGCCTTCGCCGCCCAGTGGGACGCGTTGGAGGAGCTGCCGGACGGCGACGGGGACACCTACGTGCCCGTCGGCGAGCTGGTGCCTGCCGAGTGGGCCGGGTTGCTGCCGCACCCGTCGTTCAACCCGGTGCAGGCCGCCGCCGTTCCGGGGGTGCTTGAAGGCTCCGGGCATCTGGTCGTGGTGGCGCCGACAGGGGCGGGGAAGACTCCGATCGGGATGGTCGCGGCGCTGGAGGCGCACGCACGCGGACGGAAGGCGGCCTGGCTGGTGCCGCAGCGCTCGCTCACCGACGAACTCGACCGCGAGCTCCAGCTGTGGCGCCGCCGCGGGCTGCGGGTGGTGCGCCTGACCGGTGAGGCCGCGGTGGACACGGAGCTGATCCGGTCGGCGGACGTGTGGGTGGCCACCACCGAGAAGTTCGAGGCGATCTGCCGTGCGGGCTCGCTGCGGGACGCGCTCGCGGAGGTCGGCTGCCTGGTGGTCGACGAGATCCATCTGCTCGGCGACCCGACGCGCGGAGCCGTACTGGAGGCGCTGCTCGCCCGCGTACGGGAGGACAGCGCGGCCACCCGGATCGTCGGCCTGTCCGCGACGGTCGCCAACGCCGACGAGGTCGCCCAGTGGCTGGGCGCCCGCCTGATCCGCACCACCTGGCGGCCCACGCGGCTCACCTGGCAACTGCCCCTGCTGCCCCCGGTCGACGAGTCAGACTGGTCGAAGCGGGCCGCCGTCCGCACAGAGGCCGCCGTCCGCATCGCCCGGCAGGTCACCGAGGACGGCGGCAGCGTCCTCGTCTTCTGCGGCAGCAAACGCCGGGTGCGGTCCACGGCGCTCGCCCTGGCCGCCGATCGGGGCGTGCCCACCGCCGGTGTGGACGCCGACGATGCCGAAGCCGTGGAGCGGCTGTGCACCAAGGCCGGGGTACGGCTGCACTACCGGGACTGGCCGTACAAGCGGGAGGCCGAGCAGGCCTTCCGCGCCCGCGAGGCGGAGATCCTGGTCGCGACGTCCACCGTGGCGGCCGGCGTCAACCTGCCCGCCCGCGCTGTGATCGTCGGCGACACCACCATCGGCCTGGACCGTATCGAGGTGTCGATGGTCCAGCAGATGTTCGGCCGTGCCGGGCGGATCGGTGCCGGAGAGCGCGAGGGCTGGGCGTTCCTGCTCACCGACCCGGCGGAACGGGCCCACTGGCAGGCCCGGTTGGCCGCCGGGTACACCGTACGGTCGCGTCTGGACGAGCACCTGGCCGACCACCTCCTCGCCGAGGCCGTGCAGGAGCGGCTGTCGACCCTGGAGGAGGCGGAGCGCTGGTGGGCCGGAACGTTCGCGGCCTATCAGGGCCATGACAGCGTCGAGCCGCTGCACGAGGCTGCACAGTTCCTCGCCGACGTGGGCTGTCTGCGGCCTGCCGCCGACGAGGACCGCCTGGAGCCCAGTGCTTTGGGCCGGCTCACCAGTCGCTTCATGGTCGATGCCACGCTCGCCGACGACCTGGCGACGGCGCTGCGGCAGGCCCCGGTACCCGAAGACCCGCTCGCCGCCGAGCAGTTGCTCGCGGCCCTGCTCAGTACCCGCCTTCCCGTACTCGAACAGGCGCCGTTCACCGAGCGGGCGAAGGCTGCCCTGCGCCGGGTCCTGCGTGAGACCGAGCACGCGGACGACGAGCAGGAGGACCCCTGGGGCCTTGGTCCGGCGGAGGAGGCGGCGCAGGACGACGGGCAGCGGCCACAGGCCGGAGACCTGGCCCGCGCGGTCCTGCTCCTTGCGGCGACTCGTTCGCGCCTCTTCCGTGGCCGCCCCGCTTACGTCCTCGGTATCCCCGTGGACTCCATGACCGGCATCCTGGAGGAGGCCCAGCGCTATCTGGCCTGGCTCGGCGCGCAGGGCCCCCTCGGCACGGTTCATCCCTGGGTGGCCGTCGTCGCCGGCGACCTCGCGCTGCGCATCCGCTGGCGCACCCTGGGGGCCGGCCGAGGGGCCGGACGACTGCTCTGGATGTGCGAGCGCATGGCCACCGCCCCGCTCGCGCCCGGGCTCGTCCCACGTATGTGGAATGCGGCACGGGCACGCGGCATCGACGCGCCCGACTGGAATGGCACGACCCCGCCGAGCGACTGCGCCTTGACCCCCGACCGCTACCGCGCCCTCCTCGCGGAGCGCGCCACCGGCACACGCCTCACCCTCCAGGACGACGCGGTCCACGTATGGGCCCCGCCAGGAGCCGTGATCCGCCTGTGGAACGGTGCGACCACCACTCTGCACGTCGCCCACGGCGAGGAGACCACGTTGCTCCTGCCGCGCGCCGACCCGGCCGACTCGTCGGCGGGGCGCCGCGGCGCGGCCGTCTTCACCCGCGGTGACAGGCTGGCGGCAGGGTGGATCGGAGAATACGCCGCAATGCGTGCCTGACTTGGATGAGCCCCGACGCTGCCCAAGACCGAGACCGGCGCAGCGATAGAGACCGAAACGGAACGTGCGGGGACGCCTCGGGATGGCCGATGGCGTGCAGCAGGTCGCGCCGCACGTCATACCGGTCCCGAACAGGCGACGGGGACCGCGCGGCGAGTGGCACACGGACCGAGTCCGGTCCTGAGCGCTCCGACGCGTCGCGAGCGGGACTCGCGCTGTGCTGGGCGACGTACTGGCCGATCTCCACGATGTACTGGTCCCGCTCGGCGCTGACCCAGCGGGCGTGATCCCGTACGGAGACGTCAGCACCGACCGGGCCTGTCGGTGACGGCGTAGGCATGTCCGCCATGGGGGCTACCGCCGTGCCGCCGCGCCCGGCGTTGCGCCCGAGCATCGTGAACGGCTGTGCATGGGCCTGTCAGTGGAAGTCATGATTGGCGAATTCACCTTGCTGCACGGCGTGGACGAAGGGCTCCCAGGAACGGTCCGAGAAGTTGATCACCGGCCCGTGCGCGAGCTTTGAGTCGCGAATCGGGACCCTGGGCAGCGGGGGGGGGGTGAGTAGTTCCACGCACCCGTTGTCGGCGCCGCTGTAGCTGCTCTTCCGCCACACCCGTATCGGCTCGGTCACGACGTGCAGTCCTCCTCGTCAACTTCTCTGCGATAAACCGGCGTTCATTCGGCGGTGCCGAGCGCGGCCTCGTGCTCGGCGCGGCATGCCAGGGTATCCGGATGGTGATCACCAAGGACGCGCGCGCAGAGCTCGAGCGTGCGCGCGGCCGTCTCCCGGGCCTCCGCATCGCGTCCGAGGCCGCGCAGGATGCGGGCCAGCATGATCTCGATGGACAGCGTGTGCGGATGCTCTGGACCGAGGACACGCTGTCGGGTGGTACGCACGGCCTCGGCGGCCTCCAGCGCCTGTTCCCATTGACCGATACGGGACGACACGTCCGCCAGGCGCTGCCGCGCGGCGAGCGTCCGCGGATGGTCCATGCCGAGCACCCGCTCGCTGCCCTCCAGCGTGGCACGGGTGTGGACGGCGGCCTCTTCCCACTCCCCGATGCCGGCGAGAACCCAGGCGAGGGCGATGCGGCTCAGGAGGGTGTGCGGGTGGTCATCGCCGAGGGCCTGCTCGCTCACCACCAGGTTGTCGGCCGCCAGTTCGCGTGCCTCGTCCCAGCGCCGCTGCTGCCCGATGGCCTCGGCGAGCCGGCCCCGGCTGTCGATCGCGTCCGGATGCGTGGCGCCCAGGACGCGTACGCGCCCTTCGGCGGCCCGGCGCATGCACCGCTCGTCCTCCGCCCAGCGGCCGAGACCGTACAGGGAGATGCCGAGGGCATGGGCGCTGGCGAGCGTGTCCGGGTGCTCAGGGCCGAGCAGCGCCTCGCGGGCCTCCAGCGTGGACTCGTGCACCGAGGCGGCCTCGTCGAAGAAACCCAGGGCTGTCAGTGCCCGGCCGCGCTCGTGCCGGTCGGCTAGGGCCTCAGCGGAGCCCTGCCCTTGGGTGACGTGGGCAGCGTCGTCCGCGAGCGCCCGCGTCGTGGCGTAGTCGCCGCGCGCGTACGACTGGTCGCGCAGATCACGTACGACCGCCAGCGCCGATACGGTCGCCGCCTCGGCGCGGTGCGCGGCGGCCTGCCCCAGCAGGGCCGAGGCGTGGGGCGTGAACAGCCGCAGGGTGTGCGGGTCGACGTAGCGGCCCGAGTCCGTCGACAGGAGCCGGCGCAGAAGGCCGGCGGCGGATTCAAGCAGCAGCGCCCGCTGGGCGACCGGCACGCGGGATGCCACCGTTTCAAGGAGTAGCGGGTGCGCCTGCACGCTGCGCACGGCGGCACGCTCGGCGCCGGCGGACGCCTCGATGAGCGAGACCAGGGAGTGGGTCATCAGCCCTTCGAGGGCGAGGTTGGCGCGTTCGCCGATGAGTGGCGGATCCGCGTGGAGCAGTCCGGTGCCGTCGAGCCCCGTCGGAGCGAGGACTCCGACGGGCAGCGGCGCGCTGGCGAAGCACGACAGCAGCCTGAGCAGTGTCGTCGCCTCGGGAACGCCCTCTTCGGTGAGGGCGTCCAGGGAGATCTGCCAGGTACCGGTGATCAGCCGCCGCAGTTCCTGCTCCCCAGGCGCAGCACCGCGGTCGAGCAGCGACGGGTCGGCGTCAAGGCGCCTCAGGTATTCGTCCACGGAGACCGGCTCCAGAAATTGTCGGCCGAGGTAGGCGCCGGCGTGTGACAGCGCCAACGGGTGACAGCCAAGCCGCCGCGCCAGCAGCTCCAGCTTGGCGACGTCCTCGTTGCTGACCGCCAGGTCGCGCAGCACGTCGACGGCGTAGGTGAGGTCGAGGACGTCCAGCGGATGTCTGGCGGCCCGACGCCACGCGACGGCGTCCCGGAGCCGGCTCGTGATCAGGACGATGCCGCGACTGCTCGACCGCAGCCAGGCGCCGTGCCCGAACACCGACGGATCGTCCGCGTTGTCCAGGACGAGTAGCCAGGGCTCCGGCGACCGCTCCAGGTACTGCCAGACGAAGTCCGCTTCCGCGCGGCGGCCCTCCCGAGCGGCGTCGACCTCCCGCTGCGTGGCCCCGCGATCGTGAGCCACGGCCAGCATCCCGGAACGGAACGACGAACGGTCGGAGGCGTTGACCCAGAGCCCGACGACTCCATGGCCGGCCACTGCCTCGTCGAACACTGTCTGGGCAAGCGCGGTCTTGCCGCTGCCTGCCATGCCGTGGACGACGTGTACGCCGTTCGCCGCGGCGGCCGGATCGCGGACGGCCTCCAGAAGGACGGCACGGATATCGAGCCGGTCGCGCAGCGGCGAACTCAGCGGTGCGACCAGAGGAGTACGGACCGACTCCGGACTCGCCCACCCCAGACCGGCCCCTGGAACAGGCGGTTCGGACTGCTGGACGGCGTACTCCACGATGATCTGGTCACCGGCTGCTTGGTATACGCGGCTGTGTCCGTCCGCGAAAGCCCGCAGCACGTGATCTCCGTGAGGAGGACCGGCCTGTCCTCTCATCGCTCCACGATGTGCTGGTCGCGGCCGGCCTGGTAGACCCGCGCGTGCCCAGACGCGTGAGCGTGCATGTGGACCGAAGGAGCAAGGGGGCGCTCGGCCTCGGGCAGAGAGGCGCGTGCCTCGGCCAGGACCTCCTCCAACTCCTGGGCGATGGAGGGATCGGAGGCCAACAGACGCGTCAACCTGCGGCGCCAGTCCCGCGCCAGATCCTCGGCGCCGGCCGAGTCGCCCTCGCGGTGAGCCACGAGGATCTCCTCACGGGTCTCCTCCAAAGCAGTGTCGACCTCGTCC
This sequence comes from Streptomyces sp. ISL-36, assembly GCF_018614205.1. GTDB lineage: Bacteria > Actinomycetota > Actinomycetes > Streptomycetales > Streptomycetaceae > Streptomyces. Next base: position 25,626 of record NZ_JAGGOS010000094.1, on the reverse strand, counting down.
GCCTGTAGCGGGCGCACCCGCCGCCACAGCGATACGACGCCCTCGCGTGTCCGCTGCCATGCGTCAGTGGCCATCAGCGCGACGACGGTGGTTCCCGCGGTCTGCGCCAACACTTCAGGATCCATGACCGATTCCCCCCGCAACTCTGCACACGTGACAACGATGATAGGCAGCGGTCCTCAAGCCGAGCGGGCGATTCACGCCACCGGCCTTACGCTCGGCACATGTCTGGCCGAAACTCTGTGCTTCGGCGCGGCCATAGGCACCTGCCTCTCGGCGTGTGATCAACACACTCAGCAGGGTCGAGCGTTCGCTCGCAAGAGCGAATCCGGCACGTCCACAGCTCTCGATGACCCGCCAAGTGACCAAGTGGTGATTCGCACCGTGGACGTCAACTCTGCGTGGCCGGAAGTCTGCTGGGCGTGACGCCGTCACCGCACTGGCCTAGCGTTGGGGGCCCAGATACCGAGGGGGCTCCATGGGTAAGCGTCAGCGTCGACGCCAACGTCAGCAGCGGAACGGGCGCAAGCAGCAGCGGTCGGCAGTACGCCGGTATCTGTTTCCCAGTGCGCAGAGGCCACTGTTGGAGGTGTGCTTCGAGGACGGGGTGTCCGAGGAGCACAAGGCGCTGTGCCTGGCGTACTGGGAGTTCTACGAGCCGGGCACGTGGAGCCGGAAGGTCGCCGACCTCGGCTCCAGCACTCTGGTCCTGCGGATCGTGAAGGAGTCCTGTCACGCCAGTGTGCTGACGCTGCTGTGCCCGCAATGCGCTAGCCCGATCACGGTGAGGACCCGTTCCGATCTTGCGAGCACGGGGCGGTGGCGGCCGGAAGTCTTTCCCATCGAGGAACAGAACGCCAAGGTGCCCTGCGACGCCTGCCGTGAGGTCGCTGCCGAGGCGCGTCGGCAGGCAGAACAGCGTGCCGGCGAGGAGCGCCGCAGGAAGTCCGAGACGCAGGCGTCGAACGCCAGCGCGTGGGTCGCCGATCACAGCGGCCACCCGCTCCCTGAGGAGCCACCGTCGGTCCAGGACGCCCTCGCACTGCTCACAGTGATCGACATCATGGAGCGCAAGGACAGTGAGTCGTTCGGGCCGCTCAAGAAGGTCGACTATCTCCTTGGCACGTCAGTAAGCGCCGACGTGGAGACGCTGAAGAACCTGCACCGGCAGCGGTGGATCGCGCCCACCTTGCCTGCGACGATCGGGGACTTCGCATTCAACGGCGACGACGCGGTCCGCGGCGTGTACGTCGATCAGGTGCCGTGGCGGCTCGCCCACAGCCTTGGTGCTGAGGCGCCGCAGGCTCGCCGGGACACTGCCGATGACACGCGGCGGATTCTGCTCGATCGTGCGCCTGAGCTGAAAGAGATCGGGCAGGACCTCGATGCGGTGACCGCCCTGATGTACCTGGACAACCTCTTGACGCGGAAGTACGCGGAGGAGCCGGTCCCCGAGCACCGGATGCAGGAGGCGTACGACACGTTCCGGGAGGGGCTGCGCGGTGGCTTCACCCTTGGTCAGCTCCTCGCGGTCGCCTGGAGTGCCACGGCCAGTTCCGTGGCTTGGGGACAGCGCACCCCCGGGCTCAAGCCTGGGAGCGTGTCCTCGGCCGCAGTGACCAACCTGGGCCGGCGCCTCGGTTACGCCAAGGATCGTCCGGTACCCGAGTACGACCTGCCGAACTGGGTGACACCTCCGGCGACACGAGCGACCTTGCTGCGGCTGTTGGAGCAACACAGGGCCGAGAGCGAGGCCCTGCTCCGGTTCCGGTCCCTGCAACAGCGCCTCGGCTCTCGGGACCTGGAAGCTCTTGAGCTTGACGGAGACCTCGCCGAGGCGGCGGACAGCGGTGGAGCGACGACGAAGGACTCGTCGTTCTGCGAGTACCTCGCGGACCTGCGTAGCGATGCACGGGTCCGTGAGCCGTCGCCCCCGCTCACGTACGCGTTGGTGGTCTCGGACGGATCCCTGGAGTTCCGCTCAGAGAGCCCCGAGGACATGCGGGAGAACGTGGGCGCGGCCGGGGCGGGTCTGGTGGACCGGATCATCCTCGACGAGCCGCGTACGGTGCACGCCTATGTCGGCGAAATGGTGCCCACGACGCGGGAGAACGCCAATCCGGTGGCCACGGAGATGCTCCGGTTGCTGGGCTGCCACGACGGTCCGTTCTTCGGCGCCATCTCCTTCTTCGCCGTCGGGCCGCGCAGTTACCAACCGCGGAGCCTGGACCAGGAGCAACAGGAGATGCTGTGTGCCGCCCACGAGGTGGCTCAGGCACGCGAGGCGCCATCGTCACACTGACGGGAGAGGGGGGACCCCTCAACCCAAGGTGAGCTGCCCGGTGGGTGCCTGGCCTCGCGGGATCGGTACGGCGGACGTCGGGTGTGTGATGCGGTGGGGCAGAGCTGTGTTGCGGCGCTGGGTCCGGTTGTTGGAGACCGCTCGCTCGACAGCCTCGGTCTGGCCGATGAGCATGACACCCCGGCGGGCGCGGGTGACGGCGGTGTACAGCAGGTTCCGTTGCAGCAGCATCATCCCGGCCGCGTTGATCACGGGGACGACGACGTACGGGTACTCGCTGCCCTGGGAGCGGTGGACGGTCAGCGCGTATGCATGGACGAGTTCGTCGAGATCGGCGAAGGGGTACGCGGCCGTCTCCGCGTCCGTGAAGGTGACCGTGAGCTGGTGGGCCTCGCCATCGACAGCGGTGACTGTGCCACTGCTGCCGTTGAAGACCCCCGACTCGCCTCGATGGGGGTTGTTGCGGACCTGCTGTACGCGGTCACCGAGCCGGAAGGCCTTTCCATCGTGGTAGTGCTGCGGCTTGTCCGGCGCCGGCGGGTTGAGACGCTCCTGAAGGCGCAGGTTGAGATCGCTCATGCCGGCGATGTTCTTCTTGCCCGGGCACAGGACCTGGACGTCTTCCGGGTGGGCTTCGAAGTGCTTGGGCATGAGCTCGCAGACCAGCTCGACCACGCGCTGGGCGATGTCCTCAGGGGTGGGGACACACCGGTTCCAGAATGCTCTGGGGTCGTCACGTGGCAGTTCGCCATGCAGGATGCGGTGGGCGTTGGTCACGATCGCGGCGCTGTCGTCGTGCTGGCGGAAGACCTTGGTGAGCCGGGTGCGTGGGATGTCCTCGACGTCCAGCAGATCGCGCAGGACGCGACCAGGGCCGACACTGGGCAGTTGGTCGACATCTCCGACCAGCAGGAGATGACAGCCGTCGCGGACAGCGGCGAGGAGTCTGCGGGCGAGTGAGAGGTCGATCATGGACGCCTCGTCGATGACCACCACGTCCGCTGTTTCCAGCACGCCGGCGTGGTCGAAGAGGGAGTCACCGTCGGGCGGACGGATCAGGCGGTGAACGGTCATCGCCTCCTGTCCGCAGGTCTCCTCCATGCGCTTGGCCGCCTTGCCCGTCGGTGCGGCAAGCGCGACGGCGGCACCGGCCTGGTCGGCGATCTCGACCAGGGTGCGCAGGGTGTGGGTCTTTCCGCAGCCCGGACCGCCCGTCAGGATGGACAGAGGCTGGGTCAGCGCGTTGTGGATCGCCTGGCGCTGTTCGCCGGTCAGCCCTGCCGTCTCCGTCGAGGCGAGTGCGGTCAACCGTTCGTCCCACGGAGCGAGTTCGGCCAGCGCGGGCGAGGAGGCGAGTAGTCGGCGTACGTGCCAGGCAAGCTGGGTCTCATCGCGATGGCAGCGCGCGAGCTGAGCGATCTCAGTGTCCGCCACTGCGTCGGTGCCGTCCATCACGGCCAGTGGAAGTGTCTCGGTGACCACATCCCCCTGCTCGCGCAGCGTATCCAAGGCATGCCGTAGGACCACGTCGTCGATGATTTCGGCGGTGGCGGGGTCGTCGTCGGACAGCAGGTGCCGGGTGTGGGCGAGCAGCACGCGTACGGGCAGGTGGCAGTGGCCTTGGCCGCCGGCCTTGTCGAGCTCGTGAAGGAGCGCGGCTTGGAGGCGTTCGGCGCTGTGCTTGGGCACGCCCACGGCGAGCGCGATCCTGTCAGCGTTGTGGAACCCGACGCCGTGCACGTCCCGGCACAGCTGGTAGGGGGTGCGGCGCACGATGTCGATCGGATCGTCGTCGGTGTCGACGTACGTCGTGTAGATCTTCACCGCGAGACGTGGGGTGATTCCTAGGTTCTGCAGGAACAGCATGATCTCGGCGATGGTCTTCTGTTCCTGCCAGGCGGCCGTGATCCTTCCGAGCCGGATCGCGCCGATGTTGTGCACCTCCAGCAGCCGTGTCGGCTCGGAGTCGATGACCTTCAGTGTGTGCTCGCGGAACGTGTCCACGATCGCGGAGGCGAGGGCCGGGCCGATGCCGCGGATCATGCCGGAGGCGAGATAGAGGCGAATCGCCCGTTCGTCGGCGGGCATGGTCCGTTCGCATTGCTCGACCCTGAGCTGTCTTCCGTGGCGGGGGTGCTGGGTCCACGAACCGCGCAGACGCAGGCTCTCCCCTGGCCGCACACCGAAGAGGGCCTTGCCGAGTGCGGTGATGGCTTCTGCGGCGTCGGCCGTGGTCAGCCGGAGCACTGTGGTCTCGTCGTAGTTGATGTGCAGCAGGTGATCGACGACGCCCTCGACCACATCTTGGGTCTCCACGGATGCCACGTGCTCTGTCTCCAAGGATGTGTACAGCGTTGGACCAGGTGGTGGTGCGGTGAGACCCAGCATGAACCTCACAGCGGCGGTCTATCGCGTGACTGAAGGATTCTGCTCACCGGAACGAGTGACAGGGCAGGAATGCGTGTCCGCGATCTTGCGCTTCGGAAGCCCAACGACCGGATAGAAGATCGACTGCCCGTCGCCCAAGGCGATGCTCATGTGCCGAAAGGTGTTCTCAACATGGGAACGAGTGCCTGGATGAATCGGTTGGAGCCCCAAGGCGCTAGCTGGCGGGCCGCCGGCTCGCTGCCGACCGGCGGCCGACGGCGACCGCTTCCAGCATGCGGTGCGCCGACTTCAGCGGCGACCGCGTCATCGACAACCAGTAACACACCAACGACACCAAGAAGCGTGACCACCAGGGCTTACACGGGACCAAGACATCCCGGGTGACGGCGCCGGGCCGTGGAGGCCTACTCTGCCTGCTCTTCCCCGCGGCGGTAGACGGAGGCCTCGCTGCCGAAGCCGGAGCCTCCGGATGGTTGAACTCCCACCCAACATGAGCCCGCGACGGGGATTCCACCCCTATCGTGCGCAGTACCCTCCGGGCATGTCTGCGGCAGCGACCCTCTACGTGGTGTCGGCGGTGCTGGAAGTGGGCGGCATCATCAAGACAGTTTGGGACATCCGTGCTGCGCGCCAGCACTTGCGCGACTACATCAGGCGCCCCGTCCACGTGTATGCCTCGAACGCGGCAGTCGCTGCCGAGGCGTACAACGCCAGCGTCGTCACGAGCGAGCCGAAGACGCTCGAGCGGCGCGTGGAGGACCTGGAGAAGTGGAAGGTCGGGGTTCCCGAGGAACTCAGTCGTCGCGACCGCGAAGTGACGGCTCGTCTGGATGCCCGTCTCCAAGGTGACCTCGATGCCACGCGGCGGTCCGTGCAGGCGCGGCTCATGGAGGTCAGCGAGTACCTGGAAGGGGGATTGCAGTCGGCAACGGTTAGCTATTGGGGGCCTGTCGCGTTGTTCGTAGGGGTGGTCGTCGGCTTCTGTGGAAATCTGGTCGCGCTCGGTTGAGCCCGGGCAGCTTGCGCGCCGCCTAGAAGCGGCAGTGCGACCACCCCTGCGGATGAGCAGTGGACCCTTTGCCGTGCCGCTAAGCTCCCTCGTGGAACGGTGCGACCGTTTGCGCCACGAGCCCTATTCGGCTGCGCGGCTTGTGGTCCGCTGGAGGAGAAGTGCTGGCGGTTGGCGGCATCAGAGCCAGGATGATGCGCAGCCAGGGATGGCGCAGGGAGCTCCTCGCGATGGACGTCCGTGTGTCGGTACCGCGGTCATCGAGGTGCACGCCGACGGAGGGGAGACGTCGGAGCCACCGCTTAGCGTGAGAATTACTCATCGTGACGGCGGGCCTCATGCCGACAACTTCCCACAGTTCTTCCGCTCCTCGCAGTCCTCAGCGGCGGTCGCCGCCTGGATGCGACCTGACGAAGTGCCGGACTTGGTCGTAGACCGCCTCATGATCAGCCTTCCCTCCGCGAAGGCCGCCGGCGCCATCGTGGATCACCGGACGTGCCGCGTCGGGCTTCGGGAACGAGCGGGGATCAGCGGGTACGGGCGCGGCTTCCTCGTCATGATGGCCGCAGACACGGTCGGCGCACCGGTGGAGCTCTTTCCCTCCTTGTTGCTCGGGTGGTCGTGTTGGTGGCGCCTCTGCGTGGCCGCCCTGCAGGGCAGGCCCAGGGATCTTCCTCTGCCGCCGCCTCGGCTCGACCTTGTGGAGGAGGGGCGTGTTCATTCGGTGCGCTTGGAGGACTGTCAGCGAACCTCGTGGCCGAGCCCACCGCCGAGAACGCCTCCGGCCTGGCTCGGCACGGAGGAGTTGTAGTGAACCCGACCAGGTGTGAACCGGTCGCCGGGTCGATTCCTCTGAACACCGGGGTGGGGCGGCCCTAGTCTGTTGGCATGAGCGACGCACGGGAACTGTGGTGGGCGGCTGGGCGGATGGCGCACTACGTACCTGACGGCAACTCGCCGTTAGACAACCGCTGGCATGAGGCGTTGAGGCTCGCCGCGCACCTTCTCGAACCGGGCTGGCCGAAGCACTGGTCGTCCGGCCCGTTCACCTTCGCCCTGCCGACCCTTGCGTTGCTCCTCTACGTCGAGCCCACTGACCTCCACTTCCAGTCCACGCCCAGAGACGTCCCGATCGAAGAGCTGATCGCCACCCTGCGTTCGCGGCATCCGGGACGACGAGCCGAAGACGTGATCCGTGCGGGGCTCCCGCAGCGAGGGCACGACCTGACGGATTCCGAAGACCGACTCAGCCGGCTCTTTCACGGCTGCACCGTGAAACACGGAGCGGACCCGGTCAGCCCCCTGGAACTCCCCTCCTTCGAGCAACCACGAAGCGGCACTCAGATGGAATGGGGAGCGGAATGGGCAACCGGCGTCCTGGAGACGCACCACCTCCCCGACAGCGCGACCATGCACTGACGGGGAGCTGGGCGGCAGTGTCGGGCGAGCTGTTCGGGACTGTCAGGACCGCATGCTCGAGCCGGCCGTGGACGGAGTGCGGCCCCTGCGAGATACAGCTGCTGGACGCGCTCGAAGGTGTACGTGCCGCGCTCGGGATGCTGCTGCTCCCAGACAAGCCATACAGAGGAGACGACGGCAGTGATGTGATGGCCGGCCAGATGGATCAACGCCGAGGCCAGGTTGTCCGAGCGGGCAGCGAGCCCAGGGGCGTCTGTGTCGATCCGGCCGTACGCGGCACTGTGGTGAGCCCAGTGGGTCTCCGCGGCCGGCGGCATGCTGAGCCCCGCGGCCTCCGCCCCTACGCGTACGTGGCGGTTGAGCATGGTCGCCGGGTCGACGTCCCGAGAGGTGTCGACGGGAAGGATCCGCGTGATCACCGCCGAGCGGCTGGCGGCGACCGGACCGATCGCGACCTCGAACGGCTCCAGCTCCTGCAGCCGACGCTGGATCTGCCTTGCGGCCTCGTCCAGCTGCCCGCGGTCCACACGCCGTCTACCCGCGTCGTGGGAACGGATGGCCTGGACGGTCCAGTGCCAGTCGGCCTCGGCGACCGGCGCCACGATGTCGTCGTACGGGGCGACGATGTTCGCGACCTGCCGGAGGTAGGCGAGCACGTGCGGTTGGTCGTGCGGCAGCCACAGCACGTGGGGGCGGACCCAGTCCTCGGCCAGGCCGTCGGTCGTGCCCCACAACCGCCCGGGGTGCATGAACTGCCTCACGACGCGGTGCCCCATTCCTCCAGAACCATGTCGCAGGTGACCATCCGGTGGTCGGAGGCGAGGTCTGCTTCCGGCCCACTGTGCGTTGCGCAGGTCCGCAGGTACGCACGAGATCCTCGGTGACCTTGGGGACATCGATGCGCCGCAGACCGAAGTCATCGCTTCGCCCCTGCCCGTTGACCCAATACCCGCACGAGGCTTCCCAGGGCGCGTCGAGGGCGGCGACGGGGTCCATCAGCCCGCCGGGGCCGCGCTGCAGGAACTCGGAAGACCGCCGGTCGGCGAGCTGCGGTGCGTTCGGACGGTCCAGGTCGAACACGGCCTGGTAGCGCACCTTTCGGTGGTGTTGATCCAGGTACGGCTCGGCGTCGTAGTACGAACCGTCCGCGCGGCGAGCGGCGGACAAGGCGTTCCAGTCCGCGGCCACGCCACCCGGAACCTTCGGGTCCTGAAACACGCCCAGGACACGGTACGCCTCGTGAAGACGCCGGTCGGGACTGAAGGGGTTGCCATGGTAGGAGCACCACCGCGAGCGTTCCACGCCGTCGGTGCAGACATCGAGGCTGACCATGGCGTGCCAGAAGTCGGTTCCACCCTCGTAGGCGCGCATGGTGCCAGCGATCGGTTCGACATCCTCGGTCCACAGCAGCCCGACGTGGTAGCGGTGCACGCTCGCCCCGAGTGCCTGGCTGGCGAGCGCCGGCACCGGCTTCTCACGCCCGGCCGGAGTGGCTTCGCAGCGCATGCCGGTGTCCTCGGCGAGCATCCGCAGCAGTCGCCTCGCGTCCTGCCTGGTGTCGCCGAGCAGCTCCTGCACGCCGAGCATGCCGGTGCGGCCCCTGTAGGTGGCGGTGATGCCGGCCACCAGGCGGTCGTACCGCTGCTTGTGCTCGGCGGTCTTGGGTATCTCCAGGTCCAACAGGTTGTACGTACCGAATCGGAACAGCGGCTTCGATGCCACAGACGATCTCCTCTGTCCTTTACGTTGTTCGCCGGGACGCCTGAGGGGCGACACCTGGTCGATCAATGACTCCGCCCGATCGCGTCGAGAGCCGATTCGAGTTCGTCGAGGCTGCTGAGCAGTCGGCGGATGGCTACCTGGCGCTCGATCCAGAGCTGCCGCAGGTCGGCTGCTGCTGCCGCAGGAAGTCCGTACTCAGCGGTCGTGGCGCCGTAGAAGCTGAACAGCATGACAGCAGCGCGATCCGAGCGCTGGCCCGTACGTCGGTGAGTGGCAGTCCGGGGTTCTCGGCGCGGTAGGCGTCGATCAGGCGAAGGGCGCACGACATCCAGGACGGGCTGTTCGCCACCGTGCGGGGGTCGAAGGCCGCTCGCCCCAGCTCCCAAGCCTGCAGGCACGTCTCCCCCTGGAAGTCCAGGATCGCGGTGATCACGTCCTCTTGGACCAGCAGGTTGGTGCGGGTGAAGTCCGCATGCCCGGCTTGGGCAACGAGGTGATCGGGCAGTCCGGCACGCAGCCGAGCCGCGTGAGTGTGCAGGTCTTCCCGACGTTGCGCGAGCTCGATGTGAAGGTGTTCCAGCCGCGGGTCCCCCTGCGCGGAGGCGCGAGCGAGCACCGTCTCGGTCGTGGCCGCCACCTCGTCGGCGTCCGCGGTACGCCACCGGGTCTGACGGACACGTGTGGGCCGTGGGTAAGAGGCCAGGACGCGGTGCATACGGCCAAGCAGCAAACCGGTGTGCTGTGCGCGGGGCACCGTCAACGGGGCGGTAGCGACCCGTCCGGGTGCCTCGTCCATCACCACCCAGGCCGCGTCCTCGAACCGGGTGAGGGTGGCCCCCTGTCGGTCGGTCCAGACCCGGGGGACGGGAACCCGGGCCGTACGGCAGTACGCCGACATGTCCCACGACGCTTGGGCGTGTTCCAAGTCGGCGGAGACCCGGTACTGCTTGACGAAGACCCGCTGTCCGTCGGTCAGGACCGGGATTCCGGCCGCACCAAACGGCTCCCGGATCGGGGCCCGCAGCAGGGCCCGCTCGTTAGGTACGGCCGGAGATCGCCACTAACGTCCAGCACAACCCGCCCCGGAAGAACGCCGTTGAGCGCTGCCTGGAGCGGGCCCAGCCCCGCCATGCCCTGAGAGAGGCCCTTCCCATGAGCTACACGCTGCACCGAGGCGACGCCCTGACCGTGCTGAAGTCCCTTCCGGACGAGAGCGTCAACGCCGTGATCACCGACCCGCCGTACAACTCCGGCGGCCGTACGAGCTCGGAACGCACCGCCCGGACCGCGCGCCAAGTACGTCACCAGCAACAGCGCCCACGACCTCGCCAACTTCCCCGGCGAGAACCGCGACCAGCGCTCCTACCGCTCCTGGCTGACCGAACTGCTCACCGAGGCGTACCGAGCCTCGACCGAGCACGCGGTGGCCATGGTCTTCTCCGACTGGCGCCAGGAACCGGCAACGCCCGACGCCCTGCAGATGGCCGGGTGGACCTGGAGCGGCACCATCCCGTGGATCAAGCCCGCCAGCCGGCCCCGCAAGGGCGGGCCGAAGCAGGGCTCCGAGTTCATCATCTGGGGCGTCAAGGGATCCCTCGACAACACCCGCGACCTCTACCTGCCCGGCAACTACATCGCCTCCCAGCCGCGCAAGGACCGGGTGCACATCACCCAGAAGCCCGTCGAGATCATGCAGCAGCTCGTCCAGGTCTGCCCCGAGGGCGGCACCGTCCTCGACCCGTTCACCGGCAGCGGCTCCACGGGTGTCGCGGCCCTTCGCGAGGGACGGCGCTTCGTGGGCGTCGAGCTGTCCTCGCACTACGCCGACGTGGCCGAGCAGCGGCTCCGCGCCGAGCTGACAAAGGACGACTTCGACCTGGCCGGACCGGAGAACTGATCATGAGAACGAAGGACCCGGAGCCGGCGGGCCGCAGACGCCGAAGGGCGGCTGGTGCATCGAGAATCCGATGCTCCAGCCGCCCTTCTCGTTGCGTCAGGCTGCCTCGAACGCCCGCCGGATCAACGGCGCCGCCTTCTCAAGATCGGCCGCCGAGGCGAGACGTACCTCCAGGTCCCCGGTCCCAAGGTGCCTGACGCCGCGCATGTCCCGGGTGAAGCCCTCCTCTAGCGCGACCGTGTCCGGGTCGAGTCTGAGATAGACCAGGATCGCCTCGTGCTTCGGACGGAAGATCACCGACGCGACGTTCACCAGACGCCTATAGACGATGTAGTGCCGAAGCGGCGCCACCTCGACCTCGCCCCACGCCGTGAGCGCCTCGTCCAGCTCCGCATACAGGTCCCGCAAGCACTCCGGCACGAGGCCGGCACCCGTCGGCGAAGGTGTAGCCGGCGCTGCCGGCGCGCTGCCGACCACCGCGTCCCGCTCCCGGCTCCGCCGAGACGAAGCGGCGCTCGCTGAGCCTGGCGAGGAATCAACGAGCAGCAGACTCAGCAGGCCTCCCTCGAAGACCCGGTAGCGCACCAGGTCGATCCGCTCGGGCAGCCACTGCACGGCCACACGGTCGTGGTGGGAGAAGCCGGCCGCGATGCAGACCATCCGCGGACGGCGCCAGTCGATCGACTCGGCGACCTCCGCGCCCAACACCTTCCGGACGAGCGCCTCGAACTCGTGCTGCGCCGAACGCAGCCAGGACAGATATGAGACGGCCTGCGACAGCACCCCGCTGTCGGAGCCCTTCTTGAACTCGATCACGACCGGGCTGCCGTTCTCGTCCAGCCCGAGTATGTCGATCCGCCCCCGATGCCCCGGACCAGTCGCGTACTCCGACGCCACGAACCGGATACCGAGCATGACCGGCTCGGACTGTCCGGCCCCGAAGGCGCAGGACACCTGACCGGGCGGCGGGTCCCCGCCCCCTGACCGGCGGACGTGTGACCGGGGCCCGCCGAATGGGCATACTCCTTGCGCCACGGGCGCCGGGCGCCCCCTCGCGTGATCCGCCGGGGGAGCATCGGCGCAGCGTGTGAGTACCGGCGGTGCCGTCCGACCCCTCGCGCGCGCCGCCGCAGCGCCCGACAGGGAAGGAGTGCGCCGCCATGCCCGACCGCGCCCCGCAGACCGTGGAACGCCGGCTGCCCACCGAGGAGGCCGGGGAACTGCTCGCCCTGGTCCGCGACATCGCCGAGCGGGAGATCGCCCCCCGCGCCGCCGAGGAGGAGGACGCGGGCCGCTTCCCCCGCGAACTGTTCTCGCTGCTCTCCTCCTCCGGTCTGCTCGGCCTGCCGTACGACTCCGAGTACGGCGGCGGCGACCAGCCCTACGCCGTCTACCTCCAGGTCCTCGAAGAACTCGCCGCCGCCCGCCTCACCGTCGGCCTCGGGGTCAGCGTCCACACGCTGTCCTGCCACGCGCTGGCCGGCTTCGGGACCAAGGAGCAGCGGGCTGCCCATCTGCCGGCGATGCTGGGCGGCGGCCTCCTCGGCGCCTACTGCCTCTCCGAACCGGCCGCCGGATCCGACGCGGCCTCGCTGCGCACGAAGGCGGTGCGGGAGGGCGACGCATGGGTGCTCACCGGCACCAAGGCGTGGATCACGCACGGCGGCATCGCCGACTTCTGCACGGTCATGGCCCGGACGGGCGGCGAAGGAGCCAAGGGGATCACCGCCTTCCTCGTCCCGGGAGACGCGCCGGGCCTGAGCGCGGCCGCGCCCGAGCGGAAGATGGGCATGAAAGGCTCGCCCACCGCACAACTCCACTTCGACGGGGTCCGGACCCCCGACACGCGCCGCATCGGTGAGGAGGGGCAGGGGTTCGCCATCGCGCTCTCCGCCCTGGACTCCGGGCGGCTCGGGATCGCGGCGTGCGCGGTGGGGCTCGCGCAGGCGGCCCTGGACCAGGCCGTCGGATACGCCCGTGAGCGTCGCCAGTTCGGACGGCCGATCGCCGACTTCCAGGGGCTGCGCTTCCTGCTCGCGGACATGGCGACCCGGATCGAGGCGGGCCGTGCGCTGTACCTGGAGGCGGCGCGACTGCGCGACGAGGGCCGGCCGTTCGGGCGGCAGGCGGCGATGGCGAAGCTCTTCTGCACGGACGCGGCCATGCAGATCACGACGGACGCGGTCCAGGTGCTCGGCGGATACGGGTACACCGCGGACTTCCCCGTCGAACGCTACATGCGCGAGGCGAAGATGCTGCAGATCGTCGAGGGCACCAATCAGATCCAGCGCATGGTCATCGCTCGCCACCTTGTCGGACCAGAGTCCCGCTGACGCCGCTCACCCGTACGGTGCGGTCGGCCCACACGGGGGCCGCGGACAGGCGGTTCCACTCGTGGTCGCTGCGGCCGGGCAGGAACCGGCCGTGGCTCGCCCACTGGCTGAGCAGCGCCTTGTAGATGGGCGGGTCGGCGGGGTGGGGCGGCGGCGCCTGGTGCGGAACCGATTCTTCAAGCCGCGGTTCGGCGAGCCGTCGCCGTCCGCTGCCGATGGGGGTGGTGTACAGCGAGGTCATGCCTCCTCCAACGCGCCCCGCCGGGGGAGGGTCACCGCCGGACGGATTCGAGCGGGAGTTCGAGGGCTACCCGGAGGCGGCCGTCCGTGCCCGGTCCCGCCCCGGTCCGTGCGCCGACCGGCTCGGCGGCGGCCGCCGGCACGGGACGCCCCGGGTGTCCTCGCACGGCTCTGGTCTCCCGCGCCGTTTCTGACGTACCGTCACCTTCCGTTCGCCGAGGTCCGTCGAGCGGTTCGACGACCCGTTCGACGACCAGGAGGTCAGCCATGTCCGCAGATCGGCACGTCGACGACCGGCCCGTCGCGCTGGACGAATACCCCGTGCACCAGGCACCGCTCTCGATGAAGCACCACGTCAGCGGAGACCGCAACGTCTACGACCGCTGCATCTTCCACGTCTTCGACCACCACGGTCGCGCCCTGCTGATCGCCGGGCTCGGCGTGTACCCCAACACCGGCGTCATCGACGCCTACGCCACCCTGCGCACCGGCGACCGGCTCCACGCCGTCCGGGCCTCCGACGCCCTCGGCGACGACCGGACGAACCTCGCCGTCGGACCCCTGCGCATCACCGTCGACACCCCCCTGAAATCGCTCACCCTGCACTGCGACCCCGACCCCCACGACCCCGCCGGGCTCTCCTTCGACCTCACCTGGACCGGGGACTTCCCCGCCGTCTGGGAACCGCACCACATCCAGCGCCGCGGCGACCGGCTCACCCTCGAGGGGCGCCGGTTCGTCCAGGCCGGGCGGTGCACCGGCACGATCCGCGCCGGCGGCGAGGTTCGCCGTGACCACGGGGGAGTGGACCGGCACCCGCGACCGCAGCTGGGGCGTGCGCCCCCTCCCGGGCGAAGAGCCCGGCCGTGGCGAGGAGTTCCGGCCCGAGGGCTTCCACTGGCTCTGGATACCGATGCGCTTCGACGACCGCTTCCTCATGGTCGTCACCCAGGAGGACGCCGACGGCTACCGCACCCTCAACGAGGCCCTGCTCGTACGGAACGGGCGGCGCGACACCCAGCTCGGCTGGCCCCGCACCGACATCACCTACGCCCCCGGCACCCGCAGGCCCGAGCGGGCCGTCGTCCACCTCACCGACCCGGCCGGAAAGCCCCTGGAGGTCGGCGTCGAGATCCTCGCCTCCTCCCCGCTCGCCGTCGGCGCCGGCTACCCGCCCGCCACCGACTGGCAGCACGGCACCTGGCAGGGCCGGGACTGGACCGACCGCCGGGTCTACGACCTCTCGGACCCCGCTGCCCACCCCATGGCCGCCTACGGCGTCACCGACCACGCCGCCCGCTTCACCCTCGACGGCCGCACCGGCTACGGGATCTTCGAGCACGGCTCCTTCGGCCGCCACGACCCGAGCGGCTTCGCCGACCACACCTCCACCGCCGACTGACGAGGAGCGTCATGGCCACCGCGCCCCGCCCCCGCACCTCCACCCGCGACCCCGAGGAGCTCGGCCGGCGCCTGACCGGCTGGCTCGACACCCGCCTGCCCGGCGCGCGCGTCACCGACCTCGCCGTCCCCGCCTCCAACGGCATGTCCAGCGAGACCCTGCTCTTCGACATCGACCACCCCGAGGCGCCCGTGCGCGGCTGCGCCCTACGGCTGGCCGCCGACCCCGCGGCGTACACGATCTTCCCCGTCTACGACATGGAGCGGCAGCACCGGGTCATGAGCCTCGTCGGGGAGCACACCGACATCCCCGTCCCCCGCGTCCTGTGGCTGGAGCGCGACCCCGCACCGCTCGGCGCGCCCTTCTTCGTGATGGCCCGCGCCGAGGGCCGCGTCCCCCCGGACGTCATGCCCTACACGTACGAGGGGAACTGGCTGCACGCCGCCACCGACGCCCAACGCGCCCGTCTGGAGGCCGCGTCCGTCTCCGTACTCGCCCGGCTGCACGACCAGTTCCCGCCGAAGGAGGCCGAGTTTTTTCTCCCCGAGGGGACGGGCAGCCCCCTGCGCCGCCATGTCGACGCCCAACGTGCCTACTACGCCTGGGTGGTGAAGGGGTTCGCGCCCTCGCCGCTGATCGAGTCCGCCTTCGAGTGGCTGGCGGCCCACTGGCCCACGGACGAAGGGCCCGCCGTCCTCACCTGGGGCGACGCGCGCATCGGAAACATCGTCTACGACGGATTCGAACCCGCGGCCGTCCTCGACTGGGAGATGGCCGCGTACGCACCGCGCGAGGTCGACCTCGGCTGGACCGTCTACCTGCACCGCTTCTTCCAGGACCTGACGGTGAGCTTCGGCCAGCCCGGGCTGCCCCGTTTCCTCCGCCGCGACGCGGTCGAGCGGCGCTACGCCGCCCTCACCGGGCACACGCCGCGCGACATGGAGTTCCACACCCTCTACGCGGCGCTGCGGCACGCGATCGTGATGCTCAGGGTCGCGTACCGCCAGGCGCATTTCGGAGAGGTCGAGGTGCCGGCGAACCCGGACAGCCTGATCCTGCACCACGCCACGCTCGCGGCGATGGTGCGGGGGGAGTACTGGTAGCCGGGGCCTTACGCGGCGCGCCGCATCTGCGGCACCTTGATCGGACGCGAGCCCGGGCCGCCGACGTGCGAGAAGGGCTGCGTCCGCCAGTCGAGGCCCTGAGGCAGGGTCAGCAGGAGCGCGGTGTCCTGCTCCTGTACCTCCAGGGTCGCGTCCGCCGGGCTCGCGTCGGAGGCCGCCCGGCCGGTGCCGGGGCAGACCGTGAGGACGAACGGGTTCCACGGGGTCGGGCACAGCGCGTGCTCCGGCAGTACGTCCTCGTCGGCGAGCAGCGCGATCGGCTGCACGCAGTCCGGGCAGATCACCCGGTACATCTCGAAAGTGTCGTAGGCGTCGAGCTCGTCGGCCGTCTCGACCGAATCAACAGGCTCCTGCATGGAGAATCTCCCCCTCGGGTGGGTCGGCCGAATACGTATGGCGTCGACCACAGCAAGCAATTCCCATACGGCCCGCCGTATAACCGTGAGGTCTCGTTCGACCCTTGCCGCAAACCTGTGGCGTTCGTCACATGCCGTTCGCAGGTGCCCCGAGGATGACCATAGACGCCCAAAGAGGCCGCTTCCCGGCTGTGCCGATGGACCTCCTGGGCAATAGGTTGACCGCATGGAGGAGCTGGATCGTCAGATCGTCGAGTTGCTCGTCAGGGACGGGCGCATGAGCTACACCGACCTGGGCAAGGCCACCGGCCTGTCCACGTCGGCGGTGCATCAGCGCGTCCGCCGTCTGGAGCAGCGCGGGGTCATCCGCGGCTATGCCGCCGTCGTCGACCCGGAGGCCGTCGGGTTGCCGCTGACCGCCTTCATCTCGGTCAAACCCTTCGATCCCAGCGCCCCGGACGACACCCCGGACCGGCTCGCGGACATCCCGGAGATCGAGGCCTGCCACAGCGTCGCCGGCGACGAGAACTACATCCTCAAGGTCCGCGTCGCCACCCCGCTGGAGCTGGAGCACCTGCTCAGCCGCATCCGCTCGCAGGCGGGCGTCTCCAGCCGGACCACGGTCGTCCTGTCGACCCCGTACGAAGCCCGGCCGCCGCGTATCTAGGCTGGTCACCATGACCACCGAGTACGAACACCGCACCGTGCTGCTGCGCGGTGGAGACGTCCACAGCCCCGCCGACCCCTTCGCCACCGCCATGGTGGTGGAGCGCGGGCATGTCGCCTGGGTGGGTTCGGAGGGAGCGGCCGACGCCTTCGCCTCCGGTGTGGACGAGGTGATCGACCTCGAAGGGGCCCTGGTCACCCCCGCGTTCGTCGACGCGCATGTGCACACCACCGCGACCGGACTCGCCCTGACCGGCCTCGACCTCTCCGCCGCCGCCTCGCTCGCCGAGGCGGCGGAGCGGATCCGCGCCCACGCCGCCGCCCGCCCCGACGACCGGATCCTGATCGGGCACGGCTGGGACGCCTCCCGCTGGCCCGAGCGCCGCGCTCCGCGCCGCGACGAACTGGACGCGCTGACCGGCGGCCGCCCCCTCTACCTCACCCGGATCGACGTCCACTCGGCCGTCGTCACCACCGCGCTGCTCGACCTCGTGCCGGGCGTCCGGGACCTCGCCGGTTTCCGTGACGGCGAACCGCTGACCGGCGACGCGCACCACGCCGTCCGCGCCGCCGCCTACGCGGCGATCTCGCCCGCGCAGCGCACCGAGGCCCAGCGCGCGGCCCGCGCCAGGGCCGCGTCGCTCGGCATCGGCACGCTCCACGAGTGCGGCGGGCCCGAGATCTCCTCCGAGGACGACTTCACCGGCCTGCTCGACCTCGCCCGCGAGGAGCCCGGCCCGCGCGTCGTCGGCTACTGGGCCGACCTCGACGTCGCACGCGCCCGCGCGCTCGGCGCGGTGGGCGCGGCCGGCGACCTCTTCGCCGACGGCTCCCTCGGCTCGCACACCGCCTGCCTCCACGAGGCCTACGCCGACCACGCCGACGCCGCGCACACCGGAGTCGCCCACCTCGACGCCCCGACCGTGGCGAGCCATGTCGTCGCCTGCACCGAGGCCGGACTCCAGGCCGGCTTCCACGCCATCGGCGACGCGGCCGTCACCGCCGTCATCGACGGCGTCCGGGCCGCATCCGAGAAGCTCGGCCTCGCCCGGATCCGGGCCGCCCGACACCGCGTCGAGCACGCCGAGATGCTCACCCCCGAGACGATCGCGGCCTTCGCCGAACTCGGCCTCACCGCCTCCGTCCAGCCCGCCTTCGACGCGGCCTGGGGCGGCGAGGAGGGCATGTACGCGGAACGCCTCGGCGCCGAGCGCGCCCGCACCCTCAACCCGTACGCCGCCCTGCTCCGGGCCGGAGTGCCGCTGGCCTTCGGCTCGGACAGCCCGGTCACCCCGCTCGACCCCTGGGGCACGGTCCGCGCCGCCGCCTTCCACCGCACCCCCGAGCACCGGATCTCCGTCCGTGCCGCCTTCACCGCGCACACCCGGGGCGGCTGGCGGGCCGCCGGCCGCGACGACGCCGGCACGCTCGTGCCCGGCGCCCCCGCCGACTACGCGGTCTGGCGCACCGACGAGCTGGTGGTCCAGGCGCCCGACGACCGGGTGGCCCGCTGGTCGACCGACCCGCGCTCCGGAACGCCCGGTCTGCCCGATCTGACCCCGGGGCGTGAACTCCCCGTCTGCCTGCGGACGGTGGTATTCGGACAAACGGTCTTCGTACGGCCAGGCGAGTGACGTAGGGGCATTCCGTACCGCCGATCGATGATCAACCGGCTTGTTCGCGACCTGCGGATCTTCCCCACTGACCTGGCAGTATCGGTCATCTCCGCAGGTCAAAGGGGTATTGACAGCGAGCCGCCACCGGCCGGTAGGTTCGGCGCGTCCACCAAGGACGTCCGACCGGTAGGCAAACCTCCACGCAGTCGTCGAACGCCGCTGGGTCAGGCAATGGTGTGCCGCACCGGCTCACCATCACCGGGAACCAGGTTCAGCGCCCGCGCCTCGGGGGCGAGGGAAGGTTTTTTCCGGCGGAGGGTGCGACCCGGGTGGGGCCCGGACGTTCAGTAGACAACGGCTCTCGGTCGACCCGCAGCCAGCGGGTTCCAGGTCGGCCCGAAGGGCGCCGGGCCCCGATCCGCACCGCCGGCTCGCTATGGTGGGGGTCCGCGCAGGCATCCGAAGGGGCAGTAGTGAACGACGGTGGCCAGAGGCGGTACGGCCCGCTCGGCAGTGCCTTGGTGATCATCCCGACCTACAACGAGGCGGAGAACATCAAGCCGATCGTCTCGCGCGTAC
Organism: Streptomyces sp. ISL-36; assembly: GCF_018614205.1. Classification (GTDB taxonomy): domain Bacteria; phylum Actinomycetota; class Actinomycetes; order Streptomycetales; family Streptomycetaceae; genus Streptomyces. The sequence continues at coordinate 6,573 of NZ_JAGGOS010000094.1, read as the reverse complement.
GGAAAGCCGTGCCCGAGGCGCACATCCTGGTCGCCGACGACAACAGTCCCGACGGTACGGGCAAGTTCGCCGACGAGCTCTCCGCCGGGGACGACCACGTCCACGTCCTGCACCGCGCGGGCAAGGAAGGGCTCGGCGCCGCCTACCTCGCCGGCTTCCGCTGGGGTGTCGAGCACGGCTACGACGTCCTCGTGGAGATGGACGCCGACGGCTCCCACCAGCCCGAGGAGCTGCCCCGGCTGCTGACCGCGCTCAAGGGCGCCGACCTGGTGCTCGGCTCCCGCTGGGTCCCCGGCGGCCGGATCGTGAACTGGCCCAGGTCGCGCGAGTTCATCTCCCGCGGCGGCAGCCTGTACTCGCGCCTCCTGCTGGACGTACCGATCCGTGACGTCACCGGCGGCTACCGGGCCTTCCGCAAGGAGACCCTGGAGGGCCTGGGCCTGGACGACGTGGCCTCGGCCGGCTACTGCTTCCAGGTCGACCTCGCCCGCCGCGCGGTCGCGGCCGGCTTCCACGTCGTGGAGGTCCCCATCACCTTCGTGGAGCGAGAGGTCGGCGACTCCAAGATGAGCAGGGACATCCTCGTCGAGGCACTGTGGCGGGTCACGGGCTGGGGTCTGACGGCCCGTGCGCACAAGGTCGGCAAGCTGCTCGGCCGCAGGCCCGCGAACTGATCCGTCCTTTACGACGTTCCTGCGGGGCGGCAGGCACACTGGTGGGCATGACGACCGGCGCACCGCCTCCCCTCGCCCCCAAGCGCTCCCGCGCGCGCACGTTCCTCCCCCTGGCCCTCGTCGCCTGGCTGGTCCTCGAGATCTGGCTGCTCACGGTGGTGGCGGGCGCGGCCGGCGGACTGACCGTCCTCGGCCTGCTGGTCGGCGGCGCCGTCCTCGGTGCCGTGGTGATCAAGCGGGCGGGCCGACGGGCCTTCAGGAACCTCACGGAGACCTTCCAGCAGGCGCAGGCGGCGGCGCAGTCCGGCGTCGCGCCGGCCCCCGCCGACCGGATCGGCGCGGAGGACCGCAACGGCTTCCTGATGCTCGGCGGGCTGCTGCTGATGCTCCCGGGCCTCGTCTCCGACGCGCTGGGTCTGCTGCTGCTCGTGCCGCCCGTCCGCTCGATGCTCGGACGGTACGCGGAGAAGGCCGTGGAGCGCCGGATGAGCGCCGCCCCTCGGGGAAGCCTCCAGGACGCCTTCCAGCAAGCTCGTATGCACCGGCCGGACGGCAAGGTCGTGCAGGGTGAGGTCGTGCGGGAGGACGCGCCCCGTGGCCCGCGGGACCCCCAGGACCCTCGCCCGCCGCTGACGCCGTGAGCCACGGCGCGACGCCGTGCGGCGGCGTCGCGCTGACGTGACAACGCCGCGGGGCCCGGTACACACAAGGTGTACCGGGCCCCGCGGCGTTGTAGGGCCGCTGTGTCCGCTACGCGGACTTGCGGCTGTCTCGCGGATGTACGGCGATGTTCATGGCGCCGGACCGCAGGACCGCCAGCCTCTCGGCCAGCACCTCCTCCAGCTCCTCACGCGTACGCCGCTCCATCAGCATGTCCCAGTGCGTACGCGCCGGCTTGCCCTTCTTCTCCTCGGGGCCGTCCCCGTCCACCAGCAGAGCCTGGCTTCCGCAGACCTTGCACTCCCACTCCGGCGGAATTTCCGCTTCCACAGAGAAGGGCATCTCAAAACGATGGCCCTTCTCGCATGCGTACTCCACGGCCTGGCGCGGGGCCAGATCGATGCCGCGGTCGGTCTCGTAGCTGGTCACCACGAGGCGCGTGCCGCGAAGAGCTCGCTCACTCATGAATCGTGCCTCCCGGGCTTGTCGCCCACAGGACAGGTGTCGCTGTCGTCGTCATCCGGTCAACGTCCGGTCGGCGGTAAAGATTCCCGTTCCGGGTCATGCGTCGCCCGTCGTGCCGCCCTTGTTCTACCCACCAGTGCCCGGTTTGTCACATCTGACAGCAGATGTCACCCAGCGTTTTCACCAAAGCAGCACGCAGTAACGGTCCGCCTGGCAGGCCAAAGGCGTACACTACCGGCCTTTCACTTCCGCGTCTAAATCCGGTCCGGAACCGGGTTGCCCGCGGCGGCCACAGCGGCCCGGACCGGCACCCGCGCGAGAAGCACGAAACCCACCGCGAAGAAGATCACCAGAGAGATGATGGCATCCCGATAGCTGCCGGTCAGCTGATAGGCGAGACCGAACACCAATGGCCCCAGCCAGCTCAGACCCCGGTCGCTCATCTCGTAGGCCGAGAAGTACTCCGCCTCCTTGCCCCGCGGCACCAGATGTGAGAACAGCGAACGCGACAGCGCCTGGCTGCCGCCGAGGACGAGACCGATCGCCGCCGCCAGACAGAAGAACGCCACCGGCGCGCCGGCCGGCAGGAAGTACCCGGCGGCCAGGATCAGCGTCCAGACGGCCAGGGACGCCAGGATCGTCCGCTTGGCACCGTACGAACGGGCCATCCGCCCCATGCCCAGAGCTCCCACGACCGCGAGGACCTGGACCAGGAGCACCGCCGTGATCAGCGTCGTCTGTTCCAGGCCCAGCTCCTCCGAGCCGTAGATCGACGCCTGTGAGATCACCGTCTGCACCCCGTCGTTGTAGACGAGATAGGCCAGCAGGAAGGAGAGCGTCAGCGGATGGCGGCGCATGTCCCGCAGCGTCGCCCGCAACTGCCGCCAGCCGCTGCCGACGGACCCCTCGCCGTGCGGCGGGACCCGGCGGTCGCGCAGCCGCCGCAGCGGTACGAGCGTGAACGCGCCCCACCACAGCCCCGCCGAGGCCAGACAGATCCGCACCGCAGCCCCCTCCGAGAGTCCGAAGGAGTCGTGGCCCGAGTACAGGACCAGATTGAGGACCAGGACGAGGGCGCCGGAGCCGTAGCCGAAGGCCCAGCCGCGCGAGGAGACCGCGTCCCGCTCGTCGGGCTCGGCGATCTGCGGCAGATAGGCGTTGTAGAGCACCATCGAGACCGCCAGCGAGGCGTTCGCCACGATGAGCAGGAACGCCCCGAGCAGGTACCGGTCACCGCTGAGGAAGAACATCCCCGCCGTGGCCGCGGCGCCGATGTACGCGGAGACGGCGAGCAGGGGCTTCTTCCGGCCCGTACGGTCCGCGGCCGCGCCCACCAGCGGCATCACCACGACCGCCACCACGATCGAGACCGAGACGGAGTAGGCGAACAGGGAACCCGCCCGCACGGGGATGCCCAGGGGGTGGACGAACCCCTCCGCGTCCGCCGCCGCCTTGGCCACCGACGTCAGATAGGGCCCGAGGAACACCGTCAGCACGCTCGTCGAGTAGACCGAGCAGGCGAAGTCGTAGAAGTACCAGCCGCGCTGTTCGCGACGGCGGTCGGCGGGATCGGCGGTGTGCTCCTCCGGCTCGGCAGTGTTGGCGGTCAAGGCCGCGGCCCCCTCGTTGGTCCCCGTGGCGGGACGCGCGCTCAGACCCACACTCCCCGGTCGGTCAGCACCGTACGCAGCGTCTCCAGATGATCGGTCATGATGCCATCCACCCCCAGGTCGAGGAGAGAGTTCATCCGCTCCGGATCGTTCACCGTCCACACATGGACCTGCAGCCCGCGCGCATGGGCCTCCCTCACGAAGCGGCGGTCGACCACCGGGATGCCGCCCTGGCTCTCCGGGACCTGCGCCGCCACCGCCCCCGCGCGCAGCGCCGCCGGTATGCCGAGCGAGCGCAGCCGCAGCCCGAGGACGCCCTTCACGCCGTACGAGGTGGCCAGGCGCGCCCCCGCCAGACGCTGGGCGCGGGCCACCCGGCCCTCGGTGAAGGATCCGACGCAGATCCGGTCCCACGCTCCGGTCCTTCGGATCAGGTCGACGAGCGGGACCAGCGACGACTCCGCCTTCAGGTCCACGTTCCAGCGGGCCCGCGGGAACTCCTCCAGGAGCTCCTCGAAGAGCGGCAGCGGCTCCTTGCCGGCCACCCGCGCCTCACGGACGGCGTCCCACGGCAGATCGCGGATCCGGCCGGTGGCGTCCGTGACCCGGTCGAGCGTGGAGTCGTGGAAGGCGACCAGAACGCCGTCCGCGGTGGTGTGCACATCGGTCTCGAAGTAGCGGTAACCGGCCGCGGCGGCGGCCCGGAAGGCCGCCGCCGTGTTCTCCAGGCCGTCCGCCGTGCCGCCCCGATGGGCGAACGGGATGGGGGAGGGGTGGTCCAGATAGGGGTGGCGTACGCGATTCACCGCCGCAGTATGGCCTGCTCCGGTGTCGCGGAGGCGACCACGGTGCTGCCTTCGGCCCGCTCCGGGACGGCGAACCGGCGCAGGAAGAACTGCGCGAGCGGCCCGATGGCCAGCGCGTACAGCACCGTGCCCACGCCGACCGTGCCGCCCAGGAGGAAGCCGGCGGCGACCACGGCGACCTCGATGCCCGTACGGACCAGGCGGATCGAGCGGCCGGTGAGCCGGTGCAGACCCGTCATCAGCCCGTCGCGCGGGCCCGGGCCGAACCGGGCGGCGATGTACAGACCGGTCGCCATCCCGTTCAGGACGATGCCGAGGACGAGCAGCGCGCTCCGCGCGAGCAGCCCGTGGGCGTCGGGGACCACGGCCAGCGTCCCGTCCATGGCCACGCCGATGACGAAGACGTTCGAGACCGTGCCCAGGCCGGGCCGCTGCCGGATCGGGATCCACAGCAGCAGCACGACCGCGCCGACGACGATCGAGACCACTCCGATGGTCAGTCCGGTCTTCTCGGCGAGACCCTGGTGGAGAACACCCCAGGGCTCGAGACCGAGCCCGCCGCGTACCAGCAGCGCCGAACTGATCCCGTACAGCGCGAGACCGATATAGAGCTGAGCGAGCCGACGGGTCAGATGCCGGCCGCGAAGACCGGAGGCCATGGACAAAGGACTGCCCCCTGTGTGGTGGTGGTGGACTGACTCATGACACTCTGTGGCGGGGGATCGGATGCCAACCATGGCCAATTCGAGGAAGGTGGACTGAATTCCATGGCTCAGTGGACTTCGGCCGTCGGGCCGGCGCAGCTGGCCCGCCAACTCAAGGCGCAGCAGCCCCGCCCCGCCGGGCCGGGCGCGCGCAAGCCGCCCGCCTACCGCGCGCTGGCCGACGGCATCCGTCTCCTCGTCCTGGAGGGCCGGGTCCCCGTCGCCGCCCGGCTGCCCGCCGAGCGCGAGCTCGCCGTGGCGCTCACCGTGAGCCGTACGACGGTGGCCGCCGCCTACGAGGCGCTACGCGCCGAGGGCTTCCTGGAGTCGCGGCGCGGAGCCGGCAGCTGGACGGCCGTACCCGCGGGGAACCCGCTGCCCTCACGCGGACTCGAACCGCTGCCGCCGGAGTCGCTCGGCTCCATGATCGACCTCGGCTGCGCCGCCCTGCCCGCTCCCGAGCCATGGCTGACCCGCGGCGTCCAGGGCGCCCTGGAGGAGCTCCCGCCGTACGCCCATACGCACGGGGACTACCCGGCCGGCCTGCCCGCGCTGCGGCAGATGCTCGCCGACCGGTACACCGAGCGCGGCATCCCGACCATGCCCGAACAGATCATGGTCACCACCGGCGCGATGGGCGCCATCGACGCCATCTGTCACCTCTTCGCGGGGCGCGGCGAGCGGATCGCCGTCGAGTCGCCGTCGTACGCCAACATCCTCCAGCTCATGCGGGCGGCGGGCGCCCGGCTCGTACCGATCGCGATGGCCGAGGGCCTGGCCGGCTGGGACCTGAACCTCTGGCGGCAGGTGCTGCGGGACGCCGCTCCGCGCCTCGCGTACGTCGTCGCCGACTTCCACAACCCGACCGGCGCCCTGGCCGACGAGGACCAGCGGCGGCAGCTGGTGGACGCGGCCCGTTCGGCCGGCACGGTCCTCGTCGTCGACGAGACCATGTCGGAGCTCTATCTGGAGGACGACCTGCGGATGCCCCGCCCGGTCTGTGCCTTCGACCCGGCGGGCTCCACGGTGCTCACGGTCGGCTCGGCGAGCAAGGCGTTCTGGGCGGGCATGCGGATCGGCTGGGTCCGGGCCGCGCCCGACGTGATCCGCTCGCTGGTGGCGGCGCGGGCCTACGCGGACCTCGGAACCCCGGTCCTGGAGCAGCTCGGTGTCGACTGGCTGATGCGGACCGGCGGCTGGGAGCAGGCCGTCTCGATCCGCCGCGCTCAGGCCCGGGAGAACCGCGACGCGCTGGTGGCGGCGGTGCGCGCCGAGCTTCCCGAGTGGGAGTTCGACGTCCCCCGCGGTGGTCTGACGCTCTGGGTCCGCACGGGCGGCCTGTCGGGCTCGCGGATCGCGGAGGTCGGAGAGCGGGTGGGGGTGCGGGTCCCCTCCGGTCCGCGCTTCGGTGTGGACGGTGCCTTCGAGGGGTACATCCGCCTGCCCTTCACCGTCGGCGGCCCCGTCGCCGAGGAGGCGGCGGCCCGGCTGGCGGCCGCGGCCCGGCTGGTGGAGTCGGGCGCGGGAGCGGGCGTCGAGGCGCAGCGGGCGTTCGTGGCATAGCCGGCGCGCGGGGGCCGCGGGGGCCGCTGGGACCGCGGTGGCTGCGGGGGCCGTGGGGACCAGGCGTCGGGGCCCGACGTGGGCGTCGGAG
>NZ_JAGGOS010000093.1 GCF_018614205.1 Streptomyces sp. ISL-36 | reverse complement strand
GGTCGGCGGCGGCCAGCGCGGCCAGGTCGGCGGCCCCGCCCGCCCGGTGCCGGGCCGCCACCGCCTGCCCGAGGGCTAGCACGGCCCCGAACACCACACAGAGCACACAGGCCGCGAACGCCGTCCATACCGTCGCCATCCCCCGGTCCCTCCTTTCCGGCCGCAGGACACGCCCCAGGGGCCCGGACGGCCGGGGCGCGGTGGCGCTCATGGCGTGCTCACCCCCACCGCGTCCTCGGCGAGCGCCGCCGCCCCGGCGCGGAGCGTGAGTCCCAGTCCGCCCGGCCCAGGAGCCGGGGCCTCCACCGTCACCCTCCACAGCTCCTCCGAACGGGTGACCGAGACCCTGGCCCCGCCGGGAGCGGCCGCCCGCGCCGCGGCCTCGGCGGCGGCCACCGGCTCGGAGCGGGCCACCATCCGTGCCCCGGCCCGGGCCGCGTCCACGCACTGGATCTGTGCTGCCGCGGCGGCGAGCGACCAGACCAGGGCCATGGTGAACACCACCAGGGCCGGCAGGGCCATGGCCGCCTCCACGGTCACGGCGCCCCGGTCCTCAGAACGGCGCATCGAGCGCCTTCCCGATCACGGACTCCAGCGCGCCGGAGACCGACCCGCTCGTCACGATCTTGTACAGCACGGCCGCGAAGGCCGCGGCCGCGATCGTTCCCATCGCGTACTCGGACGTGGTCATCCCCGCGTCCGTCCTGGCCGCCCACCGGGCCCGCCACCACGCGCTCACATACGTCATGCCAACTCCTTTGTTCGTTCTCGTCCTTGGTCGCGATCGCTGCTGTTCCGTCAGGCCCGCAGCAGGCCGGTGGCGAGTCCGATCACCACCGGGGCCACCCCCACCGCCAGGAAGGCGGGCAGGAAGCAGAGCCCCACGGGCGCGGTGATCAGCACCTGCGCCCGCTGCGCCCGGGCCGCCGCCTTCCGCGCCCGGTCCGCCCGCAGATCGGCCGCGTGTCTCGAGACGGCCTCCGCCGCGGGCGCCCCGGAGGAGCCGGCCCGTTCCAGGCAGCGGGCCAGGCCCTCGGCGCCGGGTATCGCGCCGAACCTCCGCCACACATCCGCCGGTTCACCGCCCAGCCGCAGCTCCGCCGCCGTCCGTGCCAGGCGCTCGCCGACCGGCCCTCCCAGCGACCTGCCCACCGCTTCCACGGCCTCGCCGGGCCCCGCTCCGGCCGTAGCGCAGGCCGCCAGCAGATCGGCCGCGAGCGGAAGTTGGCGTGCCGCCTCCCCGTCATCGGTCACCGCCGAGGCGCGGCGCACACTCCACCGCCACGCTCCCCAGCCCACCGCGACCGCGACCGCGACCAGGAGACCGGCCGTCCCGCCGACCAGCACCCAGCCGGCGAGGGCCGCGACGAGCGGCAGGGCCCCGCTGCGCAGCCACGGCGGCACCACCGCCCCACCCCGCCGTCCTCGCCCGAACTCGGTCTCCAGCAGGGCCGCGAGCCGTTTCCGTGTGCGACGCTCGCGCCGCCGGTCCGCCACCGCCCAGGCAGCCCAGACGACCCCGCCGACCGGCCCGGCCGCCGCCCACGCCCCTGCCCTGGGGGCGAGCTCACCCACCAGCTCCCATGCCGCCGTCACACCCGCTCCCCTCCTCGCACGATCCGCGCCGCCCACCACAGCCCGGTCGCCTCCAGGACCCCGCCCACGGCAAGACAGCCCAGTCCGACCGGTGTGTGCAGCAGGACGTGCAGCGGCCGGGCTCCCAGAGCCGTGCCGAGCGCGAGACCCACCGCCGGGAGGACCGCGAGGACGGTCACCGTTGCCCAGGCGCCGGCCAGTTGGGCCCTCATCCGCTCCCGCTGGTCCCGGTGCTCCCGCAGCGCGGCCTCCAGCCGGTCGAGCCCGGCGGCCAGCCCCGCGCCACCGTCCACGGCGACCTGCCAGCACGCCGCCAGACCGGCCAGTCCGTCGGCACCGTCCTGCCGGGCGGCTCGCCGCAGCGCCTCGGCCACGTCCCCGCCGAAACGTGCCGCGGCGAGCACCGCGGTCTCCTCGCGTGCGCCCAGCGCCCCGGTCGTCCTGGCCGCGAAGATCAGGGCCTGCGCGGGTTGCCGACCGGCTCTCAGCTCGCCCACGATCGCGCCGCACAGGGCCACCACCGCGTCGGAACGCGCCTCCCGCTCCTTGCGGGCGGCCACCGCCCGCAGCTTCCGCCCCACCAGGGGCACCGCGAGCGCTCCTGCCACCAGCGGCAGCGGTGACTCCCCGAGGAGCGAGAGCAGCACCGCCGCGGGCAGGCAGAGCCATGCGCGCCGCCCCCGGGCCAGGGCCCCGCACCGCTCGCCCAGGACCCGCCACGACGGGCCCGTACGCTCCGGTCCGCCCCGGGCTCCCGGGACGCCTACGCCGGCCAGGACCGCCCTCGCTCTGCGCAGCCCCCGCTCCCGCTCCGCCACCCGCCACAACGCGGCCCCGGCGCACAGGACGGCAGCGCCCTGAGCCAACAACCACTGCGCCTTCACCACAACACGCCCCCGATCAGCTCCCGCAGCCGCTCCCAGCCCCGCTCCCGCTCGAACCCGGCCGCTCCCCAGCGCAGCGCGGGCACCGTCACCACCAGCCCCTCCCGGTCCCTTTCGAGGACATGGATCTCGGCGATCCGCCGCCGTCCGGCCCGGTCCCGTACGAGATGCAGCACCGTCGAGACGCCGGCGCCCAACTGGCTGTGCAGTGCGGCCCGGTCGAGACCCGCCGCCGTCCCGAGCGCTTCCAGGCGGGCCGGGACGTCCGCCGCGGTGTTGGCGTGGACGGTCCCGCAGCCGCCCTCGTGGCCGGTGTTCAAGGCGGCCAGCAGGTCGACGGCTTCCGCGCCCCGCACCTCGCCGACCACCAGCCGGTCGGGCCGCATCCGCAGGGCCTGGCGGACCAGGTCCCGCAGGGTCACCTGACCCGCGCCCTCCTGGTTCGCGGGCCGCGCCTCCAGGCGCACCACATGCGGATGGTCGGGACGCAGCTCGGCCGAGTCCTCGGCCAGGACGATCCGCTCGCGCTCACCCACCAGACCGAGCAGCGTGGACAGGAGCGTCGTCTTCCCCGAACCCGTACCGCCGCTGATCAGATACGAGACCCGGGCCTCGATGAGGGCGCGCAGGATGCGCTCCCCGCCGGGCGGGACGGTGCCCGCCTCGGTCAACTCCCCCACCGAGAAGGCCCGCGGCCGCACCACCCGCAGCGACAGGCAGGTCGAGCCGACCGCCACGGGCGGCAGCACGGCATGCATCCGGGTCCCGTCCGGCAGCCGGGCGTCCACCCAGGGCCTGGCGTCGTCCAGGCGCCGTCCGGCCACCGCGGCGAGCCGCTGGGCGAGCCGGCGTACGGCCGGCGCGTCGGCGAAGGCGACGTCGGTGAGTTCGAGGCCGGAGCCGCGGTCGACCCAGACCCGGTCGGGTGCCGAGACCAGCACGTCGGTGACCGCCGGGTCGGCCAGCAGTGGTTCCAGCGGTCCCGTGCCGACCAGCTCGCACCGCAGGGCCTCCGCAGCGCCGAGGACTTCCGCGTCGCCGAGCAGCCGCCCCTGGGCCCGCAGCGCCGCGGCCACCCTCGCGGGCGTCGGTTCCGCCCCGCTCTCCGCGAGCCGCCGGCGCACCGCCTCCAGGAGACCCGCACCGCCGCCCGTACCGACGGGGGCCGCCAGGGCGCTCATGACGCCCCCTCCGGGGTCAGCGCGCGCTCCCAGAACTCCGCGCAGAACCGGCCCAACGGACCGCGCGCGTCGGAGCCGGGCGGCACGCCGGTGTCCAGGGCGGGCAGGAGACCGGGATCGTGCGGCAGTTCACCGGCGAGGGGCAGCCGCAGCGCGTCCGCCACCCACTGTTCGTCGAGTCCGGGCGCGTACGGCCCGCGCACGACCACGCGCAGATCGCTCAGGACCATGCCGGCGAGCGAGGCGACGCGGTGGGCCGCCGCCACCGCCCTCAGCTCGCCGGGGACGACGAGCAGTCCGAGGTCGAGCTGTGCCAGGGCCTCGGTCACCGCCGCGTCGACCCGGCGGGGAAGGTCCACGACGACCACCCCTCCGCGTCTGCGCGCGGCGGCGAGAACCGAGCGCATGGCCTCGGGCGGTACGAGGACGGAGTCCCCCCGGTCCCAGCTGAGCACCCGGAGTCCGCGCACCGAGGGCAGCGACTCCTCCAGGGCTCCGCCGGCGACCCTGCCCTTGGAGGCGGCGAAGTCGGGCCAGCGCCGGCCCTCGGCGCGCTCACCGCCGAGCAGGACGTCCAGTCCGCCGCCGAGCGGGTCGCCGTCCAGCAGCAGGGTGCGCCGGCCGGTCCTGGCGGCGGCCAGCGCGAGGGCGCAGGCCAGTGTCGAGGCGCCCGCGCCGCCGCGGCCGCCGATGACGCCGACGGTCAGCGCCTGTCGGCCCACACCCTCGGCGGCGTCGGCGATCCGGTCGACGAGCCAGCTCTCGGCGTCCGGCAGCCGCAGCACGCAGTCGGCGCCGATCTCGACGGCCCGCCGCCACACGTCGGGGTCGTCCCGGTCCCGGCCGACGAGCATCACCCCCTGCCGCCGGGCGGCCCCGCGGCACCGGGCCGCCGCGTCGTCGCCGACCAGGACGAGCGGGGCATCGGCCCAGCTCGCGCGGTTCTCCGGCACCGTGTGGTGCACCTCGGGCTCGGCTCCCGCCGCGGCACACAGCCGCAGCAGGTCGTCGAGCAACGCGAGGTCCTCGGTCACGATCAGCGGCCCGGCCCGGCGCGCCTCGGCCGCCGGCTCCCCGCCCGAGCCTCCGGACGGCTCTCCGGACGGCCCGGCGGACCTCGAGGCCCTGGAAGGCCTCGGCATTCTGAAAGTCATGGTTCCGGCCACAGCACACGTCCCCTGTCCCCGTGTGATCCCCTCCGTGCCCGTCGCACGGCCGAGATCGGTGATTCCTGCTGCCCGCTGAGTTCGCGGTGGGATTCACCGTGCCGTCGTCCAGGAAATCTTGTGGATCTTGCTCAAAAACTGTGGATAACTCGCCGGTTGCGAATATCCCCGTGCCCCATACCGGGGATGGCCGGAGAGCAGCGCCACGACTACTATGCGTGACGAATCGAAGGTGTCACGCCGCCATGGCCTCAGGGCCGGCGAGAGGAGGAGCCATGAGGATCCGGTGGGCGAAAACGCGTCCGGACATGCGACGACCCCCGCCGGGGGGGAGAGCGGGGGTCGTCTTTACCGGCCGACTCGGGGGGGGAGGAGCCGGGCCGGGTTAGCACGGTCGCGAACGATCCGTGACTTCCATGGTGTACCCGAGAGCCTTCTCAGGCAAACCCACACGCCCCAGCGTACGCCGAATGGCGGGCACCTATGCTCGGGCTCGTGGAAAACCACTCGTTGCCGCGCACAGCCGCCTTCTTTGACCTGGACAAGACGGTCATTGCGAAGTCGTCGACGCTGACCTTCAGCAAGTCCTTCTACCAAGGCGGACTGATCAACCGCCGCGCCGTCCTGCGGACTGCCTACATCCAGTTCGTCTTCCTCGCCGGCGGCGCCGACCACGATCAGATGGAGCGGATGCGCGAATATCTTTCCGCGCTCTGCAAAGGCTGGAACGTCTCGCAGGTCAAGGAGCTTGTCGCCGAGACCCTGCATGACCTGATCGACCCGATCATCTACGACGAGGCGGCCTCCCTCATCGAGGAGCACCACGCCGCGGGCCGCGACGTCGTGATCGTCTCGACCTCGGGCGCCGAGGTCGTGGAGCCGATCGGCGAGATGCTGGGCGCCGACCGGGTCGTCGCCACCCGGATGGTCGTCGGCGACGACGGCTGCTTCACCGGAGAGGTGGAGTACTACGCCTACGGCCCCACCAAGGCCGAGGCGATCCGGGAGCTCGCGGAGTCGGAGGGGTACGACCTCTCACGCTGTTACGCGTACAGCGACTCGGCGACCGACGTACCGATGCTCGAAGCCGTCGGGCACCCCTACGCCGTCAACCCCGACCGGACTCTGCGCCGTGAGGCGACCGCCCGGGACTGGCCGATCCTGGCCTTCGAGAAGCCGGTCCGGCTCAAGCAGCGGCTGCCCGCCTTCAGGATGCCGCCGCGCCCCGCGCTCGTGGCCGCTGCCGCCGTGGGCGCCGCCGCCGCGACCGCCGGACTGGTCTGGTACGCCAACCGTCGGCGGCAGGCCGCTCTTGCCGATCGCTTTGCCCGTATTTGAGACAAAAGTAAAGAAGTGGAGCCAGGGCTTTCGCTTCCCAGCCGACAGGAGTAGAAAGGAATCAGGCCCGCGAGACCTAGGACATCCGAGAGGATCACCTGTTGAGCAAGAAGGCCCCACGGACCTCGCACTGAAGCCGGGCACCCACGCGACGTCGACCCGTCGATTACGGGCCAGCCGCACCAGGCGAAGGGCTAAGTTCCCCGCTTGATGGGCACATATCGAGGACGCTTGGTAACTCGGCAGACGTGCCAGCGGCGGTACCAGGACTGGTACCGCCGCAACCCTGTGCAGGGCCCTCAAGACGTATAGGCCCCCAGGCTCAAGCCGCGCCGCGCTGCAGCGCCTCGCAGACCGCCGTCGACTCCCGGACACCCAGCTCCACGGCCCGCCCGCAGTGGGCGATCCAGGCGGCCATTCCTTCCGGCGTCCCGGACACATACCCCTCGAACGCCGCGACGTACGCCGCACGGCCCTGCTCCGCATGGCCGACCTCGGCCGGACAGATCGCCTTGGGGTCCAGCCCGCTGCCGATGAGCACGATCCGCTCGGCGGCCCGCGCGATCAGCCCGTTGTACGAGGTGAAAGGGCGCAGCGCGAGCAGTTCGCCGTGCACCACGGCCGCCGTCACCAGCGCCGGAGCCGTACCGCCCGCGATGATCAGCGCCGAGAGTCCGTCGAGCCGCCCCGAGACCTCCGCCGGGTCCGGCAGCGGCGCCTCGATCAGCGGCTCGTCGACGGCCTCGCCGGCCTGCCGGGGCCTGCCGACCGAGTCCCCGAAGCCGGCGGCGTCGCCCACCGCCACCAGGTGCAGACGGGCGAGCACCCGCAGCGGTGACTGGCGCCAGATGGAGAGCAGCTGACCGGCCTCGGCGCCGAGCCGCAGGGCGGCGCCCACCGTGCGCGCCTCGGCGTCCCCGCCGAAGTCCGTGCGCCGGCGCACCTCTTCCAGGGCCCAGTCGGCGCCGGACAGGGCGGCCGAACCGCGCGCCCCGCGCAGGGCCGCCTCGGAGGTGATTTCGTTGCTGCGGCGCCGCATCACGCGGTGTCCGTAGACCCGGTCGACCGCCTTGCGTACGGAGTCCACCGATTCGGCGACGCCCGGCAGGGAACCGAGGGCGGCCAGGGGGTCAGAGGCGTGCGTACTCATAAGTAGGGAGGCTACGCGCCCCGGGGCGGGACCCCACGTTGGAGTGGTCTTCTTCACGCCTCTTGACCACACGGCGCAGTCGTGGCACTACCCTAGGTGAACATGAAGATCGCTTTCGTAGGGAAGGGCGGCAGCGGCAAGACCACGCTGTCCTCGCTCTTCATCCGCCACCTCGCCGCCAATGAAGCCCATGTCGTCGCCGTGGACGCCGACATCAATCAGCACCTCGGTGCCGCACTCGGCCTCGACGAGGCGGAGGCGGCGGCGCTGCCTGCGATGGGCGCGCATCTGCCGCTGATCAAGGAGTACCTGCGCGGCAGCAACCCGAGGATCGCCTCGGCCGACACGATGATCAAAACGACCCCGCCCGGCGAGGGTTCGCGCCTGCTGCGGGTGCGCGAGGACAACCCGGTGTACGAGGCGTGCGCGCGGACCGTGCGGCTCGACGACGGCGACATCCGGCTGATGGCGACGGGCCCGTTCACCGAGTCGGACCTGGGTGTGGCCTGCTACCACTCCAAGGTCGGCGCGGTGGAGCTCTGTCTGAACCACCTGGTCGACGGGGAGGACGAGTACGTCGTCGTCGACATGACGGCGGGCTCGGACTCCTTCGCCTCGGGGATGTTCACCCGCTTCGACATGACGTTCCTGGTCGCCGAACCGACCCGCAAGGGCGTCTCGGTCTACCGCCAGTACAAGGAGTACGCACGGGACTTCGGGGTGGCGCTCAAGGTCGTGGGCAACAAGGTGCAGGGCCCGGACGACGTGGAGTTCCTGCGCGCCGAGGTCGGCGAGGACCTGCTGGTGACGGTGGGCCACTCGGACTGGGTCCGCGCGATGGAGAAGGGCCGGCCGCCGCGCTTCGAGCTCCTGGAGGCGGACAACCGGATGGCGCTGCAGGCCCTGCAGAACGCGGCGGACGACTCGTACGCCCACCGCGACTGGGAGCGCTACACGCGCCAGATGGTCCACTTCCACCTGAAGAACGCGGAGAGCTGGGGCAACGCGAAGACCGGGGCCGACCTGGCGGCGCAGGTCGACCCCGGTTTCGTGCTGAGCGAGAGCGTGGCCGTGCCTCAGCCCAGTTGAGCGAGGGCCTCAGGGGCGCTCGGCCCGTTGGGCCCGGGCCCCCTCGGCCCGCTCGGCCCGCTGGGCCCGCTGGGCTCGGGGCCCGCTCGGCCCACCGGCCCCCCTCCTCGGCCTACTCCTCCTGGTCCGCCTGCTCGGCCTTCCCGGCCTGTTCGGCCTTCTCTGGCTTCTCTGCCTTCTCGACCTTCTCGGCTTTTTCAGCCTGCTCAGCCTTCTCGCCCTGCTTGGCTTTCTCAGCCTGCTCAGCCTTCTCGCCCTGCTTGGCCTTCTCAGCCTGCTTGACCTCGGCGGACTTCGCCGGAGCGGACGGCTGGGGGGCCAGGAAGGCCGCCCAGCCGCCCTTCGGGGCCTCGCCGACCTTCAGAGTCCGCATCTTGGCGAGGACGGCCGGGTCCTGGGCGTCCAGCCAGTCAGCGAGCTGGCGGAAGGACACGCACTTCACGTCCTTCTGGACGCAGACCGTGGCGATGGTCTCCTCGATGGCACGCATGTACGTGCCGCCGTTCCAGGACTCGAAGTGGTTGCCGATGATGAGCGGCGCCCGGTTGCCGCGGTACGAGCGGTTGAAGGCCTGCACGAGGCCGTCGCGCATCTGGTCACCCCAGAACTCGTGCATCGACCGGTCGCCCTGCGTCGTGCCGGACTGGTTGACCAGGAAGTTGTAGTCCATCGAGAGCGTCTGGAACGCGCGCCCCGGGACCGGGACGAGCTGCATCGACAGGTCCCATAGACCTTGGTCCTTCTTGGGCCAGATCTGGTCGTTCACGCCACTGGTGTCGTAGCGGAAACCCAGCTGGGAGGCGGCCTTGACGAAGTTCTTCCGGCCTTCCAGGCAGGGAGTGCGGGCCCCGACCAGCTCCTTGTCGTAGTCGAACGGGAGCGGCTGCTCGGCGGTCAGGCCGGAGTTCGTCTTCCAGTTCTTCACGAAGGACTTGGCCTGCTTGATCTCGCTCTTCCAGTCCTCCACCGACCAGTCGCCGACTCCGCCCTCCTTGCCGCAGAAGTGCCCGTTGAAGTGCGTACCGACCTCGTTGCCCTCCTGCCAGGCGGCGCGCAGCTCGCGCACGGTGGCCCGGATGCCCTCGGTGTCGTTGAAGCCGATGTCCGAGCGGCCCGCCGCGTGCTGGGGCGGGTTGTAGAGCTTCCGCTTCTCCTCGGGCAGCAGATAGACCCCGCTGAGGAAGTACGTCATGGTCGCGTCGTACTTCTTGCCCACCTCGCGGAAGTGGGAGAAGAGCTTCTGGCTGTCCTCGCCCGCGCCGTCCCAGGAGAACACCACGAACTGCGGCGGCTTCTGACCGGGCTTCAGGCGCTCCCAGGTCGGCTGGTGGGGCTGGGCGCCGGTGAAGGCGGTCGAGCCGTCGCCGATCAGGCGCACCGCGCTCTGCGGGGCCGCGGCCTCGCCCTTCTTCGCCCCCGCGGCGCCCTTCCCCGGAGCCTCCCCGTCGGCGCCCGAGCAGCCGGCGAGGCCGGTGATCAAGGCGACGGCGAGAGCGCCGGCGGCGAGTGTCCTCGTGCGGGCAGTGGTCCTACTCCCGGCGGCTGTCATCCGCCCACCTCTCCTCGGTTCCGTGCGAGCGGCGTCAACGTCGCACCACGGCCCCCGAAGAGATGAAACGACAAGCGGTGTTCCCCCCGCTTATCACCGGAACCGGTGAATCATTGCCCTGTTTGCCCCGAAAATCATGCCGCAGTCTTTACTCTGCATTACGATCCATTTACCGAGCGTTGATCCTCGCCCACCAGTGAGCGGCGAGGATCCGCGCCGTATCCCGCCGCTGCACGCCGTGACCCACGGCCGCGACCCCCACGTTCGTCCCGCACGAGCCGCGACCGCGCTGCCCCGGAGGAGACGGGAACCATGACTCTCTGCCCGACCGACCGCACCACCCCCCGACGCCGCTTCCAGCGGCCGCACAGCCCGCCAGGCCGCAAGCACCGATTCGGCATCGCGGGCGCCGACCTGTCCGCATCGATCTCCGTCTTCCTGATCGCGCTGCCGCTCTCGCTCGGCATCGCACTCGCCACCGGAGCACCGCTCCAGGCCGGCCTGGTGGCCGCCGCCGTCGGCGGCATCGTCGCCGGCCGGTTCGGCGGGGCCCCGCTCCAGGTCAGCGGGCCCGCCGCGGGCCTCACGGTGGTCACCGCCGAACTGATCCAGCGGTACGGCTGGCGCACCACCTGCGCCATCACCGTCCTCGCCGGCCTCACCCAACTGGGTCTCGCCGCCCTGCGCGTGGCCCGATCCGCCCTCGCCGTCTCCCCGGCGATCGTGCACGGCATGCTCGCCGGCATCGGTGTCACCATCGCCCTCGCCCAACTCCACATCATGCTCGGCGGCAACCCGCAGAGCTCAGCCGTGGACAACGTCCAGGGGCTGCCCGCCCAACTGGCCGACCTCCACCCGACCGCCCTGACCATCAGCGCGCTCACCGTCGCCGTGCTGCTGCTCTGGCCCCGGCTGCCCGGACGCGCCGGACGGTTCCTGCGGGTGATCCCGGCCGCGCTCGCCGCGGTGGCGGCGGCCACGGCCGTGGCGGCGATCGGCGGGCTGGGCGTGCCCCGCGTCGACCTGCCCTCCTGGAGCAGTCACGCCCTGCCGGGCCTGCCGGAGGGCCCGGTCCTCGGCATCCTGGCCGGGGTGCTCACCATCACGCTCGTCACCAGCGTGCAGTCGCTACTGTCGGCCGTCGCCGTCGACAAGCTGGTGGCCAAACGCGCCGACCGGGGCCACGGCGTCCCTCGCTCCCACCTCGACCGCGAACTGGCCGGCCAGGGAGCCGCGAACATCGTCTCCGGCGCACTCGGCGGGCTTCCGGTCGCGGGCGTCGCGGTCCGCAGCGTCGCCAATGTCTCGGCGGGCGCCATGAGCCGCCACTCCACGATGCTGCACGGTCTGTGGATCGTGCTCGCCGCGCTCTTCCTCGTTCCCGTCCTCGACCTGATCCCGCTGCCCGCCCTGGCCGCGCTCGTCATGGTCGTCGGCATCCAGATGGTGAGCATCACCCACATCCGCAGCGTCACCCGGCACCGCGAAGTCCTCGTGTACGCCGTGACACTGAGCGGAGTCGTGGTCGTCGGCATCCTGGAGGGCGTCGCCCTCGGGATCGCGGTGGCCACCGCCGTCGCCATGCACCGCCTGGCCAAGACCCGTATCACCCTGGAGGAGGTGGGCGGCCGCCAGCTGGTCCGCGCGCGGGGGCAGTTGACCTTCCTCGCCGTACCCCGGCTGAGCCGGGCGCTGCACCAGGTTCCCCGGGGAAGCCATGTGGTGGTGGAGCTGGACGGGTCCTTCATGGACCATGCCGCGTACGAGACGCTGCACGACTGGCAGGCCTCCCACGTCGGCCACGGCGGCACGGTGGAGATCACCGGTCCCTCCGGCGCCCGGATCACCGATCCCACCGCCGAGTCGCACACCTGCTGCCGCCCGTGGACCCCATGGCGCAACCACCACTGCGGCGAGCACCCGGCGGACGAGACCCGGCGGACGACCGGACATCAACTGGCGAGTGGAATCGGCAAGTTCCAGCGCAACACGGCGCCCCTGGTGCGCGACGAGCTCGCGCGGCTCGCCCGCGAGGGCCAGCGCCCCTCGCAGCTCTTCCTCACCTGCGCCGATTCCCGCCTCGTCACCAGCATGATCACCTCCAGCGGGCCGGGTGACCTGTTCACCGTACGGAACGTGGGCAACCTCGTTCCGCTGCCCGGCGAGGAGAGCGGCGACGATTCGGTCGCGGCGGCGATCGAGTACGCGGTGGAGGTGCTGCGCGTGCAGTCGATCACCGTCTGCGGGCACTCCGGCTGCGGCGCGATGCAGGCCCTGCTCAACAGCCGACCGGACGCCCCGCAGACACCGCTGCGTCGCTGGCTGCGCCACGGGCTGCCCAGCCTGGAGCGGATGGCGAGCCGCAGGCACGCCTGGGCCCGGATCTCCGGCCGCCTCCCGGCCGACGCGGTGGAGCAGCTCTGCTTGACCAACGTGGTCCAGCAGTTGGAGCACCTGCGGACGTACGAGGCGGTGGCGCGGCGGCTCGCCGACGGAACGCTGACGCTGCACGGGATGTACTTCCATGTGGGCGAGGCGCAGGCGTATCTGCTGAAGGAGCCCGACGAGCTGCACCGCTACGACGACGTCTTCGACCGGGTCCCACCCACCGTGGACCGGGACCCGACGACCGCCGATCACATCGCCCTCACCCTCGACCGCACCACCCTCGACCACGCCACCCTCGACCGCACCACCGTCGACCGCACACCACCCACCATCGACCACATCCGACCCACCATCGAAGACACCCCGTCCACCGTCGACGACAACCCACCCACCCCGGACCGCATCCCATCGGCCCTGGACCACATCCCCACCTCCGAGGTCCCGAGCCCGCATGCCGCGGACCCGACCCCCTCGGCCGTCCCCCCGGAGCCGGTGGAAGCCCGCGCGTCCTGAACCTTCCCGCGCGGACGTCCGTGAGAGTGTGTGGCCCCTTCTTCCCACCGCCCGGGAAGGAGGGGCCACCGCACGCCCGCCCACCGATAGGTCTAAACCAATTTCCTGGAGACTCTTGTCACCCGGGCCTCTGGCTGATGAGCTATGACGCGGGACACATAGGCACATAGGACGCCCTGGGAAAGGGAGATGTCGTGAGCAACGAAAGCCTGGCCAACCTGCTCAAGGAAGAGCGGCGGTTCGCGCCGCCGACCGAGCTGGCCGCGCACGCCAACGTGACGGCGGAGGCGTACGAGCAGGCCGCGGCGGACAGGCTTGGCTTCTGGGCCGAGCAGGCGAGGCGGCTCACCTGGGCCACCGAGCCGACCGAGACCCTCGACTGGTCGAACCCGCCGTTCGCCAAGTGGTTCGCCGACGGCGAGCTCAACGTGGCGTACAACTGCGTCGACCGGCACGTCGAGGCCGGAAACGGCGACCGGGTCGCCATCCACTTCGAGGGCGAGCCGGGCGACAGCCGCGCGATCACCTACGCCGAGCTCAAGGACGAGGTCTCCCGGGCCGCCCACGCCCTGACCGAGCTGGGTGTCGGCAAGGGCGACCGGGTCGCGATCTACCTCCCGATGATCCCGGAGGCCGTCGTCTCGATGCTGGCCTGCGCCCGCATCGGCGCCGCGCACTCCGTGGTCTTCGGCGGCTTCTCCGCCGACGCCATCGCCACGCGCATCGAGGACGCCGACGCCAAGCTCGTCATCACCGCGGACGGCGGCTACCGCCGGGGCAAGCCCGCCGCGCTCAAGCCCGCCGTCGACGAGGCACTCACCCGGGTGGACCGCGTGCGCAACGTGCTGGTCGTGCGCCGCACGGGCCAGGACGTGGCATGGACCGAGGGCCGGGACGTGTGGTGGGACGACATCGTCGCCCGCCAGTCCGCCGAGCACACCCCCGAGGCGTTCGAGGCCGAGCACCCGCTCTTCATCCTCTACACCTCCGGCACGACGGGTAAGCCCAAGGGCATCCTGCACACCTCCGGCGGCTACCTCACCCAGGCCGCGTACACCCACCACGCCGTCTTCGACCTGAAGCCGGAGAGCGACGTCTACTGGTGCACCGCCGACATCGGCTGGGTGACCGGACACTCGTACATCACCTACGGGCCGCTGGCCAACGGCGCGACGCAGGTCATGTACGAGGGCACGCCGGACACCCCGCACCAGGGCCGGTTCTGGGAGATCGTCCAGAAGTACGGCGTCACGATCCTCTACACGGCTCCCACCGCGATCCGTACGTTCATGAAGTGGGGCGACGACATCCCCGCGAAGTTCGACCTGTCGAGCCTGCGTGTGCTGGGCTCGGTCGGCGAGCCGATCAACCCCGAAGCGTGGATCTGGTACCGCGAGCACATCGGCGCCGGCAAGACCCCGATCGTGGACACCTGGTGGCAGACGGAGACCGGCGCGATGATGATCTCGCCGCTGCCGGGCGTCACCGAGACCAAGCCGGGCTCGGCCCAGCGACCGCTCCCCGGCATCTCCGCCACCGTCGTCGACGACGAGGCGAACGAGGTGCCGAACGGAGGCGGCGGCTACCTGGTCCTCACCGAGCCGTGGCCGTCGATGCTGCGCACCATCTGGGGCGACGACCAGCGGTTCATCGACACGTACTGGTCGCGCTTCCAGGGCAAGTACTTCGCCGGCGACGGGGCGAAGAAGGACGAGGACGGCGACATCTGGCTGCTCGGCCGGGTCGACGACGTCATGCTGGTCTCCGGGCACAACATCTCCACCACGGAGGTCGAGTCGGCCCTCGTCTCCCACCCGTCCGTCGCCGAGGCGGCGGTGGTCGGCGCCGCCGACGAGACGACCGGTCAGGCGATCGTCGCCTTCGTCATCCTGCGCGGGACGGCCAGCCAGACCGACGACCTGGTCGCGCAGCTGCGCAACCACGTCGGCACCACGTTGGGGCCGATCGCGAAGCCGAAGCGGATCCTGCCCGTCGCGGAGCTGCCGAAGACCCGCTCCGGCAAGATCATGCGGCGTCTCCTGCGGGACGTCGCGGAGAACCGTGAGCTGGGAGACGTGACGACGCTCACCGACTCCTCGGTCATGGCACTCATCCAGACGCAGCTGCCTTCGGCGGCCGCCGAGGACTGACCGGGCCGGAGAGGTGCTGGCAGGCGCCCACCCCGGGTCACCCGGGGTGGGCGCCCTCGGTCGGAGCGGACGCCCTCGACAGGCCGAGCGTGCGATCTGTCCCTAAAGTGAAGGTCGCCGGACGCAGCCCTGGCTCGTTAGGTAAGGTAAAGAAAGCGTCAGTAGTCGTCGGCGTCGACAACGAGCGTCGTGAGTGACAGGCGTTGACAAGCGTCGTCGGTGACCGATGTCGGTGACGCGACAAGAGGAACTAGGTGCGCCGGGAAGTCTGGTCGGCAAGTGCTTTGCCCTGCCCGAACCGACCGGAGGTCCCCCGCCGTGCCCGCGCCCGCACCCGCCCCCACGTCCGCCACCCGTAAGTTCCTCGGCCGGCTCCCGCTCCCCGAGCGGCAGTACATCACCGATGCGCTGCGCACCGAGACCGTCGGTGGCGTGCTGCTGCTCCTGGCCGCCGTCGCCGCGCTCGTCTGGGCGAACACCCCTCTCGGGGACAGTTACACCGCCGTACGGGACTTCCACATGGGTCCCGCCGTCCTCGGGCTCGACCTCTCCGTCCAGCACTGGGCGGCCGACGGCCTCCTCGCGATCTTCTTCTTCGTCGCCGGCGTCGAGCTCAAGCGCGAGCTCGTCGCGGGCGAGCTCCGCGACCCCAAGGCCGCCGCGCTCCCCGTGATCGCCGCGCTCTGCGGCATGGCCGCGCCCGCGCTCGTCTACGCCCTGACGAACGCCGTAGGTGGCGGCTCGATGGACGGCTGGGCCGTACCCACCGCCACCGACATCGCCTTCGCGCTCGCCGTGCTCGCCGTCATCGGCACCTCGCTGCCGTCCGCGCTGCGCGCGTTCCTGCTGACGCTCGCCGTCGTCGACGACCTCTTCGCCATCCTGATCATCGCGGTCTTCTTCACCAGCGACCTGAACTTCGCCGCCCTCGGCGGCGCCATCGCCGGCCTCGCGGTCTTCTGGCTGCTGCTGCGCAAGAACGTCCACGGCTGGTACGTCTACGTCCCGCTCGCCCTGGTCATCTGGGGCCTGATGTACAACAGCGGCGTCCACGCCACCATCGCCGGTGTCGCCATGGGTCTGATGCTGCGCTGCACCCGGCGGGACGGCGAGCGGCACTCCCCCGGCGAGCACATCGAGCACCTGGTCCGACCGCTCTCGGCCGGCCTCGCCGTACCGCTCTTCGCGCTGTTCTCGGCCGGAGTCGCGGTCAACGGGAAGTCGCTGACCGACGTCTTCACCCAGCCGGTCACCCTCGGTGTCGCGCTCGGTCTGGTGGTCGGCAAGGCCGTGGGCATCTTCGGCGGCACGTGGCTCGCCGCCCGCTTCACCAGGGCGGAGCTCAACTCCGACCTGGCCTGGCCGGACGTCTTCGCCATCGCCTCCCTCGCCGGAATCGGCTTCACCGTCTCGCTGCTCATCGGCGAGCTGGCCTTCGAGGGCGACGCGCCCCTGACCGAGGAGGTCAAGGCGGCCGTCCTGATCGGCTCGCTGATCGCGGCCGTGCTGGCGACGGTCCTGCTCAAGCTGCGGGTACGGAAGTACCAGGCGCTGATGGCCGACGAGGAGCGCGACGAGGACGAGGACGGCATCCCCGACATCTACGAGGAGGACGACCCGGAGTACCACCTCCGGATGGCCGCGATCTACGAGAAGAAGGCCGCGGAACACCGGGAGCGCGCCGAACTGGCCGGGGCATCGCGCGACGACGCCGACAGTCCGGCATGATCTGAGGTCGGACCGTAGAAGAGAAGAGGGAGCAGCGATGAGCGACCCGGTCAACGGAGCCGAGCGCAGCCTCGGACAGCTGGTCGCCTCGGCGACCGCCGAGATGTCCGCGCTGGTGCACGACGAAATCGCCCTGGCCAAGGCCGAGATCCGACAGGACGTCAAGCGTGGCGCGATGGGCGGCGCCGCCGGCGGGGCCGCGGCCATGGTGCTGCTCTTCTCGCTGCCGATGCTGAGCTTCGCGCTCGCCTACGGCATCCAGGCCTGGAGCCACTGGCACATCTCGGTCTGCTTCCTGCTCTCCTTCGCGGCCAATGTGCTGCTCGCGGGGCTGCTCGGGCTCGTCGCCTACGCCAAGTTCAAGAAGGTCAAGAAGCCCGAGAAGTCCATCAACTCGGCCAAGCAGACCGCGGCGATCCTGCAGAACGCCAAGCCGCACCCGCGCCCCGAACGGGCGGTCCTGCCCGGCACGGTCCAGGACAAGGCCGCTGTTGTGGGACGCTCGTCTGCATGACCGTCCCTGAGAGCAGCAACGGCAGCGGCAACGGCAGTCCGGTACGGATCGACGGCCCCTGGACCCACCGTGACGTGGCCGCCAACGGCGCGCGCTTCCACATCGCCGAGATGGGCGACGGGCCGCTCGTCCTGCTGCTGCACGGCTTCCCGCAGTTCTGGTGGGCCTGGCGCCACCAACTGCCCGCTCTCGCCGACGCGGGGTTCCGGGCCGTGGCGATGGATCTGCGGGGCGTGGGCGGCAGCGACCGTACGCCCCGCGGTTACGACCCCGCCAACCTGGCGCTCGACATCACCGGCGTCGTCCGCTCCCTCGGGGAGCCGGACGCGGCGCTGGTCGGACACGACCTGGGCGGCTATCTCGCCTGGACGGCCGCCGTCATGCGGCCCAAGCTGGTACGCCGGCTCGCGGTCTCCTCGATGCCGCACCCGCGCCGGTGGCGCTCGGCGATGCTCTCCGACTTCTCGCAGTCGCGCGCCGGTTCGTACGTCTGGGGCTTCCAGCGCCCGTGGCTGCCGGAGCGTCAGCTCGTCGCCGACGACGCCGCCCTGGTGGGCCGGCTGATCGAGGACTGGTCGGGTCCCGGGCTGCCGGACGAGGAGGCGATCCAGGTGTACCGGCGGGCGATGCGTATCCCGTCGACGGCGCACTGCTCGATCGAGCCCTACCGGTGGATGGTGCGGTCCATGGCGCGGCCCGACGGCATCCAGTTCAACCGGCGTATGAAGCGCCCGGTGCGGGTACCCACGCTGCATCTGCACGGCTCGATGGACCCGGCGATGCGGACGCGCAGCGCGGCGGGCTCCGGGGAGTACGTGGAGGCGCCGTACCGCTGGCGGCTCTTCGACGGACTGGGGCACTTCCCCCATGAGGAGGACCCGGTGGCGTTCTCCACGGAGCTCATCAACTGGCTCAAGGACCCCGAGCCCGACCGCTGACGGACGGGTGGCGCACAACCGTTCCCCGAACGGCCATGTGCCCGGCGCATACTCCAATTGGCGGGCTCCGGGGCGGTTACCGACCTTGGGCCCCGGGCAGACGTCGGGGTATGGGCTGGACGTACGACTACGGTGACACAGCACGCGACCGCCGCTCGGCCACTGGGCCCGGCTCCCCCGAGAGGGGTGGACCCCAGGACCAGCGCCACTCGCATCCCGCGCAGGAGATCGGGATCCCGCGCATCCTGCGCCGCCGGGCCCGATGGGTCTCGGCCCGCCTCCGGCACTCTCGCGACTGAGCGTACGGAGGCCCCGCGCGGGGCCTCCTACAGCGCGCAGCTCTCGCTGTCGACCTGCTGGTTCGCCGCACGGCCCTGGACGATGTCCTCCTGGATCTCGTCGACGGTCAGCGCGTAGCCGGTGTTCGCGTCGTCCAGCGAGCGGGCGAAGATCACGCCGTACACCTCGCCCTCCTCGGTGAGGAGCGGGCCGCCGGAGTTGCCCTGACGGACCGTCGCGTACAGCGAGTAGACGTCCCTGCGTACCTCGCCCTGGCGGTAGATGTCCGGTCCCTTGGCGTTGATACGGCCCCGGACGCGCGCCGAGCGGACGTCGTACGAGCCGTTCTCGGGGAAGCCCGCGACGATCGCGCTGTCGCCGCTGCGGGCGTCCTCGTCGGCGAACCGCAGGGGCTGGGCGTTCAGATCCGGTACGTCCAGTACGGCGATGTCGCGCTGCCAGTCGTAGAGGACGACCTTCGCGTCGTACAGCTTGCCCTCGCCGCCGATCTGGACGGTCGGCTCGTCGACGCCGCCCACCACGTGGGCGTTGGTCATGACCCGGCGGTCGGCGAAGACGAACCCGGTCCCTTCGAGGACCTTGCCGCAGCTCGGCGCCGTGCCCACGACCTTGACGATGGAGCGCTGGGCGCGGGCGGCCACCGGACTGCCGGCGAGCGCCGGGTCCGGCGGCCGGACCTCGGTGATGGGCTCGTTGGCGAAGGGGCTGAAGACCTGCGGGAAGCCGTTCTGGGCGAGGGTCGAGGTGAAGTCGTCGAACCAGGACGACACCTGATCGGGCATCACCTGCTCGACGCCGAGGAGCACCTTGGAGCTGCGCACCTCCTTGCCCAGGGTCGGCATCGAGGTTCCGGCGAGGGCCGAGCCGAGCAGCCAGGCCACCAGCAGCATCGCGACCACGTTGACCAGCGCGCCACCGGTGGCGTCCAGGGCGCGCGCGGGTGACCAGGTGATGTGGCGGCGCAGCCTGTTCCCGAGGTGGGTGGTGAACGCCTGGCCGACCGAGGCGCAGACGATCACCACGATCACGAAGACGACCGTCGCCGTGGTCGAGACCTCGGCGTTGTCGGTCAGCTGGTCCCAGATGACCGGGAGCAGCAGGACGGCGACGAGGCCGCCGCCGAGAAACCCGATCACCGACAGGATGCCGACCACGAATCCCTGGCGGTAACCGATGATCGCGAACCACACGGCGGCGAGCAGCAACAGGATGTCCAGCACGTTCACCGTCAATAGCCTCGCAGATTCGTCTTCGGTCGCCGGGGGTCAGCCTGTCATGCGCGCCAGTCCAGCGGGACCTGCTTCGCCCGGTCCCACGGCCTCTCCCAGCCCGCGTAATGCAGCAGCCGGTCGATGACTCCGGCGGTGAAACCCCAGACCAGAGCCGATGCGACCAGGAACGCGGGGCCCTGGTGGCCGCTCGGGTGGACGGTGGTCGCGCGGTTGGCGGGGTCCGTGAGATCCGCCACGGGAACGGTGAAGACCCGGGCCGTCTCCGCCGGGTCGACCACACCGACCGGGGTGGGGGTGCGCCACCAGCCGAGGACCGGGGTGACGACGAAACCACTGACCGGGATGTAGAGCTGGGGCAGCACGCCGAAGAGCTGGACGCCGGAGGGGTCGAGCCCGGTCTCCTCCTCGGCCTCCCGCAGAGCGGCCTGCAGCAGGCCGCCGTCGGCCGGGGAGCCGTCCTCGGGGTCGAGGGCGCCGCCGGGGAAGGAGGGCTGCCCGGCGTGTGAGCGGAGGGAGCCGGAGCGCTCCATGAGCAGCAGCTCGGGCCCGCGCTCGCCCTCGCCGAAGAGGATGAGGACGGCGGACTGGCGTCCGGCGCCGCTCGCGGGCGGCAGAAAGCGGCTGAGCTGCTCGGGCGCGACGGTACGGGCGGCCCGGTCGACGGGGGCGAGCCAGGCGGGCAGCCCCTCGCGGCTGAGCAGGCCGCCGGTACCCACGCCGTAGATCTTCCGGTCCTCGGCCGCTCCGGCCACTCCGGCTGCCTTGGCCACTCCCGCTGCTCCGGCCACTCCTGCCGCCTTGGCCACTCCGGCCTCTCCGGCCGCCTTGGTCTCTCCGGCCGCTTCGGTCGCTTTGGTCTCTTCCTCAGTGCGCGTCATAGGCACCCCGTGTTTCACAACGCGATCGGACGGTGGCTTCGTTCCCCCGGGCCCTCATGCCCTCGTGCCCGCACGTGCTCATGCGCCGGCACCGGGGGACACGCCGAGGGCCGGGGGCGCCGGCCGGCCCGGATAGTCCGGGGGCGGGTTGAGGCGCTGGCCTGGGTAGCCGCCCTTCTCGTACTTCAGGAGCTTGTGCGCCTTCTCGGGGTCCGTCTCGCCCTCTCCGTACGCCGGGCAGAGCGGGGCGATCGGGCAGGCGCCGCAGGCGGGCTTGCGGGCGTGGCAGATCCGACGGCCGTGGAAGATCACCCGGTGCGAGAGCATCGTCCACTCGCTCTTGGGGAAGATCTCGGCGATCTCGGCCTCGATCTTGACCGGATCGTCCTGGTCGGTCCACTTCCAGCGGCGGGCGAGCCGCATGAAGTGGGTGTCGACCGTGATGCCCGGCACGCCGAAGGCGTTGCCCAGGACGACGAAGGCGGTCTTGCGGCCGACGCCGGGAAGCTTCACCAGATCGTCGAGGCGGCCGGGGACCTCGCCCCCGAAGTCGTCCCTGAGGGCCGCCGCCAGGCCCATGATCGACTTGGTCTTGGCGCGGAAGAACCCGGTCGGTCTGATCAGCTCCTCGACCTCCTCGGGGACCGCGGCGGCGAGGTCCTCGGGCGTGGGGTACCTCGCGAAGAGCGCGGGGGTGGTCTGGTTGACCCGCAGGTCGGTGGTCTGGGCGGAGAGGACCGTGGCGACGAGCAGCTCGAAGGGATTCCGGAAGTCCAGCTCTGGATGGGCGTACGGGTAGACCTCGGCCAGCTCCCGGTTGATCTTCCGGGCACGGCGGACCATCGCGAGGCGGGATTCCGCTTTCGCGGACTTCGGAGGTCCGGCGACCTTCGACGCCACCTTGGCCGGGGCCTTCGCGGAGGTCTTCGCCGGGGCCTTGGCAGAGGTCTTCGCAGGGGTCTTCCTCGGCGTGTCGGGCGGCGTCCTCGCCGGGGCCTTCGCCGGGGCCCCGGCCGCCTTCGCGGTCGGCGCGACGGGGCGTTTTGCGGCATTTGTTCGCTTCGGCGCACCCTGTTCGCCCACAGCGGAATTACCCTTGGCGGACACTCTCCCAGCCCCCTTGGCCTGCGCTCTCACCGGCGAGTTGGACACCCGGCCAGCCTAAGGGCCACCACCGACATCCGCCCCGGGCACGGCCGATCAGGACCCAATCGGGGCCCTGGCGTACGGACCGGCGGTTCGGTACGTCAAACTTGTTGTGATTGATCGCACTGTTTTGTGCGTCCGGCATCATGGGATCAAGGTCCCCTGAGCAGGTCGACATAGGAGAGAACTCGTGGACGACGTTCTGCGGCGCGCCCCGCTCTTCGCGGCGCTCGATGACGAGCAGGCCGCGGAGCTGCGCGCCTCGATGAGTGAAGCGACGCTCGCCCGTGGCGACGCGCTGTTCCACGAGGGAGACCCCGGCGACCGCCTGTACGTGGTCACCGAGGGCAAGGTGAAGCTCCACCGCACCTCCCCGGACGGCCGCGAGAACATGCTGGCCGTCCTCGGCCCCGGCGAGCTCATCGGCGAGCTCTCCCTCTTCGACCCGGGCCCGCGCACCGCCACGGCGACGGCGCTGACCGAGGTCAAGCTGCTCGGCCTCGGCCACGGCGACCTCCAGCCCTGGCTGAACGCCCGCCCCGAGGTGGCCACCGCCCTGCTGCGCGCGGTCGCCCGCCGACTGCGCAAGACCAACGACCAGATGTCCGACCTGGTCTTCTCCGACGTTCCGGGCCGTGTCGCCCGCGCGCTCCTCGACCTGTCGCGCCGCTTCGGCGTGCAGTCGGAGGAGGGCATCCACGTCGTCCACGACCTGACCCAGGAGGAGCTCGCCCAGCTGGTCGGCGCCTCCCGCGAGACGGTCAACAAGGCGCTCGCGGACTTCGCCCAGCGCGGCTGGCTGCGCCTGGAGGCCCGCGCCGTGATCCTGCTGGACGTGGAGCGCCTCGCGAAGCGCTCGCGGTAAGCACTCCCGTACGTACGAGAAGGGCCGCCCCGGTCGAATCCGGGGCGGCCCTTCTCGTATCGCATCAGATCGGACCAGATCGGATCAGGTCGGATCAGGTCGGATCAGCGCTTCGTGCCGTCCACGATCAGCGGGTTCCCGCTGCCGCTGCCACAGGGCACCGCGTACACCGGGTTCTTCGCCGCGACCTCCCTGTACGCGTCGATGCACTGGTTCATCAGGACCTTGTCGGTCAGCGAGTCGTTGAGGATCTTGTTGGCGCGGGCGATGCCCTCCGCCTCGATACGGCGCCGGTCGGCCTCGGCCTTGGCCGTGCGGGAGGCCTCGGTGGCGCGCTCCGTCGCCTGCTGCTGCTGGATCTTGCGGTCGATCTGGCCCTGGAGCGCGTCCGAGGGCTTCACGTTGCGCAGGTTGACGGTGGTGACGGCGATGCCGCGCGGCGCCAGGCGCTCCTTGATCAGGCTGTTGATCTCGGCGTTGATCTTCTCGCGGTCGGTGGCATAGCCCTGCTCGCTCGTGTAGCGGGCGAAGACGTTGCGGACGATCTCCCGGCTGTCGGGGTAGACCAGCCGCTGCTGGATGGCGTCCTCGCTGCCCGCGAGGCGGTAGAGCTCGACCGACTTGGCGGGGGTCACCGCCCACTTCACGGTCACCTCGGCGTACATCACACCGCCCTGCGAGGAGCGGACCTCGACCACGTCCTTGTCGGAGAGGTTGAGGTCGACGGGGCGGGTCGAGAACGTCGTGACGTCGGTGAACGGCGACTTGATGTGCATGCCGGAGGTCATCGGCGAGCCGACCTTGCCGAACGCGACCGGGACGCCGACCTCGTACGCGCTGACGACGTAGAGGGTGGAGCCGAGGAACGCGAAGACACCGGCGATGAGCGCGCCGAGGGCGCCGAGCTTCAGCCCGCGGGTGTCATTGGCGCGGGCGACGAAGAACAGCACCACCGCGGCGATGAGCAGCAGGATGGATATGACGAACATGGGCATTCCCCCGAGAACTACGGCCAGAAGTAAGCGGAGCGTAAGGCACGGACCGTAGCTCTACGGGGGCGGGGGGTCAGATCAGACCGTGCTCCCGCAGGTATTCGAGCTGCGCGCGTACGGAGAGCTCGGCGGCCGGCCACAGCGAACGGTCCACGTCCGCGTACACATGGGCGACGACCTCCTCCGCGGTGCTGTGGCCGTTCTCCACGGCCGTCTCGACCTGCGCGAGGCGACTGGCGCGGTGGGCGAGATAGAACTCCACCGCCCCCTGGGCGTCGTCGAGCACCGGCCCATGGCCCGGCAGCACCGTGTGGACCCCGTCGTCGACCGTGAGCGAGCGCAGCCGCCGCAGCGAGTCCAGATAGTCGCCGAGCCGCCCGTCCGGGTGCGCCACGATCGTCGTCCCGCGCCCGAGGATCGTGTCCCCCGTCAGCACCGCCCGGTCCGCGGGCAGGTGGAAGGAGAGCGAGTCCGAGGTGTGGCCGGGGGTCGGCACCACACGGAGCTCCAGACCGCCGAGCGAGACCACCTGACCGGCCGACAGCCCCTCGTCGCCGAGTCGCAGCGCGGGGTCCAGGGCCCGTACATGGGTACCCGTCAGCTCGGCGAACCGGCCCGCGCCCTCGGCGTGGTCCGGGTGGCCGTGCGTGAGCAGGGTGAGCGCGACCCGCTTGCCGAGCTTCTCTGCGGTGTCGACGACGTGCCGGAGGTGGCCGTCGTCGAGCGGACCGGGGTCGATGACGACGGCCAGGTCCGAGTCGGGCTCCGAGACGATCCAGGTGTTGGTGCCGTCGAGGGTCATCGCGGACGGATTCGGCGCGAGGACGTTGACGGCACGGGCGGTCGCGGGGCCGGAGACCACGGCTCCTCGGGGCTGCCCGGGCAGCGCGGCGGCGTCACTCACGGCGCACCCCCGGTCCCGGCGCCGGTGCCCCTGCCCGTTCCGGCGCCATTCGCGGTGCCGTCCGCGGTGCC
>NZ_JAGGOS010000092.1 GCF_018614205.1 Streptomyces sp. ISL-36 | reverse complement strand
GGCGGGAGGTGCGCGGGTGGGTCGGGGCGGCGGCCGTGACCGCGGCCTCGGCCTCCGGCGCGGGACCCGTGGACGGGCTCCGGGGAGCCGGCGGCTCCTGCGCCGTGGGGCCGGGGACCGTCTCGGACGCGGTCGTGCCCTTGCCGGGCGAGGGGGCGTCGGCCGGGGCGGGGTAGAGCACGGCGAGCTTCTCCAGGAGCCGTGCGTATGCCTCGCGCTCCGGCGGCCGCGGTTCGGTCCTGCCCGCCTCCCAGCCGCTGACGGTCGCACGCCGCACCTTCAGCGCGCCGGCCACCTGGTCCAGGGTCAGGCCGTGGGCCTGGCGCAGCCGCTTGCGCTCCTCGGGCGGGGGCAGCGGGGACGCGGACGCGATCAGCGCGTCGACGGCGTCGAACAGCTCCGACATGGAACACCTCCTGTCCGTCACCCTAACGCCGGACCGTACGGATGGCGTACGCCTGGCGTGCGAACAGCGAACCAATGGCGTACGCATCGCGTTCGACCGGACCGCGTGGGGGGATCCGTACGGCCTGTCCGGTGTCGTCGACGATGAGCGGGCCGCTGAAGGTTGCCGCATCCTGAAGCCCAGCGAGGGACGAAGGAGACGAAATGCTCGCGAGGGTGGCCGTGTGGGAACCCATGCCGACGGACGACCGTGACTGGGCGCTGGAGGCCATGGCCACCGTGCGCGGTGTCCACGGTGCGTACCACCTCGTGGATCCTGCGACCGGCAACGGACTGTCCATCGCCTTCTTCGAGGACGAGGCCGCCGCTCGAGCCGCACGACAGGCGATCGAGAAACGCGCCGAGGAGATCGGGTGGCCCGACACGCCACACCCGGCTCCCGCCTCTCAAACCGTCTACCACGTCATGCGGCACGCGTAGCCCGGCACGACCGCCACGGGGCGTGTGTCGTCAGGGTTCGATGGCACACGCCCCGTGCCGGAGGGGCGGCTCGTCTACTGGAGGACGGCGCCCGCTCGCATGGCCAGGAAGTTCGCCTTGTAGGCGTCGTGCGCCGTCGCGCCTGCCACGCGGATCATGGCCTCGTCGTTCTCCCGCAGGGAGGAGACGTCCAGGTTGTGGGAGCCGGTGAAGGTCCACTTCGTGTCGGGGTGGCCCGCGTAGTTGCCCTCGATGAGCAGGTACTTCGAGTGGACGAAGTAGCCGTCGGCGTCAAGGTGGTAGGGCTTGATCCGTGCGTGGCCCTGCAGGGTCGCGAGGTCGTTCGAGTCCTTGTAGACGACTTCGATCCAGCAGTCCTCGTTCGCGAGCGAGCGCAGCTTGGTCGCGATCTCGTCCCGGTGCAGGGCCCAGGCGGCGATCCGCACGATGGTCTTGTGGGAGGTCGTGCCGACTGTCGTGTTTCCCGTACAGGAGACGTTGTTCAGGAAGCCGAGGACGATGTCGCCGCTCTGCTGCGGGAAGAAGTAGTACTTGATGTCGCCGGCCTCGCCCTGGCGGTAGTAGTCACTCGTCTTGTTCATGGCGGCGAGGTCGTTGAAGTAGCCGGTGTACGCCGTGTAGAGGGCGGTGTTGCCGACGACGGTGTAGGCGTTGTTCCACTGCCGGGTGGTGGCCGAGACGGTCTGGTTGGCGGAGCTCTGGATGACCACGTCCTCGGCCACTCCCGCGTCGCCGACGCGGGAGAAGGTGAAGAACTTGTTGTGGTTGATCGGATTGGTGCCGCCCGACGCGATGCAGGCGCCGCCGTTGGTGCATACGTGGACCCATGAGCCCTGGGTCTTGTCGGATCCCAGAGCGGCGATCAGGTTCTGCGCAGGTGCCGGGTTCGGCGCCTCGACGGACTTGTGGTCGAGCACGACGCGCACGTTGACGCCCCTGCTGTGTGCGGCGACCAGGGCGTCGGTGTAGTCCTGGTCCTGCATGACGTAGAGGGCCGCCCGCAGGGTGCGTCCCCCTTGGGTGTTGTCGATCGCCCCGATGATGTGGTTCTTGACGGCGTTCTGTTCGGCCGCCGACCCCTTGGGGTTGTTGAAGACGGCGCCGGTGACGACCGGTGGAACGTCCTCCGCGGCCGCGGGTGCGATGCCGGAGAGCAGAAGGGCGAAGGCGACGGACAGGGTCGCCCAGAGACGCTGACGGATGATTCCTCCTCGGCTGGATGGTGGCATGAGCCTGCCATGCACCATCCGCCGCGGAAACGGAGGGTCCTCCTCACCTGCCGCAGCCCCAGGGCGGCGCCCTGCGCCGCCCTGGATTTCGTGTGGTGTGCCGTCAGCCGGGCCAGGTCCCGGTGAGTTTACGGACGGCGGCGGCGCCGCTGCGGTCCACCACCGCCTTGACCGCGGCGAAGATCGCTCCCTGCAGCGCCGCGGCGAGCAGGATCTCCCGCCACGCGCGTTCCTCGTCGGTGGCGCCCGGCGCGTCGTCCTCATGCCGCAGGAGCTTCCACGCCTGCTTGAACAGCGCGCCGGCCACCAGTCCGCCTGCCGCGCCCATCATGAAACCCACCGGCTTGTACACGATCTTCGACGCCTTCATGTCAGCATCCCCCGCTCCGCCGGGCCCGCCGCAGCACGGCCCCGGCCACGACCACGGTCACGAGCGCGGCCCCGACGAGCACCAGGACGCGGTGGCGACCGGCGACGCGGGCGGCGTCGCCGGCTTTCTGCCTCACGGGCGGCGGTGTCCTGTCCTGCGCGGCATGGAGCGCGTGCGACGCCGTGCCCTCGATCCGGGCCAGCGCGTCCGCGGCCTTTCCCCGGGCGGCGGCCTTCACCTCGGCCGTCTTCTCCTGTGTGCGGGCCTTGACGTCCGCCCGCGCGGCCAGAGCTTCGATGGTCCGGCCGAGCTCCTCGCGGGTGACGTCGACCTCCTCGCGCAGTTGCTCGGGGGTGGGTGTGGGGCGGTCCCCCGAGGCCTGGTCGCCGGTCATCGGTGCACCCTTTCCTTGATCTCGGCCACATCGGCCTTCACACTGGCGATGGTCTTCTCCGGGGCGGGTGGGGCCGCCCGCGAGACTTCCCGCTTGCCGACGGCGGCCAGCACCGCCGCGAGTACCGCCAGTGCACCGGCGACGATCAGCGCCGACGCCCACACGGGCAGCGCCAGGGCGAGGGCGGCGATCGCGGCGGCCACGAAGGCCTGCAGGGCCAGAACGGCGACGAGCCCGGCCCCACCGAAGAGGCCGCCTCCCATGCCGAACCTCTTGCCCTTGGCCTGCATCTCCGCCTGCGCCAGGCGCAGCTCCTGGCGTACCAGCTTCGTCATCTGCTCCGCGGCCTGCTTCACCAGCGCGCTCGTCGAGTCGTGATCGTGTGCGGGTGCCGGGCGGTGTACGGGGTCGTTCATCGCTGGGCCTGCCTTCCGGGTCCGGATGCTGATGCTGTCTGGATCTGGATCTGGATCTGTGGGGCGCCTGTCGCGCCGGTACCCGCCCCACGCCCTCTCATCCGTCCCGGTCCCGATCCGGCGTGCCCCGATCCGGCCTGCCCCGGTCCTCGCCGCCGCTCGGTCCGCCCAGCTCCCTGCGCTCCTCCTCGCTCCACTTGCTGGTCTCGCGTGGTTCCACATACGGCTCCTCGTCGGCCGGGTGGCCGTCGAGGATCGCCCGTTGCCGGGAGAGTTCCGCGTCGAACTCCAGACCGAGGAGGATCGCGAGGTTCGTGAGCCAGAGCCACACCAGGAAGATGATGACGCCGGCGAGGGTGCCGTAGGTCTTGTTGTAGGAGCCGAAGTTCGCCACGTACAGGGCGAAACCCGCGGAGGCGACCATCCAGATGACCAGGGCGAGGAAACTGCCCGGGGTGATCCAGCGGAAGCCGCGGCTCTTCGCGTTCGGGGCGGCCCAGTACAGCAGCGCGATCATGACCGTGACCAGCAGCACGAGCACGGGCCATTTCGCGATCGACCACGCCGTCACCGCCGCGTCGCTCATGCCGAGGGCGGCACCGGCCTGCCTGGCCAGGCCGCCGCTGAACACCACGATCAGCGCGCTGACGCAGGCGAGGACCATCAGGGCGAGGGTCAGCAGCACGCGGAGCGGAGTGAGCTTCCAGACCGGGCGGCCTTCGGGCATGTCGTAGACGGCGTTGGAGGAGCGGATGAACGCGGCCACGTACCCGGACGCCGACCACAGTGCGGCGAGCAGGCCGACGACCGCCAGCACCGATCCGGTGCCGCCGCTCGCCTGCAACTGCTCCACGGCTCCCGTGATGATGTCGCGGGCCGAGCCGGGGGTCAGCCGGGTGAGGTTGTCCAGGATGCTCTGCGTCGCCGACTTCCCTGTCACGCCCAGGAGCGACACGAGCACGAGGAGGGCGGGGAACAGTGCCAGCACTCCGTAGTACGTCAGTGCCGCGGCGCGGTCCGGCAGCTCGTCGTCCTTGAACTCCTTCAATGTGCGGCGCAGGACCGCTCCCCAGGACTTCTTGCCCATGTCGGTGGGGCTCTCGGGAGCGGCGTGCCGGTCGCGGGGGCCCGGGCCGGCGCCGCCGCCCTGCCCGCGGCCTTCGGTCTGTTCTCCTCTGGATGGCCTGCCTCGGCCTGTGTCAGCCATGACCTGCGGTTAACCAGAAATCGCGAGGCGAACCCCGGCAGACGCGTCCCGGGCGGCCGGCCTCGGTCCGTCGGGCGGCGGGCCCGGGTGAGCCGCGTCTCATCGGCACCGCCACGCTTGTGTATGCAACGAGTTGCATAGAAGGATCGAGGCATGGCACTCGAACACGCGATCCTCGTGTCGCTGCTGGAGAAGCCGGGATCCGGCTACGAGCTGGCCCGGCGGTTCGAGCGGTCCATCGGTTACTTCTGGACCGCCACCCATCAGCAGATCTACCGGGTCCTCAAACGCATGGAGGCCGACGGCTGGGTGGACGTCCGCGAGGTGCCCCAGCAGGCCCGCCCGGACAAGAAGGAGTACTCCGTCGCCGCCCTCGGGCGGGACGCGCTCTCCCGATGGCTGCACGAGCCGATCGAACCCGAGAGTGTCCGGCACGACCTCGCCGTGAAGATCCGTGGCGCCGCCTTCGACGATCCGGCCGCCCTGATTCGCGAGGTCGAACGGCACCGTCAGGCGCACACGGACCGGCTCGCCCGCTACCTCGCGGGAGAGCTGCGGGACTTCACGGGACCGGAGGCCCCGCGCCCCGCCGGGTCGCCCGACGCCGGGCGGGAGCTCCAGCACGTCGTGCTGCGCGGCGGTATCGCGTACGAGCGGATGACGCTCGCCTGGCTCGACGACGTACTCGTCACCATGCACAGGCTCGGCCGAGCCGAACACTGAACCACACCAGGGGGCGGGCCGTCCGGCGCCCCCTCACCCCTCACCCCTCACCCCTCGACCCTCGACCCTCGACCCTCGACAACGCCGGAAAGGCGGACACACCCATGGCCGATTCGCTGCTGTTCAACCCGCGTACCTACGACCCGGCGCACTTCGATCCGGAGACCCGCCGGCTGCTGCGCGCCACCGTCGACTGGTTCGAGGACCGCGGCAAGCGCCGGCTGATCGAGGACTACCGTTCCCGTGCCTGGCTGGGCGACTTCCTCGCGTTCGCCGCCAAGGAAGGGCTGTTCGCCACCTTCCTCACCCCCGCGTCCGCCGTCTCGACCGCCGACGACGGCGGGCAGGACAAGCGCTGGGACACCGCCCGGATCGCCGCACTCAACGAGATCTTCGGCTTCTACGGGCTCGACTACTGGTACGCCTGGCAGGTGACCATCCTCGGTCTGGGCCCGGTGTGGCAGAGCGACAACGCCGCCGCCCGCGCCCGCGCGGCCGAACTCCTCGACCAAGGCGAGGTGTTCGCCTTCGGTCTCTCCGAGAAGGCCCACGGCGCCGACATCTACTCCACCGACATGCTGCTTGAGCCCGACGGGGAGGGCGGTTTCCTTGCCACCGGCTCCAAGTACTACATCGGCAACGGCAACGCCGCCGGACTCGTCTCCGTCTTCGGCCGCCGCACCGACGTCGAGGGACCGGACGGCTACGTCTTCTTCGCCGCCGACAGCCGCCACCCGGCGTACCACCTGGTGAAGAACGTCGTCGACTCCTCGAAGTACGTGAGCGAGTTCCGGCTCGACGGCTACCCCGTCGGGCCCGAGGACGTGCTGCACACCGGCCGGGCCGCCTTCGACGCCGCGCTCAACACCGTCAACGTCGGCAAGTTCAACCTCTGCACCGCCTCGATCGGCATCTGCGAGCACGCGATGTACGAGGCCGTCACCCACGCGCACAACCGCATCCTCTACGGCCGCCCCGTCACCGCCTTCCCGCACGTGCGCCGGGAGCTGACCGACGCGTACGTCCGTCTCGTCGGCATGAAGCTCTTCAGCGACCGTGCCGTCGACTACTTCCGCTCCGCCGGCCCCGACGACCGCCGCTACCTCCTCTTCAACCCGATGACGAAGATGAAGGTGACCACCGAGGGCGAGAAGGTCATCGACCTGATGTGGGACGTCATCGCCGCCAAGGGCTTCGAGAAGGACAACTACTTCGCCCAGGCCGCGATCGAGATCCGGGGACTGCCCAAGCTGGAGGGCACGGTCCACGTCAACCTCGCCCTCATCCTGAAGTTCATGCGCAACCACCTGCTGAACCCCGCCGAGTACGCCCCCGTGCCCACCCGGCTCGACGCGGCCGACGACACGTTCCTCTTCCGGCAGGGACCGGCCCGCGGCCTGGGCTCCGTACGCTTCCACGACTGGCGTACCGCCTATGACGCGTACGCCGACGTGCCTAACGTCCGTCGCTTCCGCGAGCAGGCCGACGCGCTGTGCGAGTTCGTCACCACGGCCGCCCCCGACGAGGAGCAGAGCCGGGACCTCGACCTCCTCCTCGCCGTCGGCCAGCTGTTCGCGCTCGTCGTCCACGGCCAGCTGATCCTGGAGCAGGCGCGTCCGGCCGGCCTCGACACGGATGTACTGGACGAACTGTTCGCCGTTCTCGTACGCGACTTCTCCGCGCACGCCGTCGAGTTGCACGGCAAGGACTCCGCCACCGAGCAGCAGCAGCGCTGGGCCCTGGACGCGGTCCGGCGGCCCGTCGTCGACGAGGCCCGCTCGGCGCGCGTCTGG
The DNA here is from genome assembly GCF_018614205.1 of Streptomyces sp. ISL-36. Taxonomy (GTDB): domain Bacteria; phylum Actinomycetota; class Actinomycetes; order Streptomycetales; family Streptomycetaceae; genus Streptomyces. The sequence goes on along the minus strand of NZ_JAGGOS010000092.1, from coordinate 44,266 downwards.
GAACGCGTCGAGGGGCTGGCCGGGGCGTACGAGATGGCGCAGTGATCCGACGGTAGGCGCGCCGTTCGCGGTCGCCCCCGGAGCCCGGTATCCACCGGCGCCCCGGGGGCGTCCCGCGATCACCGAAGCAGCCGGTCCGGGCCGCGGCAGGCCCGCGCGGCGTTAGGCTCGGGGCCGTGAACAGCGAGGTGGCGGACGGCACGGCGGCGGCGACGGGCGAGGCGCGGTACCGCCGGGAAGAAGTGGCCCGGGCGGCCGGCGTGAAGGTCCGCAACCTGCGCTACTACCAGGAGCGCGGACTGCTTCCCCCGCCCCGCCGTGAGGGCCGGATCGCCTGGTACTCCGACGAGCACCTGACCCGGCTCCGGCTGATCGACGACCTCCTCGGCCGCGGCTACACCGTGAACGGCATCGCCGAGCTGCTGGCCGCCTGGGAGCAGGGCGGCGGCATCGCCCAACTCCTCGGCCTCGGGCGGGAGATGGCCCATGAGTGGGTGCGGGAGGAGCCCGTCACGATGGACCTGGCGGAGCTGCGGGAGCTGTTCGGCCCGGCGGCGACGCCCCAGGACACCCGGCGGGCCGCCGCGCTGGAGTACGTACGGATCGAGGGGAACACCGTCACCTTCCGGAGCCGGCGGCTGCTGGAGGCGACGCTGACGCTGGTGCGGCAGGGGGTGCCGCTCGCGGAGATCCTGGACGCGGGGGACCTCGTCCAGGCTCAGGCCGCGGCGCTCGCGGACAGGTTCGTCGCCCTCTTCCGTCGGCATGTGATCGGCCCCGAAGGCCTGGAGCGGCTTTCGGACGCCCAGTTGGATCACATCGGGGAGACGGCCGCGGCACTGCGCCCGGTGGCGGGCGAGGTCGTGGCCGCGGAGTTCGCGCGGGCGATGGCTCGGAGGGTGGAGGCCGAAGTCGCCGCGCTGCTGCGTACGGAGCAGTAGGACTTGGCCGAAAGCGAGCTCTCGCACAACCTTGCCAACCACCATTGGCACTCTTACATTCGACTCCACGGTCATACCGGCGAGTAACGAATGCACGCGACCGGATCGCACACCGCCGGATCGCACGTGGTCACGTCGGCTCGGGCCGGATCACCCATCACCCTTCATCCCACCCATCAAGGGGGATCTGTCATGGACCAGGACTCAACGGATCGCGACTTAGGCGACGGCCGGGTGAGATGGCGGCGCTTCGCCGTCCTGACGATCCCGGCCGTCGGCGTCACCGCCGCGCTCGGCATCGCCCTCGCCCAGGGGGCACTCGCCGCCTCCTTCGCCGTGTCGGGCCAGCAGTTCAAGGTGTCCGCCAAGAGCCTGACGGGCGAGGGCTTCGTCCAGTACGGCAGCGTGGACGTCAACGCCCGGGAGGAACTCATCCCGGTGGCGGTCACCGCGATCAGGAAGGCCGAGCTCAACAGCCTCTGTCAGTCGGTCGTCACCTCGCTCCCGGTGATCGGCGACATCTCGCTCAACCTGACCGCCGGCCAGAAGACCCCCGTCGAGGCGACGAACCTCTTCGTCGACGCCACCCAGCTGTCCGGCAACGCGGCCTTCACGAACATCGAGATCGGCCGCGACGCCTCCACCCTCGACAAGGGCCCGGCCGACGCCCAGGGCATGCAGGACCTGTTCTCCCAGCAGGCCGACACCGTCACCATCACCGATCTGAAGCAGACGGCGTGGGCCACCAACGCCGGCACCTTCAAGCTCTCCGGTCTGAACATGACGGTCAACAAGGGCAAGAAGGAATGCTTCTGACCCCCTGGCGGAAGCGGTTCCGGCGGTGGCGCCGCAGCCGTCCGTTCTGGGGCGGGCTCGCCGCCGCCCTCGCCGGGGCCGAGATCTGCGCCCTGCCCCTCGCACCGCTGAAGGCCATGCTCACCCAGGGCGTGGCGGGGATCCCGTCCGTCCTGATGGGTCTCGTGATGATCGTGCTCGGCGTCTCCGTCTGGTTCGCCCCGCACTACCGCACACTCGCCGGGGTCGTCACGACCCTCATCGCCACCGCCGCACTGGTGCTGTCGAACCTCGGAGGTTTCCTCGTCGGGACCCTGCTGGGCATCCTCGGCGGCGGGCTCATGTTCGCCTGGCAGCCGCGTACCCCCACGCGCGACCCGTCCGCCGAACCCAGCGGTACCGAGACATCCGGAACGCCCGCCGCACCGCACGAATCCACTTCCGCCGCACCGCACGACGCTCACTCCGCCGCATCACCGCTCTCCGATCCCCAAGGAGCACAGCCATGAGCCGCACCCACACCGCCCTCACGCTCGGACTCGGACTCGCCGCCACCGGCGCGCTGACCCTCGGCGCCGTCTCCGCCACCGCCGCACCGTTACCCACGGCGGCGGCCGACTCGACCACGGTCACCCCCGCCGGTCACGCCTTCAAGGCCACGCTCAGCGGCAAGGCCACCTTCAAGGCCGGCTCGGTCACCGTGACCTGCTCGGTCTCCGTCTCCACCGGCACGGTCCCGGCCGCCCCCGGCAACCACAACGCGGCCGGGCCGGTCTCCTCGCCGATCTCCGCCCCGACGTACAGCTCCTGCACGTCGAGCATGTCGGGCGTGACCCCGACCGTCACGACCAGCGGCGCCTGGCAGGTGTCCATGCAGAACGGGTCTCCGATCACGGCCACCATGACCGTCCCGACGGGCGGCCTGGTGGTCAAGACGACCGGTCTGGCCACCTGTACGGTCGTCGCCGCGCCCACGGCCGCGGCGAGCGTCCCCGGCTCCTGGGCCAACGGCGCCCCGCCCTCGCTGACCTTCACCAACGCCTCGGTCCCGGTCAAGGTCACCGGCGGGTTCGGCTGCCCGACCAGCGCGACGAGCTCCGTCTTCAACGCCGTCTACACGGTCGCGGACACCACCGATCCGGCCCAGCAGATCACCGTGGCCCCGTAGGCCGCGAACCGGCCAGCCTGTGGCCGGTGATCCCGTGAGCCCGTGAGTCGATGCCGGGCGGGACCGTCGTCGGACGGACCCGCCCGGCATCCGCCTTGTCGCCCCTCCGGCGGAGGGAAGGACATACGACCGGCCCTTCGGGGGAAGGGAAGCCTCTGACACAGACAGCACCAAAACGTGACAGAAGGGCAAGGTGGACGTATGGACGGGATCGTGATGCTGCGCGAGGACCACGCGACGGTCGAGAAGCTGTTCAAGAAGTTCGAGAAGACCGACGACGACGCCCTCGCGGAGCGGCGAAGCATCGCCGATCAGGTGATCGAGGAGCTCACGGTGCATGCCTGGATCGAGGAGCAGATCTTCTATCCGGCGGCACGCGAAGGAGCGCCCGACACGACCGATCACGTCCTGGAGAGCATCGAGGAACATCACGCGGTGGTGTGGATGCTCTCCGAGCTCAAGAACATGGACCCCTCCGACGAGCGCTTCAAGGCGAAGATGTCCGTCCTGATGGAGAACGTCCGCCACCACGTCGAGGAGGAGGAGAAGGAGTGGTTCCCCGAGGTCCGCAAGGCACTGGGGCGCAACCGCCTCGTCGAGCTCGGTGAACGGATGAGCGAGGCGAAGAGCGAGGCTCCGCGCGACCCGCTCGCCGTCCCGAGCGCCACCCATGCCTGAGCCCGCCCCCCAGGAGTACCCGGCCTCCCTCGTCGCCCTGCGGGTGAACGGGACGGAGCGGACGCTACGGCTCGACAACCGCACCACCCTCCTGGACGCGCTGCGCGAACACCTGGACCTCACCGGCGCGAAGAAGGGGTGCGACCACGGGCAGTGCGGCGCGTGCACGGTCCTCGTCGACGGGCGGCGTGCCAACAGCTGCCTCATGTTCGCCGTGGCCTGCGACGGCTCGGACATCACAACGGTGGAGGGCCTCGCCCAGGGCGAACGACTTCACCCGGTCCAGGAGGCGTTCGTCGCCAGAGACGCCCTGCAGTGCGGCTACTGCACGCCCGGCCAGATCTGTTCCGCCGTCGGCATGCTGGACGAGGCTGCCGCGGGACACCCCTCGTACGCGACCGCGCCGCCCCGTCTCCCGGCGGAGGGCCGCGCAGCCCCCGGCACCCTCGACGCCCTCGACGCCCTCGACGCCCTTGAGGCCCTCGACGCCCAGGAGATCAGGGAGCGCATGAGCGGCAACATCTGCAGGTGCGGTGCCTATCCGAACATCGTCGACGCGATCGAGGAGGCCGCGACGTCATGAGGCCCTTCTCGTATCTGCGCGCCGAGACGGCGGAGGAGGCGCTCGACGCGTTCGCCGCCCATCCGGGCGCGCAGTTCCTGGGCGGCGGGACCAATCTCGTGGACCTGATGAAGCTCGGGGTCACCGCCCCGACGTTCCTCATCGACGTCAGCCGCCTGCCGTGGGACGCCGTCGTGGAGACTCCCGAGGGCGGCCTCCGCATCGGGGCGACCGTGCGCAACAGCGATCTGGCGGCCCATCCGGTCGTGCGCACGCGCTACACCGCCTTGTCGCAGGCTCTGCTGTCCGGGGCCTCGGGGCAGTTGCGCAATACCGCGACCACCGGCGGGAACCTCCTCCAGCGCACCCGGTGCCTCTACTTCCAGGACACCTCGAAGCCCTGCAACAAACGAGACCCGGGAACGGGGTGCCCCGCCCGCGACGGCGTTCATCGGGACCTGGCGGTACTCGGCCACTCGGCGTACTGCGTCGCCACCCATCCCTCGGACATGGCGGTGGCCCTGGCCGCCCTCGACGCGGCGGTCCACCTGCGTGGGGCGGACGGGGCGCGGACGGTCCCCGTCGCGGACTTCCACCGGCTGCCCGGCGAACGGCCCGACGTGGATACCGTCCTGCGGCCGGGGGAACTGATCACCGGCGTGTCCCTGCCGCCCCTCCCCCACTCCGTGCACAGCGGCTATCGCAAGGCCCGTGACCGTGCCTCGTACGCCTTCGCCCTCGCCTCGGTCGCCGCCGCGGTCCGCGTCGAGGACGGTGTCGTCCAGGAGGCGTCGCTCGCCTTCGGAGGCCTCGCCCACCGGCCCTGGCGCGCCCGCGCGGCCGAGGAGGTACTGCGGGGCGCGCCCGCCACCACGGAGACCTACGCACGGGCGGCCGACGCCGAACTCGCCTCCGCCGAGCCGCTGCGCGACAACGCGTTCAAAGTGGAGCTCGCCCGCAAGCTCACCGTCAGCATCCTGAGCGACCTCGCTTCCCGCGCCGAAGGAGGCCGGCCCCCGACATGACCGACGCACTCACCCCGGACGCCACGAAGGCGCCGGACGCCCCGTCCGCCCCAGCTGCCCCGCAGAGCGGCGTTCCGCGCCGGGAAGCCCGTACGAAGGTCACGGGCGCGGCCCGCTACGCGGCCGAGCACACGCCACCCGACTGCGCCTACGCGTGGCCCGTGCCGGCCGCCGTCGCGTGCGGCCGGGTCACGGCCGTCCATGCCGACGACGTCCTCGCGCTGCCCGGCGTGCACGCGGTGCTCAGCCACAGGAACGCGCCTCGCCTAGGCCCGTCGGACGACCCCACGCTCGCCCTGTTGCAGGACGACCGCGTGCCCCATCGCGGCTGGTACGTCGCTCTGGTCGTGGCCGACTCCCTGGAGACCGCGCGGGCCGCCGCCGGCACCCTGCGTGTCTCGTACGAGACCGATGAGCACGACGTCGTCCTGACCGCCGACCATCCGCGGCTCTACACCCCGCAGGAGGCCAACGGCGGCCACCCGGCCGTACGCGAACGGGGCGACTTCGACGCGGCCTTCGCCGCCGCCGACATCCGTGTCGACGCGACGTACACCATGCCCGCGCTCCACAACCATCCGATGGAACCGCACGCCGCCACCGCGTGGTGGGCCGACGATGATCGGCTGACCGTGTACGACTCGAGCCAGGGCTCGACCACCGTACGGGACACCCTCGCCCGTCTCTTCGGTCTGCCCGAAGCCTCGGTCACCGTCATGTCCGAGCACGTCGGCGGCGGGTTCGGCTCCAAAGGCACACCACGCCCGCAGGTGGTGCTCGCCGCGATGGCCGCCCGCCACACCGGTCGGCCCGTCAAACTGGCGCTCCCCCGCCAACACCTCGCCGCCGTCGTCGGCCACCGCGCCCCCACCGTGCAGCGCGTGCGGCTCGGGGCGGACTCCGACGGTGTCATCACGGCGCTCGCTCACGAGGTGGTCACCCACACGTCCACGGTCAAGGAGTTCGTCGAGCAGGCCGCCGTCCCGGCCCGCACCATGTACACCTCGCCGAACAGCCGCACCGCCCACCGGGTGGTGGCCCTGGACGTGCCGAGCCCCTCGTGGATGCGGGCACCGGGCGAGGCGTCGGGCATGTACGCCCTGGAGTCGGCGATGGACGAACTCGCCGTCGCCACCGGCGTCGACCCCGTGGAGCTGCGCCTGCGCAACGAGCCGGCCACCGAACCCGACAGCGGCAGACGCTTCAGCAGCCGGCACCTCGCGGACTGTCTCCGCGAGGGCGCGCGGCGCTTCGGCTGGGAACCGCGTGCGGGTGGAGGCGGTGCCCAAGGTGGTGGGCGCGGCGGCGGACGCCGAGAGGGGGACCTGCTGCTCGGCACCGGGGTCGCCTCGGCCACCTATCCCGTACTCGTGAGCCCCTCGACGGCCACCGCGCAGGCCGACCGGGACGGCACGTACACCGTGCGGGTCAACGCCACCGACATCGGCACCGGGGCGCGTACCGTGCTCGCGCAGATCGCGGCCGAGGTGCTGGGCACCCGCCCGGACGCGGTGCGCGTGGACATCGGCAGCAGTGGGCTGCCCGATGCCCCGCTCGCCGGCGGCTCCTCGGGCACGGCTTCCTGGGGCTGGGCCGTCCACAAGGCCTGCACCGCCCTCGCAGGAAAGCTGCGCGCGCACTCCGGCGAGCTGCCGGCCGAGGGGTTGACCGCGTCGGCCGACACCGAGGAGGAGGCCGGGCAGGAATCGCCCTACGCCCGGCACGCGTTCGGCGCACACTTCGCGGAGGTCCAGGTGGACACCGTGACAGGCGAGGTCCGGGTCCGCCGCCTCCTCGGCGTCTACGCCGCCGGTCGCATCCTCAACCCTCGTACGGCACGCTCCCAGTTCATCGGCGGGATGACCATGGGCATCGGAATGGCTCTGACCGAGTCGAGCACCATGGACCCCGGCTTCGGTGATTTCGCGGAGCGCGATCTGGCCTCGTACCACGTCCCCTCGTGCGCGGACGTACCCGCGATCGAGGCGCACTGGGTGGAGGAGGACGATCCTCATCTCAATCCGATGGGCACCAAGGGCATCGGTGAGATCGGCATCGTGGGCACCGCCGCGGCCATCGCCAACGCCGTCCACGACGCGGTCGGCGTCCGGCTGCGCCACCTCCCCCTGACCCCGGACCGCCTGCTGCCCCACCTCACCGCCTGAAGAGGGGCGGAGCGCCGTCAGCGGTGGGAATCACCCAGGTCCGGGTCGTCGTCCGGGGTGCTCCACGAATCGCGGCCCGGCTCGGCAGGGGGCTGCGGCGGCGTCTGGGTCCGGGTCGGGTCACCGACCGGGCGCCGGCGGCGTGCGACACGGCGGCTCCCCCACCAGAACGCGCCGATGAGCACACCCACGATCACCACGCCGATGGCCACGGCGAAAAGGAGGGCGTTCGAGCCGGCCGCGGCCAGAGCGGGTGCGGCATCGCTGAGAGCGGGTGCGGAATCGCTGACGAGGGTCTGTGCGGTCATGATCGCCTTTCTCGTATCGGACCCGCCCCGGGCGGTGTGCGCCGGGGCGGGTCACGGATCAGTGGGCGGGGGTGTTCAGCGCGCGCTCACCAGTAGTGAGATCGGCCTCCCACAGCGTGTCCGGCAGCGCCGGCCACCCACAGCACCAGGCCGATGACCGCGAGGATCAGGCCTATGGTCCACAGAATGGAAATTCCTGTGACGAACCCGATGATCAGCAGGATCACTCCGAGGATAATCACGACGACCTCCCTGCACCCTTATGGATGACTCCGCCGCGACTAGCGGAGCGAAAAGGCATTGAAGCGAATACCATCACCGGCGCCATATCATTCGCGGTGAGCCGAAGATTGTTCCGAGGAATCGGTGCGGGGGCCGCCGGGCCGCTCCCCCTGGTTCGCACGACCGGGCTCGGTGCCGTCACCGTCCGTGACGGCCGCCTCGTCCGCCTCGCGTCGTGCTTCCTCGTCGCCGCTCTCCCCGACCGCTTCGGACGGGGTGGTCCGGGGGCGCTGCCGGCCTTGCTTGTCGTCGGTCATGTGCTCGTACTCCTTCGGTCTAGGAGGGCGGGTAAGGGGCCGCTTTGAGCCGCCGGGCGAGGTGCGCCGTGTTGGCGGCGAGCGTCGCGGTGGTCCCCGCCGTGGCCTCGGGGGTCTTCTCGAGGTCCTGGTAGTCGGTGCCCTGCATGGCCTCCCCGACCCAGTAGGTGACCGCGCCGGGGGCAAGGGTGAAGCCGACGTCGTTGAGGCCCTGGAAGAGGTCGGCGCCGGTCTTGTGCGCGCCGTCCTCGTTGCCGACCACGCAGACGGCCGCGACCTTCCCGTAGGTCAGCAGGCGGCCCTCGTCGTCCGTCTCGGAGAGCTCGGCGTCCAGACGTTCCAGAACGCGCTGGGCGATGCTCGACGGGTGTCCGAGCCAGATCGGGGTCGACAGGACGAGGATGTCGGAGCCGAGAATCGTGTCCCGGATCTCGGGCCAGTCGTCCCCCTGCCCCATGTCCGTCTTCACACCGGGCAGGACGTTCCGATCGGCGATGCGGATCGTCTTGCCGGTGACCCCGTGCTCGCCGAGGGCGGCCATGGTCTGTTCCGCCAGCAGTTGTGAGCTGGAGGGCGCGGGCGAGGGGGAGAGGGTGCAGACGAGTGCGACGGCGCGTAGGGGTGTGGTGTCCATGAGGTCGCCGTTACCCCGCGAGGCGTCCTCCATGTCCTCTAAGCGCCAGATTGCGTCTCCGGCGGCTGGGTGGCATCGGGCCGTCTCGGGATACCTCCCCGCCCGGGGCGCTCTGCCCCATGGCGCCGGCCCTGTGCTCGTGGCGTCGCCGGCCGCGCCGGCATACATCGCCGTACGCCTGTGACCCGCCCCGTCGTTGCGGGGCGGGTCACAGGCGTACGCGAGGCGGCGGATGCGGGCGCGGCGGCGGCCGCGGCCGCGTCTCCGCTCAGATCCGACCGCGCGCGAGCCGGGTCAGCGGTCCGACCGGCGGCTTGGCCGTGGTGCGGCCGAGGGCGAAGGCGGCGCCGGCCACTCCGGCGACTCCTGCCGCGGCGCCCGCCGCGATCGCCTTCCTCTCCTTGACGACCGTCCAGGCGGTCGTGGCCGCGGTGGCCGCCTTGGCGGCGTTGGCCGTCACGGCCTGCTGCCCGCTCTGGAGACCGTTCGCCGCCGCACGGCCGACACGCCGGGTGGCCTCGCCGGCGGAGCGCGCACTCGCCGAAGCCGACTTCTCCGCGTCGTGCAACGCGGTCTCGGCCGCGGATGTCGACGCGGACCTCGACGCGGACTTCGACGTGTCCGCCGCAGCCGAGGCCTTCCTCTCGGTCCGCTTGGTGGCCGTCTTCCGGGCGCTTGTGGCGCGGGAATTCCTGGTGTTGTCGCTCTCAGCAGTCATGGCATTCCTCCTTGCCGTTCAACCACTCATGAAACGGGGGGTGTTCTATCGAATTCCTTCGCGGGGCAGCAGTGAGCCCAGCGGCCCCAGATCCAGATTCAGATCGTCCATCGAGAGGCCGTACCTGTCGCACAGCTCTTCCATACGGTCGTGAAGAATCATCAGCGTCATGCCGATGCGTTCCTCCTGGTCCTCGGTGAGGTCTCCCTGGTCGACCCGGTGGACGGCGGTACGTTCCATCAGCTGACGCAGCAGTTCGACGATGGTCAGGACGAGTTTGATGAGATCGCGTTCCACCGTGTCGGGGTCGGTGGCGAGCCGCTGGGCCACGCCACCGGCCGCCGCGAGCCGCTCATCGAGGTCGTGGACCCGGGTGGGGGCGGTTTCCCTCATCGCTGAAGCCTCCTTGGGGTGTGTGCCGGGCCCGGCGTGGCCGACTCGACGTTCGGGGGCGCGACGGCCCAGGGGGCCGGTGCGTCCTCGGTGATCGACCTGATGACCGCGCGCAGATTGATGTGGACCAGGTCGACGTCCGCGACGGACAGGACCAGGTCCCCGGTCAGCACGGCGCCGCCGGTCAGGAGGCGGTCCAGCAGGTCGATGAGGGCGACCGGCGGCCCCTGGAGAGGTTCGGTGTCCTGGATGCCACCGCCGCCGACGGGGAACGCGCTGCTCGTCACGGGGCGCCCTCGTCCCCGGCCATGTCCGGTGTCGCGAACGAGTACGGTGCCCACGGTCCGGTCACCTCGATGTGGACGCCAGGGGCGCGGCCGGCCAGGGCGCCGACCTGCTCCCGGAACCGTTCCGCGTCGCCCGCGGCCACCAGGTACGCCTCGTTACTGAGGTTCTCGCCGGGACGATGGGACAACTCCCCTTGCTGGGGGCGGTGTGCGACGCCGGCCCGTGCGAACGCCCGCGCCACCGCGGTCGCCTCGGCGGCGATGGCGCCGGCGGTCCGGTAGAGGTCCTGGGTGCTGCGCCGGCGCGCCCGGCGCTGCGCCAGGTAGGCGCGTCCCGGCCCGGACGGAGCGGCCGACGCCTCCGGTGGCGGAGGCTCTTCGCGCGACCGGGCCGCGTTCGGGTCCACGTAGACCTTCACGCCCAGCTCGACGTTCCCGTCGAGCTCCGCGAGGAGTTCCTCGAAACGTCGCCGCTGCTCGGCGAGCATGGCGACCACCCGGCTGTCGTCCCGGTAGACCGTCGCCAGGCGCAGGGGGAGCACGACCGTCTCGGCGAACGCGGCGTCGACGACGGCGTGATGAGCGCGCGCCATCGCCTCGAGGGCCGGCAGGTCCTCCAGCAGAGCGCGCAGCGCCCGCTCGCCGAAGACGTCCGACGGTACGGACGACACCGGCGCGACGAGCCCGTCGCCACGGATCAGCCGCAGGTCATGGCCGTGCACTCCGGTCAGGCGGCCGAGGGGACGGCGAAGCGCCCCGTCGTCGCGGCCGACGGCGTACACGTACGTCAGCTCGGGACCGGTGCCGGCAAAGCCCGGCGTCTCCCGTGGCGTCCGCTCATACGTGCTCACCTCGTGCCCTCCTCTCGCACCTCGCCCGCCCCTCCTCCATCGCCGGTCCTCCGCGTTTCGTCGGCCGGGCCGAGCGCCGCGCGCAGCCGGTCGAGCTCGCCGCGCAGACGCTCGTTCTCCTCGGCGAGGAGCTCCCTCGGGTCGGCCGCCCCACGGCGGTCTTCGACCGGCTGTGCCGGGCGGTGCGCCCGCGAGGAGAGGGAGGGGTCGTGTTCCCACCAGTCGATGCCCATCTCCTTCGCCTTGTCGACCGAGGCGACCAGAAGCCGGAGCTTGATCGTCAGCAGTTCGATGTCGAGGAGATTGATCTGGATGTCGCCCGCGATCACGATGCCCTTGTCGAGGACCCGCTCCAGGATGTCCGCGAGGTTGGCGGAGGAGCCCTGGGCACCGGGTGCGGATGTGGTGCGCGGCGGGGCCGCCAGGCGGCCTGCCAGTGAATCGGACACGGTGTCGCCCCTGTCTGCGTACGGATGCTCTCGGCCGGCGGCCGTCACGAGCCGTTCCCCGGTGGTCGTCGCCGGTACGCCTCGATCTCGTCGAGCCGGTCCAGCAGCTCGTCCTCCCGCCGGTCGAACTCCTCGGCATCGATGCGGGACCGCTCGAAGTCGTCCACGAGCTCCGCCAGTCGTCGGCGCACCGGCTCGGGGTCGTAGTACTCCCGCTCCGCCGCGAGCAACACCTGGTCGAGGACCCAGGCCGTTCCGCGGACGGGGGCCAGCGGCAGGGTCAGAATGCCGGTGACGAGTCCCATGGCCGGCACCTCCTTCGCTGTCCTTGCCCGACGGTCACACGAAGCTGTACGGAGGGAGCGGCCCGGTCAGGGTGAAGCTGTACCCCTCCCCCAGCCGGTCGGCCTCTTCCCGTACGGCGCCCACGAAGGCGTCCGTCGACTCGGCGGGAACGAGGAACGACACGTTGAGGAAGTGGGTCGCGCCCGGTTCGCCACGGGAGGCGCGGGAGGCGGCCGGGAGCAGGCGCTTCACCGTCTCCTCCGCCTGCGCGTCCCCCCGGGCCGCCACCTCTTGGGCGACGAGTTCGCCGAGCGCGATGCGTTCGTCGTGTGCTCCCGGGTCCGAGCGGGTGCGCTGGTTGAGCTCCCGGGCCCGCTCGGACTGCGCCATGATCTCGATCAGCAGGTCCTTCTCGTCCCGGGCGGCCTTGAGGTGGTACTCGACGTGTCCCTCGAGCTCGGTCAGCCGCTTGCGGTAGGCGGGGGCGTCCCGACCCAGGACCTCGGCCACCCGTTCGTCGTCGGGGCCGAGCAGACCGAAGCGCATCGGCAGGGTCGCGCCGTCGGCCATCAGGGCCTCCAGGACGCGCTCGTGGGCCGTCACGTCACGGCGCTTGGCCCTGAGGCCGGGTGGCGCGTCGCTGACGACCGCGGCCACGGTGTCGGTCGTGACCGCTCGCAGGGGTGACGGTGGGTCGCCGACTCCGTGGAGGTCGTCCAGCCGTAGGGGGTGGTCGGCGCCGGTGATGGCGTAGACGTAGGTGGACACGCGTCACTCCTCGCTTCGCTGGGCTGATGAACGGCTGGACGAGGAGCGTGACGTTCGTTTCCGCGGCTCCTCCTCGGGCTCCTCGTCCTTGCGGTGCAGGGAATCCGAGATCGCCTCGACGGCTCCGCTCAGGGCGCCTTTCGACTTGCCTTTGGCGCCGTTCTCCGTCATGTCGCCGACGATTTCGGTGAGCTGCGTCGGCGCCTTGCGGCCGGATTCCAGATCGAGCCGGTTGCACGCCTCCGCGAAACGCAGATAGGTGTCCACACTGGCGACGACCACACGGACGTCGATCTTGAGTATTTCGATCCCGACGAGGGAGACGCGGACGAACGCGTCGATCACAAGACCTCGGTCGAGAATGAGTTCCAGCACGTCGTAGAGATTGCCCGAGCCGCTTCCGCCGCTCGCTGTGCTGCTCTGTTGGACGAGTGTCACGGTGAAACTCCTTCCGGAGGTGTCAACGGCGGTCGATCTGGCCCCGTGCGTACCGCGTCGTGCGTTCGTAGGCGACGAGGCGGCCCTCGGGGTCGAGAGCGACGTGGTAGGACGCCATGACGGTCATCGTGTCGGGCACTTTTTCCAGTTCGACCACTTCCACGTCGGCCGACCAGCCCTCTTCGGTGGCTTTCACCGCCGAGACGGATCCCGGTTCAGAGCCCAGGAGTTCGGAGAGTTGAGCGGAGGCTCTGCGCATCGCCGTGGATAGGTCGATACGTTCTCCGGATTTCTTGGCACGTTCGTCGTCAGTCGCGTTCATGATCCCGCCTGTAGGGCACGGAAGATCGGCTTGGAGCTGCTCTCCATCCGCCGTCTGTTGCTGCGGTTCGCGTGCCCGTGTGTTCCGAACGTATGCGTGACAAGTGCCGTCCTCGACACCTTTTGCCGCCACGGCTGGTGACGGTCTTTCGGCGCTGCTTGCCCGACGGGCGGTCAGTTCGTCCGATTCGGTGGGATCGAGCGGGGTCGGGGCGTGTGCGGCCCGGCTCGGGTTAGAAGAGGTGTCATGAGTCGCACCGATGACAGCGTGATGGGAACCGTCACCACAAAAGTCCCCGCCCGGCTGGACAGGTTGCCCTGGTCACGGTGGCACTGGATGATCGTGATCGGTCTCGGCACCGTATGGATCCTCGACGGTCTCGAGGTGACCATCGTCGGCAACATGGCCGGCAGGCTCTCCGAAGAGGGCAGCGGGCTGCCGATCAGCGACGCCCAGGTCACCGGTGTGGCGGCCGCGCTGTACGTGGCAGGTGCCTGCTCCGGCGCCTTGTTCTTCGGCTGGCTCACCGACCGCTTCGGCCGCAGGAAACTGTTCCTGATCACCCTCGCCGTCTATCTCCTGGCGACGGCGCTGACCGCGCTGTCCACCTCCGTGTGGTGGTTCTTCCTGTTCCGCTTCCTGACCGGCTTCGGTATCGGAGGCGAGTACGCCGCCATCAACTCGGCCATCGACGAACTCATCCCGAGCAAGTACCGGGGCCGGGTCGACCTCATCATCAACGGCAGCTACTGGCTCGGGGCCATGGGCGGCGCTCTGCTGTCCGTCGCGGCGCTCGACACCGACTTCTTCCCGATGGACGTCGGCTGGCGACTGAGCTTCGCGCTGGGAGTCGTCCTCGGTCTCGTCATTCTGGTCGTGCGCCGGCATGTTCCCGAGAGCCCGCGGTGGATGTTCATCCACGGCCGTTCGGAAGGGGCCGAGGAACTGGTCGCGGCCGTGGAACGTCAGGTGGAGCGCGAGAAGGGCGTCACCCTGCCCGAGCCGTCCCGCGCGATCACCATCGAGCAGCGTCACAGCATCGGCTTCATCGAGATCGCCCGCACGCTCTTCCACACGTACCCCAAGCGGGCCGTGCTCGGCTTCGCGCTCTTCATCGGCCAGGCGTTCCTGTACAACGCCATCACCTTCGGCTTCGGCTCCATTCTGGTGAAGTTCTTCGACGTTCCCACCGGGTACACCGGGTACTACTTCGCCGTCATCGCCTTCGGCAACTTCCTCGGCCCGCTCCTGCTCGGCCGGCTCTTCGACACCGTCGGGCGTCGCCCGATGATCGCGGGTACCTACATCCTCTCGGGTCTGCTGCTCTTCGGTACGGCGTGGCTCTTCGACCGGGGCAGTCTGGACGCGACCACGATGACGCTGTGCTGGTGTGTCGTCCTCTTCTTCGCCTCCGCCGGCGCCAGCTCCGCGTACCTCACCGTCAGCGAGATCTTCCCGATGGAGACACGGGCGATGGCGATCGCGTTCTTCTACGCGATCGGTACGGCCGCCGGCGGTATCTCCGGGCCGCTTCTCTTCGCGCAGCTGACCGAGAGCGGTGTCGTCGGCGACGCCGTCCTCGCCTTCTGTGTCGGTGCGACGCTCATGGTCCTGGCGGGTCTCGTCGCGCTCTTCTTCGCCGTCGCGGCGGAGGGCAGATCGCTGGAGGACATCGCGACGCCGCTGTCGGCGAGGGCGGCGGACGAGGACGGGGCACCTCCGGCCGCTCGCGTCGGCCGATGACGCTCTCCCGCCGTCACCGGGTACGACGGGCCCCAGGCCGCGCCGGCCCCGCCCGGGCCGCCTGACCGTGCCCGACCGCGCCCGTCCATGTCTGTCACGGATGGCACGCCGGGGACCGGCCCGGGGCTGCCGGAGGGCTGCGGCCGGGCAGTCGGCTGGACGGCGACCACTCCCAGCTGAAAGCCTCGACCGACGCTCGGAGAGTTGAGAGAGACGAGGAGGGCCTGATGAACGCCGCCGAAGAGGACCAGCACCCGCTGGACTCCGCCAGCGTCGTGAACGCGAAGAAGACCCTCCTCGAACTCCTCGGCCGCGCCGGAGTGTTCCACACGGAGGCCGAGGAGCTGATCGCGCTCGTCGAGGCCGGCGCCGTCGTGGAGGCGCACCGTGAGGTCCGTAAGGTCGAGAGGGACGCCCCTGAAGGCAGGGGCGATCTCTACGGCGCCGGCTGGCGGGACGGCGCACAGGCCGTCGGCGACGAACTCGACCGCATCGCCGAACGAGCGCTGCGGCACGCCCTCGGGCCGGCGGTGCCCGCCCGCTCCCCGCAGACCGGCCGGGAGGACGTCCCGCGAGGACATCCCCCCGTCGGCAGGGTGGACGTGGAGCGGGCGAAGGTGGCGGTGACGCCGCTCTACCTCGCGTTCACCCACGTCTCCGACCTCGACCCCGAGGTGTCGGACGACGTCCTCACCGCGGTCCTCGGCACGATGAGCCCCGCGGAACGGGCGGGGTACGCGGGACGGCTCGGCGAGTTCGCCGAGACCCGGCGCGAAGAGCTGGCCCGGCTGTACGCGCAGTACGGTCCCGGCAGCGACATCGCCATCCACGGCCGCTACTCCCTCACCCACTCCCCCACCAGCATCGCCGTGCTCGAACGCCTCGCCACGGCGCCGTCCGCCCTGCGGACGGAGTGGGAGCACGCCGAACTCCCGCCGGTGTGGCTGGAGGGACTGGCGAACGCGTGGGGGGCTCCGGCGGGCTGACCGCGGGACGAGAAGCTGCGCGGGGACTCCCTGAGCCCGAGACCCCTGTCTCGGACACACGAGCCCCCGACCGGTGGGCAGAGGAACCTGCCGGCACCGGTCGGGGCTCTTCGGCGGTCGGTCAGCCCGCGGTCGCGCGGAAGTGGCAGACCGCGGCGGTGGGCGAGGCCGTGGCGCCGTCGACAGTCCGCACCCACCAGCCGTAGCTGTGGCCCTCGACGAGACCGGGGACGGTGACCGAGACGGTGCCGTCGCCGCGCACCTTGGCGCTCGCGGAACCGGGGCCGCTCATACGCAGAGGCTGGGGCAGGCTCGGGTCGGTGTTGTCCCACACCGAGAACTCGGCCCAGACCTCTTTGGACGGGTCCGGGTGCGTGACCCTGGCGGTCAACGTCGGCGTCAGGCTGTGCACCGTGCCGTAGCCGCCGGCCTGGTGGCAGCCCGGGGCGTCCGGGGACGGCTGGGCCTGCCTGCCGGTCGGCGCGGTCAGCCTGCCCGCGTGCGAGGCGGCCTCGGTGGCGGTCATCGGGTGGTCGTAGACCTCGACGCGCTGGACGGCACCGTGGAAGTAAGCGTTGCCGGCGCCGTTCACCTTGTCCCGGCCGACGACGAACGGGCCGTCGGCGGCCCACCGGGTCGGGTGGGTGGTGGTGCCGGCCTCGACGCCGTCGACGTAGAGGGTGACGACGCCGGACGCGGCGTCATGGACGGCGGTGAGCCTGGTCCACACCCCGGGCTT
Source organism: Streptomyces sp. ISL-36 (assembly GCF_018614205.1). Classification (GTDB taxonomy): domain Bacteria; phylum Actinomycetota; class Actinomycetes; order Streptomycetales; family Streptomycetaceae; genus Streptomyces. Next base: position 27,472 of record NZ_JAGGOS010000092.1, on the reverse strand, counting down.
GGCCTGCGTACGGGAGATCGCCTGGTCGACGCTCCAGCCGCCGCTGTCCGACTTCGGCAGGCCGAAGCGCCAGGTGTTGTCCGGCTGGTTGTACCAGAGCATCATGCCGCTGATCACTGAGCCGTCCTGGGAGAGGACGACCGAGGTACCGGCGCCGGGCTCGACCTTGGCCCAGGCGGAGACGGTGAAGCTGCGGGTGGTGTCGACCACGGGGCCGGCCGCGGTGACCGTGCCGGTCGAGCCGTTCAGGGCGACGGCGCCGCCGTGGTCCGTGGTCCAGGAGGCACCTGCGGTGAGGGTGCCCGAGTGACCGCCGGAGCCGCCCGAGGTGCCCGCGGGGGATCCGTCGAGCTTCCAGGAGAGCGTCGGCGCGCCTCTGGTGTGACCGTAGAGCGGCGTGTGGTCGGAGGTTCCGGTCGGTGTGCAGACGATGGGCGTGGCGTTCTTGTGACAGTCGGGCTGAGCCTGGAGCGTGTAGTCCGCCTGGTCGGCCATCTGCGTCCACGAGTCGCAGCCGCTGAAGCCGGAGGTGGAGAAGAGGTAGTCGATCTTCGAGGTCTCGTAGGACGGATCGGTGATCGCCTCGTTGGCGTCCTTGCTGGCCACGGCCGGCGTGTACTTGGTGACCTCGTTGCTCGCGTCGCCCGGGAGGTACGACCGCTGGTCGCACTCCGCCATGGTGTCGTAGAGCGGCTGGAGCCGGTCGCGCAGCCGGGTGTTGAAGTCACCGCCGAGGACCACGGAGGGGAACTTCGCCGCCATGGCGCGGATGGTCTCGATCTGGTCCTCGTAGAGCTGGTCCGCCCGGTCCTGCGACATCTGGCCCAGCTCGACGTCCTGACCGAAGTTGGACACATGGGTGGCGCAGAGGTGGTTCTCCCAGCCGGCGGCCTCGGCGCAGAGCACCTGTCCACGGTTCTGCTGGGTACCCAGCGGGACGGGCAGGACCTCGGAGTCCGACCAGGTGATGCGCCCCTTGACGCCGATAGCGACGCTGAGCGTCCCGGTGAGGCCACCCCGGCAGTACGAGGTGCCGGCCGGCCGCCAGACCTCCGCCCAGCGGAAGCTCCACGTGTCCTTGCCGAGTTGGGCGGCGATCTCGTCCAGCTGGCTGGGCGCCCCGGTGTCGGGGACCTCGGTCCGGCGAGGTCCCGAGCACACCTCCTGAAGCATGATCGCGTTCAGGTTCCGGGCCCGGACCACGTCCCCGATGGCCTTGGCCTTGGCCTTCGGGTCGTTGCGGAAGGGGCAGAACCCCCCGCTCGACGGCAGTGTGCCGCCGGCCTCGCCGCAGATGTTCCAGGTCATGGCCCGGACGGATTCGCGGGTGTAGCCGTTGCCCGCAGGATCACCCGGCGTCGTCGTCAGGGCCGCCGCGGGTATCGCCTGCGCCCCGAGCAGGACCGCCGTCGTCAGCACTGTCGCCAGCACCGCCGCCACCATGTGCAGCCAGGAGGCCGCGCTTCTTCTCATCATCACCTGCTACCGGGCTGGTGAGGTGCCCGCTCCCCCCGCCCTGGTTCCAGGACAGCGCCGAGGACTCTGCCAGAGCCCGTCGTCGTGATCAACGCGCCGGGGAGCGTCTCGTACCCGACCGTGGGGCCGCACCGTCGCGGTGCGGCCCCACGGGTTCACGGGTCGGGCGCGGGAGGGTCGTCAGCCCGTCGGGCCTTCGGCTCGTCGGCCGGTCAGCCCCGCTCCTCCCCGACGGCCTCCCTTCGTGGACGGGCGCGTCGGCGCGCGGTGGGCGTGGATGCACCCCAGGCGGCTGCCCGGAGCCGCTCCATCGCCGGGGTGATGCCGGTCAGACGCAGCCGCCACCCGTGCCCGGTCCAGTCCGTCAGGATCCGCAGCAGGGCGGAGTCGGCGAACGTGACACGCGAGGTGTCGAGGACGAGGCACCGGTGGCCGCCGGTGGACGCGGCGGCCAGCAGCACCCGCAGCGGCCCTGCGCTGTAGTGGTCGACCTCTCCGTGGAGCTCGACGCGCACGGTCTGCTCGTCGAGGACGCTGCAGGAGCGGACGCTCATGCCGCAGGGCGCGCAATCCGCGCGCTGGTCGATCGGTCCGGTGGCCGATGCGGCGATGGGGGCGGTCAGTATCGGAAGGTTGCAAGCGGTACGCACACCGGGTCAACCGGTCGGCCCGGTCGCGCGGCACGGACCTTCACTCCACCGGACCGCCGTCGCGCACGTGCGGGGGGGAGCAAGCCTTCCGCGCACGTGCGGGGGGAGCAAGCCTTCCGCGTACGTGCCCCGGGGGATCATCGACCCGGCGGCCCTGGGTCAGCGGCTGTTCGCCGTGTGCAGCGCTTCGGCCATGCCGGAGGCGCCCTCGGTGACATAGGCGCGGATCGATGCCAGGTACGCGTCCCGGTCGACGCGCCCGTCGCCGTCGGCGTCCAGCGCGTCGAACGCGGCGCCGGCGTTGTCGGCGGGGTTGCCGAGCGCCTCGCGCAGCCGGGTGAACTCGCCCCGGTCGAGGGAGCCGTCCGCATCGGTGTCCGCGAGGTCGAACAGGGATCCGAGCGCGGGCCTGCAGACCTTCTCGAACGACTCGGCGCCCGCCCAGGCCGCGTACTCCTCGAAGGTCACCCGCCCGTCGCCGTTCGCGTCCATCGAGGCGTAGACCCGCTCGTGGGCCGATCGTGCGACGGCGACGAGAGGGTCGTCGCTCCCCCGTCCGGACGCGGCCGCGGCGCGGTCGGGGCGGGTGAGGTACTCCTCCCGGGAGATGGCACCGTCACCATCGACGTCGAGCATGGCGAAGATATGGGCCTTGGCGATCTGACTGTCCATACAGAGTCCTTCATCGATGCCCCGCACGCCGACGGTCGGCGGACTGGGGGGTCGGTGGCTGGCGAAACGCGTCGACGGCATCCGGCGACGACAAGATCAACTGGCGGGGGCCGATTCGGTTACCGCCTCTCCTCCACCCGCGCGCAGCAATGGAATTCGGGCCCCCGTGACAGGAACCGATCCACCGCGTTGGCCCTCCTGATCGATGGATCGGGAGACGGCGCACAGTGGCCGAGGCTCCCGGACTCTTCGCGGCTCACCGCAGCGCGCGTGCGCCGTACCGCATCGTGTCGAGACAGATTCGAGGAGAACGTGCCCCTTTCACCGCGTCGACGCCTGGTCGTGAGTGCCCCTCTGATCGCCGCCCTCGCCGGAGGCGTCACCCCCGCCACCGCCGCGACGGCCGCCCCGTCCGTTCCCGCCGTCCCTGCCTCGCCCGCCGTTCCGGCCGTGCCCGCTCCCGACATGGAAGGCGTGGTCGGGGCCCTGAACGCCGCCATGGCCCAGGGCGCCCCGGGGGCGATGGCCCGATACGTCGGACCCTGGGGTGCCCGGACGCGGACCGAGGGCGTCCGCGACCGCGTCTCCGGCGCGGCCATGGACAGCCGGGCCCGGTTCCGGATCGGCAGCGTCAGCAAGACCTTCTCCACGGTGGTGCTGCTCCAGTTGGTGGACGAGGGCCGACTGGAGCTCGACGCTCCGGTGAACCGCTATCTGCCGGGGCTGCTGCCCGACGACAGAATCACGGTGCGTCATCTCCTCACCCACCGCAGCGGTCTGGCGGACTACACCGACGCGATGTTCGCCCAGACCGTGCCCGGCTTCGAGGCGGTGCGGAACCGTGTGTTCAGCTACCAGGAGCTGGTGAACCTCTCGCTGAGCGAACCGCGCACCACCGAGCCCGGTGTGGCGTACAAGTACTCGAACGCCAACTTCGTGGTGGTCGGCATGCTCATCGAGCAGATCACCGGCCGTCCGGTCGCCGACGCGTACGAGCGGCGGGTGATCGCGCCGCTGCGGCTGCGGAACACCTCGTACGTGCACCCCGACACCCGGATCAAGGGGATGCGGGTCCGCGGCTATCTGCATCCGGACGAGGAGGGCGCGCCGCTCGTCGACTCCACGGAACAGACCGTCTCCTGGGCGCAGTCGGCCGGGGCGGTCATCTCCGACCTGGCGGATCTGAACACCTTCACCACCGCGCTCATGCGGGGCGAGCTGCTGTCGCCGCGCATGATGGACGCCATGACCACGGTCACGCCGACCGACGCCACGAACACCCGGTTCTACGGGCTCGGCCTGCGCCGCTACGACCTGTCCTGCGGCGTCCAGGTGTACGGGCACACCGGCACCGTGCAGGGCTTCTACACGTACGCCTTCTCGACCCGTGACGGCCGGCGCGGTCTCTCCGCGATGGCGAACACCTCGAACCGGGGTGCGGCGAACACGGCCCTCGGCGGAACGCTGGAGGCCGCGTTCTGCGGGAAGAAGCCGTCCACGGCACGTGCGTTCTCGGCAGCGCCGGCCGAGGCGGATCTGCCCGAGCGCCGCTGACGGCGGCCCGGGCCGGGGCCGCCCGCCACGCGGCTGCCCCGGCCCGCGGTCGCAAGACGCGCACCCGCACGGCCCTGCGACGCCGGCTTCACGCGCCGGCCAGGAGCTTCTCCAGGGCCACGGCCGTATCCGGATGGCGAGCGAGCAGCTCGGCGCCTGACGGGGTGGCGCCGTTCGCGAACGGGGTCGCGCCCTACCGGGCGGAGGATGCGCCGGTGCCTGTGCCGGTGTCGGTGCCTGTGCCGGTGTCGGTGGAGGACCAGCCTCGGTGGTGGAGGCGTTCGATGCCGTCCAGGAGCAGGTCCAGCGCGAACTCGAACTCGAACTGGTCGTCGCAGCCGCCGCCGACGGTCGAGTCCGGGTCGTGGGCGGCCGCCGCGGCGATCTCCGCGACGCGTGGGTAGGCCGCGGCGGGGCCCGGTGCCGCCTCGCCCTCCGTGCCCGATGGGGCCGCGGGCCGGCTGGTGTCGAACAGCTCCTGCGAGAAGCCCAGCAGACGGCTGCCGAGCGCGTGCATCACGTGGTGGGTGAGATCCGCGGAGAGGCCGCCGTCCCGAAAGGTGCCGATCACCGAGTCGAGATAGGCCAGTACGGCAGGGGTGGGGCCGGTGCGTGACTCGATCACGCGCGCGGCCCAGCGGTGCTGCAGAAGCACGCGCCGGGCGGAGAGGATCTGCTGCCGCACGGCGCTCTTCCAGTCCGCTCCGGGGACCGGCCGGCCGATCTCACCGACGATCACGTCCACCATGCCGTCGAGGAGTTCCTCCTTGTTGGCCACGTGCTTGTAGAGGGCCATCGGGACGACGCCGAGCTCCTGGGCGAGCCTGCGCATGCTGAACGCCTCGGCCCCGGACGCGTCGGCCAGCGCGACGGCGGCGCGCAGGATCCGCTGCCTGCTCAGGGGCGCGCGGTCGGCGCTCCCACCTTTCTCGGCCATCTCCCCTGCTGCCCTTCTCCCGTGACGGTCGGACTCGTCGGCCCTTGCCGAGTGTACGCCGTACACCTAGGGTGTCCCTCGACGCGGTGGTGTACGCCGTACACCACGCGCATGGAGAGGGAGAGTCCCGTGGACTCAGCACGAAGATCACGAACGAGCGCGGCCGTGACGGGGGCGCTGTTCCTGGTGACCGAGGTCGCCGCGATCGCCGGCCTTGCGCTGTACCGTCCCGCGCTCGAGGGCGCGCAGTACGTCGTCGGGACCGGATCGGACACTCGCGTGCTGCTGGGCGCGCTGTGCGAGATGGTGCTGCTCCTCGCCGTGGTGGGCACCGGGGTGGCGCTGTTCCCGGTCCTCAGAGCACGGCACGAGGCGCTGGCGATCGGCTACGTGTGCGGCCGGCTGCTCGAAGCGGCCGTGATCGCCGTCGGCATCGTCAGCCTGCTGGCGGTGGTGACCCTCCGCCAGGAGCTGGCCGGCGGCACGGACACCGGTACCGCCGCCGCGTTCCAAGCCGCCGCCACCGCTTTGGCGGCAGTGCACGACTGGACCTTCCTGCTCGGCCCCAACATGGTCCTGGGCGCCAACACGCTGGTACTGGCGTACGCGATGCACCGTTCACAGCTGGTGCCCCGGCCCCTGACGCTGCTGGGCCTGGTGGGCGGCGCACTCATCTGCGCCTCGGCGGTCGCCGTGCTGTTCGGGCTCTACCCGCAGGTGTCCGCCGTGGGCACCGCGGCCGCGCTCCCGGTGTTCGCCTGGGAGGTGGCTCTCGCCGTCCGGCTGCTGACCCGCGGCTTCGAGCCCGCTCGCCCGCTCACCGCAGCCGGCTAGGAGTGTCCCGTCGGCAGGCCGGCGCCCTGGGAGATCGGCAGGACGCCCCCTGCCGCAAGGCGCCAGGACCCAGCCGTCCCCTCATGCGGGGATGTTCGCGAAGGGACTGGTGCTCAGGTGCGCGAGGAGGTCGGCCGGGTCGTCGTAGACGGCGGTGGCGCCCGCCTTTGCCAGATCGTCGTGCGGGATGCCGCCGCACAGCAGGGCCACGGAGACGACGTGGGCGCGGGCGGAGGCCTCCATGTCCCAGACGGTGTCGCCCACGAACACGGCCCGGTCGGCGGGCACCCCGACCAGGGAGAGAGCGTGCTCGATGGGATCCGGTGCGGGTTTGCCCGCCTCGACGTCGTCGGAGGTGGCCGAGGCGGTGATCGCGTCGTCGGCGTCGATGGCCCGGCGCAGGGCTTCGAGCTCGCGGTCCTTGGCCGAGGTGACGAGGACGACCTTCCAGCCGTCGCCCGCCAGCGCCCGCAGCAGGTCCGCGGCCGCTCCGAAGGCGGGGAGACGCTCGAAGTAGGTGCCGTAGAGCGTGCCGTGGGCAGCGGAGAGCCGGTCGTCACCGGCCCGGTCGCGCTCGTCGCCGAGCAGGTGCTCCAGGAGCTGGTCGCCGGGCAGGCCGATCGCCCGGTGGATGGCGTGCGTGTCCACGCGGTGCCCGGCCTGGCGCAGAGCCTCCCACCAGGCCACGACGTGGAGGTGGTTGGTGTCCGCGAGCGTTCCGTCGACGTCGAACAGCGCGGCACGGTCCATGTCCGGCACCCTCACAGCTCCCGCAGGGCGGGCAGCAAGGTGGTGCGGGCCCACTGGAGGAAGGGCTCTTGGTGCGCTCCGCCGATCTGGACCAGGGCGACGTCGGTGAACCCGGCCTCGGCGAAGGGGCGGACGGCGTCCACGAAGGCGGAGACGTCGTCGCCGCAGGGGACGGCCTCCGCGACGTCCTCGGGGCGGATGTTCTCGCAGGCCTGGTCGAACGCGGCCGGCGAGGGGAGTTCGGCGTTGACCTTCCACCCGCCCAGTGACCACCGGAACTGCTCGTGGGCGCGTTTCACCGCCGCGTCCCGGTCGGGGTCGTAGCAGACCGGGAGCTGACCGATCCGCGGCTTGCCCGCGCCTCCGTGCTCGTCGAAGGAGTCCAGCAGCTCCTGCTTCGGCTCGGTGGCGATCACCAGGTCGGCATGGTGTCCGGCGATCTCGCAGGAGCGGGGGCCCGACACCGCGACGCCGATGGGCGGCGGGGTGTCGGGGACGTCCCACAGCTTGGCCTTGTCCACCTGGAAGTACTCGCCGTGGTGGGTGACGTACTCCCCGCCGAACAGGTCGCGGATGATGCCGACGGCCTCCTCCAGCATGTCCAGACGGACACGGGCCGAGGGCCAGCCGACTCCGACGATGTGCTCGTTGAGGTTCTCTCCCGAGCCCAGGCCGAGCCGGAACCGGCCGCCGGACAGGAGCTGCATCGTCGCCGCCTTCTGGGCGATGACCGCGGGGTGGTAGCGGAAGGTGGGACAGGTGACGTAGGTCATCAGGGGGATACGGGAGGTGGCCTGGGCGGCCGCTCCCAGGACGCTCCACGCGTAGGGGGCGTGCCCCTGCTCGTCGAGCCAGGGGAAGGAGTGGTCCGAGATCACCGAGAAGTCGAAACCCGCCTCCTCCGCTCCCACCACATGCCCGACGAGATCACGGGGGCCGGCCTGCTCGGTCATCATTGTGTAGCCGATGTGCACCATGTTCCGCCCCTTGCCGCAACCGTCCCTTTGGAAACCGGCTGTCTCGGCCGGTCCTCCGTGTGGCCGACGGCGGGTGCGTCCGAGTGGCCCACGGGGGTGTGTCAGCCGGTTCCGCCCGCCACCGAGGCACAGGCGGGGTGGCCCCAGCCGTCGGGGTTCTTCGTGATCGGCTCGCCCTTGGCGTACGGAGCTCCGCAGCGGCACCGGCCGGGGAACCTGGCCTTGACCGAGCCGCCCGAGGAGCGGGCGCCCGGTGGACGCGCCGCCCGCCCGCGGCCGGGTGTGCGCTCGCGCCCGGCTCCGGCGGCAGGTCCCGGGGGGCCGGGCGGCGGGAGAGCGGATCCCGCCGCCGAGCCGGCGGCCCGCTGGGTGAGGGCCGCTTCGCCGGCCGCCCGGTCGGCGGCGTCGTTGAGCGGGTCGCCGTCCACTTGGTGGGCGGGGGTGTGGACGAAGTCGACGCGTCTTCCGGTCAGCAGTTCGTCGATGCGGACCACGAGGTCCTTGTTCGCCACCGGGGTGCCCGCGGAGGTCCTCCAGCCCTTGCGGCGCCATCCCGGCAACCAGGTCGTGACCGCCTTCATCGCGTACTGGGAGTCCATCCGCACCTCCGTCGGCACGGAGGGGTCGAGCGACTCGAGAAGCTTGAGCAGGGCGGTCAGTTCGGCCACGTTGTTGGTCGCCCGGCCCAGGGGGCCCGCCTCCCATCGGTCCACGGCGCCGTCTGCCCCTGCCACGACCCATGCCCAGGCCGCGGGCCCCGGGTTCCCCTTCGACGCGCCGTCGCACGCCGCGATGATCTTCGCTTCCTTCATCCCACGATCCTGACATGCCGCGGTCGCCCCGCTGCCCCTCCCCCGAGCTCCGGAGCAGCCGGTCCGCCTACCCCAGACGCCACTTCTGGTTGGCCGCCCCCGTGCAGGACCAGATCTGTGCCCGGGTCCCGTTCGTGGAGGCGTTGTCGGAGGCGTCCAGGCACTTGTCGGCGGGGACGTTCACCAGGTCGGCCGACGTGGGTGCGTAGCGCCATCGCTGGGCGCCGGAGCCGTTGCAGGTGTAGAGCTGCACCTTGGCTCCGTCTGTGGTCGCGCCGGAGGTCACGTCAAGGCACTTGCCGAGCGCCTGGACCGAGCCGTCGGCGCGGAGCGTCCAGCGCTGGGCCGCGGAGCCGTTGCAGTCCCAGAGCTGGACGGGCGTGCCGTCCGTCGTGGCGCCGCCCGCGACGTCGAGGCACTTCCCGCCGAGGCCGACCAGGGCGCCGGACGCGTCGGAGCCGCCGCTCTGGCTGCCCGACCAGGTGAAGGTGGCGGACGTCCTGCCGGGCAGCGAGTACGTCCAGCGCTGACCGCCCCAGTTGACGGTCATTGTCCGTGCGCTCGTGGAGTCGTTGTAGGCGATGAGCGCCTTGGAGCCGTCCGGGTTGCGCCAGGCGACGTTCGGTACGGCCGAGGTGCCGGTCGAGGCGATGCGGTGGGCGCCGGGTTTCACGAACTTCGTGAGGTGGCCCATCGTGTAGTACTCGACGGTGTAGTCGACCTGTCCGTGGCGGGAGTCGCCGTTGTGCACGGTGATCAGGCCGTCGCAGGTGCCGCAACCGCCGTTGTGCGGCCCGCGGTTCTGGTCGACGGCGAGGGACCATTTGGTGACGGACTTCGCCCAGTTCCGGGTGTAGTCGATGATGTTCATCATGTCTTCGCGCTGCTGGTGGGCGATCCAGGTTCCGCCGGAGTGCTCGGTCTGGAAGGCGTCCAGCTCCGGGTGGCGCTGGTGGACCTCCGTCTGCTTGGCGACGTCGCCGCCGTATCCGTGCCAGGCGACGCCGCCGAAGTTCGGGTGGCTGCGCACCGCCGGGTCGTCGACGGTCTGCGCCGCGTAGGCGTCGTAGGTGTCCCAGTTCCAGTCGTGAGCGAGGACCTTGGCGGGCAGGCCCGCCGACCGGAGCTTGGGCAGCAGCTCGTTCTTGGTGAAGTACGCGAGTCCCGAGGCGTTCCAGCTCATCGAGGGGTATCCGGAGCAGCAGGTCGGCTCGTTCTGGGCGGTGACGTAGTCGACGGGGACGCCCTGGTCGCGCCAGGCCTGGAGGTACTTCACGAAGTAGTCGGCGTACGTGCCGTAGTTCTCGGCCTTCAGCCAGCCGCCGTTGAGCTGTCCGCTGTCCTTCATCCAGGCGGGCGCGGTCCAGGGCGAGGCGACGAGGGTGAGCCGCGGGTTCAGCTGCCTGGCCTGTCGGGTCAGCGGCAGGACGTCCTGCAGGTCGTGGGCGAGGGAGAACTTCGCGAGCGTGGGGTCGGTCTGGCCGGCCGGCAGGTCGTCGTAGGTGTAGCCGAACCGGGCGAGGTCCGAGCCGCCCATGGGGTTGCGGACGAAGGAGAGACCGATGCCCTCGGTCGGCGAGAAGAGCTTCTTCATCGTGGCGTCCCGTGTCGCCTGGGACAGGGCTCCGGAGCTCTTCATCAGCCAGGCGGCGGTGTCGTGAACGAGGCGCCGCCGCCGGTGAAGGTCTGGTAGCGGGTGTTCTCGTCGACGGTGATGTTCGTGCCGCCGCCTCCGTTGCCCGCCTGGAAGGTGAGCGGGGTCTGCTGCTGGAGTCCGCGCGTGACGTGGCGGCCGCCGGTGTCGTCGGTGGTGGTGAGCCAGACGTCCACCTGCTCGCCGGCGGCCTGCGCCGGGCCGGCGGAGAGTCCGGTGAGGCCGGCCGCGGCGAGCGCCGCGGCCAGGAGCGCGGTCGTCAGTCGGCGGGCGAGGGGTGGCGGCCTGTGCGTCGGACGGAACATGTCGGTGCCCTTCTCGGCGGAGGGTGTGGGGTGGGTCCGTGGACGGAGTGATGGACCGAGGCGTGAGTGAACTGCCGGAGGGCGGGCCCGTCAAGGCTTCGCGCATTCAGATCTTGAACGCACAATCGGGCCTGCAGGGGGTGAACTTGGGATTCGGCCGATGTCGGCGTGAACTCTTGACGGTTGAGCGGCCTGGCTGTTGACTCTCCGCACCGCGCCGGAACCGGTTCCGGAAGCGGTTCCGACAGCGATGTCATCCCTCGACGCGGAGGCCTCTCGATGCGTGTCACCATCGCCGACGTCGCACGTGAGGCAGGTGTCAGCAAGACCACCGTCTCCCGGGTCCTGAACACAGGGGCGGAGGTGGACTCAGCCACCGCCGCCCGCGTTCGTGAAGTGATCGGTGTGCTCGGGTATGTGCCCAGCTCGGGCGCGGTCGGCCTGGCTCGCGGCAGCAGCCGCACCGTCGGCATGCTGACGCCCTCGCTCACCTGGCCGTGGATGGGTGAGGTGCTGCAGGGCGTCGCCGACACCGTCGAGGCCGCCGGTTACGGCCTGTTGCTGTTCACCTGCAACCGGGGCGCCGACTCCGTACGCCACTTCACCGGTCAGGTCTCCGCGCGCGCCTTCGACGGGCTTCTCGTCATCGAGCCGGAGGACACCCTCGACACCCTCACGGCCATGCACCGCCGGGGCCTGCCCGTGGTGCTCATCGACGACCGCGGCCACCATCCCGCGTTCCCCTCGGTCGCCACCACGAACCGCGCCGGTGGCGCGTCGGCCGCTCGCCATCTCCTCGACTCGGGCCGTACCCGGCCTCTCGTCGTCACCGGTCGCCGCGACTTCGGCTGTGTACGCGACCGGTTGGAGGGGTTTGTCGAGGTCCTGCCCACCGATCTGATCGCGACGGGCGAGTTCACCGAGGAGACGGGGCACCGCGGCGTCGAGCGGGCCCTCGCGGAGCGCCGGGACTTCGACTGCGTCTTCGCGCACAACGACCTCATCGCGGCGGGTGTGCTGCGCGCCCTGCGCGAGGCGGGCCGGCGGGTGCCGGAGGACGTCGCCGTCGTCGGCTTCGACGACATCCCCATGGCCCGGCACACCGAGCCGCCGCTGACCACGGTCCGCCAGCCGATGCGGCGGATGGGCGAGACGGCCGCCCGGATGCTGCTGGCCGGGCTGGCCGGCGAGGCGATCCCCGACGAACCGGTCGTCCTCCCTACCGAACTCGTCGTCCGCCGGTCGGCGCCGGCCCTGTGAGCCACCCGCCGGCCCGTCCCCCCTGCCACCACCCCGCACTCCCGCATGTCCGTCCCGTAGAAGGAGCCGCAAATGCCACGACCCCGTTTCAGGAGCAGAGCCGGTACGGCGGTGATCGCGGCCACCGCCGTGCTCGGCGGGCTGCTCGCCGGAGCTCTGCCGAGCGCCGCCGCGGACGAGCCCGCGCCGGTGGCGGTCGACCGGTTCGAAGGAGAGATCCCCTTCGCGAACCCGCCCGCCGAAGGCCTCTTCACCTGGGGCAGTGACGCCGACGACCAGCCGAAACTGCGGATCAGCGAGCGCACCGACGCTCCCGAGGGCGGCAAGGTCCTCGAAGGCGACTACGACATCAGCGGCTGGGGCGGACTCAGTCACGACTTCGCCTTCGACCGGCCGGCCCACGACTGGACCGCGTTCAAGGGCATCCGCTTCTGGTGGTACGGCCGGAACACCGCTCCCCTTCCGCCCGGTTCGGGCAAGCGCATCCACTTCGAGATCAAGGACGGCGGGGCGAACGGCGAGGCGTCCGAGCTGTGGACCACCTCGTTCACCGACGACTGGGAGGGCTGGCACCTCGTCGAGATCCCGTTCTCCGACTTCCAGTACCGGGCCGACTACCAGCCGGTCGGCGGCATCGACCAGGTGCTCGGCCTGAACGAGATGTGGGGGTACGCCCTCACCCTGCCCCCCGGAGCCCCCGGCTCCTTCGCACTCGACGGCGTCGAGCTGTACGGCAGGGCCGAGCCGGCCCTGAACACCAAGGTCGTCGCCGACGCCGCCGTGTACCCGGTCGGCGAGGGCGGAACCGCCCAGGTGCGGCTCTCGGTCGCCACGACCGGCTCCGGCCCCATCGACGAGCCCGTCACCGTCACGTACACCACCGAGGGGGGCAGCGCCGAGTCCGGCACGGACTACACGCCGGTCAGCGGCAGCATCACCTTCCCCGCGGGCACGGCCTCCGGCGAGACCCGCTCGATCGCCGTGGCCACCCGGAAGGACGGCTCAGCCGAGTCCGCCGAGACGATCCCGCTCAAGCTGACCGTCACCGGCGCCAAGGCCCCCGCCGAGACCCCGCTGGTCGTGGTGGACGCCCACGGACTTCCGTACCTCGACACGAAGCTGCCGGTGAAGAAGCGCGTCGCCGACCTGCTCGGGCGGATGTCCCTCGCGGAGAAGGCCGGCCAGATGACGCAGGCCGAGCGCAACGCGTTGAAGTCGCAGGGTGACATCGCCTCGTACGACCTCGGCTCGCTGCTCTCCGGCGGCGGCTCGGTGCCGAGCCCCAACGCGCCCGAGGCGTGGGCGAAGATGGTCGACTCCTACCAGCTGCGCGCGCAGGCCACCCGCTTCCAGATCCCGCTGATCTACGGCGTGGACGCGGTGCACGGTCACAACAACGTCATCGGTTCGACGATCATGCCGCACAACATCGGCATCGGCGCCGGGCGCGACCCGAAGATCGCCGAGCGGACCGGCGCCGTCACCGCCAGGGAAGTACGGGCCACCGGCATCCCGTGGGACTTCGCCCCCTGTCTCTGCGTCACCCGCGACGAGCGCTGGGGCCGCTCCTACGAAGCGTTCGGCGAGGACCCCGCCCTGGTGACCGCCATGGAGACCGTGATCAACGGGATGCAGGGCGCACGCAACGGCAAGGACCTCGCCCGCAACGACAAGGTCCTCACGAGCGCCAAGCACTTCGTCGGCGACGGCGGTACGGAGTTCGGCTCGTCGACCACCGGCTCGTACACGATCGACCAGGGCGTCACCAAGGTCACCCGGCAGGAGCTGGAGGCGGTGCACCTGGCGCCGTTCGCCGAGGCGGTGAAGCGCGGGGCGGGCACCGTCATGCCCTCGTACTCCTCGCTCGACATCCTCGGTGACGACCAGGGTCCGGTGAAGATGCACGCCAACGCCGAGATGATCAACGGGGTCCTCAAGGACCGCATGGGCTTCGACGGCTTCGTGATCAGCGACTGGCAGGCCATCGACCAGATCCCGGGCGACTACCCGAGCGATGTGCGCACCTCGATCAACGCCGGGCTCGACATGATCATGGTGCCGACCAACTACCGGGACTTCACCAGGACGCTCCAGGACGAGGTGACGGCAGGGCGTATCAGCCAGGCCCGCGTCGACGACGCCGTGTCCCGGATTCTGACCCAGAAGTTCAAGCTGGGCCTGTTCGAGCGGCCCTACGCCGACACCACCCACCTGGACGAGATCGGCTCCCCCGCGCACCGCGCCGTGGCGCGCGAGGCCGTCGCCAAGTCCCAGGTGCTGCTGAAGAACGACGGCGCCGTGCTGCCGCTGAAGCCGTCCCAGAAGGTGTACGTCGCCGGCTCCAACGCCGACGACATCGGGAACCAGGCGGGCGGCTGGACCATCAGCTGGCAGGGCTCGTCCGGCAGGACCACCACCGGCACCACGATCCTGGAGGGCATGAGGAAGGCCGCCCCCGACGCGGAGATCTCGTACTCCAAGGACGCATCGGCCGCCACCGAGGGCTACGACGTCGGCGTGGTCGTCGTCGGCGAGACGCCCTACGCCGAGGGCTTCGGTGACGTGGGCAACGGCAACGACCTGGAGCTGACGCCCGCCGACAGGGCGGCCGTCGACAAGGTCTGCGCCGCGATGCGGTGTGCGGTCCTGGTCGTCTCCGGCCGGCCGCAGCTCATCGGCGACCGGCTCGGCGCCATCGACGCGCTCGTCGCGTCGTGGCTCCCGGGCTCCGAGGGCGACGGCGTCGCCGACGTCCTCTACGGGACGCGGCCCTTCACCGGCCAGCTCCCGGTCACCTGGCCGAAGTCCGAGGCGCAGCTGCCGATCAACGTCGGTGACGCCGCCTACGATCCGCAGTTCCCGTACGGCTGGGGGCTGACCACGCTCCGCCCGGTGCCCGCCGGCGGGGAAACCGCCCTGAAGGCCATCGGCGTCGCGGCCAAGGTGCTTCAGGCGACCGGCCGCGGCACGTCCGCGGAAGGCAGGCAGCTGATCGCCACGGCGCGGCTGATCGTCCAGCAGAAGATCGGTCAGGGCATCACCCCGGCGACGGCCGCGCCCTTCGCCGAGGCCGACCACCTGCTGCTGACCGGGGACGTGACGGGGGCTGTCACCCGCCTGACGGCCGCGTACCGGGCCGCCTGAACGAGCCGCCTGAAGGAGCCGCCAGGACGAGCCGCCTGAACGAGCCGGTGCGGGGCCCGGGGAGAACCCCGGGCCCCGCGCCGGGTCCGCGCCTGCCGCTCAGGAGCCGGGTCGGCCGTCGGCGGTGATGCTGGCGCAGGCGGCGACCGTCGCGGCGAGGCTTCCTTCGGTCCGGAGCAGCTCCCGCTGGATACGGGCGCCGGTGCCGCGCTCCAGGAGATGGGCGATCCCCGCGCGGACCCGTTCGGCGTCGCCCTGGTCCTTCAGGGCCTGCTCCACATGGTGGTACAACGCCTGGACGACGGTCTCGGGCGATGCCGCCCTCATGGTCTCGGGGTGGATCAGCGGCCCGTCCAGACCTGATCGGCCGGACCGCCAGGACGCCAGCCGGAGGAGGCTGGTGGGGACGCGGGCCGGCGGGGTTCCCTCCTGCCATTCGCGGGAGGCGGTCTCGACCAGGCCGCGCACCAGGGCGGCCAGCAGGACGGGGGTGGAGGCTTCCAGGCACACGTCGGCGACCCGGATCTCGACCGTGGGGTACGTGGCCGACAGGCGGGCGTCGAAGTAGATCATCCCCTCGTCGCGCAGCACCCCCGTGCCGACCATGGCCCGGACCTGCTCGTGGTAGCGGTCCGCGGAGCCGAACGCGTCCACCGGGCCGGCGGAGGGCCATCTGTTCCACACCCGGCTGCGGTAACTGGCGTAGCCGCTGTCCTCCCCCTGCCAGAAGGGGGAGTTCGCGCTCATCGCCAGAAGGACGGGCAGCCAGGGGCGGATGCGGTCCAATACCGCGACGCCTTCCTCGTCGGATTCGACGGACACGTGCACATGGCAGCCGCCCGTCAGCTGTTCCTGGGCCGTCAGGCCGAAATGCTCGCCGAGCCACTGGTACCGCTCCCCCTTGCTGAGCGTGGGGCTCGCCGGCAGGGGGGAGGTGGCCACGGCGGCGACGACGGCACCGACGGTGGCGGCGTGCCGGGCGGACTCGCCGCGCCATCGGACGATCTCGTCCGCGAGGTCGTCCATCCGTGTCACGGGCCGGGTGGCGAATTCGAGTTGCTCCCTCTGCAGTTCCTTCTCGAAGTCGGGTCCGTCGTCGCGGTGGTCGGCCCCATCGCCCTCGGCCTCGGCCTCGGCCGACCGGTGGGCCGCCGCCAGTACGGCACCGGCCAGCGCCACGGGCTCGCCGCTGTCCGCGTCCACGATCAGCAGTTCTTCTTCCACTCCCACGCTTCGCACGTCGCCACCCCTCACTCAGCCGTCCGCTGCCGCTGTCCGCCTGCCCCGGGGCCGGGAACCCATGCGGTGGCACTCCGGAGTCACCGTTCAGGTCGCATGCCGGGTGCGTGCGTGCCCGACCCGTCCCGGGCCGCGGGCCGGGGACGGGTCGGGTGGAGTGAGGACGGGTGGGGTGAGGACGGGGCGGGTGGGGAGGGGACGGGTGGGGTGGGGACGGGGCGAGTCGGGGGCCTCGGAAGATCAGCCCCCGGCAGCCCCCGGGGCGGCACCGTTGATCGCCGTCGACGTGCCGGCCCGGCCGTTGACGACGAACTGTGAGCCGGGCTCGACGAGGATGTCGCCCTCGGCCGAGTCGGTGATGGTGACGTTCGTCAGCGTGGCGCTGCCTCGGGCGCCGCTCATCGCGAGGATGCCGGAGCCGTTGACGGATCCGTCGATGCGGACGTCCTTGATCTGAACGCCGGGCATCGCGCCGCCGCCCGTCTTGAACTGGATGCCGTCGTAGGTCGAGTCGTGGATGTCGGTGTCCCGGATGGTGACGCCCGGGATGTCCGGGCCCTGGGCGAAGAGGGTGATGGCGCCGAACTCCTGGTCCTCGTTCCAGAACGCGCCGCCGGTGCGGTGCAGGGAGTTGTTGGCGATCAGCGTCTGCCCAGAGAAGGGCAACGGGTCGTGGTCGGTCGCCAGCATGATGCCCGGGTAGTTCATCGTGTCGGAGATGATGTTGTTCTCGACGGTGTTGCCGTGACCTCCGTAGATCGCGATGCCGTTGGCGCGCCACGGCAGTTGGACGGTGTTGTTGCGGAAGTGGTTGTCGTGGCCGATGTCCCAGGACGGGTCCTTGACGTACTTGCTGGACCAGACGGCCAGGGCGTCGTCCCCGGTGTTGCGGAAGGACGAGTTGAAGACGGTCGAGTTGCGGGTGCCGTTGGCGAAGTTGATGCCGTCGGCGTAGGTGTTGCGGATGCGCATGCCGCTGAATTCGAGGCCGTCGCCCGGTCCCCACAGCTCCGGGATGTTGGAGTAGTCGCGCCCGGCCCAGACGCCGACGTTGGCGTGCTCGATCCACACATTGCTGATCCTGGTGCCCTTGCCGAACCGTCCGTTGAGGCCGACGCCGCCCTCCGCGTTGCCGTCTCCGCCGCGGATGGTGCCCGAGCCGAAGATGGCGATGTCGGAGATCTGCGTGTTGTGGTCGATGTCGAAGCCGAAGTTGCCCTCGTGCGGATGGTTGATGCCCCCGGCCTGGTGCGGCGGGGTGAGGGTGTACAGCTGTGAGTGCCACATGCCCGCGCCGCGGATCGTCACGTCACGGATGCCCACCTGGTTGAACTCGCCGCGGTTCAGCGGGTCGTCGGTGAGGATCTTCTGTTCCTGCCGCCACTGGCCGGCGGGGATCCACACGCAGCCGATCTCGCCCTTCTGGTCCGCCGTCACGGCACGCTGGAGGGCGTCCGTGTCGTCGATGCCGTCGTTGGGTACGGCGCCGTAGGCCGTGATCGAGGTGCACCCGGCGGGCTGGGCGGCCGGTGGGGCGACCTGCTCCAGGTCGATCAGATCGAGGATGTAGAAGGCGGCCGTGTCGCCTGCGTCACGCTGGAGCCGGAACTTGGTGCCGACGGGATACGTCTGCGCCAGCAGGGTGTGGGACTCGTCGAAGAGCCGCCGGGCGTCGGCCTGGGGCTGGTTCGTCAGTCCCTCGGGGCTGTCGGTGGTGCCGTACAGCCAGCTGTGCTTGGAGGAGAGCGTCAGCTTCCGGCTGAAGGTGTCGTTGACGTAGAGACTGATCGTCGCGTCCGTGCCGCCTCCGGCCGGTGCGTCGGGGACGGAGTTGCGCACGACGAGGGAGTTGGCGGGGTTGGTGGAGATGAACTCCACGAACTGGCCGGTCGTGTCGAGCCGTACGGACGTGCGGCCGGAGGATTCGGTGGCGAAGTTGGTGTGGCCGAAGGTGCGCTCGCGGTCGGCGGTCAGCAGGGTTCCCCGGTAGCGGGCGTCCTCCGCCTCGTACTCGGTGTACGGCACCGCGGCGCCGCGTCCGACGACGACGGAGCGGGCGAACACGTTGTTGTTCTCGTCGGTCTCGGCGACGAGACCGGTCGCGTCGGCGGTGGCGGTGAGCGTGGCGCCGCCGTTCGTGGCCGTCCAGCTGCCGGCGAGGGGGACGGTGACGGTCTCTCCCGCCGCGATGGCGCCGGCGGTGCCGTTCAGCGTGGTGGTTCCGGCGGTCAGCCGGGTGATCGTTCCGGCGGCGGCGCCGGTGGTACCGCGGTTGTGGACCGCCACGGTGAAGGTGACGGCGGCGCCGACGGCGGGGTTGGCCGGGTCGGTGGTGACGGACCGGATCTCCAGGTCGGGTCCAGGGCTCTGGGCGACGACGAGCCGTGAGGCGGCGGTACGGCTGTTGTTGGTGTCGTCGTGCTCGGCGACGGTGTCGTTCGGGTCGACGACGGCCGAGACCGTGTACGTGCCCGTGGGGCGACGGCCGATGTCGACCGGGACGGTCGCGGAGGCGCCCGCGGCGAGCGCCCCGACGGACGCGCTGCCGGCGACGACGCCTTCCACGCTCACGGCGACCGTGGTGGCGGCCGATGCCGCCGTGCCGGCGTTGCGCACGGTGGCCCGGGCCGTGACGGTGTCCTTCTCCGAGGGATCGGCCGGGGTCCAGGTCAGGTCGGTGAGGGTCAGGTCGGGGTGGGGCCCGGCGGTGCCGACCACCTGGAGCTCGGCGACCTGGGCGCCGGGGGCGCCGGTGTTGGAGGAGAAGGCGAGCCGGAGGTCGGCGACGCGGCCGGTGACGGGGATGGTGACGGTGTTCCGGTTGCCGGAGGGGCTGAAGGCGTAGTCGGCGCGGTCCCGCAGGGAGGTGTAGGCGGAGCCGGCCTGTTGACGTCCGAGGACCTGGATCGCCTGGGTCCTCGGCCCCCACACGGGGTCGGGGTTCAGCTTGACCACCACGGCCTCGACGTCCGCGTCGGCGCCGAGTTTCACGGTCAGGGTGGCGGGGGTGCCGGCCGATTCCCAGTAGGTGGTGACGCTGTCGTCGTTGGCGTGGGCGGCGATGTACGTCTGTGTGGTCGAGGACGCCTCGATCGGCTTGTTGCGGGCGAGGTTGGTTCCTTCGGCGGGCGGGGTTCCGGGATCGCCGCCGCCGGTTCCGTAGATCTCCAGCTCGGAGAGTTGTGCGGCGTTCCAGGCGGTGTTGGAGCTCACCTGGACCCGTATGTAGCGGGCTTCGGCGTGGGGCAGGTCGAGGGTGACGGTGTTCGCTGCGGAGGGGGCGAATGTCCTGGGGGCGGAGGCGGCCAGGGTGGTGAAGGAGGTTCCGTCGGAGCTGCCCTGCACGGTGAGGGTCTGGTTGCGGGTCTCCCAGGTGGTGGGGAGCTTCAGGGCCACCCGGTCGACCGCGGTGCGGGCGCCGAGGTCGACCTGGACCCACTGGGGGAACGCGCCGAGGGGCCCTTCCCAGTACGACTGCTGGCTTCCGTCGGTGATGTTGCCCGCCGGGTGGCTGCCGTGGGAGGCGCTCGCGGTCGCCGGCCGGCCGAGGGCGAGATTCGGGCCCGGTTCGGCGGCGGCGTGCGCCGTGGCCGGGAGCAGGCCGACGGCGATCAGGCAGGCCGTGACGAGGCCGGTGAGCATCCGCAGGCGGGGTGGCTTCCGTCTCATGGTGTCCTCTGTTCCATGGGGGGATCGAAAGGAATTTGAGTGAAGTCGTCAATCTTTTGCGGCTGTTGGCAACAGATTTCTAGCGGGTCACGGGTTTGTCAACGAAAGCGACGACACTCGTCCGGAGACGATCGACCACCGCGCGCTCGACCAGCGGCCATAATCCTCCGTGACGAGTTCTCGACACAGAGTGAGTGGATTCGCATGGGCGGGGCCGGGACGGGCAGAACGACTTCACCTGGCCACGCCCGACCGGAGGAGAGCCGCCCGTGCTGTCAGACATCGTCGACCGGTTGAGAAGACGTCGCGCCCTCCCCTCGCCACGGAAGGGAACACCGGTCCTCACCGCCGACTTCGCCTCGGAGGAGCAATGGGTCGCGGGCCGGTCCTGGGCGTACCCGAACGGCGGCCCGACCAACGCCGGCGACAACAAGCTCGACTACCTCGTCGAGGACCCCTCGTACAGCCGCTCGGGAGTGTTCAAGGCGACCCGGCGCTCCGACGGGAAGTGGGACGCGGGCCTGCTCACGACGGAAGGCAGCGCGGAGGGCTTCATGGTCCGCACCGGCGACGTGCTGGAGGCGCGGGTGCGGCTCCCCGAGGAGATGGGCGCCTGGCCGGCGATCTGGACCTGGCTGGACGGGGGACAGGAGATCGACGTCTTCGAATACCACCCGGACAACCCCGACCTCCTGGAGCTGTCGAACCACGTGAGGGGTGGTCACCTGTACTACCGGAATCCAGAGGTCCGTCCGGGCGCATGGGTGGAGCTGGGGATCGAGTTCGGCGCCCGCTCGGTGGTGTGGACGGTGAACGGCGTACGGGCCTTCGCCGACCGGCGCGGGGTGGGCCGCAACTGGCAGGCCCACCTCATCGTGAACCTCTCCGTCTGTGCCGGGCGTTACCACCCGCCGCCCGACGAGGGCACGTCGGAGATGTCGTTCGAGGTGTCGGAGCTGCGCGTGTACAGACGCTAGAGCGCCTCGGTCCGCGGAAGTCACCTCTCGGCACGAACGGGGGCGACGGGCGCATCCCTCCGCGCTGTTGGGGGCATACCGACTGAGCCCGGTGCTTCCGGGACGCCCGACCGCACCCGGGGGGCCCATGGGACTTCAGGCCGAAAGCATCGAGTCGCTCGTTCTTCGCGCCGTGCGGGCGCGGGTCTGCCCCGGAGCGGTCTGGGCCGTCGGTGACGCCTCGGGCACCCTGGCGGAGGGGGCAGCCGGTCTTCTCGACCCCGCACGGCCCGAGGAGCCGATGCGAGCCGACACGCTCTTCGACCTCGCCAGCCTCACCAAGATCCTCGCCGTGTGGTCCGTGACCGGGACGCTCGTCCAGTCCGGGTCCCTCGACCTCCACCGGCCGCTCGGCACGTTCTGGCCCGAGGTGGCGGGCCGACCGCTGGGTGCGGCCACCGCGCATCACCTTCTGACCCACACCGCGGGGCTGCCGCTGCGGGCCAATCTGCGGTACCACTACGGCAGCGATCCGCACGGCGTCCGTGCGGGAGTGCTCCGTGAGCCGCTGCGCCACTCCCCCGGCGAGGCCGTCGCGTACACCGACCGGGCCGCACTGGTCCTCGGCTATCTCGTCGAACACCTCACGGGCCGCCCGCTCGCCCACCTGGCGGCCGCCCGGATCTGGAAGCCCCTCGGCATGACGGAGACCCGGTACGGCCCCCTGGCGGCGGACGTCGTCGCGCGGTGCGCCCCCACGGAGTTCGACGACGCGACCGGCGCCCACCTGAAGGGCACGGTGCACGACTTCTCCACCCGTCTGCTCGGCGGAGCCTGCGGCATCGCGGGCGTCTTCGCGCCCCGCGACGACCTCGTCCTCTTCCTGCGTCACACGCTCTCACCCGGGAGGGCGGCGTTCGGTGCCCCCTGGGTCGAGCAGTCCCTCCGGGTCCGCACCGGCCGACTGGAGCCGCCCCGGGGGCTGTTCTGGCATCCCGATCCCGGAACGGTGGCCGTGCGCCACGGCGTCTGGGCGCACTTCGGCTTCACCGGCACGGCGATGTGGGTCTCCCCCGGCCGGGGGCGTTGGGCCGTGCTGCTGACCAACAAGCTGTACTTCACCCGCGACCGCGTCCCCATAGCTCGGTTGCGGGCCGCGTTCCGCGCGCTCGCCTTCGCCTGATCGCACCGCGAACGCGCACGACCCCGGCACAGCCCTGGCCCGCCCCCGCTCGGCGGTCAGGCACGCAGCCAGACCGCCGTGTCCCGGGGCAGCCGTCCGTCCGCGTCGAGCGGACCGCTCCCGAGCAGGAGCGTGCGGTGTTCCGGAAGGTCGACGGGGCGCGGGCAGAGGTTGACCACGCAGATCAGTCCGTCGGTCCGCGCGAAGGCCAGCACTCCGTCGGCGGCCGGCAGCCAGTGGAGCGGCCCGTCGCCGAAGCCCGGCGTGGTGCGGCGCAGCCGCAGGGCCTGCCGGTAGAGGGCGAGCATCGAGGACGGGTCGAGGCTCTGACGGTCGGCCGCGTAGTGCGACCAGCCCTCCGGCTGGGGCAGCCAGGGCTCGGCGCCCGCGCCGAAGCCGGCGTGCGGGGCGTCCGCCGTCCACGGCAGCGGCACACGGCAGCCGTCCCGCCCCGGGTCGGCCCCGCCGGAGCGGAAGTGCATCGGGTCCTGGATGCGGTCGAGGGGGATGCCGGCCTCGGGCAGGCCCAGTTCCTCGCCCTGGTACACGTACACCGAGCCGGGCAGGGCGAGGGTGAGGAGGGCGGCCGCGCGGGCCCGGCGAGTGCCGAGGGCGAGGTCCGTGGGCGTCCCGAAGGCCTTCATGGCGAAGTCGAAACCGGTGTCCCGGCGGCCGTAACGGGTGACGGTCCTGGTCACGTCGTGGTTGCACAGCACCCAGGTCGCCGGGGCGCCGACCGGGGCGTGCTCGGCCAGCGTGTCGTCGACGGCCCGGCGCAGCCGGTCGGGGTCCCAGGGGCAGGCGAGGAAGGTGAAGTTGAAGGCGGTGTGCAGCTCGTCGGGGCGGAGGTAGCGGGCGAAGCGCTCGGAGTCCGGCAGCCAGACCTCGCCGACGAAGACCCCCTGGTATTCGTCGGCGATGGCACGCCACGAACGGTAGATGTCGTGGAGCTCGTCCCGGTCGATGTACGGATGCGGGTCGACGCCCTCCACGAAGTCGGCGAGCGCCGGGTCCTTGGCCAGCAGGGCGGCGGAGTCGATGCGCACGCCGGCGACTCCGCGCTCGAACCAGAAACGCAGCACGTCCTCGTGCTCCTGGCGGACGGCGGGGTGGTCCCAGTTGAGGTCGGGCTGCTCGGGGGTGAAGAGGTGGAGGTACCACTCCCCGTCCTGGACGCGGGTCCAGGTGCGGCCCGAGAACTGGGAGGGCCAGTTGTTGGGAGGGAGTTCGCCGTTCTCGCCGCGGCCGGGGCGGAAGTGGAACAGCTCGCGCTCGGGGCTGCCGGGTCCGGCCGCCAGGGCGGCGCGGAACCAGGGGTGCTGGTCGGACACGTGGTTGGGGACGATGTCGACGATCACCCGGATGTTCAGGTCACGGGCCTCGGCGATGAGCTTCTCGGCCTCGGCGAGGGTGCCGAAGGCGGGGTCGACGGTGCGGTAGTCGGCGACGTCGTATCCGCCGTCGACGAGGGGCGAGACGTACCAGGGGGTGAACCAGAGGGCGTCGACGCCCAGTTCGGCGAGGTAGGGCAGTCTCGCCCGGACGCCCGCGAGGTCCCCGGTGCCGTCGCCGTCGCCGTCGGCGAAGCTGCGGGGGTAGACCTGGTAGATGACGGCGCTGCGCCACCAGTCGTCGGTGCGGTGCGAGTGAGGGGCTGCCACGTGACGGTCCTTTCGGGCAGGGTGAGGCTCCGCCGCCGGCCCCGGCTGCGGGGCGTCGAGGTGGGGCGGGCGGCGGAGGCCAGGTGGGTGAGCGGTGCG
Source organism: Streptomyces sp. ISL-36 (assembly GCF_018614205.1). Taxonomy (GTDB): domain Bacteria; phylum Actinomycetota; class Actinomycetes; order Streptomycetales; family Streptomycetaceae; genus Streptomyces. Next base: position 3,640 of record NZ_JAGGOS010000092.1, on the reverse strand, counting down.
ACGGGGCCCCGCGGCGAGGCGTGGGGCGGGTCAGCCCTTGAGGCCGCCGGCGGTGAGTCCGCTCATGATGTTGCGCTGGAAGAGCAGGAAGAGAACGAGGGTGGGGAGGGACGCGATGGCCAGGGCGGCGATCAGCACGTTCTCCGGCACTCCGGTGGACAGCGAGTAGATACCGACGTTGAGGGTCTGCAGGGCCGGGTCGGGCAGAGTGAGCATCGGCCAGAGGAAGTCCTTCCAGACCCCGACGACGGCGAAGATGGACACGACGCCGAGGATCGGCCGGGAGAGCGGCAGCACGACCGACCAGAGCGTGCGCGTCGGGGAGGCTCCGTCGAGGGCGGCGGCGTCGAGCAGTTCTTTCGGAATCGAGTCGAAGAAACGCTTCAGCAGGAAGATGTTGAAGGCGTTCGCGACGGAGGGCAGCCAGATCGCCCACGGGGTGTTCAGCAGGTTGCGCTCCACGATCGGCACGTCGAGCACCGTCAGGTACTGCGGCACGACCAGCACGGTCGCCGGGATCATCAGGGTCGCCAGCATCATGCCGAGCACGGCCTTGCCGAGAACGGGCCGGAGCTTGGAAAGCGAGTACGCCGCCGCCACGTCGAGGACGAGCTGGAAGGCGAGGGCCCCGAAGGCGTAGTACAGCGTGTTGAGGAGCAGCCCGGCCAGGTCCATGACCTCCCACGCCTGGGCGTAATTCTCGGGCTGGAAGCTGTGCGGTACCAGCGTCGGGGGCGTCTGTACGGCCTCCTGGGTGGATTTCAGGCCGCCGGAGAACATCCAGTAGAGCGGGCCGAGGAACACCAGGGTGAAGCCGCCGACGACCAGGGCGAAGGCCGCCCGGTAGAGGGCTTTGCCGTGCGGCCTGGCGAGTTGGGCGGGCGAGATGAGTGTGCGTGTGGACATCCGTGGTCTCCCCCGGTGCTACTCGTCGTCGGTGCGGCTGAACTTCGCGTACGCGGCGGAGAACCCGGCCAGGAGGACGAGCAGGACCAGGCCGAGCGCCGCCGCGGCGCCGTAGTCGTTGAAGTTGAAGGCGTACTGGTAGATGAGGTACACGACGGTGGTCGTCGAGCCCTCCGGGCCGGCGCCGCCGGTGAGCAGGAACGGTTCGACGAAGACCTGCATGGTGGCGATGATCTGCATGAGCAGCATCAGCAGGAGGATGAGCCGGGTCTGCGGGATCGTGACGTGCCAGATCTTGCGCAGCAGTCCGGCTCCGTCCAGCTCCGCCGCTTCGTACAGCTCGCCCGGTATGTCCTGGAGGGCCGCGAGGTAGATGAGGGCCGCGCCGCCCATGTTCATCCATGTCGACGCGACGACGACGCAGAGCAGGGAGAGGTCGGGGTCCTGGAGCCACTGCTGTTCGGGCAGGTGGAGGAAGCGGAGCAGCTCGTTGAACAGTCCGTAGCCGGGGTCGTAGAGGTACTTGAAGAGGAGGACCGAGGCGACCGGGGGCAGCATCACGGGCAGGTAGACCAGGAGCCGCAGATACCCCTTGCCGTGCCGGAACTCGTTGATGACGATCGCGACGACGAACGGGACGACGAAGCCGAGGAGCAGCGCGAGGAGGGTGAACAGCAGCGTGTTGCGCCAGGCCTGCCAGATGGCGGGGTCGTCGAAGACGGTGGTGAGGTTGGACCAGCCGGCCCAGGTGGTCCGCCCGTCCTCGGTCTTCTGGAAGGCCAGGAAGAACTCCCTGACCATCGGGTACCAGGAGAAGAACGAGAAGCAGAGGACCGCGCCGATCAGGAAACCGTGGGCTGTGAGGTTGCGGCGCAGCGCCTTGGCGAACGCGCCGCGGGGCGGCGGCGGCCCGGCGTCGCCCCGCGCGGGTGAGCGGCGGGGCTCCTTCGCGGTGGTCGTGGGGAGGGTGGGGGCCGACATCGTCGCTCCTCGGTGCAGTGTGCCGGAGTGAAGGCGGTCAGGCTTGCGTCGGTCACGGGGCCGGGCATCAGCCGGTCACGGGGGCCGGGCGGGACCGGCCCCCGCGCGGGTCAGCGAGTGGCCAGTACCTGGTTGACCTGCGCCTCGGCGGTGGCGAGCAGCTTGTCGATGTCGGCGTCCTTGTTGGTGAGGATTCCGGACATCACGTTGTCGAGGACCTTGTAGACCTCCTGGGCCTTCGGCGGCTCCGCCTTGCCCGGGACCGGGTTGTCCATGAAGGACTTGAAGTTGGCGACCGGCATGGTGGCGTGCTTCACGCGCGCGGCGTCGTCCTCGGTCTTGGACTCGCCCCGCCAGAAGTTGGGCTGCGGGACGCCGACGGGCAGGTTGTCGGCCTTGCTGCGGGCCCAGTCGAACTGGCCTTTGCCGACGGTGAGGTTCTTGAAGTTCAGCCAGGCGATCGCGGCCTTGATCTTGTCGCCGGAGATCCCCTTCTTGATCATGTAGTTGTTGCCGCCGGCCAGGGTGCTCTTCTCGCCGGGTATCGGTCCCATGCCGAAGTTCTCGTACTTCGCGCCCAGTTGCTGGACCATGTACGCGATGTCGTCGGGTGCGGCGAGGAACATGCCGAGCTTGTCGGTGGCGATCTGCTTCTGCAGGTCGCCCCACTTGAGCAGCTGGGTCCTGCCCATGCTGTCGTCCTCCCAGCGCATGGCGTGGAGGTTCTCGGCGACCTGCTTGCCGAGGTCGTTGTTGAACGCCGCCTTCGTGCCGCTCGCGTCGACGATCTCTCCGCCGACGCTGTACATCTGCGCGGTGAAGTGCCAGCCCCCGGTGTTGCCCGCGCTGTACTCGCCGAAGCCGGCGATGCCGTTGCCCAGGCCGGCGATCTTCTTGGCCGCGGCGCGGACCTCGTCCCAGGTGCGCGGCGGGGCGTCGGGGTCGAGGCCCGCGTCCTTGAACAGCTTGCGGTTGATGAGCAGGCCCATCGTGTAGTTGCTGGTGGGCAGGCCGTAGAGCTTGCCGTCCTGCTTGAGCGAACCGAGGACGTTCGGGTCGATGTCCCGCAGCAGGGGCACGCTTCTGTCGTTGACGTACGCCGTGATGTCCGCGGCGCCGTCGTTGTCGAGGACCTGCGGCAGATCGGTGAAGTAGGTGTAGAACACGTCCGGCTGCGACTTGGCCTTGAGCATCGCGGTGAAGCGCGGCGGCTCCAGGCACTGGCCGGGGGTGGAGCGGCCCTCGATGGTGACGTGGGGGTACGTCTTGTTGAACTCGGCGACGTCCTCCTTCCACTCCTTGAGCTCGGCCGCCTTCGCCGCCGGGGGCATGCAGTCGATGGTGAGCGTCACCTTGGTCTTCGGATCCAGCGGGGCGGCGGGGTCGGAGGATCCGCCGCCTTCGGAACCACCGCTGCCGTCGCCGCTGCTGCTCGTGCCGCAGGCGGCGAGCGCGGTCAGCGTGAGCGTGGAGACGAGGGCGACTGCGCAGGCGCGGCGCGTACGACGGAACCGGGCACTTCTCATGGGTGGTCCCCTTCGGGCATGAACGTGGAGGTCGCCCCACCGCCGATGCGTCGTGGGGGCGCCGCACACTCAACCACCGCCGTCAGGTGAACGCAATATCTCGCGCTGATTTCGTAAATCTTTGACAGTCCACTGCGTAGCCCAGGACATGAAAGAGGCCTTAGAACCAATACCGGTGACTTTGATGGTGGTTGGTCGTTGGGCGGGGTGTGCCGAGGCCTGGTCAG
>NZ_JAGGOS010000091.1 GCF_018614205.1 Streptomyces sp. ISL-36 | reverse complement strand
AACTGGCCTGCAGCCTCATATACCTCCGCCGCCTGCGAACCTCATTCTGAAACGATCAGTTAGGCGCTCTCCGGTGAACGGTGGGCCGGGGACGGGCAGTGATGCGGTCAGCGTCGTGTGGTGAACGGCATCTACTGCCGCGAGTGCATGGGCGTTCCATGGCGGGAAGCCCGTGCGCTACGGGAAGTGGAAGACGGTCTACGGGCGCCACCGACGCTTGTCGGCCGGTGGGGCCTGGACCCGTGTCTGATGGGTCAGCGAGCCTGCGGTGCCTGGTCGAAACCTGCGCATCCGCCGTCCCAGCAGCTGCGGTCGAGGCAGCGGCCATCGGTCTCGGCAGGACCGACGTCTCGGGCAGCAGGCGCAGCGCAAAGACGTACGACACTGTGGCCCACCGTTCCCCGGTCTTGGGGGCTTCGCGCTGTCGGAGTGGCTGTGGGAGGGCCGGCGGAGTCATCAGCTTCTGGACGGAGGTGGCGGTTCTGCGTCGGTACGCCTGTGGGACCGAAGGGCGGCGAGACCGAAAGCCAGTCCTCCGGCAATGAACCAGGGGTTCCACAGGGCGAGCGTCCAGGCCCGCTGCGCGGCGTCCACGGAGGTGTCCAGGTGTGTCGTGTTCGTCAGCAGCAGCACCTCGATACCGATGCCTCTGACCAGTAGGAGGGCACTGACGCCCCACCCGAGCGACCTTGTCAGGAGAGCGGGAACGCCCCGGAGCCTTGGCCGGGCAAGCAGCCATGCCAGCAAGGAGCCGAGGAGGCAGAGCGCACCCGCACCCCACAGACCGGCTACGACGAACCACAGCGGGCTCTCGGTGGCCAGCGGGCCGGCGGAGATGCTCAGCCCCACATCACCGCCGACGGCCCAGTAGAAATGCAACCCGGCGAACGCGGCCGCCCACAAGCACGCGATACGCCCCCACAGCATGGACGGTTCTGCACCTGTCCCCTCCGGTTCGCGTCTCACCGCCGGTCCTCAAGGACACCGCGGCTCTCAGCGAACGGGGGGTCCGCTTCCTGTGGCAACACGATGAACGCCGTGCCCTTGGTCAGGTCAATGCTGGAGCGGGGCGGCGCACCGTCGCTCTCGTCGTCCCGCCGCAGCAGCTCCACCCGCCGCTGCTCCAGTTCCACCGTCTTGTTTCCGTTCACGACCGCCGTGAATTCATCGAAGGCGATGTTCGACAACGACCGCCCCGTGCGCCTGTGTAGCCAGGGGATCAAGCCCAGCCCCGTGAACCATCGCCAGGCGCTCTCCACCAGGGCGAACAAGGCAAGCAGACACGCGAAGGCCGGGAACGACATAAGCCAAATCACGACAGATCGTCCCCCATCGTCCTCAACACCGTTGATTGACGGAGGGGCGGACGTCGTCCCCCTCGGACGTGCGGACTGCCCCTCGGCCGCCTCGTCAGGCTCGTCCGCCTCGTCTCGCTGATTGCCATGGGATCACTGTTCTGCATCCGCGGCGCGCAGGGATCAGACCGGCGTATGATCCGCTTCCCCCGTGCGGCGGAGGCGCCGCCATGGACCACATCGGCTCCGTCGGCGGATGCGGCACCACCAGATCCTCATCAGGGATCCGTCGGAACCAGTACGCCCGGCGAAGCCGGCCGAGTCACGTGGGTTCAGGGGAGCAGGCGGGAGGCCAGGTCGCGGACGGTTGCCATGTCGTTGAAGGGGAGCAGGTCCTCGCCCACGATCTGGTGCGGTTCGCTGCCCTTTCCGGCGATCAGGACGATGTCTTCGGGCTGAGCCGCAGACAGTGCGAGGGCGATGGCCCGGCGGCGGTCGGCGGAGCGTTCGTACGGTGTGCCGGTGGCCTCAATGCCGGGGGCGATCTGGTCGAGGATCTCCTCGGGGTTCTCGGTGCGGGGGTTGTCCGAGGTCAGGACGCACAGGTCGGAGTGGGTGCCGGCGATGCGGCCCATCTCGGCGCGCTTGGTGGTGTCGCGGTCCCCGCCGCAGCCGAAGACGGTGATGACCCGGCCTCGGGCGAAGCCGCGGATGGCCGTGAGGACCTTGTCGAGGGAGTCGGGCGAGTGCGCGTAGTCCACGATCACCGACGTGCCGACGGGGGTCACGAAGCGCTCGAACCGGCCCGGTACCGGCGACATCTGGGCGAGCGCGGCGACCAGTCCGTCCAGGTCGTGCCCCAGGACGTGGCAGGCGGCGACGGCCGCCAGCGCGTTGGACACGGAGAAGCGGCCCGGGACCGGGATCGCCGCCGGGTAGGCCCGGCCGGCGTGGTTCAGCGTGAACCGCGTGCCCGAGGCGTCCGCGACCAGGTCCGTCGCACGGAAGTCCGCCTCCTCGTCGAGACCGTAGGTCGTCACCGCGTCCGGCATCATCGCGCGGATGCCGACTCCCACGGCGTCGTCCACGTTGACCACCGCATGTCGGCACAGCCCCTGGAACAACCGCAGTTTGGCGTCCGTGTAGTGGGCCATCGTGCCGTGGTCGTCCAAGTGGTCCTGGGTCAGGTTGGTGAAGACGCCGACGTCGACAAAGGTCCTGTCCATCCGGTACGTCTGGAGGGCCATCGAGGTGGCCTCCAGCACCACGCTGCCGGTCCCCTGGTCCCGCATGCGGCCCAAGAGGTACTGCAGGTCGGGCGATTCCGGTGTGGTCAGCACCGAGGGCGGCATCGGGATCACCTCGTCGCCGATCCGGCTGCCCGCCGTACCGATCACGCCCACCGAGGCGCCCTCGGAGATCCTCAGCAGCGACTCGACCATGTAGGAGATGGAGGTCTTGCCGTTGGTCCCGGTGACGGCCACGAGGTCCATGTGCCGGCCCGGCTCGCCGAAGTAGCGGGAGGAGACGACCGCGGCCGCCTTACGGGTGTCCGGCACCCGTACGACGCACGCCGCGGGCAGCAGCTCCCGTCCGGAGGGCGCGGCGGCGGCTCCCGCCGCGTCGACGAGCACCGCCACCGCCCCGCGCGCGAGCGCCGCACCGATGGAGGCGGGGCCGCCGCCTCGGTGGCCGGGTACGGCGATGAAGAGCGAACCCGGCACCACCCGGTCGACGTCGAAGGTGGTGCCCGCGGTGATCCCCGTCGACTCGGTGTCGCCCTGGATGACGTGGTGCTCGTGGCCGGTCAACAACCCGCTCAACTTCACGGTGGTCCCTTCGAAGACGGCTACGGCCCGGCGTGCGGCCCTCGCCTGGCGGCAGCGCCGACGGAGTGTCGGGACTGCGGTGGTGGGGTGGGAAGGGCGATGCGTCGCCCTCGAGGCGGCGGGGGCCGGTCGGAGCGCGGTGATCAGGCCGGGCTGCCGGAGCGGGGTCCGTCGCGGAAGGTGGTGCGGCGGGAGGGAGAGTGGGCCCGGGCGCGGTGGGGAAGCGCTAGCCGTGGCCGTGGAGGACGCCGCGGCCGACCGTGGGGGCCTGGGCGTCGGCGGCGGTACGGGGGCTGACGCCCGTCCGGCCCGCGGAGCCCGCACGCGCGGCAGGGGCGGCCTGCGGCAGGCGCTCCCCCGTGAAGCCTCGTGTGCGGTTCATGGGCCGAGTGTACGTGCGCTTCCGGGACCCGTACGCCGTGTCCGCTCGTCGGTCGCGGAGGACCACCGCTTCGCGCCGCTTCCGGTCACAGCGCCAGGGAGCGTCTTGTCGATCACTGGTCGAACCGGATGAGCGTGCAGGCGAGGGTGATGGCGGCGAGGTAGCGGCCAGGGTGCTTGTCGTGGCGGTGGCGGCGGTGCCACGCCATTGATTGAGGCGGTGGAAGGCGCGTTCGACGACTTTTCGGTGAGGGTAGGCGGTCTTGTCGAAACCGCGGGCCCTTCAAGGAGCTGGCTATGCCCTCGAGTTGGTCGAAGCGTCGGGGGACGGTGGCCCGGGTCGGCGGCGGTGGGTCCGGAACGAGCGGGCCGAGTAGCCCTTGTCCGCGCCAGTGTCGCGGCCCGGCGACACGCTGCGCTGCGATGCGACGCAATGCGATGCAATGCGATGCGACAAACTCGCCATCGCCTGCCAGGCCGCGTTCCACCTTGCGGCACTCCTCATCTGGATCCGAAACTGACCGATCACAGCCGAGCGGCCGCGGCTCCTTCACCTGGCTGCTTCTGCAGCGAACTGATCACCACGCCTGCCATGGCACGAGCCATACGCTCATGAAATCGCCAAAGGAAGGGATCCCGAGGGCTGGGAGCACCGAAGAAGCCTTGGGGCGTCACCCGCCGGGCGTGCTCTCCGCCCTTCCGCCATTCGGCCAGGTCTGCCGGTCCCAGGGCAGTCGGTTCGAGTCCGGCCATCGCTTCATAGTTCACCGTCTCGGGAAACCAGCGCATCATCAGCGCACTTTCGATCTCCTCCGCGTGGACGCCCAACTCACCACTCAGCTCAAGCCCTTCGAACAAGGGCTGCAGGGCAAAGGTGGCCACGACGGGTGTCTGCGCGGCGTTGCCCAGCCGGTCGGCGATGAAGTCGGGCTCCACGAGCACCACCCCAGATCGCCCCGCCTCGTGCTGGCCGTTCACCACTTCAAGCAGCATTTGATTGTGGGCGATGTCCCCCTGGTGGTTGATCACGAAGATGCGGTCGAAGCCGTCCGTGGCCAGCGAGTCCAGGATGTCGGTGTGCAGCGCGACGGCGGTCTCACGGCGGGTGCGAACGTTCCCCCGAAGCTCGCGGACACCTGGTTGATTCCCCAGAAGACCGGTGGAGCGATCAGTGTCTCCACTCCTCGCTCCACCAGTTCGGCCTTCACGAGCCGGCTCAGCTGATAGGCACCGTAGGCATCGGTCCCCAACGGAAGATGCGGACCGTGCTGCTCTATGACGCCGGTGGGGAGCAGCACACATGCCCCTCGCTCAGCCGCCGCCTCCACCTCCGGATACGTAAGATCAGCCATCGTTTCGGCGAATATCGAATAACCACCTGCCATTTGGGACTCCTTCCCCCGTGCATGCTCATTCGGCTCGTCGGCCGCAAGATGATCTTGGCTAACAGGTGGTGGGCACCGGAATCACGGGCATCGACTGCGGCTCTGACCGGATATTGGAGGAAGCCCACAGATGTACGGCAACGCTGCCCGCGGGCCCTGACTGTCGACTGGCCCGCCGCTGACCGAGGAGACAGGAGCTGGTCCCGGTCGGCTGGAACGTCCCGGTGGACGGATACGCGGACGCGCGGGGAGTGGACATCCGGCAACAACAGGGCATGCAACCGCAGCAGCGGGACCGCGGCCAGCCGACCCGGGCGGGGCGGGCTGCAACGAGGCGCCCCTGTCCCAGACGGGGAACCCGGATCACCTCCAGGACGTGCTCGGACTGTGGGGAATCACCCCACTGTCCGGCCGTGGCCTGCGGCCTCTGCGTGAGCTGGCTGCGGTCGATGAGGGATATGGCTCAACCCAGGATGAGGCCGGCATCGGCGGAGGGTCAGCCGGGACGGCGCCGTTGGTGACGGCCGGCGACCGAAGCTCATCCGCGCTTGCGGAGGTACGTCTCCAGCTCGGCGGCCCCGGTCAGCATCGCCCGCCCGCGGGCAGACAGCCGGCCACACCAGTCGCACAGTGCGGCCTCCAGCGGCTCCAGGCCGCCCGCCGCCCGCACCTGGGCGATCAGCGGGGCGATCTGCTCCAGCAGGTACCCGCCCCGCCTGAGCTGGTGAGCCAGCCGGGCGTCCCGTACGTCGGCCTCGTCGTAGACGCGGTAACCGGTCATCGGGTCGCGGCGCGGGCGTACCAGCCCGGCGCGCTCCCACTTGCGCAGCGTCGCCGGCCGGATGCCGAGCTTCCCTGCCAGCGGCCCGATGAACGTGCCGCTCGCCCCGGACACCGCGGCTGACTCGGACCCCACCCCCGGCTCAGGCGGCGTGGTGCGCTCCAGGTCGCGGAGGGCGCTCTCCACGGCCTGGAGGGTCCGCCGGTCGTCGAGGAGCTGGGCGTGGCTCTCGTCGATGAGGCGGAACGCCTCGTCGACCGCGCCCTGGTTCACGGCCCGCATGATCGATGTCGCCGTCTGGTGACCATGGCCGGGCACCAGGGCGAGAAACGCTCGCAGGGCCCCCGCGTGCAGCGAGGTATAGGTGCGGTAGCCGTGGGGTGTGCGACCGGCGGCCGGAAGGATGCCGGCCTCCTCGTAGTTCCTGACCGCCTGCGTGGACAGACCATGCCCGCGCGCCAGATCAACCGGCCTGAGCCGCTCACCACTTTGAAGGTTTCGTCCCATGAGTCTGCCGTTGTCGCGAGAAAGTTTCAATCGAGGGTTCAACGATAGCGTTTAGTGCATGGCTACTGACATCAAGGACACCGCCCATGCCGTCGACGCCGCCGCGGTCATGAGGCTGCTCCCGGCCCGGCCACGGCTGCTCGCCCTGGGCGAGCCCACCCACGGCGAGGACACTCTGCTCGGCCTGCGCAACGAGCTCTTCCGGCAGCTCGTCGAGGAGGAGGGCTACCGGACGATCGCGGTCGAGAGCGACTGCATGATGGGCCTGGTCGTCGACGACTACGTCACCTCGGGCACGGGCAGCCTCGACGAGGCCATGGAGCATGGATTCAGCCACGGCTGGGGAACCTCCGCGGCCAACCGCGAACTCGTGCGCTGGATGCGCGCCTACAACGTCCGCGCCGAGAACGACGGTCGGCCCCCGTCCGAGCGGCTCCGCTTCGCCGGCTTCGACGGCCCGCTGGAGATCACCCACGCCGCGAGCCCCCGGCAGGCCCTCACCGCACTCCACGGCTACCTCTCGACCCGGGTGGACGCGGGCCTTCTCCCCTGCACCGCGGACACGCTCGACCGCCTGCTCGGCGCCGACGACCGGTGGACCGATCCGGCGGCGATGATGGACCCGGCCCAGTGCGTGGGGCAGTCGGCCGAGGCCGGTCAGCTGCGGCTGCTCGCGGACGATCTGGTGGCGCTGCTCGACGCGCAGACGCCGCATCTGATCACGGCGACCCCGCGGGACGACTGGCACCGGGCGCGCCTGTACGGGCGCACCGCGACCGGCCTGCTGCGCTACCACTACTGGATGGCCGACACCTCACCGGCCCGCATGACCCGGCTGTGTGCGCTGCGGGACTTGATGATGGCCCACAACCTCCTTGCCGTCGCGGGGCGGGGCCTGGCACTCGTCCATGCCCACAACTCCCATCTCCAACGCGAGAAGAGCACGATGCAGATGTGGGAGGGGCCGGTGGAGTGGTGGAGCGCCGGGGCGCTTGTGAGCGCTCAACTCGGTAAGGAGTACGCCTTCGTGGCCACGGCCCTCGGCACGATCCGGCACCAGGGAGTGGACGCGCCGCCGCCGGACACCGTCGAAGGACTCCTGTACGCGCTTCCGGACGACCGCTTCATCATCGACGCCCCGCGGCTGACCACCGCCCTCGGCGACACACGGCCCGCGCCCCGTGTATCCCCCTGGTTCGGCTACGCCCCGCTCGACCCGGCCCACCTGGCGGGCATCGACGGCATCGTGTTCGTCAAGGACGTCTCGCAGAGCTAGTGCCTCCCGCAGCAGTCCGGGGTGCCGGGGCGCCTCGATGCGCGGGAGGCGTCCCGGCCGTCAACGGCGAACACAACCGCTCAGCGCCGGCCTCCCCCGGGCGCCGCAGGCTGGTGGCCTCCGCGTGGGCTGGCCCGGTGTCCGGGCACACACATCCCGCGTCGAAACGACCTTGCCCGGCCCGAGCGACGGTCACGGTCATCGGCCGTCGGTGGTCACCGCGGTTGCTGTTCCGCGATGACCGCCCAGTCGTCCGCCCCGTGACCCTCGGCGATGGCCTGATCGAAGACAGCCTGCAGCAGCTGACCGATCGGGAGCGGAATGTCGTGGTCGATCGCCGCATCGAGTGCCAGGTGGAGGTCCTTGCGGCCCAGGACTGTGGAGAATCCGGTCGGCTGGTAGCGCCGTTCGGCGATCATCGACCCGTAGCCCGCGTAGACGGCGCCCGGGAGTGTCGAGGTCAGCAGTTCGACGAACTGCCCGGAGTCGACGCCGGCGCCTTCCGCGAGGCTGACGGCCTCGCCCAGTGACTGAATAGCGCAGGCGATCAGATAGTTTCCGAGGATCTTCACGATGTTGGCCTGCTCCGGACGGTCGCCGAGTCGCCACGTCCGCGAGCCGATCACATCGAAGAACGGCTGGGCGCGGTCGATCTGCCCCTCCTCACCGGCCGCAAGGATGTTGAGTGCTCCGGCTTCGGCGACCGGGACGCGGCCGAAGACCGGTGCCGCGACGTACCCGACGCCGGACTCGGCGTGTGCTGCGCCGGCGCGGCGAGCCAGGCCGGCACTCACCGTGGCGAGGTTGACGTGAACTGTCCCGGCCGGGGTCCGGGAGAGGACACCGGAGTCGATGAACGTCTCGGCGACGGCCCGGTCATCGGACAGGACCGAGAAGACCACCGGCGAGTGCATGGCCTCTGCGACCGAGGCGGCACGACGGGCACCCGCTGCAACGAGCTGCTCCGCAGGTGCGTCGGAGCGGTTCCACACCACCACGTCGTGGCCGGCCTTCACGAGGTTGTGCGCGATCGGTCTCCCCATCGCTCCCAGACCGATGACCGCGATGCTGCTCATGCAGAGCACGTCCCTTCCGTTGAACCGTCTAAGACAGTTCAAGGATGGCATGGAGTTACCATCATTTCGAACCGACTAAGACGGTTCGACGGGTGTTGTCGCTCGCTGCGGAGTTGAAAATGGCCGAGGACGTACGGCGTGTGTTCCGGATGGACAACGAGGTCTTGGCGTTCCGATTCACTGCCACCGTCAGCGACCGAGCCGGCATGGAGCCGAGGGAGCGGCTGACCGACCCCGCACGACTGAAGATGTGGCTGCAGGCCACAGGACTGGACGTCACAGACGTGTCGCCGGCCGATCTGGAGGACGCCGTCGAACTGCGTGAGGCGATCTACCGAATCGGGTCGGCGATCGCTGCAGGTGAACAGCCGAATGCAAAGGACGTCCGCACCCTCAACACGGTCGCTGCCGCCGGACACGCCAAGGCTGCACTGGCGCACGACCGCGCAGCATGGCATCTGACCGACTCGACCCCCGTCCGTGACGCCCTCGGCGTCCTCGCCACGGATGCCATCCACATCCTCGGGGGCCCCGATCGCAGCCGCATCAAGAGATGTGAAGGCCCTGGGTGCGCGGGGCTCTATCTCGACACCAGCCGGGGAGCCAACCGCCGTTGGTGCTCCATGAACACCTGCGGCAACAAGGTCAAGAAGTCACGGCTCGCCGCGAACTGACATCCGGGGTCTCGTGCGGCGTCCCGGCTGCGCCCCCTGCTCGGGTGGGTTGTTCATCCAGCCTGCGACCAAGATCGATTGTCAGTGGTGGGTGAGAAGGTAGAAGCATCGAGTCGGAACGAGGGGGAGCTGCCATGTCCGGAAATCAGAACTACATCAATCACGTTGCTCTTGTGTTGGATGCCAGTTCGTCCATGTCGCGTCTGAGCCGCAAGGTCGTCGAAGTAGCCGACCAGCAGATCGAGTATCTCGCCCGCCGATCGAGGGAACTGGACCAGGAAACCCGCGTCACCGTGTACGTCTTCGCGGACAAGGTGGAGTGCGTCATCTACGACAAGGACGTACTGCGGATGCCGTCCCTGAAGCAGCTGTACCGGGTCGGTGGAATGACGGCTCTTCTGGCGGCCGCGTTGAAGTCGCAGCGGGAGCTGGCGCAGACAGCTCAACTGTACGGCGACCACAGCTTCCTGACGTTCGTACTGACCGACGGGCAGGAGAACGCAAGTCATCGCTGCCCGGATGCGCCTACCAAGGATCCGCGTGAACTGGTCGCGGCGGTGGCTCAGATGATCGAGACGCAGGAGGACAACTGGACGCTGGCCGTCCTTGTGCCGGACCAGATGGGCAAGCGCGAGGCCATGCGGGCCGGATTCCCCAAGGACAACATCGCCATCTGGGACGCCACGAGCACACAGGGCCTGGAGGAGGCGGGGCAGGTCATCCGGGAGGCCACCGAGAAGTTCATGGTGGGCCGCTCCCAGGGCATTCGGGGATCGCGGGCGGTGTTCTCCACGGGCGCGGAGACGGTCAACAAGGACACGATCAAGGCGGCCGGTCTCACCCCGGTGAATCCGTCGGAGTATCAGCTGATTCCGGTGGCTCGTGACGCGGCGATCCGGGAGTGGGTCGTCGAAAGCGGTCACACTTACCGTACGGGTTGTGCGTTCTATCAGCTGAGCAAGTCGGAGAAGATCCAGGCGCGGAAGCAGATCGCGGTGCTGGAGAAGAAGACGGACCGGATATACACCGGGCCGGAGGCCCGAGCCCTCCTCGGCCTGCCGGACACGGAAGTTCGCGTCAAGGCGGACCACAACGACGATTTCACGATCTTCGTGCAGAGCACCAGCGTGAACCGGAAGCTCGTACCGAACACGCGGCTGCTGCTGATGAACTGACACCTCGCAAGCCCCCGGCGGGTTCCGGAGGATTCGTCGCCCGGCACACCCCACCGCAGAAGCGCCGGAGACCCAGGCGGCCGTGCGTCTGTCTCAGCTGCCCCAGCTGCCACCGCAGCGTACGAACCGACCTGGGTCTGCGGGCGGCTCGGCAGCTGGGTCGGTCCCGCCGGATCTGATCGGGTTGTACGCCGATTGCTCGCTCGACAACAAAGCCACCGGCAGAGCCTGGGGCTTTGTTGTCGAGCAGACCTATCGAGGCCGCGCGTCCCGGTTCGGGATGGTGCGGCTGTCAGTGACCGACGGGAAGGGCGGCCACGGAGCTGAGAGCCGCGAAGGGAGAATCGCCTGCGCCACCGATGGCGTACACGCAGGTGTGCTTCACGCCTCGGACGTCCTTGGGACACGGCGCCGTCGCGGCCGCCAACTCGAAGCGGGCGGTGGTCAGATCGGGTAGGGAGCTCCAGGCGTTCGTGGCCGGGCTGAAGACCTCTGCCGTGTTCGTGGCCAACTCCGTGAAGTCCGTGAAGCCGGCGATGGCGTACACGCAGGTCTGCTTCACGTTCCTGTCGCCCCTGGGGCAGGGGGCGGAGGCCGCGGCCAGAGCGACTCGTGTGGTGCTCATGGAGGCTACGGCCCGCCAGGTGTTCGTGGCCGGGCTGTACGCCTCCGCCGAATCGAGGATGTCGTCGGTGGGGTCGAAGCCGCCGATGGCGTACACGCACACGCCGCGCAATCCCTCTACATCCCTGGGGCAGGGCGCGGTCGCCGCTCCGGGAGCGTCGCGGAGGGTGTTGAGCGAGGGGAGCGTGTGCCAGGTGTTCGTGGCCGGGCTGTACGCCTCCACGGTGTCTCCGAAGGCGCCGCCGATGGCGTACACGCAGGCGCCGCGCAATCCCTCGACGTCCTTGGGGCAGGGCGCGGTCGCCGCGGCCGGGAAGCTGCGGGCGGTGGGCAGGCTGGGCAGCGTCCGCCAGGTGTTCGTGGCGGGGCTGTACGCCTCCACCGTGCCCACGTCGTGCGCGGGGTCGGGCCACTCGGTGCCTGTGAAGCCGCCGATGGCATAGACGCACGTCCCCTTGAGCCCGTCCACGCCCTTCGGACATGGCGCGGTCGCCGCCGTCAATGCGTAGCGGGCGGTGGGCAGGTCAGGCAAGGTCCGCCAGGTGTTCGTCGCTGGGCTGTACGCCTCCACCGTGTCCAAGGTGGGCGAGCCGTTGTGCCCGCCGATGGCGTACACGCACGTGCCCTTCAGGCCTTCCACATCCTTGGGGCAAGGCGCACTCGTGCCCGCGAGGCCATGACGGGCGGTGGGCATGTCGGGGACCGTGAGCCAGCCGCTCTGAGCGTTCGCGACCGTGGTGGTCAAGGCGAGCAGTGGCGTCAGTAGCGCGACGAGCAGCCATCGGGTCCCAGGGCCCCGCAAACGCGGGCGCCGGGACGGGATGGGAGCACCCCTCCCTGACCCGCCTCCTGCATTCGTCAGCAATGTCTTCACCCGCGTCCGTCCTTTCACGCCGATAACCACCATCGATGGGGTACATCACGCCGAGTAATCAACACCGGGCATTTCATGACGCTAGGTAGCCATCGGGTGGGCCGCACCTGCTGCTGAGGCAAACGGCTGAGCTCGCGGAGCCAGGGGCGCCAGGCTGCGACGATCACTCGCATGAGGGGTTTGGTCCCGTTGGACTCATCGGTGGCCCGCGCAGCGGCTTCGGGTCGGTCAGGGCCGGTACCTGGTTCCCTCTGCGGTCCCGTCGCGGTCCCGTCGCACTGGACGCGTAGATGCGACCCGGCGCGAGCAGCCCTTCGGGCAGGGCCGGCCATCACCGGCTTCGCGGGCGTGATGGAGCAGTCATAGCCGGCATCGTGGAGCGCCTGCGCCTTTGGCCTCGGTCCCGCGGTGGGCCACCGCGGGACCGAGGGGGGCGTCCGCAGCGGGACCTGGGCGAGCTGAGTGAGTTCGAGTGCGCCAGGCGTCATCGGCCCCAGGCCCGTACCTCCGTGCGAACCATGGCCGACAACGCTCCACCGGCCGCACGCAAAGCACCGAGGGCCAGCACCACACCCAGGGCTGTCGCGCTCATCTCCAGGCCCCCAGCACGTACAACGCCCCAGCGTGCGCGCACCGCCCCCTCTCCTCCTACTGCTGGTGGGAGCTGGCCCCGCCATGGGGGGCGGAGACCTTGTCGCGCGGACGCCGCCGTGAGTGCGGAGTCGGCTCCGTTTCTACCCGGAGGTGAGCAGACCCACTTCGAGGTCGGCGACGACACCGAAATGATCGCTCGCCCATACGCCGTCGACGGGTTTGTCGAAGGCGAGTTGGGCGCCGCGCACGCGGGCGAAAGCGTTCGGGTGGGCGTGCGGCGAGCCGACGAAGATGTAGTCGATCCGGCGGTGGTGGCCGGGCTGGCGGACCAGGAGCTCGATGTCCTCGGCCGCCTGGGGGTTGTCGGAGGTCCAGGTGTGTCCGGGACCGGCGCCCGCGACCTCCCACGTGTCGTGGAAGTGTGTGCTGCGGCCCGCGAGAGACTGCCGACCGGTCAGGTACCGGATGCCGGCCGCATCGGGCTCCGCGTTGAAATCACCGGCCATGATGGTGGGCAAGGCGGTGCGGTGCCGGGCGTCCAAGTCGCTCAAGGCGAGTACTTGGCGCTCCCGTTGGGCTTCGGCATCGAGCCGGAACGACAGCGTGGGCGCGATGAAGAGCATGTCTCCGGGCTCGACGAGCGGCCTCGCCGGCCCCGACGGCGGCAGCGGAGGTGCCAGCGGCACCCGAGCCGCCAGGGTCAGCCATGGGACGTCGGGCGCGTCCGTTCCGCGCTGATCAAGGACTTCCACGATGCGATGCGGCTGCCGCGTCGCGATCGCGGTGCCGCCGTAACGATCCGCGTGGGGAGGCGGTGTCGCACTCGTCTGCGACTGGTGGGTGCCGTGCAGCCCGGTACCGGCGATCAGGTCGGGCAGTTGGTCCGGCAGGACCTCCTGAAAGGCGACGAGGTCGGGCTCGAGCCGCCGCAGTTCGGCGTTGATCAGTGCGGTCCGTGTGGTGGCGTCACCGCGGTTGTTCCATATGTTCAGCGTCACGACACGCAGGTTCGTCGCCATCAGGTTTCCTGTCCGTGGGTAGGGGCTGGGGTGGTGCAGGGGTGGAGCGGCCCCCGTCAGAGCCGCCGGACGACGGTGACGTCGAACTCCAGCATCACCTTCGAGCTGACCAGGGCCGTGGTCACGGGGTTCCAGTTCACGCCCCAGTCCTCGCGCTTGATGGTGGCGCTGCCCTTGAAGCGGACCCGGAAGTCGCCCTGCGGATCGGACGCGGCCCCGATCAACTCCACGTCGAAGGTGACTGGTTGAGTCACGCCACGGACGGCGAGGTCATCGGTGACCTTGAAATGCGTCTCGTCGACCTGCTTCACGTTCGTCGAGGTGAAGGTGATGGCCGGGTGGTTGTCCGCGTCCAGGAACTTGCCGCACAGCAGGTCGTCGCGCTGCGGATTGTGGGTCTGGACGCTCTTCGCCTGGATGGTGAGCCGTGCGCCGGACTTCGACGGGTCGCCGCCGTCGAGCCGCGCACCCCCCTCGAAATCCTCGAACTGTCCGCGCACCCTGGTTGCCATCGTGTGCCTGGCGACGAATCCGACCCGGGTGTGGGTGGTGTCGATGACGTAGTCGCCGGTCAGCTCGTCGGGCTTGGTCGTGGTGGACATGGTGGGTCACTCCTGGAGAGGGAGGGGGATGCGGTTCGGTCTTCTGTCGGCCAGCCCTCTGGACTGCGTCAGCCGGCCGTCTGTCTTCCGTCTGTCTTCCGTCTGTCTTCCGTCTGTCTTCCGTCTGTCTTCCGTCAGCCGAACTGGCCGGGCTGGCCGGGCTGGTAGTCGCCCGCGGGCCGCTGGGTGATGACGTTCATACGGTTGAGGGCGTTGATGAGGGCGATCAGCGACACCAGGGCGGCCAGCTGCTCCTCGTCGTAGTGCTTGGCCGCGTCCGCCCAGGCTTCGTCGGTGACACCACCGGCCGCGTCGGCTATGCGGGTGCCCTGCTCCGCCAGCTCAAGGGCGGCCCGCTCGGCGGCGGTGTACACCGTGGCCTCCCGCCAGGCCGCGACCAGGTGCAGGCGGACCGAGGTCTCCCCGGCGTGCGTGGCCTCCTTGGTGTGCATGTCGACGCAGAAACCGCAGCCGTTGATCTGACTGGCGCGGAGCAGCACCAATTCGCGTGTCGAGGCCGGCAGCGGCGAGTCCGCGATGACCTTGCCCACCGAGACAAGGTGCTTGACGGCCTTGGCCGCGACCGGGTTGGACAGGAAGTCGAGACGGGTTTCCATGGGCGAGCTCCTTTGTGTGTTCATGTGCGTCATGTTGCTGGGGTGGGTGTTCGGGGGTTCGAGTTCGTCCCAGCAGTACGACGAGACAGTCCGCCGGAATGTCAGGCGGCCCACCCACCTCACATTCCGAGGGGCTGTCTCGTCGTACTGGTGACAGAAGACGGCCAAGGGAGCAGCGACATCATGAGGACCCAGTCCCGATCCCGATCCGAGACACGATCCGGGCCAGGAGAGGGCCGGCTCGAACCGAGCCTGAGCGTGATCACCAGCGAGCGGCGTCAGTTGATCAACCTCGCGTACCGGCTCCTCGGCTCCCTGGCCGACGCGGAGGACGTCGTGCAGGAGACGTACGCCCGCTGGTACGCCATGCCCCGTGAGCGGCGGAAGGCCATCGAGTCCCCCGGCGGCTGGCTGACGACGGTCGCCAGCCGGATCTGCCTCGACCTGCTCGGCTCGGCGCGGGCCCGGCGCGAGAGCTACGTGGGTGAATGGATCCCGGAGCCAGTGCCAGATCGCACGGAGTGGCACAGCGGGCCGTCGGACGGCGGGGCGGTCGACCCGGCCGACCGAGTCACTCTCGACGAATCCATCAACATGGCGTTCCTGGTGGTACTGGAAGCGATGACTCCGGCCGAGCGCGTCGCGTTCATCCTTCACGACGTCTTCCGTTACTCCTTCGCGGAGGTGGCGGAGATCGTCGGCCGTAGCCAGGGTGCGTGCCGTCAGCTGGCCTCCTCGGCCCGCCGCCGCGTACGCGCGGCGCACGCTCCCCCGACTCAGGCTCCGACCCCGGCGGCCCAGGCCCAGCGCGCCGACATCGTCAGAAACTTCAAGCAGGCGTGGGAAGCCAAGGACATCGACGCCCTCATTGGCCTCCTCGACCCGGACGCCGTCGGGCTCGCCGACGGCGGCGGCCTGGTCAGCGCCGCACCTCCGACCGGAGGCAGCGAGCAGATCGCGCACCACTTGGTCGCCATCGCCAGCGCCGCGCCCGATCTGTCGTTCCTGGAGCGAACGGTCAACGGTCAGCCCGGCCTGGTGGTCCAGCAAGGTGGCGTCACCATGTCGGTGATGGCGTTCGACATCGCGGGGAAGCGGATCAGCCGCTTCTGGGCGGTACGGAATCCCGAGAAGCTGCAGCCTTGGCTGGTGAGCTGAGGGCGCCCCGCGGCGTCGAGGGGCGGGCCGAGCCCGAGCCCGGGTCCGGGTCCGAGCCCGGGTCCGAGCCCGGATCCGAGGAGTCCGGTGCGCAGCGCGAGAGCCAGCTGCCGCCCGCCCCTGTGGTACCCGGCCGGATCTACCCCTCCCCTCTCCGAGGAGCCAGTCGAGCCCGAGCCGGGACAGGCCCGTACCCGTTCCTCCGGTTGCGGTGTGGCGCCCCGGCATCTCATGCCGGGGCCACACCCATGTGCCGCTTGTCATCCGGCCAGGGGGCAGAGGCAGCCGAACTCGTTCCGGTTTGCCGCCCTCCAGAGCTGGGACAAGATCGCGAGAGTTGCACGTCGCTCCCCGGATCCCCCCTCGCCACAGACTCGTCAACGGCCGGGCAGGCTCACCGGAATCTGCGTGTCACGGCGAAGGTCTCGTGCAGGAGCCGGACCCACTCGCGCATCGGCTCGCAGCGCTTGCGGGGCACCAGCTCGTTATGGTCCTGTCTGTGGCTGTGGTCCGGGAGCTGTGGTGGCGGCAGCCTGGTTGGGGGTTGCGGCCGGTGGGTTCGCCGCCTCGGCGGCGCGGCGGTATTCGGCGTTGATACGCCGGGCTTCTTCGAGTTGGTCTTCGAGGATGACGATGCGGCAGGCAGCCTCGATGGGCGTCCCCTGGTCGACCAGCTCCCGAGCTCGAGCGGCGATACGCAACTGGTAGCGGGAGTAACGCCGGTGGCCGCCAGTGGAACGCAGAGGGGTGATGAGACGGGCTTCACCGATGGCACGGAGGAAGCCCTGCGTGGTGCCGAGTATCTCGGCAGCCCGCCCCATCGTGTAGGCGGGGTAGTCATCGTCATCAAGACGGCCGTAGGAGTCGTCTGCTGTCATCGGCACCTCTCTGTGAAACGCGTCGAGGGGCCCTGGCGCCGAACCGGCACCAGGGCCCCGAAGGAACTGCTACACCATCTGTCGGCCCTCATACTGCGCCGACCTTCTGTTTCCGCGGACCCAGCCTGACTGCTGCCGGGGATGCGGGGATCGCGGTTGCGTGACCGGAGACCACCTGCCTATCGATGTCCTGCGGTACCCGGACTCCATACCTCCATCCGGGCGATCCTGATGGCGCTCAACTCCTCCGTTCTTCCCTCCGAACTGATCACTCACCAAACAGGTACTGCGTACTGCTCATGGCGGCCCCTGATCACTGCGGGCCACCCGGTCCGGCCGTCAGTCCCGTCGCCCGTCCTGCAACCGCTCTGGCTTCGGAACTCCACCACCGCACCGTCCTGCGAACTGCGACTTGCGGGTACTACTGCCCGGCAGGTCATCTCTGCCGGGCCCTTCTCGATCTCGGCTACGAGAGAAACCGTAACCGCCCCACAGCCCAATGTCTACTCCGGCCAACATAGATTTTCACGTGTTCGACCACGAGATAGTCACCCTCGAACAGGGCACGGTCAGCACACCGGCCCAGTAACCTCTCCGGGCCGCCCTGCCCAACCGCCAGCGGGCCCTTCACCGGGCAATGAGGCACCCCGACCGGCTGCGGTCGGGCAAGTCGAAGCGCCGGATACGGCCGAGCCGGTCTCGACCTTCTCCGGATCCGCGTCTTGCTCAGTGGATCGGTCACGTTCCCCATGGCCAGAACGGCGGCCCAGCCGACCTCATGGACGGCGAGATGGTGTGCGTCCCCGTCGGCGTCCTGATCATCCTCGGGCTGCGGCCGGGCGTGGACCGGAAGCCCCCCGCGTGCTGCCTCTGGCGGCGGCGCGGCGTTCGGTCGCATGTGTTGCGCCTTGCATGCGGCTCTTGGAGGTTGATGTGGTCGGCGACCGCCGGCCGTGAGCCGCCTGCGCAGGCATCCCGGCCGGCCCTGGGACTTCCGGTGCCCGGCTCAGGGGTGCATCGGTGCTCTGAACAGCTGGCCGTAGTGCACGATGTCGCGGGTCTCGGAGCCTGCCGCATGGAGCGCGGCCCACAGGAGGACTTGGTTGGCCGTCAGGACGGGGCGTGCGGTGGTGCGTTCCAGCGCCTCGATGACGGAGACGGCGCGGAAGCCGTTGCCGCCAATGACGACGGCTTCGGCGGTGTCGGGTACGTGTTCGGCGACCCAGTCATGGAGATGGCGGGGCTGGATGAGTTGCTGGCCGCTGGGAAGGGAACACGGACCTGCGAACGTCACCTCGAAGCCGGCTTGCTGGTAATAGGCGCGACCGAGTTCGCTCAGCGCCGCGTCGAACCAGGGTGGATCGATCAGGCAGATGCTGGTGGCCCCCACAGCGTGCAGGGCCTGGACGGCGGCGGCACAGGTGGCGACCAAGGGCAGGCCCCGGGCCCGCTGGGACAGGCGGGTGAGCATGTCGGCCTCGCCGCGTGCACCGATCACGTACGCCGAGCTCGTGAAGGCAAAGGCGATGGCGTCCACCGGCGCCGCGGCCATCAGTTCGGCGGCGTCGTCAACATGCGGTGGTTCCGCGAACGCACGTACGGGGCCGAGGGGAATCGTCGCGTCCATCTGCCCGCCGGAGCGCATCGCGCCAAACGGCACACGCGCTGCGTGAATGCCCACGTCGGACGGTGCCATGGCACGCAGTTCCGACTCCGGCCCCACGTCGGCGTGCGGAGTCAGCACTCCCAGCCGTACCCGTACGTCCCAACCGTCCGCGTGCCACATTCCTCCACTATCCCGGCTGGGCGCCACGGCCTCTTCACGCCTCGCCGAATCTCAAGATCGGTGGTCGGCACCATGGCGGTCCAGGGGGTGAAATGCCAGGGCTATGGGGCAGGCTGTTCCACAGGGCCTACCCCAGGCAGTGGGTCCCGTCGGGTCCTGCCTTCGCCTGTACCCATGCCGCCATGCCGGGTCCAGCCGCGATCCCGACCGTCGGCATCGGCCCCCGGGAACGACTGTGACGCGCAGGTACCGGCCGCTTGGAGGACCACGGCGCCGCTTGCCCGCGTGGTCGTGACCAGTTCGGTGGCGAGAGTCTCCGGCGCGCGGTCGCGGTCCAGGAGCCGTGCGGCGTCGGTCAGCCAGGCCCGCGCCTGCAGGTACGGCTCGACCTCGGGGGCCGGGAACCCTTCGCGGATCATCAGGGCGAACGCGAAGATCCGCCGCGCGCCGTACCAGACGGCCCCGTCCGGATCGTCCACGAGGCGCTGGGCACGGCGCAGAGCGGCGGCGAACGCCGCGGCCGGGTCGGCGGGGATCGGGCCGTGGGAGGGCAGGATCACGCGCGGGGCGGGGTCGGCCATCCGCTTGAGGGAGGCGAGGGCGGCGGCAGCCGCCTCGAGCCCGTCGACGGCGAGGTTCACCCAGCCGACGTCGCAGTCCGACAGCGCGTCCCCGACCATGAGGAGCCGCTCCTCCGGCTGCCACAGCGCGAGATGGCCCGGCGTGTGCCCGGGAGTGCGGACGACCTCCCCGTCGGTGTCGCCGAGGCGGAGGACCTGCCCGTCGTCGAGCGGCATGTCGACCGTGTACGGGGCGACGGGCTGGTCCAGGTACTCGGCCGCGCAGCAGCCCGGGTCCCGGCGCCCGATCGCCTCCGCCTTCGGCGTCCCGGCCGCGATGGCGCCTTGCGCTTGGAGGAGGGCGTTGCCGCCGACGTGGTCGGAGTGCCAGTGGGTGTTCACGACCAGCCCGATCGCACCTGCGTGTGCACGGGCCCACGCGGCGGTCTCCTCCGCGTGGCCGACGAACCCGCTGTCGACCAGGGCAGGCTGGCCCCCGTTCAGCAGGAACGTGTTGGCGTCGGGGAAGGGCCGCTGCCACCACGTCACCCAGGACGGCAGCGAGGGGTGGTCGCTCACTGCTCGGGCCTGTTCACGCGGATCAGCGTCTGCTGCCCGTTGGCGACGAGCTTCCGCTCGCCGTTTGCGTGGACGCCGTACACCTCCAGCCGGCACACGGTCAGAGTACGTCCGGACTTCAGGACGCTGCCGATCGCCTCGAGATGGTCGCCGGCGGCGGGCTCGAGCAGGTTGATCTTGTAGCAGGTTGATCTTGTATTCGACGGTGAGGACCTCGCAGTCCTCGGGGAACAGCGTGAGCGAGTAGTCACCGGAGGAAGGCGGCCCCACAGCCACCCCGGGGCTCACGGACGGGGGAAGGCGTGTCCTGGAGGGCCGTTGAAGGATGCGGGCTCGGAGTGCGCGTGGGCGTCAGGGGTTCACGTGGCGTCTCGGTTGCCGGAGACACTGCGGGGCGCGGTGGAGACGACGACGGTGTTGGCGGTGACGATCACTGCGATGGCCAGCCAGGAGGCTGCATCGAGGTGCTGGCCCAGTACGGCGAGGCCGATCAGCGCGGCGAAGACGGGGTTGACGCTCATGAAGACACCGAAGAAGTGCGGCGGCACCCGGCGCAGCGCCAGGAGGTCGGACACGAACGGCACAGCTGAGGAGAGCACCCCGGCTGCCAGGGCGCAGCACAGCGCCGCCGGTGTGGGCGAGTGCTGCCAGAGGGCCCAGGCGCCCACAGGCAGGTACAGGGCGCCGGAGACCAGCGCTGCGGCGGCCGAGCCTTCCAGGCCGGGCAGTCGGGCGCCGGCGGTGCGGTTGCAGAGGATGTAGCAACCCCAGCAGACCGCCGCCAGCAGGGCGAGGCCGATGCCCAGGTAGTCGGTGGAGGGTGTGGGGCGCGCGAGTACCACCACCGCTCCTGCCGCGGCCAGGGCGGCGACGAGGTCGATGCGGCGGCGGGAGCCGGCCAGGGCCACGGTCAGCGGGCCGAGGAATTCCAGCGTGACGGCCAGCCCGAGCCCGATCCGTTCGATCGCCGCGTACAGGGACAGGTTCATCGCGGCGAACACCAGCGCCAGGCCGAGCACGGGACGCCACTGAGCCGCGGTGAACTCGCGCAGCCGCGGCCGGCCGACCGCACCGAGCACGGCGGCGGCGAACCACTGGCGCACCGCCACCACACCGACGGGCCCGAGGACGGGGAAGGCGAGCGCCGCGACAGCAGCTCCGCTCTGATTGGACAGTCCGCTGCCCAGCATCAGCGCCATCCCGCCCCAGCGCTCCGTGCGCCGGGCAGAGCCACGCACAACTGCGGCTGCGGCCTGCGATGCGGCGGGAGCCGGGGTGACGGGGGCAGCGGTGCCGGGCGCGGGCGAGGACGCGGGTTTCATGTCCTCACGATGGGAGGCCGACCGGGATACGCAAAATGCAATCGCTGCCGGGTCTATACGCTGGGCGTATGGATGGTACGAGCAAGACGGCCGGTGCGCTGGAGCTGAAACACCTGCGCTGCCTGGTCGCCATCGTCGACACCGGCAGCTTCACCGACGCCGCCCATGAACTCGGCATCTCCCAGGCCGCCGTCTCGCGGACCCTCACCGCTCTGGAAGGGGTGCTCGGGGTGCGGCTGCTGCACCGCACCAGCCGCTTTGTCTCCCCCACCACCGCCGGCGTACAGGTCCTGGCCCGTGCGCGCGTCCTGCTCGCCGGCGCCGACGAACTCGTCCGTGAAGCCACCATCGGCCACACCCGCCTCCACATCGGCCACGCCTGGTCCGCTTTCGGCCGCCACACGACCGAGTTCCAGCGCCGCTGGCACGAACAGCACCCCGAGACCGAACTGCGTCTGATCCGCCACAACAGCCCCACCGGCGGCCTCGCCGAAGGCCGGTGCGACCTCGCCGTCGTCCGCGCCCCGCTCGACCTCACGTCCTGGTCCCACGCGCTGATCGGTTACGAGGCCCGCTACGTCGCCATGGCCTCCGACGATCCCTGGGCCCGTCGCCGCAGCATCCGCTTGGACGAGGTCTTCGGCCGCGCCCTGGCGCTCGACCGCCGCACCGGGAGCACCACCCTGGACCTGTGGCCCGGACGCGATCGGCCCGCGGTCGAGTACACCCACGACATCGACGACTGGCTCGCCGCCATCGCCACCGGCCGCTGCATCGGCCTCACCCCTCAGGCGACCGCCGCCCAATACCGCCGCGACGGCATCACCTACCGCCCCCTGCGCGACGCCGACCCCGTCCCCGTCCACATCATCTGGCGCACCCACGACGCCCACCCGGCCACCCACACAGCCATCGCCCTCGCCACCGACCTCTACCGAGAGGCAAGGGTGTGAGCGGGGCCGATGCGCCGACCGAGCGGATCGGCCGGCCCGGCACTTTCCAGAGGCCCTGAGGGCGGCCCCTTCCACGACTCAGGGAGCGCGCGCAGGTCCGGATTCTCGTAGGTGCGCAAGCAGCCGTGCTGCGGGCCCTCTTCGGGGCCCTCCGGGGTGCTTCGAGGGCGCCGTACTGCGGAAATGTGCGGCGGGGTACGTCGCACGCCTGTCGCCGCTGATGCCGGGTACCCGCTTTCCGTACGGACAGCGGCGCGAGCAGCGACGTGGACAGTGCTCATGGGGAGTGAAGAACGTGACAGTGAAGGCGATGGGTTGGGCGCACTCGTTCCCCGTGTCCGGGGGTGTGCGGGCCGGACGGCAGTGGACTCGGGGGCACTTGGCACCCCTGCCTTGGGCCGCTCAGGAGCCCGAGACGGTGGACGCCATCATCCTGACCGTCTCCGAACTGCTCACCAACGCCCACATCCACGCGCACAGCGACGCTCAGCTCGTGCTCACCTGGGACGGTGACTGCCTCCACATCAGCGTGCATGACGAGGACCCCACACTGCCCCGGCCGCGCAACCCCGACGACAGCTCGGTCTCCGGGCGGGGTGTGAGCATCGTGCAGGCCCTCGCCGACGAGTGGGGCATGCGGTGCCAGCGGAACGGCAAGACGGTGACAGCTTGCTTCCGCCCGACCTGCTCGACGGAGTCGGACAACCGCCGCGACGACGGCGAGGAGCGCTGACTGGGATGGCGTAGGGCGGGTGATCGTCGGTCGCCGCGGCGCACGGACTAGAGCGAGAGCCGTCATGGCGTTGCCCTGGAGGAAGCGGCTCCGTCGCAGGCGGCCCGTAGGCCGATTCCGACTGCAGGGGCGGCCCGTTCAGCTCTGTCCACGACCGTGGCTCCCGTTCATGAATCTGGTCATGGTCCGTACCAAACCCTTGACAGGCCTATCGCTCACTTCTTAAATCACACCATGAACTAACGGGCTCCTCCTCGTAGTTCTCACCCCCGACCCTGCCGACGGGGTAGCCCCCCTCCCGGCGTGCAAGTGCAACCCTCACTCCCGCTGTCATGGGCATGCTAGACACCCGAGACGTGCGACAACGTTGCCACAGACGATCACAGACGCCCCCCACGAGAAACGGACCGTGACCCGATGACGTCAACACTCCTACCCGGACCCGCGGTTCGCGGTGTACTCGGCGCGGCGGCAGCCGCCGCCCTTCTCACCGGACTGATCGGCACCCCCGCGAGCGGCGCCGCGGCGGCCACGGGACAGATAACCGGTCTCGGCGGCAAGTGTGTCGACGTCGCGGGGGCCGCCACCGCCAACGGCACGGCCGTACAGCTCTACGACTGCAACGGCAGCGCCGCTCAGCAATGGAACGTCGGCTCCGACGGCACCATCAGCGCGCTCGGCAAGTGCCTGGACGTGACGTCGGGCGGCACAGCCGACGGTACGCGAACCCAGCTGTGGGACTGCAACGGCAGCGCCGCACAGCAGTGGACGGTCACCGCCGCCCGCGACATCGTCAACCCGCAGGCCGACAAGTGTCTGGACGCCACCGGCAACAGCTCCGCCAACGGCACCCGGCTGCAGATCTGGTCGTGCACCGGAGCCGCCAACCAGAAGTGGACGGCCCCCAGTGGCGGCGGAACGCCGACGCCCGCTCCGGGAGCCATGGCCGTGGCCCCGTACCTCTACAA
Source organism: Streptomyces sp. ISL-36 (assembly GCF_018614205.1). Classification (GTDB taxonomy): domain Bacteria; phylum Actinomycetota; class Actinomycetes; order Streptomycetales; family Streptomycetaceae; genus Streptomyces. The sequence goes on along the minus strand of NZ_JAGGOS010000091.1, from coordinate 15,182 downwards.
CGGCTGGGGCAGCCCGCCCAGCCCCACCACCGTGATGAACGCGACCGGCGTCAAGTGGTTCACCCTCGCCTTCGTCCTCAGCAACGGCTACTGCAACCCCCAGTGGGACGGCAGCCGACCGCTCAGCGGGGGCGTCGACCAGCAGACCATCAACACCGTGCGGGCGAACGGCGGCGACGTCATCCCGTCCTTCGGCGGCTGGAGCGGCAACAAACTGGAAAGCTCCTGCGGCAGCGTCGGCGAGCTGGCCGCCGCGTACCAGAAGGTCATCAACGCCTACCGCCTCAAGGCGATCGACATCGACATCGAGGCCGCCGCGTACGACAGCCCGACCGTCCAGCAGCGCACGGTCGACGCGCTGAAGACCATCAAGGCCGACAACCCCGGGATCAAGGTCTACGTCACCTTCGGCACCGGCCAGAACGGCCCCGACAGCAGCCTGATCAGCAAGGCCGCCGCGTCCGGTCTCACCGTGGACAGCTGGACGATCATGCCGTTCAACTTCGGCGGCGTCGGCCAGAACATGGGCCAGCTCAGCGTCCGTGCGGCCGAGGGTCTCAAGAACGCGGTCAAGAACGCGTACGGCTACACGGACGACCAGGCCTACCGGCACACCGGCATCTCCTCGATGAACGGCATCACCGACAACAGCGAGACGGTGACCGTCGCCGACTTCCGCACCATCCTCGGCTACGCCCAGCAGCGGCACCTGGCACGCCTGACCTTCTGGTCGGTCAACCGCGACCGTCCCTGCACCGGCGGCGGGGCCGACACCTGCTCGGGCGTCTCGCAGCAGCCGTGGGACTTCACCCGGGTCTTCGCCCAGTACAACGGCTGACCCGCCCCCGCCCCTCACCTTCCGCTCCCCTTGCCCCTTTCCCGCCCTCTCCCCGTCGTCCCCTTTCCCCGTCGTCCCCACCCCCTCACGCCGCTTGTCCGGCACAGGAGAAGACGTGCTCAGATTCCCGCGACCCCCCATCGGCGGCCGCCACGGCTCAGCCGCCGCCCGCACCAGCGGGCCCTGGATCGCCGCCTTCGTGGCCGCTGCCACGGCCGCCTCGATCCTCACCGCCGTCCAGCCCGCTCAGGCCTCCCCCAAGGCGGCCGCCGCCCTGCCCCCAAGCTGGTCCACCGTCGTCAACACCGGCAGCGGCAAATGTCTGGACGCCCGAGCGGCCGCGACCGTCAACGGCACCGCGGTGCAGCAGTACGCCTGCAACAACAGCACCGCACAGCAGTGGAGCTTCACAGCCACCGGCGACGGCTTCGTACGCATCAACAACCGCAACGACGCCCAGCAGGTCGTGGATGTGAGCAACGTGTCCACGGCCGACAACGCGGCCGTGCATCTGTGGGCGTACGGCGGCGGGAACAACCAGCAGTGGCAGGCCGTCGACGAGGGCGGTGGCGCGTACCGCTTCGTCAACCGGCACAGCGGCAAGTGCCTCGACGTACCGTCCGCCTCCACGGCCGACAGCGTGCAACTGGTCCAGTACACCTGCAACGGTACGGCGGCTCAGCGCTTCCAGGTCGCGCCCGTGAGCACCGCGCCGGGGGACGTCGACCTCGGCCCCAACGTGGTCGTCTTCGACCCGTCGATGCCGTCGTCCACGATCCAGAGCCGGCTGCACTCGATCTTCCAGCAGCAGGAGACGAACCAGTTCGGCTCCCAGCGCTACGCGGTCATGTTCAAGCCGGGTACGTACAGCAATGACGTGAACGTCGGCTTCTACACCCAGGTCCTGGGCCTCGGCCAGTCACCCGACTCGGTCACGATCAACGGCGCCGTGCACGTGGAGGCGGACTGGTTCCCGCCGCAGAACGCCACCCAGAACTTCTGGCGCGGCGCCGAGAACCTGTCGGTGAACCCCACGGGCGGCACCGACCGGTGGGCGGTGTCGCAGGCGTCCGGGTACCGGCGGATGCATGTCCGCGGCAACCTGGAGCTGAGTGACGGCGGCTGGTCCAGTGGCGGTTTCATGGCCGACAGCAAGATCGACGGCCAGGTGCGGTCCGGCACCCAGCAACAGTGGCTGACCCGTAACTCCCAGCTCGGCAGCTGGACCGGGTCCAACTGGAACATGGTCTTCGTCGGCAGCCAGGGCGTGCCCGGCAACACCTTCCCCAACCCGCCCTACACCACCGTGAACCAGACCCCGACGGTGCGGGAGAAGCCCTTCCTGTACGTGGACGGCGCGGGCGCCTACAAGGTGTTCGTCCCTTCCCTGCGGACCAACTCCTCAGCCACCACCTGGGCGGGCGGCAACGCGGCCGGCAGCTCGCTGGGCCTGGACCAGTTCTTCGTCGTCAAGCCGGGAGCGAGCGCCGCGCAGATCAACGCGGCCCTCGCCGAAGGGAAGAACCTGCTGGTCACTCCCGGGGTCTACCATCTGAACCAGACACTGCGGGTGACCCGTCCCGACACGGTCGTCCTCGGTCTCGGCCTCGCCACATTCATCCCGGACAACGGGATCACGGCCATGACCGTCGCCGACGTCGACGGGGTGAAGATCGCGGGCGTCCTCTTCGACGCCGGCACCACCAACTCGCAGACGCTCATGGAGCTCGGCCCGGCCGGCGCCTCCGCCGACCACGCGGCGAACCCCACCTCCCTGCACGACGTCTATTTCCGCGTCGGCGGAGCCGCCGTCGGCAAGGCCACCACCAGCCTCGTCGTCCACAGTGACAACGTCATAGGCGATCACATGTGGATCTGGCGCGGCGACCACGGCAACGGGATCGGGTGGAACACCAACACGGCCGACACCGGCCTGATCGTCAACGGTGACGACGTGACGATGTACGGCCTGTTCGTCGAGCACTACCAGAAGCACCAGACGATCTGGAACGGCAACGGCGGCCGGACGTACTTCTACCAGAACGAGATGCCGTACGACCCGCCGAACCAGGCCGCCTGGATGAACGGCTCGACACTGGGCTACGCCGCCTACAAGGTCGCGAACACGGTCACCAGCCATCTGGCGTACGGGCTCGGCAGCTACTGCTACTTCAACGTCAACCCGAGCGTCATCGCCGAGCACGCCTTCGAGGTCCCGAACACCCCGAACGTGCGCTTCCAGAACATGGTGACCGTCTCGCTCGGCGGCACGGGGACCATCCGGCACGTCATCAACGACCGCGGCGGTCCCTCCAACTCGTCCACCAACGTGGCCAACCTGGTGAGCTACCCGTGAGGCGGCTCGCAGCGCGACTGCTGATCCTGCTGGCGATGGTGCTGGGCCTGACGGCGGCCCCGGCCCACGCCGGTCCCACGGCCCCCACCGCACCCCGCGTCGCCGCCGGCCCGGCGTTCAAGGTGATCGCCTTCTACAACGGCACGTGGGACGCCGCGCACATCGACTTCGTCAAGGAAGCCAACGAGTGGTTTCCCAGGGCGGCCGCGCAGAACGACTTCAGCTACACGGCCACCACCGACTGGGAACTGCTCGCGAACGGAGGTGTGAACGACTACCAGGTGGTCCTGTTCCTGGACGACGCTCCCAAGACGGCCACCCAACGGGCCGGTTTCGAGCGGTACATGCGCGCCGGCGGCGGCTGGATGGGCTTCCACTCCTCGGCGTTCACCACCGACGCCGGGTCCTGGCCCTGGTACTACAACGGGCTCCTCGGCAGCGGCAACTTCAGGACGAACACCTGGGGGCCGACGACGGCGGTGCTGCGCACCGAGGACCGGACGCACCCCTCCACCACCGGTCTGCCGGCGACGTTCACCTCCGCCGTCAGCGAGTGGTACGGCTGGTCCAACGACCTGCGGGCCAACGCCAACATCAAGGTCCTGGCCTCGGTCGACCCGGTGAGCTTCCCTCTGGGGACGGACCCGAACCAGTCCTGGTACAGCGGCTACTACCCGATCCTCTGGACCAACACCCAGTACAAGACGCTGTACGCCAACTTCGGTCACAACGCCATGGACTACGGCTCCAACACCCGGCTGTCCTCGACGTTCGCGAGCGCCACGCAGAACCGCTTCCTGCTCGACGGACTCAAATGGCTCGGCGGGGCGGCCGGTGGACCGTCGCCGGCCGACCCGATCTCCGATACGGCGTGGTACTCACTGGCCGACGACGCGAACGGAGCCTGCGTCGACGCGAGGGCGGCGGCCACGGCGAACGGCACTCCGATCCAGCAGTACACCTGCAACGGCACCGCGGCCCAGCAGTTCCAGTTCCGCCCCACCGACGGCGGATACACGCGGATCGCGATCCGGGGCAACCCGCAGCAGGTCGTCGACGTCACCGGCGCGTCGACCGCCGACAACGCGCCGCTGCAGCTGTGGTCCTACGGAGGTGGCGGCAACCAGCAGTGGCGGCCGGTACGCGAGGCCTCAGGCGCCTACCACTTCACCGCCCGCCACAGCGGCAAGTGCCTGAGCACCACAGGCAGTACGGCGAACAGCGTGCGGTTGGTGCAGCACACATGCGACAACTCGGCCGCGCAGAGCTTCCATCTGGCCGAACACCCCTGAGGCCGGGAGCTTCCGCTCAGGACCGCTGACGCGGGCGGAGCCGCGTGTGACGTGCCGTCATGCGCCGCTCCGCCCCGCGTCGTGCCTGCCGCCCCCTCGTTTCCATGAGGCGATCACGGTGCCGACGACGGCGGTCAGGACGAGGCTTCCCACCGCGACCATCCCCACGCCGACCATGTAGAGGCCGCTGGGGTCGTCCGACCAGTCGACAGAGGCGGCAACGGTCAGGCCGGCCGTCGTGCCGAGGACAGCGCCCGCGACGAGACGGCGGGATGCCGCCCAGTACACCGGCGCGAGCAGGGTCAGCACCAGCCCGATCACCTGCCACGCCTCGTACGGACCGGTCACCGTGCCATCAGGGTGCACGTCACGATGCTGATCCCAGCCCAGCCAGGCGGCCCACGCCCCGATCGCCACCACGGCGAGCCCCAGGATCGCCGACAGCTGGGGGGAGAATTTCAGTCGTCGTTGTCGCATGGCTCCCACCTTCCCCCTCGCGCGATCACCGCCCCAGAGTGCAGGTACTCAGCGGTGCCCGAGTACCTGCGCCGGGGAGCTGATCAGCCGAGTACGCGGGGAAGTAGCATCCGCGGATGCGAACCATCGACATGCTGGTCCCGGAGGCGGGGCGGGCCGACGGCTCCGACCTGGAAGACCTCGACGCCGACGTACTCGCTCGGTACGTGGCCGACCCGGCACACCCGTGGTGGCGGCGCAGGCCCTGCGTGCTCGCGCTGGCCGGGCGGGTGCCGGAGCGGCATGTCGCCGACCTGATCGCCCGCGTCCACGACCCGGACGACGTGGCCGAGGTCCGCATGGCGCTGCTCGACCTCCTCGCGGGCCGCGCGGAGCTCCTGCCGTGGCTGCGGCACGAGGACCGGCAGCACGAGGACTCGTACGGCATGCCGGAGGCGATCCTCAAGGCGCGCGGCATGCTCGGCGACCGCTCGGCGGTACGGGGGCTGGCAGCGCTGGCGGCGTCTCCGTGGCCGCGTCGGCAGGCGGTCGGCGAGGCCGGGCTGGATGCGCTGGTCACTCGGTACGGGGTCGAGGCGGTCCTGGCCGATGTCGGCGACGAGCAGCCGGAGGACCGCGTCTTCCACGTCCGGATGCGGCATCGCGCCGGAGAGGACGTGACCGACGCACTGGCGGACCCCGATCGTGGCGTCGCGTACCTGACGCAGTCGCTTCTGTCGGACACGGACCGTCTGCGCGCTCACCTCGACGAGGCGCCGACGACCGAGGCGAAGCTCTGGACCGCGTACGCGCTGCACCGCCTCACCGGCGACGCGGCCGAGACCCGGGCGATATACGACATGCTGGGGCGCCCCCGGGTCGAGGTGGCCGGCCTGGACGACGAACTTCGCAGCACGATCGTGCACGAGTACGCGGGCGGCTGCGAGCGGAACAGCGACCCGCGGTGGCGCGTCGAAGCCCTCTGCACGGAGCCGCCCCCGCGCCCCGATCAGGACGAGCAGCTCCGCAGGGCGACGGCCACGCTGACTGCTGCCGGTCTCGCCCCGAAGCCCCCTGTCTCGTGTGGCGAGCACCACCAGCAGGGCGGTGGGACCTACCACGTGATCGAGTGCGGAGAGGGCTTCGAGAGTGGTGAGGGCGGCGAGGGCGGCGAGTACGAGCTGTTCATCAGCACCCTCGGACGGTTCGCCACCGCCGGCCCCGGTGCCGACATCGACCTCGTGGCCCGCCGCGCCCTGGAATCGGCCGGCTTCCGCTGGATCGACGACAGCACCGGCGCGATCCGAGTGACCGACCTGTGCGTCTACTACTTCGGCAGGCGTGAACCCCTCAGCGTCGACACCCTGCTGTTCTACTGGCAGGACTGAGGAGTGGGTGAGCGCGCCCTCGCTCGGAGTCGGCTGAGTTTCCAGAGGGCCAGGTGATGGGCCGGGGCTTCGGCCGGGCAGGGTCTGGGCCGGGCAGGGTTCGGGCCGGGCGGGTTTGGGCCCGGAACTCGCCGCCGTGGCTGAAGCAGCGAGCGGGCGGGAAACCTGCCCCTCCTCGCCTCCGACGCGGCCTCCGAACCGTCGTCCTAGGCGTCGCCTCGGGCGGGCCGGTAGGTGAGGAGGGCGAGGCCGTCACCCACGATGCGGATGCCGACGAGGCGCATGGGTTTCCGGTCGCTGGTCTCGTCGAAGAGGCGCTCGCCGGCGCCGAGTACGACGGGGAACACGATCAGCCGCACTTCGTCGACGAGGTCGTGTTCCATCACCGTGTGCACCAGCCGGCCACTGGCGTAGACGACGATGTCGCCGTCCAGCTCCTGCTTCAGCCTGGAGACCTCGTCCACCACGTCCCCCTTGAGCACCTTGCCCTTGGACGTCGCATTGCTCCACCTCGGCTCCTGCAGGGTGGAGGACACGACGTACTTCGGCAGGCTGTTCAGCCTGTCCGCCCACTCCCCGCTGCGGGAGAGCCACCGCGCGGCGAACCACTCGTCGCTCCGCCGGCCGAGCAGCAGCGCCTCGGCGCCCCGGGCCTCCTCGAGCAGGAGCTCGGCCCAGGCCTCGCGGTCCTTGTCCCCGACCTGGAGGAACCAGCCGCCGCGGTGGAAGCCTTCCTCACCCGTCGGGTCCTGGACGACACCGTCGAGCGAGACGTTCTCACTGATGATGATCTTCCCCATCTCGGTTCTCCCTGCTCGACGCTGTGGTGGGACGCTGTGGTGGGCGGTGCCGCGGCGTGGGGCGCAGCGGTGCAGCGGTGCGGTGTCAGCTGATCGGATGGTGCCGCCTTCCGCGCCGGAGGCGCGCCGATGTCGACTTCTCCCGCCTTCTGTCGGAGCCCCTCCCACCCCACCCCCGGTTCATCGCGCCGCAAACCCGCTGGTTAGAGTCTTGGTCGAGTGCGCCGCCGCATCAGAGTGAGGCGCAACGGTGGGCCGGCTGTCGATCACAGAGACCCGTACGACTTCGACGTCACCGCATTCGTCCCTGCCCGGCCGCCGGCCGCCTGTCCTGGAAACACCGCACATGAGTATCGACGCCCCTCCGCGTCCCGAGCCCGCCCAGCCCGACGCGACCGGCCTGAACCGCCTGACCGACCGGCCCTCCGCGAAGGTTTCTCGCCGGCTGCGGATCTCCGGCCGTGCACCTGCCCGGCCCGCGCCGTCGGCCGCCTTCCACAGCGTCAGCGCCGCGACAGCCGTTCTGCTCGGGCTCGTCGCCATCGGCGCCGCCATCCACGAACCGGTGCTGATACCTCCCCTGGCCGCCAGCGCCGCCCTGGTGCACAGCGCTCCCACCTTGCCCCTGGCGCAACCCCGCAGCGTGGTGATCGGCCACCTGATCGGCGCCCTCGTGGGCTATGCCGTTCTCGGAGCAGCCGGCAGCAGCCCGTGGGCCGCGGCTGTGGCGGCCGGCGTCACGCTGGCACTGAACACGGCTGCCCGCACGCCCCACTCCCCCGCGTGCGCCTCCGCCGTCGTCATCGTGCTCCAGACGCCCGCGCCCGTCCGGTTCGTGCCCCTCCTGCTCGGCTCCGCCGTCCTGCTGGTACTGACGGGGTACGCAGCCTCCCGTATCCGGCGCACCGCACCGAGGTACCCCGCCTACTGGTGGTGATCCCTCCGGCCACCCTCCCCGCCACCTGGAGTGCGTCTCTTCAATCGCCACGGCGGACAGGGCGGTGTGCCGGGGGCCGCCCGGCACGAGATCCCAGGACAGAGGGTCAGAGGGTCAGAGGGTCAGTGTGCGCCAGCCCCGGGTGATCTCCTCGCGGACGGTATCGACCAGTGTCGGCTCGTGGTCCGCGCGGCCGTGCGACGTGAGCAGGTCCACCAGGGCCGCGCCGTCCGCCGGCCGGTCCGTCGGGTCGGCGGACAGCGCCGCTTCGACGGCGGCGGCGAGCGCCTGGTCCAGCGCGTGCACGGCCGCCAGTGCGGTCCGATCGGGACCGCTGCCCACGATCCTGCGGATCACCGCGCCGTGCCGGCCGCCGCGAACGGACTGGTGCCGTGCGCCGCGCAGACCACGCAGCAGGCCCACGCCCACACGTCGGCGGCCGGACCGACACGCTCTTCACCGAACTGTTCCGGCGCCATGTACGTCAGGGTCCCCGGTCCTGCGCCGGTGCGGGTGAGCCGGGTGCCGTCGACGAGGTCCGCGATGCCGAAGTCGAGCAGGCGCGGCCCGGCTGTGGTGAGCATGATGTTGGCGGGCTTGAGGTCGCGGTGGACCAGGCCGAGCCGGTGAATCCCGGAAAGAGCCACGGCCAGCGCGAGCGCCAGCGCCCGCAGCGCCTCGGGGCTGCGAATCGGCCCCTGATCCCGCAGGTGGGCGTCGAGGGGGCGCCCGTCGAGCAACTCCATGGCCAGGTACGGTCGTCCGGCGTCGACCCCGGAGTCGATGACGCGGGCCGTGTAGGCGCCGGAGACCATGGTCAGGACCTCGGCCTCGCGCTGGAAGCGGCGCAACAGCTCGTCTCTGTCGAGGAGTTCGGGGTTGATCGTCTTCAGCGCGACCTGTGTCGCGGCTCCTTCGCGCCGCGCGAGGTAGACCGTGCCCATACCGCCGGCTCCGATACGGCCGAGCAGCAGGTAGCCGCCGATCGACCGCGGCTCGCCCGGGCGGAGCTGCTGGTGGGCGATGTGGGGCACGGCGACGGCGCCCGCGTCCGGCTGTGTCGGCACGTGCCCGGCGGGCCGGGGCGGCGGGAGGGCAGGAGCGGATGGCTGCCCGTGCGGCGCCGGAGGGGCGGAACCCGCCCCCACCGTCGGCGCAAAGGCGACCCCCCGCCCGACGGGGTCCCGCGCGACGGGGTCCCGCCCGTCGGGATTCTGCGCGACGGGGTCCTGCACGGCGGGATTCTGCACGGCGTCCGGCGCGATGCCGCCGCCGGGCCGGTACTTCCGACTCGCCACGTACGCGACAATCTGGCACGCCGCGGCCGCCAGGGCCAAGCCCGCCGGCAGGAAGAGCCCCAAGGCGACACGGAGGGCCACCAGGCCGCCCAGCCGGAACCGTCCGGCGGGCGATGAGGCCCACGAACCCGCGGACACACCGGTGGTCAGCAGGGTGCGCTGCGTCCGGAACCACAGCAGTGGCCAGAGGCCCACCGTCAGCCCGAGGGTGACGGCGTACAGGATCCACGCCATCGCCAGGGAGTATCCGTAGACCGCCGACAGGGAGATCCCGCTCTCGAGGACGACCGGGTACAGCAGGAAGGAGAACCCGGGGAAGAAGCCGGAGCGCATCAGGAACCACAGGCCGATACCGCCGGCCACTCCCAGGGCAAGCTCCCCCGCGACCGCTGCCGGAACTCGCCGGGGCGGTGTGGTCGGCTCCTCGGACGCCTGGCGCCATACTGCCTGCTGAGTCCGCGTCAGCAGGGGCATCGTCACCGCTCGCAGCGCAAGTGCCGGTCCGACCACGGCCAGGATGTCCACCAGCGCTGACGTCTCCACACTCTCCGCCATGCTTCCCCCGTGTCTCGCCTGTGCGGTAGGCCGGTAGAGCACTCGGCAGTATAGGGGCCCGCCACGCGGGCGTCCGCCTGCCGGCCGCTGCCGGCAAGCCCCGTCGCCACGGCGCCGACGGCAAGATCACACCATGGGAGACGGTGAGACGACTTCCTTCAGTTTCGGCTGTCCCACAGGGGCGGGGCGGGTGCGGCCAGGAGGTGGGTAAGCGCGGTGCCGCGCTCGGTCGGGTGCAGCCGCACCTGCCTGCCGTGACGTTCGCGATGGAGGAGTCCGGCGGCCTCGAGGTGCTGGCAGTGGTACGTAGCGGTGCTGACGCCGACGTGAAGGTGGTCGGCGAGTTCGCTGACCGTAAGCCTGCGGCGCAGGTTCCGAAGGATCTCCGCGCGCACCGGCCCGAGGACCAGCGAGAGTCCGTCCTGCTCCGCTTCGGGGGCGTTCCTGTCGCGGCGTCCCGCGATGCGGCCCAGGCCGGGCACGGCGTAGCCGATCCAGAGGGCGTCGTCACGATCGGCTCCGTACATGCTGGCCGTGTAACCCGAGGCCAAGGGTACGAGGACGAGGGGCCGGCGGCCGAGGTCGGCCAGATGGTCGGGGCACGCGTGGGACAGCCGCAAGCTGCTGTTCTCGTAGCGCACCCCTGAGCCGAGGCCGGTGAGCAGGCCGTCGAGCCCGCCGGTCACGGCGGCCAGGCCGACACGCTCCGCCTCCCGGCCCATGAGGACGTCGGCCTGTCGCCACAGGGGCTCGAAGGAGGCCCATGCCGCTGCGACGACGCGAAGGTAGGCGGCCAGGAACGCGGCGGGGTCGTCCAGCAGGGGCCGCCATGCCGGAGGGAGCTGGGCGGAGGCGTGGTAGGCCGCCACTTCCTCGGCCAGCACCCCGGGGTCGGTCGCCGCCAGCTCTCCTTCGATGGTCCTCATGTCCGAGGCACCCAGGTCGTGAATCAGCGCGAGGCGGTCGGACATCCAGCAGGCGCGGGACGCGAGCACGGGGCCGACGACGGCAGCCGCGCCTGGCGGGAGCGCACGCCGGACGGTGTCGCGCCACAGCGCGGGGACTCCGTGGACGTTGCCTGCGAAGACGTCCTTGATGAGGACGGAGAAGAGGGTGGCTCCGGGGTGACGGCTGACCCGGACGTTCACCTGCTCCACCGCTCCGAGCCGCACCGTGCGTCCATCCACCATCCGTTCCCCCAAGCGTCGGTGACGTTTCGAGAGTATTCGAAAGCTTCACTCCCGGCTGGGGGCCGCGCTGACGATGAGAGGGTTCCAGCCGCGGGCCCCGCGCACCGCGCCCGTGGCTTCCCCTGACTCCGACCGCCGAAAGGTGATCGTCCATGCGCGCACTTGTGCAACGTGTCCTCAGGCCCTGGCTGATCCTCGCCGTCGCCGCCGTCGCCGCCCTGACACCCTCGACGGCGACGGCTGCTGCCCAGGAGCAGCAGGCGCCCAACCCCACCGGCACCAACCGCATCTACTACGGCGCCGAGTGCAACCCGGCCCAGGCGAACGGCAGCGTCTCCATGGAGGTGACCTGGCAGTACTACGGCAACGGCTTCCGGGTCACGCGGCTCGCGTTCTGGAACGGCACCAACCACACGGCTTCGTTCGGCCGCGCGGTCCGCCTCATCGACAACAACGGCACCGTGCGGGACTACTACATGGAGAGCATCCCGCCGCACAGCTACGGAACGAAGTACGTGGACTTCACGACGCCGAACAGGCTCGTCCGCGCCAAGGCCTTCGAGTATCTCGGCGGCTTCTCCGGCTTCTGCGGCGGGTCCTACGGCGCCGAGCTGGTCATCAACGGCCTCTGATCGGCAGGCCGGTGCGATCGACAGGCCGGTCCGATCGACAGGCCGGTCCGATCGACAAACCCGTTCACCGAGGCTCCGGGCGGCCCGCCCGGAGCCTCCGGCCCGTCCGGCCCGGCGGCCGGCTCGCTGGGCGACATCAAGCGATGAGGTGCGGGCTCGCCTGCTGCCGGCCGTGTCCGACGTCAGCCGAGGGATACGGCCGCGAGGCGTTCGAACGACTGGAGGTAGAGGCGGTTGCCGCGGTGGGTGAGGGCGGTGGGGCCGTGCGGCATGTTCACGGCGCCCGCCGACAGGGTCCATGAGGTCCGGCGCCTGCCGACGTCCACCGCGACGACCGCTTGGCCGCCCTCGCCGACCCCCGCGTAGAGTTCGCCGCGGAACGGGTCGGGAATGGCGATCCTGCCGAAGTACGGGCCCGGATCATGGGTCCACAGCTTCTTGCCGGTCCTCTCCTCGTACGCCCTGAAAGACCGGGCCGCGACGTAGACGGTGCCGTCCACGCAGACGGGCGCGGAGAGCAGCCCCACCGGGTCGTCCGGCTCCAGCGTCCAGGCGATCGCGCCCGTCGTCAGGTCGACCGCCGTGATCACGTCGTTGACGTCGAAGGCATGCCGGTCCGAGGCGACCGGCGGATGGGCGCCGCCCGATTCGGTCGGAGACGCCGCCTGCTTCTCGGTGCGCACCCGGCGTGCCCACAGAAGGCGGCCGTCGCGCACGTCGACGGTGAAGATGCGGGCCTGATCCGAGCAGATCAGGCGGCCACCGGACACGACCGCCGACACCGTGAGTGAGTTTCCCGGCATCCAGAACCCGCCCTCGATGCGGTGACGCCAGCGCAGCCGACGGGCACGCAGGTCGTACGCCAGCAGCCAGGGCTCCGTGTACTGGTCATCGGATGCGTAGAACGCCTGGATGTAGAGGCACTCCGCGTCGGCGGTCAGGAGGCTGCTGAACGAGCTCAGGTCGCCCAGGACGCTCCGGCCGGCCGAGTCGGCGGCCAGGCGGCCGGTGCGCGGGTCTGCGTAGCCCGCCATGGACGCACCGGCGTCGTCGAGGGACAGGCCCGCCAGCCGCCCGGCGGAGAGGGCCAGTTCGAGCGCGGTGACGGGTGTCCGCCACAGTATCCGGCCGTCCGCGGTCGACATTCCCCGCAGGTCGTCGCTCCCGTGGACGAGGACCTGGTCGGTGGCCAGCGGTGGGGCGGTTTCGAGCGGAACGGGGACCGACCACAGGGGTTTCGGGGCGGTGCCGGGCGGGCGGCCGGCGGCGGAACGGCCGGGCCCGGGCCGCGCCGTCCGGCCACCGGAGCCGGGAAGGGCACCGGTGAGCCACAGCGCGGAGGCGCCCGCGCCGGTGAGAGCGGCGGCTGCGCCGGCGATCACGGTGCGGCGAGACAGGCCGTGCCGGGACAGGGTCCGGCGCGCAGAGGGATCGCGCAGCGGAACGGCGCCGAGGGAGGTGATCTCCCCGATCCGGCGGGACAGGTCGGCCAGCAGCGCGTGCGGCAACAGATCGGCGAACTCGTCGGCGTCGAAAGGCCCCCACCACGCCGGCAGCCGGTCGAGGGAGGGGCGGTCGTCCGGAGCCGGTGCGAGACAGGGGACGAGGGTGTCCCGCAGCCCTTCCGGGACACCTGCCAGGTCGGGGTCCGCGCCGTCCCCGAGCGGTCCCGGCGCGTCCCGGCCTGGCCGGCCGTCGTACGGACCGTGCCCGGAGGAGGCGAACACCAAGACCGCGCCGAGCGCGAACACGTCCCCCTGGGGCCCATGGCGGCCGCCGCGCGCCTGCTCGGGCGACATGTACGCCGGTGTGCCGGCGACCTGGCCGGTGGCGGTGAGGCGGGGACTGCCCGGGGCCTGGGCGAGCCCGAAGTCGATGAGCTTGGGACCCCGGGCGGTGATCAGGACGTTGGACGGCTTGAGGTCGCGGTGGACCAGTCCGGCGCGGTGCAGAGCGGCGAGGGTCCCGGCGAGCGCGGAGCCCAGAGCGCGGACCGCCTCCTCGGGCAGCGGTCCCCCCGCCGCCACCGCCTCGGCCAGCGAGGGGCCGATGACGTATCCCGTGGCCAGCCAAGGTGACGCCGCGTCGGCGTCCGCCCCCAGGAACTCGGCGGTGTGTGCGGCGCCGAGGGCCCGCACTGCCTCGGCCTCCAGGAGCAGCCGCTCACGGAACTCGGGCCTGTCCCGCAGGTCCGACCGTACGGTCTTGACCGCGGCCAGCCGGCCCCCGGGGGTGCGCGCCAGGAAGACGGTGCCCATGCCGCCACCGCCCAGCCGGCCGACGAGAGCGTACGCTCCGAGCCGCTCGGGGTCGTCGGGCAGGAGAGGGAGAACCAAGGACATGGCCGGGAGAGCTCCTTGTGGGCAACGGTGAGGGACGGGTGGTGCGCGGGTGGCCGCGGCGGTCGGTGAGGACGGGTCGTGCGCGGGTGGGCTCCGGCGGTCGGTCAGTCGGCCGCGACTGCCACGATGGCCGACGGCTGGGCGATGAGCAGCATGCCGGGGGCCACGGCGAGCTGGAACGGGTCGTGGGAATCGAGTTCGACGATTCCCGTCTGCCACAGCCGTCTGCCCGACGTGATGTCGAGAGCAGCGATCTGACGGATCGTCGGCAGAAAGAGGGTGCGCCCGGACGAGCTGACCGCCATGCGCCCGAGCATGAACCACTCCACGTCCTCGTCGACCATCTGCTCCCAGAGCCTCCTGCCGGTGTCCGGCGCGAGGGCGAGGAGCTGACGTGTGGTGCCGGCGGAGAGGCACAAGGCGCCGTGGGTGAGCAGAGGCGGGCCGTGTTCCCCGCCCATGTCCGTCAGCGAATCCCAGAGCCGGCGGCCGGTCATCAGGTCGTACGCGTACACGCGGCCGAGCGAGAGGAAGTACACCCGGCCGGCCGCGTCGACCACGGAAGACGACGCGCCGTACACCTCGGGGTACGAACGGTTCCAGAGGACTGCTCCGGTCCTGCGGTCGAAGCCGGCGATCGTCAGGGTGCGGACGGCCTCGATGTCGGGGCGGCGCCCCTCCCCCTCGGGCAGGGCTTCCACGATGAGCGCCGTGGGGCCGAGGGTGACGGACAGATCGGAGCCGAACCCCTTCGGGAGCGGCGTGCGCCACAGTTCCCTGCGGCGGTCCAGGTCGAACGCTGCCACGTGGTACCCGCCGGACGTCGTGCCGGAGGACTCTCCCATGAGCAGCCATGCGGTGGTGGCTTCGACCGCGAGCACGCTCTGGACGAGATCGGGACCCTGGAGCGGCGTGCGGTGCAGCCATTCGGTACGGCCGTCGCGCAGCGAGCAGAGCACCAGCCCGTGGAAGGTGAGTACCAGGACGCGATCGCCGGGGACACGGACAGGAGGAGCTCCGTTCGCATCGGGCAGCTCCCACACGCCCTTGCCGGTGCGGAGGTCGTGCCCGTGCAGGATGCCGCTGCGCTCGACGAGG
>NZ_JAGGOS010000090.1 GCF_018614205.1 Streptomyces sp. ISL-36 | reverse complement strand
GGCGCGGTCGGCGCGGTCGGCGCGGTCGGCGCGGTGGAGGTCGAGCCGGGGGTCGTGGCGGCGGTCTCGGGGGTGGTCACCAGGCCCGAGGTCCAGTTCGACTCCTCGACCGGCCCCGTGGGCTCCGTCGGAGTGACGGCCGGTCCCGGGTCGACCTCGGGGGCGGCACCGTCGTTCGTCAGGCCGGCGATCGGGGCACAGGTGTCCCACTGCGTGGAGCCCGCGGCGAGCGCCTTCTCGGCCACCGCGATCTGCTGCGCGCGGCTGGCGAGGTCCGCGCTGGACGCGTAGGCGAGACCGCCGTACGTCTCCCAGGTCTCCTGGGTGAACTGGAGTCCACCGTAGAGCCCGTTGCCGAAGTGGGCGCTCCACAGGCCTCCCGACTCGCATTCGGCGACGCGATCCCACGTGGCGGCGTCGGCTGCCGAGGCGGAGCCCGCGCCGAGCAACGGCAGCGCGAGAGCCGATCCGGTCACGCCTGCGGCGACGACGAGGGCGGGGGCCTGGCGGGGTCTGCGGTGTCGTCCGTTCCCGGAGCGCATGCGGAGTGCCTTTCGCGTGACTGCTGAGGTGACGGTGAACGTAGCGGCATTCGAACGTCAGTCACAAGTCGATGCAGCGGAGATCACGTAAAAGTCACAGTCTTGACGGCACGTCACTTCGCAACTGTGGCGAACTCCACCGGAAGCGTGCGCAATCCGCGCATGATGAGCCCGCCGCGCCAGCGCAGATCGGCCGGATCGGCCGCAAGTCGCAGGTCCGGCAGGCGAGTCAGCAGCGTCGCCAGCGCGATCTGTCCCTCGAGACGGGCGAGCGGCGCACCGATGCAGTAGTGGATGCCGTGGCCGTACCCCAGATGCTGGTTGTCACGGCGGGACAGATCGAGGGTGTCCGGCTCGGTGAACCGCTCCGGGTCCCGGTCCGCCGCCGCGAGCACGACGAGAACCGGATCCCCCGCCGGGATCTCCTGCCCGCCGATCGTCAACGGCTCCATGGCGTACCGCCAGGTCGCCAGCTCCACCGGCCCGTCGTAGCGCAGCAGCTCCTCGACGCCGGTCTCCAGGAGGTCCCGCTCCCCCGCCGCGAGCGAGGCCTGGAGGCGTTCGCGCTGCCCCTCTTCGCGCAGCAGTGCGTAGACCCCGTTGCCGACCAGGTTGACGGTGGTCTCGAACCCGGCGAAGAGCAGGATGAACGCCATCGCGGCGGCCTCGTTCTCCGTCAGGTGCTCTCCGTGGTCGGACGCCTTGATGAGCCCCGAGATCAGGTCGTCGCCGGGGTCGAGCCGCTTGCGGTGGATCAGCTCGGCGAGATAGCCGCGCATCTTCTTCACCGACCGCGCCACCCCGCCGCGCGGCCCCCCACCGTGCCGGATCATCATCCCGGCCCAGTCCCGGAAGTCGTCCTGGTCCTCGCGCGGGACGCCGAGCAGGTCGCAGATGGCGTAGATGGGCAGCGGGAAGGCGAACTCGTGGATGAGGTCGGCCTCGCCCTTCGCCGCGAAGGAGTCGATCAGCCGGTCGGTCAGCTCCTGGACCCGCGGGGCGAACTCGGCGACCCGGCGGGGGGTGAACGCCTTCGAGACGAGCCGCCGCAGCCGTGTGTGGTCCGGCGGGTCGATGTTGAGCAGATGCGTCATCAGCTCGGCCTTGCGCTCCCCCGGGATGCCCGTCTTCCCCTTGGCGTGCGCGGACTCGGCGTGGTGCGCCGGGTTCTTGGACAGCCGCTGGTCGGCCAGGGCCTGCCGGGCGTCCGCGTACCGCGTCACCAGCCACGCCTCCACACCGCTGGGCAGCTTCGCCCGGTGGACCGGCGCGTGCTCGCGCAGCCAGGCGTAGGCCGGGTACGGGTCGGTGGCGAACTCCCAGGTGAAGAGCTCGGGGGGCGTGGTGTCGCCGGGCGCGGGGGGCTGGGCGGGGGGCTGGTCGTGCATGGTCCTGACAGTAACGGGGCCGTCCCCCGCGCCGCCCCTCCGTCAGGCCATATACGCGTCGCGCACGGTTGGTACCGAAAGGACGGTCGCACGGCGGGGGGTGTGGCCTAGATTCTCCGGAGTGGATCCCCAGTTGATCAGAAGCACGTTCGCCGTCGTCGAGCGACGTGCCGAGCATGCCGTCACCTTCTTCTACTCCCACTTATTCTGGAACAACCCGGGCGTTCGCGAGCTCTTCCCCGAGGACATGCGTCCCCAGCGCGACCGGCTCTTCGCCGCCCTGGCCCATGTGGTGACCCACCTGGAGGACCCCGCCCTCCCGGGCTATCTCGCCCATCTGGGGCGCGACCACCGCAAGTTCCTGGCCTCGCCGGCGCTCTACGCGGCCGTCGGGGCCAGTCTCGTCGCCGCGTTCGCGCACGCCGCCGGGGCCGCCTGGACGGTGGAGGCGGAGAAGGCCTGGACCGAGGCGTACGGCTTCGTCGCCCAGCAGATGAAGCGCGGGGCCCAGGAGGCGGCCCAGGCCGGGGAGCCCGCCTGGTGGGACGCCCGGGTGGTGCGGCACGAGCGGTACGACGAGGATCTGGCGCTGCTCACCCTGAAGCCCCGGCAGCCCTTCCCGTACCGCCCCGGGCAGTACGCCGGCGTCAGCTCGCTGCGGGTCCCGCGGGTCTGGCGGACGTACTCGCTGGCGAACGCGGGGCGCGCGGACGGGACCCTGGAGCTGCACGTCAGCCGGATCCGGGGCGGGGCGATGAGCACGGCGCTCGTCGACGAGGTGCGGGAGGGCGAGACGCTGCGGCTGAGCGCACCGGGCGGGGCGCTGACCTCGCGGACCGCGCCCGGCGCGCCGCGCACCTATATCGCCGCCGGCACGGGCTGGGCGCCGGTGAAGGCGCTCCTGGAAGAGGTGGCGCAGGGCCCGCGGGCGGCCGAGGGTGTGGAGGCCCGTCTCTTCCTGGTCGCGCGCGCCCGGGAGTACCTCTACGGGCGGCCGGAGGCGGAGCGCCTGCGGGAGCGGATACCCGGGCTGCACGTCACCTACATCGCCTCCGCCCCTCTCCACCCCCGCGACCAGGCGACCGAGCGGCTGGTCCTGGCCCTCCCCACCTGCGGGAAGTGGCCCGAGCACGACGTCTATCTGGCCGGGCCGCCCGGCTTTCTCGCCGAGACCCTTCCCGTCCTGGAGCACCTCGGCACCGACCCGGCGCGGATCTTCCACGACCGGCTGCCGGCCGTCGGCCGCCTCCCCACCCGTCCGGCGAGCACCGCCGAGTGGTTCATCGAGCCGCCGGAACTGCTCTGGCACGACCCGGAGGCCCGGTCCCCCCGCTGGCCCTGACGGCGCCCGTCCGAGAGGCCAGGGCCCGGCGCCGGCCCTGAATGGTGCTCGTCCGAGAGGCCCGGCTCCCGCCCCGGCTCTGAATGGTGCCCGTCCCAGAGGCCAGGCCCCGCGCCGACCCTGACGGTGCCCGGTCTAGAGGCCAGGCCGTCCGCCGCACTGACGGTGCCCGGTCTAGAGGCCAGGCCCCGCACCGGCCCTGACGGTGCCCGCCCTAGTCGACGTTCTCGACCGCGCGGATCGCGTCCCGGTAGGCCCGGGCGGCGGCCCGCAGCGCCGCCTCCGGGTCGACGCCGGCTTCCTCGGCCCGTACGGCGAGCGCGAGCAGTTCGTAGCCGATGCCCTCGCCCGCAGGCACCTCGACGTCCAGGCCCGCCGTGCGGACCCGGCCCGCCAGCTTCGCGGCGAGCGCGAGCCCGGGCTGGCCCAGCGGCACGCCGTCGGTGACGGAGTCGCGCTGCTTCTCGATCGCCTTGGTCCGCAGCCAGTGCTCCTTGACGTCCTCCGGGGTCTCGGCGGTCGCGTCGCCGAAGACGTGCGGATGGCGGTGGATCAGCTTCTCGACGATCGTCCCGGCGACGTCGTCGACGGAGAAGGGCTCCTCCTCGTCCTCCTCGGCGATCCGGGCGTGGAAGACGACCTGGAGGAGGACGTCCCCGAGCTCCTCGCGCAGCTCGACCCGGTCGCCGGCCTCGATCGCCTCGACGAGTTCGTACGCCTCCTCGATGCCGTACTTGGCGAGCCCCTCGTGGGTCTGCTGGGAGGACCACGGGCAGGCGCGGCGGATGCGGTCCATGACCTGCACCAGGTCGAGGAGCCGGGCGCCGGGCAGGTCGTACGAGCCGGGCAGCAGCTCCAGGTCGGGCATCGCGACCCGGCCGGAGCCGGCCAGCCGGGCGAGCCCGTCCGTCAGGGCCTGGTCGCCCTCGCCGGAGGGCAGGACCACGACGGTTCTGCCGCCCGCGCAGGCGTCGACGAGGTCCTGCGCGGCGGGCCGGATGTGCTCGACGGTGATCCCGGCCTCGCGCAGGTACGGCAGCTGGGGGTGGTGCTCGTCGGCGCACAGCACCCGGTCGGCGGCGCGCAGCGCCTGCCAGGCGGGCCAGGACAGCAGTCCGGGCGCCACCCGGTGGCTGGCGGTGAGCAGGATGACACGACCGGGCTCGGCGGGTGCTTCAGCGTTCACCCTTCGACCTTACGTGGAGGGCGGGGCGGCCTTTCTACGCGCCCGCTTCCGCGGCCTCCGGGGGCTGGCTGATCTGCCGCAGCCAGGCCGGGCTGAACGTCCCCAGCTGGATCTTCTCGTCGTCCCAGGCGCCGAAGCGCGGGTTCACGTCGATGCTGAGCGCCTTGGAGGCGGCGGTGAAGACCTGGGTGAGCTTCTGCTGGCCCTCGGGGGTGTTCGCGATGCCGAGCTTGGCGGCGATCTTGTTCATGAGGACCGTGCGCCGCACGACCCCGTCGATCTGGTCGGGGGCGACGCCCTGCTGCTGGAGCAGCATCGCGGCGAGCTGGTCCTCGCCCCCGCTCTGCTCGACGAATTCGGCGCGGGCCTTCTGGACCTCGCCCCGGTCGACGGTGATCCCGTTGTCCTCGGCGACGCGGTCCACCACCCGGTCGAAGATCATCACGTTCAGCTTCTCGCGGCTGAGGTCTCCGGTGGCCTTGATCAGCTGCGCGGACTGCGGGGAGGCCTGCTGCGCGGTCCGGACGTCCCGCACCTGAGCCTGCAGGCTGGACACCTCGATCCGTTCGCCGCCGACGACGGCCGCCGCCCCTGGATGGGCGCCGCTCCCGCAGGCGGAGAGCAGCGGCGCCGCGGCGAGGAGCGCGGCGGAGACGGAGAGCGCAGTGCGGCGGTGCAAAGGAGCCTCCCGGGCTGGTCGTGCATCAGTGGAACGACCTTGCGGTGATCGATGTTAGGCAGTCGCCGGGATCGGGGCCACTACTTCGGGACCACTACTTCGTGGCGACTGTCTCGACCAACGACTCACGTGTTCGGGTGGTGTCGGGTCGCGGCGTGATCGTCGCCGGGGCGTCCGTGTCCGCGTTCGTCGCCTTCACCAGGAAGTGCGGGCGCCGTTTCACCTCGTAGTAGATGCGGCCGACGTACTCGCCGACGAGTCCCAGCATCACCATCTGGACACCGGCCAGCGCCGTGACGGTGACGAGCAGCGTGACATATCCGGGGGTGTCCACTCCGTTCACCAGGGCGACACCGACGATCCAGGCCGCGTACGCCAGGGCGACCGAGACCAGCAGCATTCCCAGATAGACGGCGGCGCGCAACGGCTTGTTGTTGAAGGAGAGCAGTCCGTCGAGCCCGTAGTTGAGCAGTTTTCCGAAGCTCCATTTCGAGCGTCCCTGCTCGCGGACGGCGTTCTCGTACTCGAATGTGGTGGTGCGGAATCCGACCCAGGCGAAGAGCCCCTTGGAGAATCGGTTGTACTCGGTGAGTTCGAGGATCGCGTCGACGGTACGGCGGGACAGCAGCCGGAAGTCGCCGACGCCGTCCACCAGCTCGACGTCCACCAGGCGGTTGATCGCCCAGTAGTAGGCGCGGGCCGTCAGGGTGCGGGTCACCCGGTCGCCCGTGCGCGTACGACGGGCGATGACCTGGTCGTATCCCTCGGCGTGCAGGCGCACCATGCGGTGCACGAGCTCCGGCGGATGCTGGAGGTCGGCGTCCATGATGACGACGGCGTCGCCCTCGGCATGCCGGAGGCCGGCCAGCATCGCCGCCTCCTTGCCGAAGTTCCGGCTGAAGGACACATAGCGGGCGCGGGGGTCGGAGGCGGCGATCTCCGCCAGGAGCGGGAGCGTACGGTCATGACTTCCGTCGTCCACATAGACCAGTTCGAATTCGCCGTCGAAAGCGGAGAGTTCGGTGGTCACATGGTCGTGGAAGCGACCGATGATCTCCTCTTCGTTGAAGCACGGAACCACAATCGAGAGCAGCACGGAAGAAACGACAACCCACCGTCATGTCGTCGGCCGATTCACCACATGACCGGCAGGCGACCATTGCATGAACTGGATTGCGAGGAAAGCCTTTTCGGCTTCCGTGCTGGCATATTCGGACCATCATGAAGATCCGGACCCCCCGGGCGCCCGCCCTCGCCGCCCTTCTCACCGCGCTCGCCGTGAGCGCGGGGGACGCCGTCGCCCGTACGTTCCCCTTCGGCCCCCGCCGGCGCGGCGTCAACGACCTCGCGAACCAGTTCGTCCCGTACCACGCCCATCTGTGGGACCTGCTGCACGGCAGGACCGACGGCGGGCTGCTGCTCAACTGGCAGTCCGGCTGGGGCACCGCCTTCCTGCCCGACCTCGGTACCTATCTGGCCGGGCCGTTCGCTCTCCTCGTCGTGCTCTTCCCGCGCGAGGACATCGAGTACGCGGTCTACGCCGTCACCGTCCTGAAGATGGCCGCCGCGTCGGCGGCCATGGCGGTGACCCTGCTACGGCTGCGGCCCGGCCCCCGGTGGGCGGCGGCGGTGCTCGGCGCCTCGTACGGGCTGTGCGGCTGGGCCGTCATCGAGGCCACGTACAACCCGATGTGGCTGGACGGCCTGATCGCCTTCCCGCTGCTGTGCCTGGTGGGCGAGTGGGTACGGGAAGGCCGGCGGCCCCTGCTCGGACCGGCGGTCGTCGCCCTGTGCTGGGTCGCCAACTTCTACACGGCGTACATGGCGACGCTCGGAGCGGCGCTGGTGCTGCTCGTACGGCTGGCGGCGGCACGCGACCGGGAGTGGCGTGTTCCGGTACGGGCGATCGTGACGGTCCTGCTCGGGATCGGGCTCGCCGCCCCCGTCCTCGTACCGGTGTTCCTCGGCTCCCGGCACGCCTATCCGGGCCTGCCGAGGGAGTTCGAGCCGGCCGGCGTGCCGGACGTCCTCGCGCGGTTCCTCCCGGCGACGTACAGCTTCACGACCCCCGCCGCGTTCCTGGGCACGGGCACCCTGCTGCTCGCCGGGGCGCTCCTCTTCCACCGGAAGGTCCCGCGGCGGGAGCGGGCGCTGTGGGCCGGCTTCGCCGTGGCGGTCGCGGTGTCGTTCCAGTGGGGCCCCACCCACCTCGTGTGGCACGTCTTCGCCACCCCCAACGGCAGCCCGTACCGGCAGACCTTCGTCCTCTCCGGGGTCCTCGTCCTCGCCGCCTGGACCGGACTCTCCTACGGCCGGCCCGGCCGGCGCGCCCTGCTCGGCGGGGCGGGCGTGGTGGCGGCGGTCGCCGTGGGGGCCACGGCCAGTGATCTGGTGACGGTGTGGTCGTACCCGCTGCTCGCGGCCGGTCTCGCGGCGGCGGGCGGCGGGTTGTGGCTGGCCCGCAGGGGGCGGCATGCCGTCGTCGCGGCCGTGCTGCTGTCGGGGGCGCTCGTCGGGCAGGCGGCGGCGACCACGGCGTACGCGGACCGGGTGCGGCTCGGCCGGCTGGACGACTACCCGGCGTACGGCGCCGAGCACGAGCGCCGCAGGGAGGCGCTCGCCGCGGCCGACGGCTGGCCCGCGTACCGCACCGACTCCGGCCGCGAGCAGATCACCGGCAACGAACCGCTGCTCCTGGGCGGGCAGGGCGCCGCGTACTACAGCAGCCACACCCCGGCCGTGCTGACGGAGACGCTGGCGGCGCTCGGCGGCGGCTGGACGTCCGGCGGGCGCAATCTGCAGAGCCTGGACAACCCGGTGACGGACGCGGTGTTCGGTGTCGGTGCGCGATGGCGCGACGACCGGGTGGTGCGGACGGGCCCGGTGCTGCCGCTGGTCTCTGTACGTCCGGAGGGCGACGGCCCCCGGTACGGGGTGTCCGCCTTCCTCAACCAGGAGCGGCTGCTGGGGGCGCGGGTGTACGACCGGCCCGCCGACGGGGTCTGCCCGGTGGGCAGCGAGGTCTTTCTGTGGGCCCCCGACTTCAGAGGGACGGCCCGGCTCGGCACGGGCGGTGAGGCGGTGATGCTGAGCGGCGAACTTCCCCGACGGCGGGCGGCGATGACCTCGCTCGGGGTGCAGCGGGCGGCGGGCGCCCGGCCGGTCCTGACGGGGAAGCGGACGTGGCATCGGGTGGGCTGTCTGGACCGGAAGCGGCTCTCGGCGGCGGTGGCGGCCCTGCGGGCGACGGCGCCGACGGCGGTCGAGGTCGGCGACAGCGGCATCCGGGCCGAGCTCCCCCCGGGGACGCGCGGCACGGTCGTCGTGGCGGCGCCCCGGATCGCGGGCTGGAGCTGCGAGGGCCGCCCGGCAAAGAGCTACGGCGGCTTGGTCGCGGTCCGCGTCGACGGCTCACGCACCTCGGTGACCTGTGACTTCCGGCCGCCGGGGCTGAGGGCGGGACTGGTGACGGGCGCGGTGACCCTGGCGGCGCTCCTGGCGTGGCCGTGGGCCACGAGGCGGGGGCGCCGCCACCCGGAACGGGCGTCGAGTGTCCCGGTCCGGGGGGAGGAGCTCACGCGGACGGCGTGAGCCACCGGGCCACCACGGGCCACCACCTAGGGGGTGACGACCGCGCCGTCGTAGACGTTGCCCGGGGTGGCGACCGCCGTGATCGCCCGGGCGAGAGGCGTGGACGGCTCCTGGCCCCGGCTGGTGACATCCGTGTTGATCATGATGACGAGGGTGGCCTTCTGCGAGGGCAGATAGACGGTCACGGTCTCGTAGCCCGGGATGGAGCCGTTGTGCCCGATCCACCCGTTGGTCTCGAAGATCCCGAGGCCGTAGCTGGTGCCGGGGAAGCCGGTCGGCAGCGTCTTGAGCCGCTGCGCCTGGGTCTCGGGGCTGAGCAGTTCCCCGGTGGCGAGGACCTTGGCCCAGCGGCGCAGGTCGTGCAGTTCCGAGATCATCGCCCCGGCCGCCCAGGCCCAGCTGGGGTTCCAGTCCGTGGCGTCCGCGATCGCGCCGTTCAGCGTCTGGTCGGTGTAGCCGCGCGCGTGCGGCTCGGGGAACTCGGCCCCCTCCGGGAAGAGCGTGTGGTGCAGCTGCGCCGGGCGGAGCACGCGCTTGTGAATGACGTCGGCGAGCTTGTGCCCGCTGACCTTCTCGATCACCAGGCCGAGCAGGACGAGGTTGGAGTTGGAGTACTGGAACTGCTGACCGGGCTCGAAGGTGTTGCGGTGCCTGAAGCCGTACGCGAGCGATTCCCATGGGGTGAAGGAGCGCTTGGGGTCGCTCAGCAGGTCGTGGTTGAAGTCCGGGTCGGCGGTGTACGGGAAGAGTCCGCTACGCATCTCGGCGAGGTGGCGCAGGGTGATCCGGTGACCGTTGGGCACGCCGAGGATGTACTTCGAGATCGGGTCGTCCAGCCGGATGCGGCGGTCGTCCACGAGCTGGAGCAGCGCGGTGACCGTGAAGGTCTTGGTCTCGCTGCCGATCCGGACGAAGGTGTCCTTGAACATCGGCTCGCGGGTGACGGTGTCGGCGACACCGGACGCGCGGACGTAGCATCCCCTGCCCGGCATCCACAGCCCGACGACGGCACCGGGGATGCCCGCCTGCCGGCGGACGTCCTCGATCGTCCTGTCCAGGCGGGCCGTCAGCTCGGGGCCGAGACCGCCCGGCGGGCAGTCGCCCTTGTCGTGACCGTCGACGCTCGCGGCGCCGACGGTCGAGGCGTGGGGGGTCGAGGCGTGGGGGGTCGTGGCGTGGACGGTCGTCGCGGAAGTCGCTGCCATCGGGGCCAGCACGGACGCCGCGAGCAGCGTTGCGGCGAACAGTCTGCGGTAGGGGGTACGGCGCACGTCGGGGTGCCTCTTCCAGGTCTCGGGCTCGGGACGGCAACAACACCACCCGGGCCCGCCGTGGAGATCCCCCGGCCGGTACGCGTGCCCGCGAGTCCACTCGTTCGGAGCCGCGCCGGTCGGTGAGGCGGCCCCGGCCCGGGCCGTCGCCAAGGGCTGTCCCGTAATCCCCGGGAGACGATGCTTGTATCAAGCGTCGAGTACAAGGTGCACCGCGGCGACCAACCAAGCGATACAAGCGGGCGTGTCCAGGGGTCATGCGTGGTCCCCGTCCAGGTGGCGGCGGAGGAGGACGTTCGCGTCGCTCTCCGCGCTGCCGTCGAAGCGGACCCGAGCCGCCCGGCGCTGCTCGGCGAGCAGGGCGCACTCCAGGCAATGAGGCACAGGGGCGGGCGGGCCGCTCAGGTCCGGCACCGGCGCGTGCGGCGCGAGAGCCCGGGCGGCACGGCCGTTCGCCACTCGGACGCCGGCGGAGAGCCGCTCGGACGGGGTGGCCGGGCGCAGGTCGTCGGGGTGCGCCTGCCACTCACGGCCGCCACCGACGGGGCGGAGCATCACATAGGGGCCGGCCGGACCCCTGAACTCCCCTACCACACGAGCCACTTGGTCGTACACCAGATCTCCGCATTCCATGGATTCCGCTCCTCGGCGTGGATTACCCTCTGTGATCCGGGCACTACGAGAATGGCCCCGGATCAGGGAACGAAGAGCGCTGCGGGGCTGTACTTCCCCACGTCGCGCGGGTAGTTCCACACCTTCCACAAGGGGAGCGCGCGATGCCGGCGAGACGGGTGGTGACGGGCCGCAGCCAGGAGCCGCGCAAGCGGTTCGCGGAGGAACTGCGGCAGCTGCGGGCCACGCGGGGCGAGAGCCTGAGACGGCTGGGCGAGGTACTGGGCTGGGACTGGTCGCTGTTCGCCAAGATGGAGAAGGGCGAGACGCTGGGCGGCCCGGAGGTCGTCCAGGCGCTGGACCAGCATTACGGGACGCCGGGGTTGCTGCTGGCGCTGTGGGAGCTGGCGGTGGGGGACCCGACGCAGTTCAGGGAGAAGTACCGCCGGTACATGACGCTGGAGGCGGAGGCGATGAGCCTGTGGCACTACGGAGTCAGTACCGTGCACGGCCTGTTCCAGACCAAGGGCTATGCGCGCACCCTACTGTCGGCGGGTGGCATGAGCGGCGAGGAGCTGACCCGTCAGGTCGAAGCACGCATAGGGCGGCGTGAGCTGCTGATGACGGACAGCGCACCACCGTTCCGCACGATTCTGTCCGAGGCGGTTCTGCGCACGCCGCTACCGAACGTCGGGGAGTGGCAGGAGCAGCTGGAGCACCTGCTGACCATGAGCGAGCGCCAGAACATCACCGTCCAGGTCGTTCCGCATTCCGCCGGCCCGCATGCCCTGACAAACACGGACGTGATGTTCATGCGGCTCAATGACGGCAAGACCGTGGCCTGGGTGGAGACCGGATACTCCGGCGAGCTCGCGGAGGAAACAGCAGCCGTCGAGAGACTTCAGCTCAGTTACGATCGGGTCCGCGACCTGGCCCTTTCCCCGGTCGATACACGGAAGTTCATCATGCGGACGTTGGAGGAAGCACCGTGCGAGCCGTCGATCTGAACAACGTCACCTGGCGCAAGAGCTCGTACAGCAACCAGGACGGCGGCGCGTGCGTCGAGGTCGCCGACCACCTCCCCGCCCTCGTCCCCGTCCGTGACAGCAAGAACCCCACCGGCCCGGCCCTCGTCTTCGAGGCCGCCGCCTGGTCCTCCTTCGTCGCCGGACTCAAGGATGGCGACACGCTCGCGGCTTGAGGCGGGCATGATCGGGACTTCGTCCTCCTGCCGAACCGGCAGGGGGACGGACCCGACACATGTCCGAAGGGAACTCTCTTGCGTATTCGCCATACGCTCCGCGCCGGCGCTCTCGCCGCGGCGCTGCTCGCCACCACGCTCACCCTCTCCGCCGCTCCCGCCGGTGCCGAGACCGCCGGGGTGACGACCGAGGCCGTCTTCAACAACCCCATAGGCACCGACGCCGAGAGATGGGCCATCGTCAACCGGCAGGTCGAGCTCGTCGACGGGGCCCCGGCCGGGTCGCGGATCCGGGTGGCCATGTACTACGCCAAGGAAGGCAGCCTGCCCACGGCGCTCATCAACGCGCACGCGCGAGGTGTGCAGGTCCAGGCGATCTTCGACCACAAGGTCGTCGCCGAGAACCAGACGCCGTACAACAACCTGGTCGCCGCGCTCGGGAGTGACACGACCAAGCCGTCCTGGGTCATCAACTGCGGCGAGGGACGCGGCTGCGTGGGGACGCGCGCCATGAACGGCGTCACGGCCATCAACCACAACAAGTTCATGCTGCTGTCCGAGACCCAGGGCACGCCTCGCGTGGTCGTGCAGTCGTCCGCCAACCTGAACGACGGCCGGGACGGGACCAAGGGCTGGAACAACGCGCTCGTGCTCACCGGCAACGACGCCATCTACAACGCGTACGACGGCTACTTCGACGATCTCGCCGCTCGCCGGTCCAACAACAACTACTACGACACCGGCCGCCCGCCCCTGGCCTCCGGCAACGCGAAGATCCACTTCTATCCCCGTGCCGCGACCAGCGACTCGGTCTTCTACAGCGACCCCAGCGAGGACACCGTCAGCACGGTCCTCGACAACGTCAAGTGCTTCGGGAACTCCGTGGTCGGCACGACCGACACCCATCGCACTCGTATCCGCGTCAGCATGACGGCCTTCGCCCGCCCCTACCTCGCCGACAAGCTCGTCGAGCTCGACGCCCAGGGGTGCTACGTCGAGGTCGCCATGACGTACGACACGGCCAACTCCCTGGGGAAGGCGTCTCTGGAGAAGCTGCTCGCCAAGACGACCAACGCGTACGGCGGCGTCATCACCAAGTACTACTGCGGCAAGGACGCCACCTGGATCCACGACAAGTACCTGCTGATCGAGGGAAACTACTACAACACGCCTGACCGCAAGATCCTCTGGACCGGCAGCCACAACTGGACCACCAACTCCCTGCGGCAGAGCGACGAGACGATGCTCCAGTTGGAGGACCCCGCCCTCCACGACGCGTACGTCGCCAACTACAACAAGCTCCGCGCCGCCACCACCCACCAGCCCGCCAACGGCGACGTACCCGCGGCCTGCTGACCTGCCGGCCGGCCTGTTGACCTGCTGACGTGTTGACCTGTTGACCTGTTGACCTGCAACGCCGAAGGGGCTGGACCGCATCGGTCCAGCCCCTTCGGTCGCTGTGGACGACGTCAGTTCTTGACGGGGTCCAGGCAGAGGACGAACTTGTCCGACTGCAGCTGCTGCGCGAGGGCGACCTCGCCCACCTCGCCGCACTTCTCGACGTCGAAGGTGTTGTCGATGACCTTGACCACCTTGTAGAGGTCGGCCACCTTCTCGGTGCACGGCTTGCTGTCGACCTTGGGGTCGTTCTCCGGACCCGACACGGTGACGCAGTCGCCGGCCTCGGCGTGCACGGGAGCATCGCCCGTGATGTAGGGAACGCCGAGCTTCCAGAACAGGACGACGGCGATCGCCACGACGACACCGAGGATCTTCTTGCCGATCCCGCCCTTCTTCTTGGCGGGCTCGGCGGGCGCGATCGGCTCGCCGGGGGTGGCGGGCTGCTCGGGGGTGACGGGCGTCGGCGTAGTCATGAAGGATTCCTTGGGGACGTGTACATGATCGAACGCGAACGCTACATGTCACGGAAGGGACAAAAAGGACCCCTCCCCTCCGTTTGCCGATCAGATACGGAGTCGTGATTCTGCCGACCCGTCAGGCCCCTTCAGAGCCGTCGGAGCCCGTCAGACCCCGTCAGCCCCGTCGGACCTAGAGCCCCTCGTTCACGGCCGCGGCCCGCTGGGCCTCGAAGTTCCTCACGTACGCGTCGAACACCGCACTGTCCTCGTACTTGAGCATCGTCTCGTCGTTGTACTTGAGCGCCGTGAGCGTGTACGTGTGGCTGCCGGTGAAGACGATCTTCTTGTTCTTGCCACCGAGGTACGTGCCCTCCACCAACAGGTACTTGGTGTGCGTCCCGGTACCGCCGCGCTCGTCGTTGTAGAGCTGGTGCAGGGCGATACGGCCCTTCGCGGTGGGCTTGGTCAGCCAGCCGGCCACCGCCGTGCTCGGCGGGTTGTCGAGCTTGCGGTAGACGACCTCGACATAGCAGCCGGCGTTCGCGAGGTTCCACAGCTCCTCGGCCACCGCGGGGCGGGTGATGTGGCCCTGGGCGATCCTGATCTTCGTCCGGCCGTCGGAGGTGCCGAAGCCCGGGTCGTTGCCGTGGCAGGCCTCCTGGCCCTCGATCGGCTGGGCCACCGTCTTCAGGACGTTCACGACCACGTCGGTGGTGGAACGCGGGAAGAAGTAGACCTTGGCGACGCCCGCCTGCGTGTCGTGCGCGTAGTCGCTGACCTTCGCAACCTCACCGACAGCGGCCCCGGCCTGGTCGGCGAAGTACGCCGTGTAGGCGTCGAACAGCGCCTTGTTGCCGGCCACCGTCATCGCGTCGTTCCACCAGTCCCGGAGGTCCGACGCGGTGAGGTTTCCGGAGGACTGCACCAGGACGTTGTCCACGCCCTTGGTGCGGGAGAAGAGGAAGAACTTGTTGTGGTTGACGTTGTCGTACGTGCCGTTCGGGTCCGCGGCCGTGGTGCCCGGGTCCTTGGCGAGACAGGCCTCCTCCGGCTTGCACATCCGTACCCAGGAGTCACCCCCGGGCTGGCTCTCCACCCACTGCTTCAGGCCGGTGGTCGCCGTGCTGGTGGCATCGGCGTCGAGGACCATCTGGACGGAGACGCCCCGGGTGTGGGCGGCCTTCAGCTTCTCGGTCATCCACCCCGACTGGTACAGGTAGAGGGATATCCGGATGGTCGACTGCGGCTCCGCACCGTCGACGAGGCTCCCCAGGTGGCGGAGGATCCGCTCCTCGGCGGCCGCGTCGCCCGACGGATCGTTGAAGACGGGGCCGGTGGTCACCTCCGGGACAGGCTCCGCGCCCGACGCCGGTGTGGCCACGCAGAGGGTCCCCAGCGCGAGCGACGCGACGGCTGCCCTGAATCTGCTTCTGAACCTGCTTCTGAACCTGCTTGCGAACCTGCTCTTGATCACTGTCACGTGGTCATTGTGAGTCAGCCCTCTGCAGGTTCCCGATCCGGCGGCGGATGTCGAAGGCGCCGGCCTGATCGCCCCCGTTCTCGTGGTACGGCAGGAGTCTCTGGTACTCCGTCAGCGCCGCCGCCGCCTCGCCCAGCTGCTCCAGGCACAGCGCCGCGTCGAGGCGGAACCGCAGGACCTGCGGGTCGGCCGGACCCGCCTCCGCCGCCCGCTCGTCGGCGAGGCGGCGCAACTCCGGCAGGGCGCGGCGGTACTGGCCGTCGTCCATCAGGGTCGTCGCGTACTGCTTGCGCAGGATGCGGACGACCGGCGACCGTTCGCCGTGCTCGGCCGCGGCGGCAGGCAGGATGCCACCGAGGATGTCGACGGCCTGTGTGAGGGAGCCCTCGCCGAGCAGCCGCTTGACCTCGTCGACGGCGGCGGCGACGTCCGGCGGCGCGGCGGACGGCACGGCGGGCGGGGGTGTCGCGGGCGGTACGGGTGGTACGGCGGGCGGGGGTGCCGCTGGTGCCTGGATGGGCACGCGCGCGGGGACCGGCACGCGCGCGACGGGGGCGTGGTCGGGCCAGGGGGCGTGGGGGCGGAGGAAGGGGCGCGTCGGGTCGAGCGGCCCGGCGGGGAGACCGCGCGCGGGCAGCAGCGGCAGCAGCGCCTCGTACACCTCGTGCGCGCCGGACGGCCGGTGCTGCGGGTCCTTGGCGAGGAGCCGCAGGACCAGCGCCTCCAGTGCCTCCGGTACCTCGGGCCGCAGCAGGCGGACGGGCAGCGGGGGCTCGTACAGATGCCGGTGCAGGACGCCGAGCGCGGTGGAGCCGGCGAACGGCACGTTCCCGCTGAGGAGTTCGTGGAGCAGGATGCCGAGGGCGTACAGATCGGTGTACGGGCCGACGGCGCCGCCCATCGCCTGCTCGGGCGCCATGTAGGCGGGGCTGCCGATGGGCGAGCCGGTGTGGGTGAGGCGGGTGGTGTCGCTGTCGAGGACGGAGGCGACGCCGAGGTCGAGGACGGTGACGGTGCCGTCGGGGCGCACCATCACATTGCGCGGCTTGAGGTCGCGGTGGACGATCGGCACCGCGTGCACGGCGGCGAGCACCGCGCACAGCTGCGCGGCGACGGAGACCGCCCACTGCCAGGGGTAGGGGTCGTGCTCGGCGAGATGGTCGGCGAGGTCCGCGCCCTCGACGTACTGCATGACGAGGTAGAGGTCGTCGTCGTCGCTGCCGGCGTCGTGGACGGTGACCAGGCCCGGGTGGTCGACCTGGGCCGTGACCCGGCATTCGCGCACGAAGCGGCGGCGGAGCTCGTCGGCGGCGGTCGCGGGGCCGGTGAGGCTGGCGGGCCGGAACAGCTTGACGGCGACCCGCCGGTCGAGCCGTCCGTCGTACGCCGTCCAGACCTGGCCCATGCCGCCCTGACCGATGACGGTGGACAGTTCGTAACGGCCGCCGATGACGCGTCCGTTCACCGACCGCCCTCTCGCCGGTCCTTGCGGAGGAGGTCGCTGAGCTCGTCCAGCTCGGCACGGACCTGCTCGATGCGGGGAGCGGGCGTGGACGGCGGCTGGGGTGCGTACGCCTGGGGCGGCACCGAGGGCCGAACGGGAGGCTGGGCGGGAGGCTGGGCGAGGGGCTGGACGGGTACCTGCTGCGACACCGTCGCGGCGGCCGGCGGATGGCCGTAGCCGAATCCGTACGCGTACGGCGCGACGGGCGGCCGCCGGTGGTGCCGGATGTCGACCACCAGGTAGTACGCGGTCACGACGGCCATCTGAACCAGCAGTCCCGCCATGCCCACGTTCGATATCCAGTGGTCGGCGAGGCGCTGCTCCAGCGTGGCCAGGCAGGCGATGTTCAGCACGAGTTGAGCCCAGAAGAGGGCCCAGTCCCGGCGGCCGCGCCGCATGATCGCGATCCGCAGCATCCCGATCCACGCGAGGAACCCGAAGGAGATCACCATCAGCACGCAGACGAGCACGCGCACGACGATCTCACCGGCCGACGGACCGATGCTGCGCGGTGGCGTCATGGGCGCGTGACCGTGCATGGGTGTCGCTCCTGGGGTGCGGACGGGCGAGGCGGAGTACGAGCGTATAAGGCGACCACGACAACCGGCCCAGGGTTGTACGGAAGCGGTGTCGCTCCCGTCACTCCGGTTGGACGCTGCCGTCGGCGAGTCCGTCGTACAGCCCCTGGACCAACTGCTCGCCGAGCCGGCCCGCCAGGCGCAGGGCGTCCTCGAACGCCGCCAGGGCCCGGAACCGTTCGCCGTAGCGCCGCTGGTCGGCGAGGGGCAGCCGGGGCAGTTGGAGGCGTCGGACGTCGAGCCGGGTCGCGGTGGAGGCGAAGCTGCTGGCCTGCCGGTTGTTCGCGGTGCCGCGCAGGAAGCCGGCGAGGAACCAGGGGTCGAGCGCGGCCGGATCGGGGCGCAGGAGCTGCAGGTTGCGACCGAGTGCGGCGCCGGCGGTGGGCGCGTCGACAACCCGGGCGATCGAGCCGCCGCCGAGGACCGGGACGACGACGTCGCCCTCGCTCAGGAGGACGGGGTCCTCCGCGGGGCCGTCCGGGAGTGTCCCCGAGGGCGCGGCGCCGGAGAGCACGTCGTGCTCGGTGAGGACGCGGCCGCCGGCCGGGGAGGCCCCGGCGCCGCCGGCCCGGAGCTGGAGGGCGCCGGCGCGGGCGAGTTCGCCGACCGTGGTGAGGGTGCGGGCGGCGGGCCGGGTAGGGGCGCCGGGGGTGGGGGCGAGGCTCAGGGTGCGGCGCAGGGTGTCGTCCAGGCGCGCGCGTACGGCTTCGAGTTCGGTGGCCGAGCCGCCCGTGGCCGGGGCTGCCAGGTGGCGTGCGGGGGCGAGGTCGACGTCGTCGTCGAGGAGTTCGATGACGGGGACCGAGCGGCTGACGCCGGGTTGGTCCCGGCCGCTCCAGGCGTCGAGGACGGCGGCCTGAACGGTCGGCCAGGGCAGTGTGGCGCGTCCGCCGTCCGGGACGAGGGAGGTGGTGTCGACGAGGAGCAGTTCGGGGGCGGGCCGGTGGTCGTGTCCGGGCCGGTTCAGCACCCAGAGGTGGAGCGGGATGCCGTACGGGGGCGCGGCGCCGGCCGGCAGGGCGATGACGGCCCGCAGGGCGCCGCGGCGCAGCAGGTCGGCGCGGATGCGGCGGCCGGAGCGGCGGGAGGCGACGGCGGGGGGCATGAGGAGCACGGCTGTGCCGCCGTCGCGGAGCCGGGCGAGCGCGTGCTGGACCCAGGCCAGTTCGGATTCGGTGCGGGCCGGGAAGCCGTACTCCCAGCGCGGGTCGTAGGCGAGTTCGTCGTGGCCCCAGCCGCGTTCGTTGAACGGCGGGTGGCACAGGACGGCGTCGGCGGAGAGCGCGGGGAAGGCGTCGGCGCGCAGGGTGTCGGCGGCGGCGGAGCGGATGTCGGCGTCGCCGTGCAGCGCGAGGCGCAGGGCCGTGAGGGCGGCCAGTTCGGGGTCGGCGTCCTGGGCGTAGAGGGCGGTGGGGCGCTGGACGGCGCGCAGCAGCCCGCCGGTACCGGACGCGGGGTCGAGGACGGTGGGCGCGGGTCCGGCCGTCTCGGTGGCCAGGGTGGCCATGAGTTCGGCGAGGCCGGGCGGGGTGAGCGTGTACTGGCGCGGATTGGCGTCCAGGTGGCGGCCGAGCAGGAACTCGAAGGCCTGGCGTGCGCCGAGTTCGGCGGCGAGGTCGGCCGCGCCGCGCATCAGGGGGACGGAGGGGGCGACTTCGGCGGGGGCGGGGGTCCGTACGGCGCGGTCGAGGCCGAAGCGGGCGGTGAGGAGCTCTTCGAGGGCGGAGGGCAGGGCGTCGGCCAACCGCTCGTCGGGGAGCGCGGCGAGTCCGACCCAGCCGGTGGGCCTGTCCCGTACGAGCAGGAGTGCGCAGCCGGTGTGGACGAGGGCGGTGACCGTGCCGGCCGGGTGGGCGGCGAGCTGCTGCCAGACGCGCTCGCGGAGGGGGACCTCGACGAGCTTGCCCTGGTCGCGGAGCCACTGCTCGACCTCGGCGAGGGCGAAGGAGGGGCTGGTCTCGGTCCCGCCGACGGGCTTGGGGAAGTCCTCGTGGCGGCGCCGCCAGTTGCTGACGGCGGCCCGGCCGACACCGGCGAGCCGGGCGATTCCGGCGGCGGTGACCTCTGCTGCGTGCTCGTCCGGCACCTGTCCGTCTCCCCTCGCGCGTCTGTGAACCATGAGCATACCGATCGGATCGGTTCACAGTGTGAGTCGATCCGAATTCCGTGAACCGTGTTGACTCGGTTCACAAGCTCTGCTGTGATTGACCCATCGCAAACGGAGTTCCCACCAGCGCCCCGGAAGGTGCCACAGCCATGTCTCAGCAGCAGCGCAACTGGTTCGCCCGCCACAAGGTCCTCGCCGCCACCGGCGCGATCGTCGCGATGGTCTCCATCGGCGCGACGGGGTGCGAGGACGGCGCGGGCACCTCCTCGAAGGGCTCGGCGAAGCAGGAGCAGTCGGCGAAGCCGGGTGGCGAGAAGAAGGCCCCCGAGGGCAAGAAGGCCGTCACCGTGGACGGCGACGGCGACTTCGAGGTCGGCAAGGACGTGAAGCCGGGCCTCTACCGCTCCACCGGCAACGAGGACGGCCTCTGCTACTGGGAGCGCGCGAAGGACTCCTCGGGCGAGACGGACTCGATCCTCGCCAACGACAACGTCACGGGCACGAGCTACGTCCAGATCACGCCCACGGACAAGCTCTTCAAGTCCTCCGGCTGCGGGAAGTGGGAGGCCGTCGACGAGAAGGCGAAGGGCACCCCGAAGGCGGCCCCGAAGGGCGACGGCGGCATGTTCAAGGTGGGCGTGGACATCGCCCCCGGCACGTACAAGTCGACGGGCAACAAGGACGACGGCTGCTACTGGGAGCGCTCGAAGGACGCCTCCCACAACACGGACGCGATCCTCGCGAACAACAACGTCTCGGGCACGGCGATCGTGAAGATCGCGGCGACGGACGGCTACTTCAAGACGTCGGGCTGCGGCGACTGGACCAAGACGGGCTGAGGCCGGCGCCTCTCGACCGACCGCGGGGCTCCGCCACGAACGCCCGGCGGAGCTCAGGCGTCCGGGCCTGGCGCACCAGCCCGCGCTCGGACGCCTGCCCATGCCGACCGGCGGCACGGGGACACCGCGGACCTGTCGGCGGTTCTGCGATCAGCAGTCGCTGTTCTCCGTACGGAGACTCTCCGCCTCGCTCAGGTTCTCGTCGATCATGCGGCGGAAGAAGTCGGTGAACGACGCGTACCGTTCCACTTCGGCTCCGGCGATCCAGATCACCGGAGCCGGCGCGCCTCCCCGCACCACGGACATCACGAAGAAGTCGATGGTCGTGCTGGAAGCGGCGATCGGCAGCAACGCCTCGGGGTCGAGCCCCGAGTTCGCGAGATGCTCCGGTTCGAGGGTCTTCACCAGGCTCCGAGCCGTGGCGAGGGCAGGCGACCCCAGCAACTCCCCCGTACCGAACAGGTCGACGTCCTGCATGAGTGCGGGCCAGCCGTCGGCTTCGCGCAGGAACGAGACGTACGCGCTGTCGAGCTCGTGCCCGAGCCTCCGGACCACCTCCCGAAGCCGCTCCACATCCGCGGGAGGCCGGGGCTCCTCGCAGCGCCAGAGCCCCTCGACATCCCCCTGACGCACGCGAGCCTTGGCCTCCCGCATGCGCTGCATGTCACCGGACCAGTCGATCACCGGCCATCCCTGTCATCCAGGGTGACGAGGGTGAGCGTCGGACCGTAGGCATCGGGTTCGCCCGTCACCGAGACCTCGAACCCCCGCCCCGGAAAGGCCTCCCGGGCCGCGCCTCGCCACATGGCGGCGACCTCCTCCGCCAGAGCCGGCAGGGCCGCGTACTCCGCGTCCGAGGTGGGCGTGAAGTAGTCCCACAGATGGATCCGGTTCACCACGGACTCGACCGCACGCAGGTCGCCCGACAGATGCTCGATCCACACGTCGACCCCGTCCCGGCCGAACCGGAAGCCGAGGAAGACCCCGCCTGCGAACTCCACGAACCCCGGCCGGAACAGGGCAGCCAGGGCCACGGCCTGCGCGACCGAGACGTTGGCGGACATGAAGCCCTGAAGGTGGAAGTCGTCCGACTCGACGACCCACTCCTCGAGCTCCGGCAGACCTCTGGGGTTCAGATCCACGGGATCGACTCACCGCACACGCGCCACACCATCCGTGCAGCGTACCCAGCTGGGGGGCGGGCCGTTCCGGAAGGCTCGGCCGACCAGGCCGGAAGGTCCCCACCACAGCATGAAGCCCCCGGAGGGAGCTCCAGGGGCTTCATGTGGGACGGCGAACCGTCTCAGCTGTGGGATCGGCGCACTGCGCGAAGGCGTTCCGCAGCAGTCGCTCTGACCCGCTTCGTCTCACCCTCCTCCGCCAGTTCGGCGAGGAGTCGTGCGT
The DNA here is from genome assembly GCF_018614205.1 of Streptomyces sp. ISL-36. Taxonomy (GTDB): domain Bacteria; phylum Actinomycetota; class Actinomycetes; order Streptomycetales; family Streptomycetaceae; genus Streptomyces. The sequence goes on along the minus strand of NZ_JAGGOS010000090.1, from coordinate 10,304 downwards.
CACCGACCTGCTCGGCCAGCTTCAGCTGAAGCCACACCGACCAGTCCTCCCTTTCCACTTCCCTCCCGCCGAGCGCAGCCTCCAGGACCTGCAGATCCTGAGACCTGCGTTGGGCGTACGCCCGCTTGTCCTCCGAGTGCAAGGCACGCACCCACGGCTCGTGTTCCTCCGCCGGCAACCGCTCCAACATCTGGAGAACCACCGACGACGCGACAGCGGGATCGGGCTCGTTCTCCAGTGCCCTGCGGAGTGGAGCCCATGCGTCGGGGGCGGCCATGGCCCGCTGATACAGGCCCCAGCGGGCGTGTTCGTCGTCGACGGCAGCCTTCTCACCGCCGAGCTGCGCGTGCAGCTCGGCGAGGCACTCATTTAGGGATTGCTGGGACACGTACTACCTACCGCCGTTCTGGTCGGCCCATCAGATGCCCACGCTGGTTCCGTGGTTGTTCGAGAAGCTCTGGGACTTGCCGTGCTTTTTTGGATCCTTCTACATCGCGCGCACCGAAGACCCAGCCCCACCAAGGCCCACCACGACCCGGCAGAGGGTATATCGGAGAGGAATCGGAAGGGGCCGTGTCCCGTCGGTTGCAACCGACGGGACACGGCCCCAGGATTTCCGACCTGCGGTCGGCGACAGAACTACGAGCGTGCTAGTCGCTCAAAGTGTTCCGATAGCGGATCCACAATCGCTCGATCCACTCGTTCGATCCCTCTGGCGGCTCGGCGGTCACCGGCGCCGTGGGAGCGGACTCCACCAGGTGCAGCAGCGTCCAGGCCAGCCCGAAGCACTCGTCGTCGCCGAAGGCACCCAGAAGAAGCTGCGCCTCTTCGTCGGTGACCGGCTTCTCGATCGCGTGGAGGGCATTGGTGAGTTCCTCGAACGCCTCGTCACCCTCCTCGGAGTCATCCTCCTCGGACGGGAGGGGGCCGAGTCGCATGAACTCGTGTACCTCATCCCTGATGGTCACTCTGGCTCCTACTTCAGAAGGTTCGGATAGTTGGCTCGGTAGTACCGCATGATACCTTGGATGGCCGAATTGAAGTAGCTGGGATCTCCGTGATTCTTCTGACCAATCCATCGGAGATTCGCGAAGTCCTTGGCAAGAACCTCACGGAAACTCAGCCCAGCATCCAATCGCTTCGTCTTCCTTCCCGCAGGACCGTATGTCCGAGTCAACTTGTGATCGGCATCCGTCATCATGTGCGCAGCGAAGTCGCGATAATTCGGAATGCGACCCGATGCAGCCTGCGGAATGTGATTGGGCGTGAGGTCGTCGCCGGTCCGCGCCCGGCCATCCAGGTCACCGAACCGTCCCGTCTCATGCTCCTGAACCGCGTCACGCACCTTTCCACCAGTGGCGCAACGGCAGGAGGTGGCGTGAGCCGGGTTCGAACCACCACAGTTGTGGACCAGAACCTCGGTGTCCTCACCTGCGGCCACGTGGTACGTGTGCAGGCCCTCCACGCTCAGGTCGTACGTGACGCGCTGCGCCGTGTACGACTTCACGTCGAGAATCGACGTCGGCAGACCGTCACCGTTCTGGAGCTTCAGCCCGGCCTTGAGGTCCGTTGCCTGGGTCCAGGCGTTGCGGACCATCTCGTAGAACTGGTGGTGCTTGGTGGTCTTGATCGTCTTCGGACCGGCCTTCGTTTCCACGACGACATCGACGTAGTCACGGTCGGTCTTGGTGACGATCACCTCCTTGACCCGGTGCTTCTCCTTCACCTTCTTGCCAGGCTCGGCCGTCAGGACGTAGTCCCCGGCCTTGACCTGCGAGATCGGCTTCTTCGTGCCGTCGGCGAGCACCACCTTCGTGTCGCCGGAGAAGCTGTGCGGCGTGATGCTGCACGTCGTCGGACGGTCGGGTACCGGCTGCGCGTCCGGCTCCGGTGCCGCCTTCGACTTCGGGCCGCGAGCATTGCCCGCCGCGCCGAAGACACCGCCCATGGCCGCGCCGATGGCCGAAGCCTTCGCCGCGCCCGCGACCGAGCAGCCCTCCTCGCTGTTCACGCACGAGGTGCCGTACTCGACCGCTCCGCTCACCGCGCCATCTGCCGCGCCGCCGGCCGCGCCGGAAAGCAGTCGGCCCGCCGTGCCCGAGAGAAGTCGGCCCGCTGCGCCGGCGGCGAGACCGCCGACCGCGCCGCCGACCACACCGGTCACCGCGCCGACCGCAACAGCTCCGAGGAAGCCACCGATCGACTTCGGGCCGTCGCTCATCATGTAGCCGACACCGTTGGCCGCAGCGCCCGCGAGGGCTGCGCAACCGAGGGCACCGACACCGGCCGTAATGGCCGTACAACCGGCGAAGACCACGATGCCAGTGGCCACCGCCGCGATGGTCGAGGCGTGTTGCTTGACGAAGTTGGCTGTGGCCTTGGCCGCCTTCTTGACGGCTCTGCCGACCTTCTTGGCTGCCTTGACCACCTTCTTCGCTACGTGTTTGACCGCCTTGGCGACCTTCCGCACGGTCTTCTTGACGTGCTTGACGACCTTGTGGACGTAGCGCTTGACCCGCTTGTACGTGCGTTTGACGTATCTCTTGACCTTGCGGACGCTGTCGGACACGTACCGCACGGCCTTGCGGACCGCACGCTTGGCCCGCTTGACGGCCTTCTTGACCGCCTTCTTGACCTTCTTCGCGGCCCTCTTGACGACCTTGGCGACCTTCTTGACTGCCGCCTTGGTCTTCTTGTAGGCCGACTTGACGGTCTTCTTGACCTTCTTGGTGACCTTCTTGACGGCCTTCTTGATGGAATCCCAGAAGTGGCCGGTCGGGTCGACACCCGTCATCGGGTTGCCGTTGGCGTACGCGTAGCGGTTCGCGTTCACCGAGTTGCCGACCGGGTCAAGACCCATCGTGTCCCGGCTGTTGAACTGCCCGGTGTCCGGTGAATACCAGCGCGCGGCCATGTTGACCTTGGCGGTCGTCGGGTCGGTCCAGCCGGACTGGTAACCGAGTGCACCGAGCATGCCGGAGGTCTGGACGACCTTGCCGAACGGCGAGTACGTCTTCGACCCGGTCAGCGCCTCACCGGTCGCCGTGAACTGCGCCACCACATCGGTGTGCAGGTCCGTCAGCGCGAGCACCGCCGACACCGACGTCTTCACGCCGATCAGCGAACCGTCCGCGTCGCGGCTGTAGGACGTCACACCGTCCGAGGCCACATCGTTGGAGACGCCGCTGTACTTGAAGGAGTAGAGCGGGGAACCAGTCTCGTCCTTGGCTTCGAGCACCCGGTCGAGTCCGTCGTACGTATACGTACGGTCGCCCTCGTTGATGACACGGTTGAAGGCGTCCGCCTTCAACGCCGTCATCTTCCCGCCCTCGTCCGTCACCGCGCTCATCGTGCCGCGCGCGGTGTACAGGTACGTGCTGTGTCCGTCCGACGTGAGCCGGTTACGGGCGTCGTAGGTGTACGTGTCACCACCCACGCGAGTCCGGTTGCCGGACGCGTCGTAGCCGTAGACCTCCGTCGTCGTCCCGTTGTTCCAGGACGCCAGGCGGTCGGCCCAGTCGTACGTGTAGGTGTTGGTCGAAGATCCCGCGAGGCCCGTGGTCGTCTTCGACGTCGCGTTGTCGTTCACGTCCCACCCGTAGGTGATGGACGAGAGCTCCTTTCCGGTCGGCGAGATCAGCTTGTCGCTGGTCACTCGCTGCAGCGCGTCATAGCCGAACGAGCGCTTCGCCTTCCCGGCTCCGTAGTCGATCGTCGTGACGGCGTTGTTCACGTCGTAGGTGTACGTGGCCGTCGTACCGGTGGCCCCGTCGTTGACGGTCTTCAACCTGCCCGCGGTGTCGTAGCCGTACGTCGACGTGCCGGACGCGTCCGTACGGGTGGTCATCGCACCGTCGCCGTTCCAGGCGAAGGACGACGCACCGGAGGGTCCGGACGTGGACAGCAGCAGACCTCGGTCGTCGTACGAGAAGGTGTTCTTCTCCTCGCCGGCGCCCGCGACGGCCGTCACTCGGTCGTCCGAGTCGTAGGCATAGGTGTGGTCGACCGTCGCGGCCTCCGCACCCGTGCCCGTCTGACGGATCAGACGGCTCTTCGCGTCGTATTCGTGCGTGACGACGACACCACCCGGAGAACGCATCTCCTTCACGCGCCCGCCGACGTCGTACGTCGTCGTGAACGTCCGGTCCGCGAGGTTCGGATGGGCCGGCGTCGACGGTTCGATCGTCGACTCCGGCATGCCCCACGAGTTGTAGGTCGTCAGGAACGCGTTACCACGACCATCGGTGAAACGCGTCCGGTTGCCCGCCACGTCGTAGCCGTAGGTGGTCGTGATCGACTCGGTCGCGGAGACCGGTTCGACCGCCTTGGTGACCATGCCGGTGGCATCGACCGTGTAGGTGGTGGTGTGCCCCCGGTAGTCGGTCAGCGACAGCGGGTTCCCCGCACGGTCGTAGGTGAAGCTGTTGCTGCGGAGCACCGCCCCGGACGCGTCCAGGTCGGCGGTCGCCTTCAGCAGACCGAAACCGTCGTACGTGTTCTTCGTGCTGGTGCCGTCGGCTTCCTTCGAGCTCACCACCTGGCCGTCGAACGCGTACGTGAACGTGGACTTGTTGCCCGCCCCGTCCGTGTGCTCGACGACCTCACCCACGGCGTTGTACTTGTACGACTCCGTGATGCCGGTCGGCGAAACGGTCCGGGACAGCTCACCACCCGGAGCGTTGTACTCGCTGATCGCCGTGAACGCGCGCTGCGTCGGCTGGCGCACGATGTCCGTGCTGGTCAGCGGACGACCCAGGTAGTCCCAGGTGGTCTCCTCCCGAGCACCGTTCGGCCGGGTGGCCGACAGCTGCTCGCCGTTGGTCGAGTAGGTGTACGTCGTCGTACCGCCGCCGGGCTCCGTGACCGAGGCCAGGTCGCCGAGCTGCGTGTACGTGTACGTGGTGCGGCTGCCCAGGGGGTCGACCTCCGCCGTGACCTGACCGAGCCTGTTGTACTCGTTCCACGTCGTGGCCTGGATCGCCGTCGTGCCACCCGGAGCGGTGTAGTTCGGCGAGGTCACCGAGGACTCCTGGCCCTCGGCGTCGTACGCCGTCACCGTCACGTTGCCCAGCGGGTCGGACGACTCGGTCGCCTCGCCGAAGGTGTTGTACCCGGTCAACGACACGGGGCGGACGGAGACCGGGGCCCCGCCGTTCTGCTCCGCGTTGACGGCCGGCTCCGTGACGGCGGTCTGCTGGCCCGCCTCGTCGTAGCCGTAGTCGGTGACGCTGCCGTTGGCGTCCGTCATCGACTGAGGCAGACCGCGCTGGTCCAGCTCCCAGGTGGTGGTACGGACAGAGCTGCCCGCTGCGGGGAGCGTGCCGCCCTTGACCGCGGTGACCTGGGCCGCGGTCAGCGCCTCGCCGTAGACCTGGACGTCGTCGAGGGCACCCTTGTGGTACTCGGCGTAGGCACCGCTCGCCTTGCGGCGGCCGATCTGCAGCGGGCCGGTCCCCTCCCAGGGAGAGGTGTACGCGGCCTCCTGGATCAGCGAACCGTTGACGTAGAGACGGATCTTGCCCGCCGCCGCGTCGTAGACACCGGTCAGGTGGGTCCAGGTTCCGGCCGTCACCGCCGCGGTGCCGGACGAGACCCGGGTCAGGGTCGGACCGGCGGTGTCCGTGGCCGGACGGTTGAAGGTCCAGCCGTAGGTGGTGGAGTAGTACAGCTGGAAGGTGTTGCCGACCGTACCGTCCTGAGCCAGGAACGAGTGGTTCGCGGTGGTGTCGTCCAGCCGCACCCACGTCGCGACGGTGAAGCTGCCGCTGGTGTTGACCGCAGGCTGCGCGGTCGTGCCGTAGCTGGTCGTCGTGCCGTTGAAGACGGCCGCGCCACCACGCTCGGTGGAGCGGGTGACCCCGCTGGTCAGCGTGGCCTGGTTGTTGCCTCCGGAGGAGTCACCGGCCGTCGTGCCGCTGGTCTCGTCCATCTTCCAGCGGCCCACCGGGGCGGTCGTGCTGTCGTGGACGGTGTTGCCCGTGACGTTGCCCAGGTTGTCGTAGCGCGTGTCCGTGGTGGAGCTCTCACCGGTCGCCGGGTCGTACTCCGTCTCGGACACCACGTTGTCGTCCGGGTCGTAGCTGACCTTGTTGCTCCGGGCGAGCCCGTTCGGGTCGAGGACCGAGCTGGTCGTTCGGTCGGCCGCGTCCACCGTGAAGGTGCTGCGCGTCTGGCCGTCGTTGGTGATCTGCTCGATCAGGTTGCCGGCTGCGTCGTAGCTGTTCGCCTGCTCCGTGAAGGACTTGCCGGTCTGCGGGTCCTTGCGGACCACGGTCGCGGCCAGGCCGTCGTCGGTGTAGGTGTACGCCGTGACCCAGCCCATCGCGTCGGTGATCGACGCGAGGCGGCCCGCCGGGTCGTACGCCCGCGACTCCTGGACCAGGGTCGTCGGCGCCGACGGGTTGTTCGGGTCGCCCGTGTAGTTCAGCAGGCTGGTGGTGAGCGGACGCTGCTCGGCGTCGAAGGTGTAGGTGTTGACGTTCCCCGCGGGGTCCGTCTCCTTGACCTTGTTGCCGTAGACGTCGTACTCGAACGACGTGGTGTCGCCGCCCGGGTCCGTCCTGGTCGCCAGCATGTTGTGCGCGTCGTACGTCATCGACGTCGTACGCGCCGTGTCACCACCGCTGAGGTCGGCGACGGTCTGGGACAGGATGTTGCCGTCCGGGTCGAACGCCGTCGTCGTCTTCGCCTGGTGCACCGCACCGGTGACCCGGTTGGTGACCTTCGGGTCCGTCTCGGTGACGACCTGGTCGTTCTTGTCGTACGTCTGCGACGTGACGAGACCGGCCGGATGGGCGTCGGATATCTCGGTCTTGGTGATCTGGCGACCGAGGTTGTCGTACGTGTACTTCACCTTGGCGCCGTTGGCGTCGGTGATCTCGGCGAGGTCACCGTTGGCGTAGTAGGTGTACGACGTCTTCTTGCCACCGGCCGTGGTCACCTGGGCCACGAGACCGGCCGGCGCCTTCGCGGTGCCGCCCTCCGCCGCCACGGTGGCGGTGGTGGTGTACGTCGTCGACGCGGTCCGGCCATTGGGGTGGCCGGGCACCGGCGGCGTCGTCACCGACAGGAGGTTGCCCCCCGTGTCGTACGAGTACGACGTCAGGTAGGTGTTGTCCGTGGGGCCCGAGGAACGGCCGTCGCGCTCGGTGAGCACGAGATCGTTGCGCAGGTCCATCGGCGGCAACACCGTGGTCGCGTCCGGGAAGTACGTGTAGTACTCCGTCGAACACTTGTTGGCCTTGGTGTCCTGGCAGGTGGTCTGGGAGACCGCGTTGCCCCGGACGTCGTGGCCGGTGATGGAGCGGTTGCCGTTGGCGTCGGTCACGGTGTGCAGGAAGCCACCCGTGTCGTAGCCGTAGGTGGTCCGCTTGCCCTCGGTGTCGATCGCGGCGAGCAGACGGTTGCCCATCTCCGCGTCGTACACGTAGGTCAGCGTCTTGTTGCTCGGATCGGTCAGCTTGACCGTGCGCACCGGTGCGACACCGGAGGATGCCTTGTAGGCGGACCAGTGGGTCGCGACGTCGGCGTCGGTCAGGCCCTTGGCGTGGACCGCGACCTCGGCGATGGAGCCGGTGAAGTAGCTGACGGCACCCGGCGAGCTGTACCAGTTGCTGAAGCCGGCGCCGATGAACGTCCGCGACGTCGTCTGGTCGTTCGGAGCACCGGTGCAGGTGCCCTGCTTCACACCGTCCAGGTAGAGCGTCTGCGTGGTACCGGCGGCCGACAGGACGGCGTGATGCCACTTGTCGTCCGCGACCTCGCCCGTGGAACCGAGCGTGGCCTGGCCGTTGCAGGTGCTGCTCCACCAGTGGCCGTGCAGCTTGTTGTCCGCGCCGACATAGAGCAGGTCGCTCCAGCTGCCGGTGACTCCGCCGGGGTTGTTCGGAGCGACGCTCTGGTCGCTCATGATCACGCCGGGTTCGGCGGTCTTGAACCACAGCTCGACCGACCGGTCGGCTTTGGCGTGCAGCGGACCGTAGGGGATCTCCACGAAGGAGCTGGACCCGTCGAACGTCGCCGCGGTCACGTCATCCGCGCCGAAGGGACCCTCCGTGCCCTGGATGACGTTGTTGTACGTACCGAAACCGGTGTTGACCTGGTTCGCGGCCTGCGCCGCAGCCTGGGTGTCGTCCAGACGCCAGTAACCGGCCGGCGCGCTGCCCATCACCGCGGAGCGGTAGACCTGCGAGGAGCCGGTGATCGTGGCCGGGTTGAGCTTCCACGTACCGCCGTTGCCGTCGGTGGCCTGCAGGACCAGGTCGTCGGTGGTGCCGTAGACGACCGAGGCCTGCGTCTTGCCGTTCGGAGTGGTGATCGTCTTCAGCAGACCCGCGGACCGCTTCGCGGCCTGGTACTGCGCGGAGATCACATCCTGGCCCAGCGGCTCGGAGAAGATCGCCACCTCGGCCATCTGACCCGTGAAGTGCCCCAGCTGGTCGTTCGGGTTCATCGACGGCCAGCCGTCGGTGTTCACACCCGCACCCAGGCTGATGTAGGGCTGCACCCAGTCATTGATCGTGCCCGCCAGCGAACCCTGCGAGACACCGTCCAGGTACAGGGTCTGGGTGTTCGCCATACCCGTCAGGACCGCGTTGTGCCACTGACCGTCCGTGACGGTCGCAGCCGACGTGATCGTCGACATACAGCCCGGCGACATCGCCAGACAACCCCGCAGCTTGCCGTCCATACCGACATAGACGGCAGGGGTGTTCTTCGTCGTGTTCGCGACCGGGTTCGGGTCGCTCAGCGGCTTGTCACCGTAGTAGAACAGCACACCGCCGGCCGTGGTCGTCTTGAACCACAGCGACACCGACGTGTACGACGGCGTCGCACCCGGCGCACTGGGCATCTCCACGTACGAGGTGGTGCCGTTGAACGTCGCCGTCTTCTGCGTGGAGCCGGCGAGCACCGAGGAGCTGCCGAGCGTCACGTTCTTGTACGTGCCGTTGTACTGGCCCTGGTTGGCGTCGATCGCGTCGGCGGCCAGGGTGCCGGAGGTCTCACCGAGGCGCCAGTAGGCGAACGGGTCGGCGTCCAGGACGGTGGTGCGGTAGTGGTTGCCGGTGGCGTACGTGTACGTCGTGCACTTCGTCCAGTCCGCCGGCGGACACACCTTCGTCAGCTGGTCACCGGTGTAGCCGTACTGCCACGTCTGCGCCGTGGCCGCATCGCCCACCGTCGACGGGTCGGTCGCCACCGTCTGGACATGCCAGGTCGTGGCACCGGCCGGCTGCGACCAGGCGAGGGTGAGAGACCTCTTCGAGGTCTCGTTGGTGATCTTCGTCAGCCGCTTGTTCGTGTCGTACGTGAACGACTCGGTACGACCGGCGAAATCCTTGATCGTCTTGATCGCGTACGTACCGGCCTTCGCGGTGGCCTGCGTGAGGCCGTACTCCGTGAAGTCCTTGTCCGTCAGCAGATACCCCACCACCGGAGACACCGCCGGCGCCAGACGCGCGTAGCGGCCCAGCGGCGGCACGAACGTACCGTCGGTGTTACGGCCGAACGCGACCTGCTCACCACCCGGGTAGGTGATGACCACACTCGTGACCGTACCGGCGCCGTCCTTGACCTCGGTCGCCTTCATGTCGGCGATCGTCGACCAACCCGCACCGAAAGCACCGTCGATCCGCGGGTCGAGACTGTTGTAGGAGCGGTCGATCTCCAGGGACGGACCGACCACCTCCACGTCCGCGTCGGTGTCCTCGGTGGTGTAGTTGCCGTCCGACGGGTCGAACTCGTGGCCGTCGGTGTTCATCGACAGACCCGAGGTCACCGGCGGCTGCGGCACAGCGGTCGTAAAGCGGCTGGAGTGGACGATCTCCGTCGTGCCGTCACTGACGCCGACGAGCCACTCGTAGTTCTTCGACCACTTGAGCTTGCCCGCCGGGATCTTCCAGTTGCTCTTGGTGAGGGCACCGGAGGTGGCGACGGGCGTGGTGGAGCCGGTGTCGGCGTCGTAGACCTCGTAGCTGTACGACAGCGCGCTCGGACCCTTGTCGGCGTCGCTCGCGTAGACGAGCAGCTCCGGCTGGAGAGTGTTGGCCTGGAAGTTCTCCGGCGGGTAGGAGGCGTTGACCTGCGGGGCGGTGTTCGCCGTGTAGGTCAGGTCCAGGGCCGGGCGGAAGCCGGCGGTCGCCGAGTTGTCGGAGTGGAACTTCTTCCAGTGGAGCGCGTCGTTGGTCGGCGCGGTCATCGCGAGACCGTAGTTGGCGGCTCCGCCGGCGACTTGGTTGAACCAGGTGGTCGACAGGGAGACCGGCATCTTCACACCGACGCTGGCCGAGTTGCCCGTGTTGGAG
>NZ_JAGGOS010000089.1 GCF_018614205.1 Streptomyces sp. ISL-36 | reverse complement strand
GCTGTCCCCGGGGGTACGGGGCGCTGTCCCGGGGGCCCGGGGGGCTCCGTCCCGGGCCTCGGGCCAGCAGGCCCCCCGCTCGGGGCCCCTGCCAGGGGTGCCCCCTGTCCGGTTCTGCCCGCGGGCGCGCCGCTCCTCAGATGGCGAGGACGCCGACGGTCTGGCCGCCGCTCGTCTCGCCGGTCGGCCGGAAGCCGAGTCCGAGGTAGAACGCCCCGGGTCCGTGCTCCCCCGGCTCCCAGGTCACATGGAGCTCCCGGGACCCCCGCCGACGGAGTTCCTCCCGCACCGCGTCGACCGCGAAGCGTCCGTACCCGCGGCCCTGGTGGTCCGCCGCGATATTGAGGCGCCACAGTCCGCTGCGGCGGTCCTCGGGGTCCTTCTCCGGTGCCCACGCGATGTCCAGGAAGGCCATCACGAAGCCCACGAGCCGGTCCCCGTCGAAGATCAGCCCCGGCCACGCGGTGTCCCCGAACGCGTACGCCTCCGCGAGCGAGGTCGAGACGGGCGCGACGTTCTTCTCCTGGTGCGGGTGGACGCGCAGCGCGAGTGCAGCGTCCACGTTCTCGGGGGTGATCTTCTCCAGTCGGAGCGTCGAAGTCATGCGGCGGAGGCTACCGACCAGTCGTGAGCCCGGCCCGCGCATTTGTTCGGCACGAGAGCCGCGACGCCGGCGCGCGCCCCCGAACCGGCGGAGGCCCGGGGGAGCTTGGCCGGATCTCGTCGGTAAATGATCGGTCGTGCGCGGATCGGCTTCCGGATGCCCTCTCCTCTGGGACACTTCACACGCTCACCAGCGGCCCGTCGCTCCGCTTCGTCCCGGGGGATTCCATGAACATCGAACTCGCCGATCTGCTCACGTCGCTGCGCTCGGAGATCAGCCGTGCGCGCCTCGACGCGGTCGGCCAGGACGTCCGTTTCCGGATCGACTCCATCGACCTGGAGCTCCAGGTCGCGGTCGAGAAGACCGCCGAAGCCAACGCCGGCGTGCGTTTCTGGGTGGTCTCGCTCGGAGGCAAGGGCGTGGCCAAGTCGGCGGAGACCCACACGGTCAGGCTGAGCCTGGCTGCCGAGACGGACACCGGCGCGCCGGTGCTGACCGGCGACGACGTCTCGGACCTCTTCTCCGCGAACTGACCGCCGCATGAGCCCGCTGGACCCGAACCGGGTGGCCGAGGTCCTGGTCAGGCACGGGACCGCGCTCGAGTACGGATCGGGCTACCGGATCAGCAACAGGCTGATCCTCACGGCGGCTCACCTGCTCGACTTCCCCGACCACGACTGCACGGTGATGCTCGGCGGTCGCAAGGACGCGTTTCCCGCCACCCGCGTGTGGCGGGCGAAAGGGCAGGACCTGGCGCTGCTGCGTCTCGACGCTCTCGCACCCGACCTGGCTCCGGCGCCGGGGGTGGTCCTCGGCAGCCTGCCGGACGGCGTGGGCAGCGTGCCGTTCTCGGCGATCGGGTACCCGGCGTTCGCGCAGCGAGCGGCCTCGGCCCAATTCCAGGGACTGGACCGGCGGGACAGCAGAGCGATCAAGGGATTCGTGCAGCTCGGCTCCAACATGAAGTCGGGGCTGCTGGATCTCACCATCACCACCTCCCCTCCTGCCGAGAAGGGACCCGGCGGGCAGGATCCCTGGAAGGGCATCTCGGGGGCGGCCCTCTTCGCCCACGAACGCTTCCTCATCGGGGTGCAGGCCCAGCGGCTGCCCGCCGCCGGAACCGGCAGCGCGGAAGCCGTACCCGTGGCCGAGGCCTTGAACGACCCGGAATTTGCCAAACTGCTCAGCGCCCACCGTGTGAAGCCCCACGCGGTGCGGCTGGACCCGCCCGGTCGCGAGCCGGGACACCGCCTGCGTCTGGTGATCTCCCAACAGGAACTCGTGGAGGGTTTCGGCGACTTCGAGAAGAACTTCACCCCGGAGCGCCTGCCCTTCGTGTCGCCGGGCAGCGAACACGACGCCGATCCGGAACAGTTGCTCACCAGGCTGGTGATGTCGGCGGACCGGGGTGTGCTGCTGGTGGGTGCGGCGGGCACGGGGAAGACGCGCACCGGCCTGGAGGTGGGACGACTCGCCCTGGAGGAGGGCTGGCGGGTGCTCCACGTGCTGCCCCAGACGCGCAGTGAGTCGATCACCGACCAGATCGCCGATCAGGTGTTCGCGGAGACCGGTTCCGTACTGCTGGTGCTCGACCTCAACGAGACCAACCTCGACCTGCAGGCCCTTCGGCATCAGCTCCTCCCCGAGGCCCGCCGTCGTGGCATGACCCTGGCCGTGCTCGCCTCGGCCCGGCCCGGGTGGCTGCTGGAGGCCGACCGCGCGCTGGTGTACGAGGTCTTCGACGAGGTGCAGCTGCGCCAGGACGACGAGTTCCAACGGCTTGTGACCCGTAACGCGCTGGAGATACTGGCCCCCCTCGCCATCAGTCAGGTGGGCATGGACCGCATGCTCGCGGCCAGTGGCAACCGTCCCATCGTCGCGCTGCTGGTCGCCCGGGAGCTCGAGCGCCGGGCGAAGGCCAACAACCTGACCATCCCCGAGGCAGTCGGTCTGCGGGCGGGCGGCGAGCTGCCCGCATGGCTGCTGCGCCGGCTGAGCGAGGACGGTCTGACCGTTCCCGGCCGGACGAACACGCTCACCCCTGCCCGCGCCTCGCACGGGCTGGTGGCCGCCGCGGCCGCCGCGGCAGCCTGCCCCCAGGACAGCGCCGAGGTGGTGGCTGCCGCACGCGCCGCACTGGCCGGAGCCACCGGCGACGTGCCGGAGGCCGAGGACGTCGTGGCGACACTGGCCTCGCTGGGCTGGCTGGAGACCAAGGACGGCGTGCTGTCGGTCGCTCACGACATCGTCGCCGACCAGCTCATGGAATCGGTCATGCTCCCCGAGCCCGTCGCCACGCCGGACGTCGCCGGAACCCGTGCCCTGCTCGCCGGCTGCCTCACCGGCGCACGCACGATCGGCCGCTTCTCCGTCAACATCGGCCGCCTCGTCAACGAGCTCGCTCTCGCCGACCGTGCGACGGCCGTCACCTCCGTGCTCCGCGACTGGTTCGCCGAACACGCCCCCGCCATCGGCGAGCTGATGCGCCACGACTCCAATGTGGGCAGCTACGCACTCGGTGCCATCTGCTCAGGACCGCCCTGGTCCGCCTCGGCCGTCCAGTGCTGGGACCACGTCGTCAGCCCCTGGCTGACCGACTTCGGTGTCGGTTTCGACGCTCGCCACGTCCTGCACCGGGGACTGCGCCACCTCCCCGGCGACGGCGCCCTGCTTCTCGTGCCCGCGGCCCTCGACTGGCTCGAGGAGTACGGGCTGGCGAGCGAGGCCAGTTACGTCGCCGGCCCGCTGCTCTCCCGTACGGATGTGCCGACCGAGGCCGTACAGCAGGCCATCACGACCACGCTCGCCTGGCTCAACCGCCACACGAGGAACCCGGGCGCCGGGTACGTCCTCAGGCCGCTGCTCGCGCGCACCGACCTGAACCCCTTCCACGCTCGGCGGGTGCTCTCCGCCGCGCTCGCCTGGCTCAGCCGTCACAGCACCACCCCGGGCGCCGGATTCGTCCTCGGCACCTTCCTCTCGCGCACCGATCTGAGCCGCGAGGACGCTCAGCGGGTGTTTCCCGCCGCCCTCGACTGGATCGACCACCACGCCGCCACCCCCGGCGCCGGGTACATCCTCAGGCCACTCCTCATGCGCACGGATCTGACCCCCGCCGACGCCGGGCGAGTCCTCCACGTCGCTCTCACCTGGCTGAGCCACTACGCGACCACCGACAAAGCCCAGTTCGTCCTCGGCCCCCTGCTCGCGCGCACCGGCCTCGACCACGCCGACGCCCAGCGGGCGCTTCCCGCCGCCCTCGACTGGATCGACCGGCATGCGGCCACCGCGGAGGCCCGTTACGTTCTCGGCCCCCTCCTCGAGCGCACCGATCTGACCGCCGACGACTTCCAGCGCGTACGTCGAGCCACCTTCGCCTGGCTCGACCACCACGCCACCACGCCCAACGCCGAGTCGGTCCTCGGCCGGCTGCTCACCCGTACCGATCTGAGCGCCGACGACGCCCGCAAGGCGCTGGCCACCACCCTCGAATGGCTCGACCACCACGCCACCGCGGTCAACGCGGAGTTCGTCCTCAGCCGGCTGGTCCCCCGCGCCGATCTGACCGCCGACGACTCCCAGCGCGTACGTCGGGCCACCCTCGCCTGGCTCGACCACCACGCCGTGATCGAGAAGGCGTCGTTCGTACTCGGTCGCCTGCTCAGACTGGCCGATCTCGCGCAGGCCGACGTCCAACGGTCGGTATCCGCCGCCCTCGCCTGGCTCGAACACCACCCCACCGCCGAGGCGGGGCACGTGCTCGAACCACTGCTCGCCCGCACCGACCTCGCCCCGGACGACGTCCGACACGCCCTCCGTGTGGCCTTTTCCTGGCTCGGCCGGCACACGATCCGCGAAGCCGGGTACGTCCTCAAGCCCCTGCTCACGCGTACCGATCTGACGCCCGACGACGTGGATCGGACGCTCCGCGCCACTCTCACCTGGCTCGGGCACCACGCCACCGCGTCCGCTGCCGGATACGTCCTCAACGTCCTGCTGTCCCGGACCGACCTGTCTCCCGGCCACCTTCGAAGAGCGCTCGCCGAGACATTCATCTGGCTCGACCACCATGCCACCACGCGCGACGCCGGCTACGTCTTCGGCCGCGTGCTCGCGCGCCCCGACCTCCCGCCCGGCGATGCCCAGCGGGTGGTGCCCCTGGTCCTCCCATGGCTCGGCGACCACGCCTCCGCTCCGGAGACCCGATTCGTCCTCGACCCGCTGCTCGCCCGCACCGACCTCGACCCCGGCGATGCCCGGCGGGCGGCCGCCACAGCCCTCAGCTGGCTCGACCACCATGCCGCCAGCCCCTATGCCGGACACGTCCTCGTCCCGTTGCTCGCCCGCACCGGTCTCGGCTCTCAGGATGCCCGGCGGGCGACCGTCGCGGCCCTCGGCTGGCTCGGCCACCATGCCACCACTCTGAAAGCCCAGTTCCTCCTGAAGCCGTTACTCTCCCGGGGCGATCTCAGCGCGGACGACGTTCGTACGGCGCTCAGTGCCGCCTTCGCCTGGCTCGGCTATCACGCGGTGACTTCAGAGGCCCGGTTCGTCCTCGACCCGCTGCTCGCCCGTACCGACCTCAGCCCCGAGGACGCTCGGCAGTCGATCTCCGCGGCACTTGTCTGGCTCGGCGATCACACGGTCACTCCAGAGGCCCGATTCGTCCTCAGCCCGCTGCTCGCCCGTACCGACCTCAGCCCCGAGGACGCTCGGCAGTCGGCCGCGACAGCCCTCGAATGGCTCGACCAGCACGCCGCCGCACCCCACGCCGGATACGTCCTCAAGCCCCTGCTCAGCCGCACCGGCCTCACCACCGCCGATGCCGAACGGGCGATCTCCGCAGCCCTCGGCTGGCTCGACCGCCACGCCGACACCCCCAACGCCGGGCACATCCTCAAGCCCCTGCTCACCCGCACCGACCTCACCACCGCCGATGCCCGGCGGGCGGCCGCCGCAGCCCTCGTATGGGTCCACCCGCAAGCCGCCGTCGTCAGTGCCGCGCACATCCTCGGCCCGCTCCTCACCCGCACCGACCTCGACGCCGAGGACACGCGGCGAGCCATCTCCCTCGCCCAGACGTGGCTCACCGCCCACGCCACCACCGGCAGGGCGCGGTTCGTCCTCAGCCCGCTCCTCACCCGCCCCGACATCCCGACCGACCTGGCTCGACGGGCTCTCTCGATGGCGCTCGACTGGCTGGACAGCTGCGCCTCCACCCCCGGCGCGCCACTTCTCCTGAGGCCCCTCCTCTCCTGCGCCGACCTCGACGCCGAGGACGCCAGGAGGACGGTCGCCGTCGCTTTCGTCTGGCTCGGTGAGCACGCGGCGACCGCAAGGGCTCGGTTCGTCCTCGGCCCGCTGCTCACCCGCACCGACCTGACCACCGAGGACACGCGGCGAGTGATTTCCCTCGCCCTCACCTGGCTCAGTGACCACGCCACGGCGGAGAAGGCCGACATCGTCCTGTCCGCGCTCCTCTCGCGCACCGACCTCGCTCCCGAGGAGGTTCGGCGGATGACGGCCGCGGCCGGCCGGCTCCGCTCGGGAGGCGAGTGCAACTGACGGCGCCCGCCCGGGAATCGCGAAGGACCTTCTCGGAGACGGCCTGGCGTGTCAAGCAACCATCGGCCTACGTCCTGCTGCCGACCGTGCCTGGGTCTTCCGTCCGATCCGGCGGGGCGGTGGCGTCGTTAGCGTCGTCCCATGCGCATAGGAATCCTTGGCACAGGCAATGTCGCCCAAGCACTGGCAGCCGGCTGGTCCGCGGCGGGGCACGAGGTCGTCCTCGGGTCGCGTCAGCCGCAGGAGCGAAAGGAGCTGGACTTCACCGTCGCGGGTCTCGGCGAGACGGTCACACACGCGGAGGTCGTGGTCAACGCGACGCCGGGGACCGTCTCCGTCGACCTGCTGGCCTCCATCGGGGCGCCGGCTCTGGCCGGCAAGACGCTGATCGATGTCGGCGTCGGCCTCTCCGACGACTACACGGAGCTCGCCCACCCCAACAGCAGCCTGGGAGAGCAGATCCAGGCAGCGTTCCCCGAGACGCCCGTGGTCAAGACGCTGTGCACCATGGACGCCACCGTGATGGTGCGTCCCGGCGGCCTGGACGGAGCGAGCACCGTCTTTCTGTCCGGTGACAGCGCGGCGGCCAAGCGGACCACCGCCGGACTGCTCGGCGACCTCGGCTGGCCCACGTCCTCGCAGCTGGACATCGGCGGCATCACCACCGCCCGCGGGCAGGAGCACTTCGCCCTGCTCTTCATGGGGATCGCCGGTGGCCTGAAGAGCGTCACGTTCAACATCGACGTCGTCACCGACTCGACCCGCCGGTGAGGCTGCCCGCAGGGGCACCGGCCACTACGCCCCAGGAGGCCGGTACCGGACCTGCTCGGCTCTGCGCAGGGCATCCATCGTTTCGTCGACGGTCAGGAGAACGGTCGTTTCGAACGAGCTGAGCGCGCCGCCCCCA
This sequence comes from Streptomyces sp. ISL-36, assembly GCF_018614205.1. GTDB lineage: Bacteria > Actinomycetota > Actinomycetes > Streptomycetales > Streptomycetaceae > Streptomyces. Next base: position 7,813 of record NZ_JAGGOS010000089.1, on the reverse strand, counting down.
CTGATCGCCAGGGCGACCGCGGCCATGGACACGTTGTCGGGGGCCTCCCAGAGGTTGTAGCCGTCGTGCGTGCCGAAGGCGTACCAGAAGCCGTGGAGCTTCCCGCCGACGGACTCGATGTACGACTGGGCGGCCTTCGCGCGGTCCTCGGGGTGACCGATCATCCTCGCCCACGTCTCGGGCGTGTAGCTGAACCTCGACAGATAGAGCGGCATCGGGCCTCCCTTTCGTTTCCTCGAACCGGCCTCACCCGCGACGCCCATCGCCGCCGCGCCTGTCATTCACCGTGTCAGGAGGTATTCCACAGCTGCCAGAGCCACCAGCCCCGCATGGCACCATGGCGGGCGTAAGCCCCCACCGTGAACCCCAGGATCTGGCCGTAGGCCGCTGTTTCCCACGGGTCGAACGTCACACTCGGCCCAAGGCCCACCTTGGTCACCGAGATGATCCCTATCTCCGCGTGCTCAGCCTCGTGGCGGGCGAGCCCGACGTGGACGACCACTTCCCAACCTTCGGGTGGAGGGGGGATCTGGAGGCCCTTGATCTGGACGTTCACCGTGGCGGTGGGATACGACGTGTACGAGCCGTCATCAGGGTGGAACGCGTTGATGGGCCTTGACTCTTCCATGATGAGCGTGGACATACAGGCCTCCGTTCATTTCCCGCGGCAGCGTTCCCACGCTTTCGAAGGAGAACTGGCTGCTCGCTCGAATCGTGCAATCCCGGGCGTTGCAATCCCGGGCGTATAGACAAGCCTCAGGCGACTGAACCATTCGTGCCACTCGGTAACTGCAAGGCCCTGGCAAAGCCCGGCTCCTGTCGCGGCCGGCCCACAGACGGCCCACAGACACGATCATGGCCCCCACCCGCGGAGAATCCGCAAGTGGGGGCCATGACCGCGGGTCGGACTACTTCTTGCCCTGGTTCTTCACTGCCTCGATCGCCGCCGCCGCCGCGTCCGGGTCCAGGTACGTGCCGCCCGGCTTGAGCGGCTTGAAGTTCTCGTCGAGCTCGTAGGCGAGCGGGATGCCCGTCGGGATGTTCAGGCCCGCGATGTCCGCGTCCGAGATGCCGTCCAGGTGCTTGACCAGAGCGCGCAGGCTGTTGCCGTGGGCGGCGATCAGGACCGTGCGGCCGGCCAGGAGGTCCGGGACGATGCCGTCGTACCAGTACGGCAGCATGCGGTCGACGACGTCCTTCAGGCACTCCGTCCGCGGGCGCAGCTCCGGCGGGATCGTCGCGTAGCGGGCGTCGTTCGCCTGGGAGAACTCGCTGTCGTCGGCGAGGACCGGCGGCGGGGTGTCGTACGAGCGGCGCCAGAGCATGAACTGCTCCTCGCCGAACTCCGCGAGCGTCTGCGCCTTGTCCTTGCCCTGGAGCGCGCCGTAGTGGCGCTCGTTCAGGCGCCAGGAGCGGTGGACCGGGATCCAGTGGCGCTCGGCGGACTCCAGTGCGAGCTGCGCCGTGCGGATGGCGCGCTTCTGGAGCGACGTGTGCAGTACGTCGGGGAGCAGACCGGCGTCCTTGAGCAGCTCACCGCCGCGGACCGCCTCCTTCTCGCCCTTCTCGGTGAGGTTGACGTCCACCCAGCCGGTGAACAGGTTCTTCGCGTTCCACTCGCTCTCGCCGTGGCGGAGGAGGATCAGCTTGTACGGTGCGTCGGCCATGCCTCCGAGCCTAATCGACGCCCGACGCTTGACGCTCCCCGTCAATTCACTGGCGTCCGGCATAAGAGATGCGTAAGTTACGAGCACCGCCAGAGGGACTTACAGACGCCAGGGGGACGGCCACACATGTCCATCGACTCGCTCAGACGATCAGCACGTGCGACCGTCTCCGGGCTCCCACCGGGCTTCTGGTGGCTCTGGCTGTCGACCTTGGTCAACCGCACCGGGGCCTTCGTCCTCACCTTCCTCTCCCTCTACCTCACCCAGGAACTCGGGTACTCCGCCTGGTTCGCCGGTCTCGTCGTCGCCCTCCACGGCCTCGGCGGCGTCGCCGGATCGCCGCTCGGCGGCACTCTCACCGACCGGTGGGGGCGGCGGCCCACCATGGTCACCATGCACCTGGCGGGCGCCGCCTGCGCCGCCGCCCTCGCGTTCGTCACCAGCGCCTGGGGCATCGCCCTCGTCGTCCTGCTCATGGGCGTCGCCATGCAGGGCGTACGGCCGTCCATCAACGCCACCATCGCCGACATGGTCCCCGAGAGCGAGCTGCGCCGGGCCTACGCCCTGAACTACTGGGCACTCAACCTGGGCTTCGCCATCGCCGCCCTGGGCGGCGGCGCCGCGATCTTCCTCGGCTACCGGACCCTGTTCCTCGTCGACGCCGTGGCCACCGTCCTCTGCGCGCTGATCGTCTTCCTCCGGCTGCCCGAGACACGTCCCGAGGCCCGCCGCGACACGGCGGGCGAGGTCGTCGAGGAGCAGCGCCTGAGCGTGCTCACGGTGCTGCGCGACGCCCCCTTCCGCACCCTCGTCCTGCTCAACCTCCTCGTCTGCCTCGTCTTCACCGCGCCCTGGATCGGCCTGCCGCTCTCCATGGCGGACCAGGGCCTCTCCCCCGCCTCGTACGGCGCCGTCATCGCCGTCAACGGCGTCGTGATCGTCGGCTTTCAGCTCCTGGTCAACAAGGTGACCGACAAGCGCTCGCCGGCCATGCTCCTCACCGTCTCCTCGCTGCTCTTCGCCTTCGGCACCGGCGCGACGGCGCTCGCCGGATCGCCCGTCGTCTTCGCCGCGACCGTGGTCGTCTGGACGATCGGCGAGATGGTGCACGTGCCCACCAACGCCGCCGCCACCGCCAAGCTCGCCCCGCAGCACGCCCGCGGCCGCTACCAGGGTGTGATGGGCATGTCCTGGGCGGTGGCCGGTTTCGTCGCCCCGATCCTGGCCGGCTGGGTCGTGGACGGGCCCGGTCCGGACGTCCTGTGGGTGGCCTGTGCGGTGATCGGTTCCCTCGCGGCGATCGGCTACACCACCCGGCTGCGCACCGCGCTCGCCGACCCCATGCCCGAGGACGAGGCCCAGGGCCAGGCCCAGGGCGAGGCCCAGACGGAGCGCGAGGGCGGGGAGGACGGCGAGCACCAGCCCGCGGCCGAGTCCCAGCCCCAGGCCGTCGTCGTGGAGAAGACGGACACCCCGAGCGGCACCGTCACCGCCTGAGCGACCGCTGGGCCTCGTACAGGTTCCGGGGGCGCACCGCCCCCGGACTCCCGTACGCCTCCACGCGCGCGTGCAGCTCCCCCGCGAAGTCCGGTACGTCGATCTGGTCGAACTCCCGCACCTCGCTGATGCCGACCGTCGCGCTGTACGGCGCGATCGTGTCGATCTTGACCAGCCCCGCGCGCCCGTTGGTGACCGTCACGTTCCAGTGCGCGAAGCGGGCGCCGTACAGCGGCCCCGCCGAGGCGTCGCCGCCGTGCCGGCCGGTGTTCTCGACCGTGATGTCCGTGCGCACGTTGGCGAACGGCATGCCCCGGTGCGTGTCGAAGGTGCCCATCTCCATCACCCCGCGGCTCCACACGTTGTGGCTGGACAGGCCCTCCACGTTGATGCCGTGGAGTTGCGTCCCGGCCGGCGCCGGGACCGTACGGGCCGCGATACGGAAGTCCTCCACGAGGTTGTCGTGCGAGCCCTCGCGGCAGAAGTACGGGTGGTGCGAGCCCCGTCCCTCGACGCGGGTGCGCCGCAGGGTGCAGGCGGAGGCGGCGACGAGACCGAAGCCGTTGTCGACGTGGCGGACGACGACGTCCTCCGCCCAGCAGTCGTACGCGCACTGGAAGGTGACGCCGTTGTAGCCCTTGTCGAGCAGGTGCGCGGACTGGGGCGTCTCCACCGCTTCGAGGGTGAGGCCCACCACCCCCGAGTCCGTCAGCGGCTGCGCGAGGGTGACGATCCTCGGGCCCCACTCGGGGCGGACGTCGAGCGGAAGCGGGCGTTCGAAGGTGACCCTGCGGCCTCGCACCGAGGCGATCCGGACCGGCCACTCGTAGGGCACGTAACTGGTGAGCTTCGTCTTGTCGTCCCAGACGTACGCCTCCGGGCCCGGGCCGCCGCCCGCCATGTGCTCCAGGAGCGTGTGGCCCGCGTCGTCGGCCAGCCGGAGGAGGATCACGTCCCCGCGGCGCAGGGCTGACGGGTCGTCGACCGTCACCGCCCAGTCGCCTCGGCGGGCGGGGCGGACGGTGGTCAGGGACCGCCACTCGTCACGGCTGTTGCCGGTCCAGCCCTCGAAGGGCCAGGCGCGGGCGCGGATCGCGGCGACGAGGGAGGCGTGACGGGCCCGCGGGGCCAGCCAGATCAGTCCACCGGCCCATGACCACGAGGACTTGTCGCCGCCGTAGCGCGAGCCGTACGGGCCGATCAGCTCGGTGAGGTGCTTCGTCGCGAGAAGCCGGGTCCGGCCCGAACCCGCGCCGCGCAGGACGACGTTGCTGTGGCGGATGTGGAGGAAGCCGTCGATCCGGTACGTCCCCGGTGGGACGAGCACCGTGCCGCCGCCGCGCTCCCCCGCCTCCGCGAGGGCCCGGTTGATGGCGGGGGCGGAGTCCGTCGAGCCGTCGGGGGTGGCTCCGTGGGCGAGGACGTTCGAGACGACGGGCGGGCAAGGCAGCCGGGTCGCGCCGCGGCGGGCGCCGGCGCGGCCGACGTACGGGATCTGGGGGTGGGTGTACGGGGAGTCCGCGTACTCCTCCCAGAGGGCGACGGGGGCCGGTCCGGAGCCGGATGCGGCTGCCGATCCGGATGCCGGTGCGGACCCGGGTGCGGGCCCGGGTGCGGACCCGGGTGCGGGGGTGAATCCCGTGGTGGTGGCGGCCGCACCGACCGCCACCGCCCCGCCCACGAACTGCCGTCTGCTGAGTGCCATACCCCGAAGCCCCTTTCACGTACATGAACGGTGTTCAGATCTGCGCCGGGCGCGAGCATGGCACGACCAAGGCAGGCAGGGAAGGGGTGCGGAAGAGGTCGTACGGCGCCGGACCTACGGTGCGGGACCGAGGGTCAGTTCGCCGGCTTCCGGGTCAGATGCGTGAACGCGTCGAGGTTCCGGGTCGACTCGCCGCGCGAGACCCGCCACTCGTACTCACGCCGGATCGCGCTCGCGAAACCCAGCTCCAGAAGCGTGTTGAAGGAGCCGTCGGCCGCTTCGAGCACCGAGCCGAGCAGCCGGTCCAGCTCCTCGGGGGTGACGGCGGCGAGCGGCAGCTTGCCGGTCAGATAGACGTCCCCGAGGCCGTCGACCGCGTAACTCACCCCGTACAGCTTGAGATTGCGCTCGAGGAGCCAGCGGTGGACGCCCGCCTCGTTCTCGTCCGGGTGGCGGATGACGAAGGCGTTCAGCGAGAGGGAGTGGCGGCCGACCTTGAGGGAGAGGGTCGTGAAGAGCTTGCGGGTGCCGGGGAGCTTCACCACGTACGAGCCCGGCTCCGGTGACTCCCATTCCAGTTCGGCGTCCTTGAAGGTGTCCTCGATGACCCGCCGCACGTCCTCAGCCATGGTGCGAGCGTACGCGACGGCGGTGATCGTGCATCGCGGCCGTGTACACGTCCGCCGTGCCGGAGGCCGCCGTGTCCCAGCCGAAGGACCCGGCGTGCCGGGCCGCCGCCGCTCCCATTCTGGCGGAGAGCTCCGGTTGGTCCACGAAGCGGCCGAGCACCGCGGCGTAGTCGGCCGGGTCGTGACCCTGGACGAGGAAGCCGGTGACCTCGTCCCGTACGGCGACCGGAAGGCCGCCAACCGCCGCCGCGACGACCGGGGTGCCGGCCGCCTGCGCCTCGATGGCGACCAGGCCGAAGGACTCGCTGTACGAGGGCATGACCAGTACCGACGCGGCGCGGAACCAGTCCGCGAGCCGGTCCTGTCCCACCGGCGGGTGGAAGCGCACGACATCCGCGATGCCGAGCCGGGCGGCCAGCTTCTGCAGCTTCTCCGGCTTGGCCAGGCCGCTGCCGCTCGGCCCGCCGACGATCGGCACGACCATGCGCGAGCGCAGCGACGGGTCCCGTTCGAGCAGCAGGGCGGCCGCCCGCAGCAGGATGTCGGGGGCCTTCAGCGGTTGGATGCGGCCCGCGAAGACGGGGATGAAGGCCTCGGCCGGCAGTCCGAGCCGCGCCCGGGCGGCGGCGCGGCCGTCCGCGGGGCGGAAGCGGTCGAGGTTCACCCCGGGGTGCACGACGGCGACCTTGCCGGGCTCGGCCTCGTAGAAGCGGACGAGTTCGTCGGCCTCCTCCGCGGTGTTGGCGATCAGCCGGTCGGCGGCGCGGACGATCTGCGTCTCCCCGATCACCCGGGCCGCGGGTTCGGGGGTGTCCCCCTCCGCGAGCGCCGCGTTCTTGACCTTCGCCATGGTGTGCATGGCGTGCACGAGCGGGACGCCCCAGCGCTCGGCGGCGAGCCAGCCGACATGGCCGGAGAGCCAGTAGTGGGAGTGGACCAGGTCGTAGTGGCCGGGGCGGTGACCCGCCCAGGCCTGCATCACGCCGTGCGTGAAGGCGCAGAGCTGGGCCGGCAGCTCCTCCTTGGCCAGGCCCTCGTACGGGCCGGCGTCCACGTGCCGGACGAGAACGCCCGGCGCGAGCTCGACCACCGGGGCCAGGCCGCCGGTGGTGGCCCGGGTGAAGATCTCGACCTCGATGTTGATCGCGGCCAGCCGCTTGGCCAGCTCGACGATGTAGACGTTCATACCGCCCGCGTCCCCGGTGCCCGGCTGGTGGAGGGGCGAGGTGTGGACGCTGAGCATGGCCACCCGGCGCGGGGTCCGGTGACGTCCGGGGAGCCGGAGCCTGGACGGCGTCGCCAGGGAGCCGGCGAGCCGGGACACGTACTGGCTCACGTCGACGGTCCTTCCGCTGAGGGGCAGAGCGGGCACGGCAAAGGGGACAGCACAGGGCGCCCTCCAAGCGGGAGAACACCGGAATAGGGGAATCCATTTCCGTTTTGCCAATTCATTGCCGTGCGGGGACGGCGTGGCGCACCGCTTACGCTCGTTCCATGGCCCCGCGCACCACCCGCCCCGTCGGCACGACGACCCGCGGGACCACCAACCCCAACCGACTGCGCCGCATGGACCGCTGGATCGCCGCCGTCCACGGCCCCGCCCTGCGCCGCTCCGCCACGTCCCCCGTCGCCGTGGATCTCGGTTACGGCGCCGCCCCGTGGACCGCCGTCGAGCTGCTCACCAGGCTGCGCACGGCCGACCCGCGCACCGAGGTCGTCGGCGTCGAGATCGAACCGGCCCGGGTCGCCGCCGCCCGGCCGTACGAGCGCGAGGGCCTCACGTTCCTGCACGGCGGCTTCGAGGTCCCGGTGCCGGGCGAGGTCGCGCTGATCCGGGCCGCGAACGTGCTGCGCCAGTACGACGAGGGCGAGGTCGCCGCGGTGTGGACGCGGCTGTGCGCGCGGCTCGCGCCGGAGGGCCTGCTGGTCGAGGGGACCTGCGACGAGATCGGCCGGCGGCACGTCTGGGTGGCGCTCGACCGGTCCGGGCCCCGGACGGTGACCTTCGCGACCCGGCTCGGCTCGCTGGAGCGCCCGTCCGACCTGGCCGAGCGGCTGCCGAAGGCGCTGATCCACCGCAATGTGCCGGGCGAACCGGTGCACGCGTTCCTGCGGGACTTCGACCGGGCATGGGCGGCGGCGGCGCCTTACGCCTCGCTCGGTGCGCGCCAGCGCTGGATCCAGGCCGTCCGCGATCTGGCCGCGGACTGGCCGCTGACGGGCGGGCACCGGCGGTGGCGCCAGGGCGAGGTGACGGTGCGCTGGGAGGCACTCGCGCCCCGCTGACACTCCGCCGCCCCGCGCGCCCCGACCGC
>NZ_JAGGOS010000008.1 GCF_018614205.1 Streptomyces sp. ISL-36 | reverse complement strand
GCCCCGGAGGGCGCGGGCGGCGCGGTCCGCGTCCACCGGCCGGCCGAGGCCCGCGCGCACGTCCGGGCGCGGGGCAGCGACGTCCAGGCCGGCGACCTGGCCCTGGAGGCGGGCACGGTCCTCGGACCGCCCCAGATCGGGCTGCTCGCCGCGATCGGCCGCGGCACCGTGCGGGTGCGGCCCCGCCCGCGCGTGGTCGTGATCTCCACCGGCAGCGAACTGGTCCAGCCCGGCGAGGAGTTGGGCGAGGGCCAGATCTACGACTCCAACAGCTTCGCGCTCGCCGCCGCCGCCCGCGACGCGGGAGCCATCGCCTACCGGGTCGGCGCCGTCACCGACGACGCCGAGACGCTCCGCGCCACCATCGAGGACCAGCTGATCCGCGCCGACCTGCTGGTCACCACGGGCGGGGTGAGCGTGGGCGCGTACGACGTCGTCAAGGAGGCGCTGACCGCCGACGGGCAGGTCGACTTCCGCAAGCTGGCGATGCAGCCGGGCAAGCCGCAGGGCTTCGGGACGATCGGACCCGAGCACATCCCGCTGCTCGCCCTGCCGGGCAACCCCGTCTCCTCGTACGTCTCCTTCGAGCTGTTCGTCCGGCCCGCGATCCGGGCCCTGATGGGGCTCGACGACCTGCACCGCCCGCGGGTCCGTGCCGTCCTCGCGGCGGACAAGGCGCTGACCTCCCCGTCCGGCCGCCGCCAGTTCCTGCGCGGGACGTACGACGCCGAGTCCGGCACGGTCACCCCGGTGGGCGGCGCGGGATCCCATCTGATCGCCGCGCTCGCCCACGCGAACGCGCTGCTCGTCGTCCCCGAGGAGGCGACGTCGGTGGAGCCCGGCGATGAGCTGGACGTGGTCCTCCTCGGCTGAGGAGGGCCTGGTGGCGGTACCGTGACTTCCCACACAGCGACCGGGAGTGTCACGGCCATGAGCACGCAGCAAGGACTCACCCACATCGACGAGGCGGGTGCGGCCCGCATGGTCGACGTCTCCGCGAAGGACGTCACGGCGCGGACCGCACGCGCCAGTGGCCGCGTCCTCGTATCGCCTCGCGTGATCGAGCTGCTGCGGGGTGAGGGCGTACCCAAGGGCGACGCGCTCGCCACCGCCCGCATCGCCGGGATCATGGGCGCCAAGAAGACGCCGGACCTCATCCCGCTCTGCCACCCTCTCTCCGTCTCGGGCGTGACGCTCGACCTGACGGTCGCGGACGACGCCGTGGAGATCCTGGCGACCGTGAAGACCACGGACCGTACGGGCGTCGAGATGGAGGCCCTGACGGCCGTGTCGGTGGCCGCGCTGACGGTCGTCGACATGATCAAGGCGGTCGACAAGGGCGCGGTCATCTCCGACGTACGGGTGGAGGAGAAGACGGGCGGCAAGTCGGGCGACTGGACCCGCGAAGAGGACGCGTCATGACGGCGTCGCAGGCCGGGCTCGACGTACGGGCGCGCGCCCGGCAGGTGGCCGGGGCGCACGAGCCGCACGGACACGAGCGGGAACCCTCCGGCGAGGGTTCGGTCACCGGGCGGGAGCCCGGCGTGTCGTCCGCGCCGGAGCGGTCCGGTCCGGGCGGGGCGCTCTCCGCGCCCTACAGCGCCCTCGTCGTCACCGCCTCCAACCGGGCCGCGGCCGGGGTGTACGAGGACAAGGGCGGCCCGCTGCTCGCCGAGGGCCTGGCCCGGTTGGGCTTCGCGGTCGACGGCCCGCAGGTCGTCCCGGACGGCGCGCCGGTCGAGGCCGCGCTCCGGGCCGGGGTCGAGGCCGGGTACGACGTCATCCTCACCACCGGCGGCACCGGCATCTCGCCGACCGACGCCACGCCCGAGGTCACCCGGCGGGTCCTCGACCACGAGATCCCCGGCATCCCCGAGGCGATCCGCGCGTACGGCCGCCAGAAGGTGCCCACCGCCGCGCTCTCCCGGGGCCTCGCGGGGGTCGCGGGCGGGACGCTGATCGTGAACCTTCCCGGTTCCACGGGCGGGGTCCGCGACGGCCTCGCCGTCCTGGAGCCGCTGCTGCGCCACGGGGTCGACCAGATCCGCGGCGGCGACCACCCGAGACCGTCATGATCCCGTCCTGGCCCGTGGTCCTCTCCGACGGAGACGTCGTGCTCCGCCCGATAAAGCTGCGTGACCAGCGGGCCTGGCGTGAGGTGAACCGGCGCAACCGTGACTGGCTGCGCCCCTGGGAGGCGACCATCCCGCCGCCCGCTCCCGGCGGCCCGGTCGCGCAGCGCCCCACGTACCGGCAGATGGTCCGCCATCTGCGGGCGGAGGCGCACGCCGGCCGGATGCTGCCGTTCGTGATCGAGTACCAGGGGCAGCTGGTCGGCCAGCTGACCGTGGCCGGGATCACCTGGGGCTCGATGTGCTCGGGCCATGTCGGCTACTGGGTGGACAGCGCGGTGGCCGGGCGCGGCGTGATGCCGACGGCCGTCGCGCTCGCCGTCGACCACTGCTTCCGTACGGTCGGGCTGCACCGGATGGAAGTCTGCATTCGGCCGGAGAACGGCCCCTCGCGGCGGGTCGTGGAGAAATTGGGATTCCGGGAGGAAGGGCTGCGTCCCCGCTACCTCCACATCGACGGGGCCTGGCGGGATCATCTCGTCTTCGCGCTCACGGCCGAGGAAGTGCCCGAGGGGCTGCTGCGCCGCTGGCACCGGTCGCGGCCCCCGCACCCCGCCCAATGAAATAAGTGTTCGAATTCGATCGGCAGTTGATACTCAATCGATCTGAACAATCACAAAAAACTTCAGTGATATCAGCCAGATCGTGCGACACACCGGGCCAATTGGCCGATGGCCTCACGCGAACCCCTCTACGGTGTGAGACGTGAGCAGCAGCGGCCTCATCTACGCAGTCATCGTCGGGGCCTGGGCCGCCTACTTGGTGCCGATGTGGCTCCGCAGGCAGGACGAGCTCAACGAAGCCCGTCCGACGGAACGCTTCAGCACCGCCATCCGGCTGCTGTCCGGACGGGCGGGAATGGAGCGCCGGTACGCCAAGGAGCTGAAGGACCGGAGGGCGGCCGACGCGGACCCCGACGTGGATCCGGACGCCGAGACCGAGCATCTGAGCTCGGTCGACGTCCGGGCCTTTTCCGCGCCCGCGGCCAGGACGGAAGCCCGTCTCGAGATCCCGGAACAGGACTCGGAACCGGCCCCCGCGCCGAAGCAGGCGAAACAGGCGAAGCAGGCGGCGGCCCGTCGGCCGTCGAAGGCGGCGGCCGAGCGCGCCCGCCGCGGCAAGGTCCTCGCCCGACGCCGGCGCACCACGGTCGTCCTCTTCCTCGCCTTCACCCTCGGCGCGGTCGTCGCCGCGGTCGGCGGTCTCGCCTTCCTCTGGGCACCGGCCGCCCCTGCGGTGCTGCTGAGCGCGTACATCGTGCATCTGCGGGCCCAGGAGCGGCGGCGCTTCGTCTACGTGATGGACCGCCGCCGCGCCGAGGCGGCGGCGGCCCGGCTGCGCGAGAGCCGGCCGCAGCGGCGGCAGCCCACCGCTCAGGAGGACGGGGAGACGACCCGCCCCGAGCCCGAACCCGCTCCCGCGCTCTCCCCGCAGGAGGCCGGCCGCCGGGCGCTCGTCGAGCAGACGGACCACGCCGAGTGGGTGGACCAGCAGCGGGACCGCGGCCCGGCCCGCGGTGACAGCTGGGACCCGGTCCCGGTGCCGCTGCCCACCTACGTCACCGCCCCGGTCGCCCCGCGGGCGACGAGCGGCGTCGACATCACGGACCCGGAGACCTGGAGCTCGGCCCGCTCCTCCACGGCCGCGGACCCGACCCCCGCGCCGACCCCGCCGCCGGCCCCGCGCCAGCGCACCGCCCCCAAGGGCCGCAGCCGCGACCACGGCCGCACCCCGCTCTTCGACCAGTACGCGGACGAGGACCGCCCCCGCGCGGCCAACGAGTGACGGCCGCCCGGGGCCCGTCCGGGCGCCTCGGCTGACCTGCGAGGGAGCGGATTTCCTCGTACGCCGATCGGGATGCTAATGTTTCACACGTCGCAAGGGCCTGTGGCGCAGTCTGGTAGCGCACCTCGTTCGCATCGAGGGGGTCTGGGGTTCAAATCCCCACAGGTCCACAGACGATGAAGATCCCGTCCGATCGCAAGATCGGGCGGGATCTTCGCTTTTCGCGGTTCAGCGGTGGGTCAGGACGCCTGGGCCCGGTCGTAGAGGGCCTTCGCGTCGTTGCCGAAGTAGGGGCCGAACATGCGGTTGGGGAGGAAGGTGTAGCCGAAGCTGTTCACCGAGACCTGCAGGCCCGTGCCCGTGGCCTCGTTGAAGCCGGTGAACCAGGGGCCGCCGCTGGAGCCTCCCGTCATGTTGCAGGCGAGGCTGTGGTCCTGGGAGAAGAGGAAGTCCTTCGAGGAGTTCCCCGCGCAGTGGATCAGCTTGGAGCCGTCGTACGGAGAGGCGGCCGGGAAGCCGAAGGCGTACATCGGCTTGTTGTAGCCGCCGTTGAACTGGATGCCCTGGGCGCCGGTGACGGCGGTCAGCTTCTGGCCGTTCAGCGGGGCGACGACCGCCGCGCCCACGTCGTAGTTGATGTCCTCGCTCGCCTCCCACTGCGGGGTGGTGAGCGTCTTCGTCGCCGCCCACCGGCCGTACGGCGCGCTGCCGTTGTCGTAGCCGGGGACGAAGACCCAGTCGGTGTGCCAGGCGCCCTGGTACTTCACGCAGTGGCCGGCCGTGATGACCGTGCTCGCGTTCTGGCTGGTGACCGCGTTGCCGGAGCAGGAGGCCGTGCGGCCCTGGAAGGTGAAGAACACCCGGCCCGAGGTCTTCACGACGGCGCCGCCGCCCGTCCAGGGGCCGCCCGGCTGGGGGAAGGCCGTGGGGGCGACGGTGGTGGTCCGGGACGAGCGGGGGACCTGCTGGAGGGCGGCGCCCGGGGTGACCTGGAGGTCCAGGGGGGTCGCCGACCGCATGCGGTCGGCGGTCCAGAAGGCCGCGGCCCGTTGCTGGTCCGTGGTCGTGACGGTGTGAGCGGGGGGCTGCGCCGCCTGCGCCGTCGTGGTGGTCAGGGCGCCGGTGAGCAGGGCTCCGACGGCCAACAGGACGGCTGCGGCTGTGCGATGGCGTCTCACGCATGTCTCCTTCTGCCGAGGCAGGTGGGGATGAGAACGGTGCGGATCGACGTGCGTGAGAAGGGTGCCAGAGAAGACCAGGGTTTGTCAGGAGCGCGTCAGCGTCCTCGTCAGGAACTCCGTCATCGGTTCAGGAACTTCGCGAAACAGCGGCTGTTCTCGTACTCCCGGTAGTGGCCGAACTTCGCGCACGGCTCGTAGCCGCTGGAGGTGTACAGCGCGATGGCCTCCGGCTGCGCCGTGCCCGTCTCCAGGACCATCCGGATCCGGCCCGCGGCCCGGGCGTCCTCCTCCAGCGCGGCGAGGATGCGCCGGGCGAGGCCCAGGCCGCGCGCCTCGGGGACGACGTACATGCGCTTCAGCTCGGCGTCGCCGTCCGAGTAGCCCTCGCCGTTCTCGTCCTGCGTGCGCCAGCCGCCCGTGGCGACGGGTCGCTCCTCGGAGTCGTACGCGAGGAGGTAGAGGCCCCGCGGCGGTACGAACATGCCGGCGTCGAGCGGTGTGACATCGCCCTCGTCGTCGTAGCGGGCGGCGTACTCCAGCTGGACGGCGTCGTTGAGTTTGACGGCGTCGGGGCGGTCGTACCGAAGGGGGCGGATATACATGCGAAGCATCGTACATGTATGCGATGGCCGGGTGTCGGTATTCTCCCCGGATGCTCACTGTGACGTCGATCAATGTGTGCAAAACATTCCCGGGTGATCTGCCGCAATGAGAGTAGCCACCTCCCGGGCGGAATGGACCGCCCGGGAGGTGGCTATGCAGCTTGTCCGGCAACCGGTGCGGCTTAGCCGAGAGCGCGCACCAGGAGCGTGCCGATCTTTCGGCGGCCGGGGGGAGCCGGCACTACCTCTGCGGTCGCCTCGGAAAAGCCGTGCTGGCGGAGGATCTGCACCCATCGGTCCGGCTCGTAGTCCCAGCGCTTCACGATGAGGGGGTCCTCGGCCTCGGCCTCATCGGCTACTCGCTGGTGAACCAGGCCCAGGTACGCACCGACTTGGGCGACGGATGGGCCGTCATCGACCTGTGCGAGGCCGCTCTCGACGACGCTGACCGGCTCGCCCCGAAGGTCCGGGTGATGTCCCTTCAGCAGCAGGCGCATGGTGCCAGTCTCATCGGCGACCGCGCCGCCGTCGACCAGCTCATCGACACCGCTGACGGGCTCATCGGCCGCGTGGACGATGACCTTCCTTGGGGCAACGCGTGCCGCCGCACACCCGGCTACCTCGAAGTGCAGCGGGCCACCTGCTACGGACGCCTCGGCCTGGGTGCTGAGGCCGGCGCACTGTGGTCCCAGGTCCTCGACGTCGTCCCCGAGACCGCCCGGCGGGATCGCGGCGTCTACCTGGCGCGGCACGCCACGGCGGCCGCGGCAGCCCGGGAGCCGGAGCAGGCATGGGAGATTGCGCGCTCGGTCGCGGACATCGCCGTAGAAACTGGGTCCGCCCGCATGAAGCGGGAATTGATCACCCTGAAGCGGGCCATGCGCCCATGGCAGGATGCCCCCGTCGGGCGGGATCTCGCCGAGATTCTCGCGCCCGTGACCGAGGGGAGCTGACATGGGTACGCCGAAGCCACTGACCGAGTCACAGATCGAGACGGAGCTCGACCGCGTGCCCGGATGGACACGCGACGGCGACACGATCAGCCGCACCTTCAACCTGCGTTACCACGCAGGTGTCGCTGTGATCGTGCACGTCGCGGACCGCGAGCGGCGGATCGGACACCATGCCGACATCGACCTGCGCATGGACCACATCACCTTCTCGGTCACGACCCACGACGCCGACTTCAAGCTGACTCAGGCTGACTTCGACCTGGCGGCGCGGATCGACGCGATCGTGGCCGCGCACCAGGCCATCCCACTCGACTGACCCCGGGCGTCGAAGAGGGTCTCGACGGCGGGCAGGGCCATGACGCGAGCGAGGCCGCCGGCGACCGCCAGGGCTGCGGCGACCCACGGCAGGGTGTCGGGGATTCCCGAGGCGTCGACGATCGCAGGCAGGGCGACGGCGATGCCGGCGGCGCCCTGGAGTGACGGTTCTGATGGTGCGCTTGGAGAAGGGCTTTGGGGTGGAGGTCCACCCAGTGTGGGAGCCTGATCCCTGGGCGTGACCCGTGGCGCCCAGCCGACGAGGAGCATGTTTTGTACACTGTGACGACCGTCAATGTCAATGGTCTCCGCGCCGCCGCCAAGAAGGGCTTCGTGGAGTGGCTCGCCGGCACCTCCGCCGACGCCGTGTGCCTGCAGGAAGTCCGCGCCGAGGAGTCCCAGCTCCCCGCGGAGGTCCGGGCGCCCGAGGGCTGGTTCACCGCACACGCCCCGGCCGCGGCCAAGGGGCGCGCGGGCGTCTCCCTCTACACCCGGCGCGAGCCGGACCGGGTGCGGGTCGGGTTCGGGTCCAGCGAGTTCGACGGCAGCGGCCGCTACATCGAGGCCGACCTGCCCGGCGTCACCGTCGCCAGCCTCTACCTGCCCTCCGGCGAGGTCGGCACCGAGCGGCAGGACGAGAAGGTCCGCTTCATGGGCGAATTCCTGCCGTATCTCAAGGAGCTCAAGGAGCGCTCCGCCGCCGACGGCCGCGAGGTCGTCGTCTGCGGCGACTGGAACATCGCCCACCGCGAGGCCGACCTCAAGAACTGGAAGGCCAACCAGAAGAACGCCGGCTTCCTGCCCGAGGAGCGCGCCTGGCTGGGACGCGTCTTCGACGAGGCGGAGTACGTCGACGTGGTGCGCGCCCTCCACCCGGAACAGACAGGGCCCTACACCTGGTGGTCGTACCGCGGGCGCGCCTTCGACAACGACAGCGGCTGGCGCATCGACTACCAGGTCGCGACGCCGGGTCTCGCGGGGCGGGCCGTCAAGGCGTACGTCGAGCGGGCCGCCACGCACGCGGAGCGGTGGAGCGACCACGCGCCCGTGACGGCGGTCTACCAGCTCTGACGCAAGGAGCGGATTCCGGCCGGACGGCGCTCCTGTGCGCTGTTTCTGTATTACCGTGCTGGAATTACGCAGCCTTGGGTGGGGAGTGCTGGTGGGCGCGCGCATTCTGGTGGCCGAGGACGACGAAAAACAGTCCCGGCTGATCCGGATTTACCTCGAACGCGAAGGAAACGCGGTGCAGGTCGTGGCCGATGGCCGGGCCGCGCTGGAAAAGGTGCGTTCCGCGCGGCCGGATCTCATCGTCCTCGATGTGATGCTGCCGCTCGTCGACGGTCTCGACGTATGCCGCATTCTGCGCGCCGAAGGCTCCGACCTGCCGATCCTGCTGCTGACCGCCCGCTCCACCGAGGAGGACATGCTCCTCGGCCTCGACCTCGGCGCCGACGACTACCTCACCAAGCCCTACAGCCCTCGGGAGCTGACCGCCCGGGTCCGGGCGCTGCTGCGGCGGTCCAGGAAGAGCGGCGCGGCCGAGACCGTGCTGCTGCGGGTCGGCGAGGTGGAGCTGGACACGGCGCGCTTCGAGGTCCGGGTCGCGGGGCGGCCGGTGGCGCTGACCTCGAAGGAGTTCTCCATCCTGGAGGCGCTGGCCCGCGAGCCGGGCCGGGTCTTCACCCGGGCGCGGATCATCGAGCGGGTCTTCGGGTTCGACCGTGACGTGCTGGAGCGCACGGTGGACGCCCACGTGCGCAACCTGCGCCTGAAGCTGGAGGAGGACCCGGCCCGGCCCCGGTACCTGGAGACCGTGTACGGCCGGGGGTACCGCCTCGCGGACGGGACGGGACCCGGGGGAGACCTCGGACCCGGGGGCGGGGCGGGACCCGGGGGAGACCTCGGACCCGGGGGCGGGGCGGGACGCGGGGGAGCCGCGGACGGGCGGGTGCCCGGGGAGGGGGCGTGAGCTTCCGCGTACGGGTCTTCGCGCTGATCCTCCTCGTCGCCGTGGCCGCCACCGCCGCGACGGCCTGGCTGACCCTGCGCCAGGCCACCCGACAGGTCCAGGAATCGGCCGCCGCCGACCGCCAGGACGTCGCCCGGATCACCGACGAGCTGCTCAGGTACGGACAGACGCACGGCACCTGGGACGGCGTCGCCGGCACCGTACGCACCCTCGCCCGCGACACCGGGCAGCGCATCCGCATCAGCAGCGACCCCCAGGGGCAGCTCGCCGACTCCGACGCGCTGCTCGGCCGGGAGCCGCGCCCGGGCGGCACGGCGCCGCCGCTGCTGGTCGACCCCCGGCCCGAGCCGGCCTTCCCCGACTGGGAGTTCTTCCCCTCCGTCGCCAAGGTGACCGCCAGTGGCATCGGCGACTACGTGGCCGGTGTGACCTACGCCGCGTGCCTGACCCGGGCGGGCCACGAGGTGACCGTCAGCCCCGGCGACTTCGGCGTGCCGGTCTTCACGGACGCCGGGAAGGACGCCGGGAAGGAGGCGGGGAAGCAGGCGGGAGGCGCGGCCCGAGCAGGCGCCTGCGTCAAGGAGGAGAACCCGTCGAAAGCCGCCTTCACGGCCGACATCGAAGCCGTCAACGCCTGCGCCTCGGAGCTGGCCGACGCGCGGATCGCCTGTCTGCGCAGGACGTTCGCCGAGCGGACCGCCGCGGTCGCCCCCCAGCCGCTCACCGTCCACCTCGGCGCGCTGGACGACGCGGGACAGAGCCTCGCCGTCGGCCCGACCGTGGCCGTCTCCGCCGGGGTCGCCGCCGCCGTCCTCGCCTGCGCGCTGCTGCTGAGCCGGGCCGTGCTGCGGCCGGTACGGGCGCTCACCGACGCCTCCCGCGGCCTCGGCGAGGGCGACCTGGGGCGGCGCGTGCCCTCCTCCGGCAAGGACGAGATCGGCGAACTCGGCCGCTCCTTCAACCGCATGGCCGACTCCCTCCAGGCCAGCGAGGAGCGCCAGCGCCGCCTCGTCGGTGACATCGCGCACGAACTGCGCACCCCCCTCGCCAATCTGCGCGGCTATCTGGAGGCGCTGCGCGACGGGGTGCTCCGGGCCGACGCGGAGCTTCTCGACTCGCTCCACGAGGAGGTACTGCTCCAGCAGCGGATCGTGGACGACCTGCAGGACCTGGCGCTGGCGGAGGCGGGCGTCCTCACGTACCACCGCGGCGAACTCGACGCGCGCGAGCTGATCGAGGCCTGCCGTACGGCGCACAGCGCGCTGGCCTCGGCGGCCGGGGTCCGGCTCGACACCGTCGCCACCGGTCCCGTACCGCTCCACGGCGATCCCGGGCGGCTGCGGCAGGCGCTGAGCAACCTGGTCGGCAACGCGGTGCGGCATACGGCTCCGGGGGGCAGCGTCCGGCTGGAACTGGCCGAACGGGACGAGACGGTGCGGATCACGGTCAGGGACACCGGCAGCGGGATCGCGGCGGCCGATCTGCCGCACCTCTTCGACCGCTTCTGGCGGGCGGACGCGGCGCGCGGACGGGCCACGGGGGGCAGCGGGCTGGGACTCTCGATCGCCCGTCAGATCGTGGCGGACCACCACGGGACCATCGAGGTGGCGAGCGAGGTGGGGGTGGGGACGGCCTTCACGGTCGTACTGCCGGCGGCGCAGAGGCACCTCTGAGTCGAGGCCGGGGCGAGGTGGGGTCGAGGCCGTGGCGAACGGCGCCGTCCCCTCCCGGGCCTGCGCGCCCGGGAGGGGACGGCGGCTCAGCCGCGCGGGCCGGCCGCGGACGTGGTCACGGGCGTGGTCACGGGCGTGGTCACGGGCGAGACCACGGTCACGGACATGGGGTCAGCACTCAGCCCAGTAGGCCGCGCCGTTGTTCTGCAGCAGGCTGTCCTTGATCCAGCCCGAGACCCCGGTGGTGTTGTCCCGGACGTGGGTCCAGGTGCCGTTCTGGCCGGAGACCCAGCAGTCCAGACGCAGGTTGTGACCGGTCTGCGCCTGCCCGTTGGACTGGCAGTCGGTCGTGGGGCCGGAGCGGATGTTCACGCCGTTCGTGTTGGTGTGGCCGATGGAACCGTCCTTGGTGGACCAGCCGGGGCTCCAGCAGGCACTGGCACCGCTCGGGGCGGCGACGGCTGCAGTCGTGGGCATGACAAGACCACCGGTGGCCGCGACGGCACCGACGGCCAGCGCGGCGAGCTTCGTCCGAAGACGCATCGATCTCTCCTGAACTCTGGTCTGCTCCCGCTCGGCGAGCGGGACGGGTTCGTTCGAGTGCAGCAGCAGAATTGCCGGGTCGGCCGCGTGAATTCAATCCCTCGAGAAGGGGTCGGCTGCTTTCCGGCGGTGGCCGTGATCAGTATTTCGGGACTGTTTCTTGAGGGTGCGGGTGACGGGTTCAGAATTCCGTTCAGGCGGTGGTCGGTGCAGCTTCCGGCGCCTCGTTCAGCGGGTGACCAGAGGCGTCATGGTTAACGGACCACTCCGCTCCGTCGGAGGCAGGAATTCCGACACGCGGAAAAGCAGCCAGAAGTGTCGGCGGGGCCTCGGGACACCTTGGCCGCTTTTCTCTCGGGCCGGTCTTGGTCAGGTGCCGGCCAGCGCCTCCGTGGGCGCCAGACGGCTCGCCCGGACCGCCGGATACAACCCCGCGATCATGCCGATCAGCAGCGTCGCGCCCACACCCGCGGCCGTCGCCCAGACCGGCACGACCGTCGGCCAGTCGCGGGACAGGGCGTACGCGGCCGTGATCAGGGTCCCCAGGACCGTGCCGCCGAGTCCGCCGATCGCCGACAGGAGCAGGGACTCCGTCACGAACTGGGTACGGATCTGGCCCCTGGTCGCGCCGAGCGCCCGCCGCAGGCCGATCTCCGGGCGCCGTTCCAGGACCGAGATGACCATGGTGTTGCCCACCCCGACACCACCGACGAGCAGGGCGACACCACCGAGGCCGAGCAGCAGTCCGGTCAGGGCCGACTCGGTGGCCTCCCGGGCCGCGAGGGCGTCGGAGGGCCGGGAGACCTGGACCTCGCCGGGCTTCTCCGGGTGCGCGGTGGCCGGGAGCACCGCCCGTACCGCCGCGATCCGGCTGTCCTCGGCGCGGACGTAGACCGTCGAGGGATGGCCGTCGAAGCGGAGGTACGTACGGGCCGCCGGCCAGCCGATGAGCGCGGCGCTGTCGAGCTCCGGTGCGAGCGGTACCGGATCGAGGACGCCGAGCAGGGAGAACCAGCGCTCACCGATCCAGACCCGGGTCCCCGGGGCGTACACGTCGAGCCGGTGGGCCGCCGTGGAGCCGAGCACGACCGCCGGGTACTTCTCGGTCGCGGCGTCCAGCCAACGGCCCTTGCCGACGCGGCCCCCGACGGCCGGGAGCAGGTCGGAGCCGGCCGCGAGGACCGTGAGCGAGCCGGTGCGGCCGACGGCGATGTGCTCGTTGCGGTAGACATGGGCGTCGATGACGCCGGTGGCGGCGACCTGCCGCACGGGCGGGATGCGGTCGATCATGCGGACGGTCTCCAGCGGGAGTTCGGCCTTCGCACCGTTCAGGGAGTTGCCGGGCGCGACCCGCAGCAGATTGGTGCCGAGGGCGTCGAGCCGCCGGTCCACCTCCGCCTGTCCGGAACCGGAGATGCCGACCACCGCAATCATGGCGGCGACGCCGATCGCGATCCCGAGCGCCGACAGGAAGACCCGCAACGGCCGCGTCCGCAGCCCGGTTCCGCCGAGCCGCACGATGTCGGCGGGGCGCAGCCGCGCTGCCCGCAGCGACGTAGCGGAGCGGGGGTTGGTGCGGCGGGGGCCGGTACGGCGGCGCGGCCGGCCGGCGAGGTTCGTCGTACGGTCCGTCAACGGGGCGCCCCGATCGTCGTACTCCCTGTGCGCGCTCCGCTCGTTCCCGTGTCGGCGACGACGCGGCCGTCGCGCATCTCGATACGGCGGGGCAGCGCCGCCGCGATCTCGCGGTCGTGCGTGATGACCACGACCGTGGTGCCGGCCGTGTGGAGTTCGCGCAGCAGGGCGAGGACGGCCGACCCCGAGGCCGAGTCCAGGTTGCCGGTCGGTTCGTCGGCCAGCAGCACGGACGGCTCGCCGACCACCGCACGGGCGACCGCCACCCGCTGGCGTTCGCCGCCGGAGAGCTGGTGCGGGAGGTGGTGGGCGCGGTGGCTGAGCCCGACCCGGGCCAGCGCGGCCGCCGCCTTCGCCCTGCGCCGGCGCAGCGGGACGCCGGCGTAGAGCAGACCGTCGGCGACGGAGTCCAGGACCGGTACGCCGACGGCCAGATGGAACTGCTGGAAGACGAAACCGATCCGGGTCGCCCGCAGCGCGGAGACCTCCCGGTCGGTCAGGCTCGCCACGTCGTGACCGTCGACCAGGACCCGGCCCGCGGACGGACGGTCGAGACTGCCCATCAGGTTCAGCATGCTGGACTTGCCCGAGCCCGACGGGCCGACGATCGCGACCAGTTCACCCCGCTCGATGCGCAGGCTCACGTCCCGTACCGCCGCCACCCCGCCCGGATACGTCTTGGAGACCGCGTCGAACTCCACGACCGCGTCCAGAACCGCGTCCGCGTCCGCGTCCGGGGCCACGGCAGCGTCCAGGACCGCGTCCGCGATCGGGTCCGTCGTCGCCGCGGAACCATCGCCGCTCACTGCGGGATCCTCACCTTCATGCCCTCGCGGACCGCTGGACCGCTCACCTCCACGTCGCCGTCGGCGAAGAGCCCCGTCTTCACGGCGACGAAGGTGCCGTCCGTGGTCTCCAGGCCGTGGCCGCCCTCCGCGAGCGCCACCAGCGCCGCGACCGGAACGGTCAGGACGTTCTTCCGCTCCCGCCCCACGTACTCGACGGTCACCGGCGCACTCTCCAGAGTCCCCACGGACGCCTGGTCCTCGATGGTGAGGGTCACCGGGACGGTCGGGGGCGTGCCACCGGAGCCGCCGCCGTCCCCGCTTCCTCCCTCGGGCGCGGTCGCCTGCTTGCCGATCGAGGCGACCTTGCCCTTCACCCGGCGCCCGTCGGGCAGCTCGATGGTGACGTGCGCGCCGCGCACGGCCCAGGAGGCCTCCCGGGCCGAGGCGTTCACGACCACCTGGCGTGCCGTGCCGGTGTACGTGAGGGCGTTCTCGGCGACCGCCGAGCCGACCCGGACCCCCGCCTGGCCGATCCGTACCCTGCCGGAGGAGTAGATGACGTCCCCGACGCCGACGGTGCCGGTCCGGGGGAGTCCGAGCGACTTCTGCCAGCGCTTGACGGCCGCGGCGGTGCCGGTGGTGAACGTCTCGTCCACCGTGAAGCCGGTGTAGCCGAGGGCCGCCAGGTTGGTCTCGAACTGCATGACGTCCATGCCTCGCAGCTCCCTCGGTGCCTGGGTACCACCGCCCGTGCCTCCGGTACCACCGCCCGTGCCTCCGGTACCACCGCCCGTGCCTCCGGTACCACCGCTCGTTCCTCCGGTGCCGGCGTCCGTACCTCCGGTTCCGGCGCCCCCCGGCGCCGGTGTCCCGGAGGGTTCGGGGGTCCCCGAGGACCCGCTCAGGGGCTGCCGGTTCTTGGTACCACCGCTGCCGTCCGACGGGCTCTGCGGTGCGGCCGGGGCCAACCCGAGCTCCCGGTACATCGGCAGCGTTCCGTACAGCAGCACCACCGGCCGGTCGTCCACCCGCAGCACCGCGTCCCCGCGTTCGAGCGTCGTGCCCGGCTCGGGCAGCCAGGTCACCGTGCCGGTCGCCTTGACCGGCAGCGGTATCTCCGCGCCGTACCCCAACTGGCCGTCCACCGTGGTGCGTTCGGTCAACGTCCCGCGGGTCACCCGCACGGTGGAGTCGGCGCGCGGCGGGGCGCCGGGGGTCTCGTCCCCGCCGCCGCCCAGGCCCAGCGCGCCGACCACGGCGACCGCCGCGACGGCGACGGCGGCGGTGGCCAGCAGCAGCGTGTGCCGACGGCGTCGTCCCGGACCGGCGGGCGCGGCGATCCCCTCCGCCTCCGTGCCTGCCTCCGTGCCCGGTTCCGTGCCTGGTTCCGTGTCCGCCCCTGTCCCGGCCGCGGGCCAGTTCCCTGGCCCGGCCCCTGTCTCCTCCATGCCGAACGTCCCGCTCATGCTCAGCCCTTGCCCGGGCCCTGCTCGACGGGGTCACCGATGATCGGCGCGCAGGTACGGGCGGCCCGCTTGGCGCCCGCCGACGTCTGGTCCCAGTCCGGGGTGCCGTCGTTGTCGACCGGCTCGTAGCCGTCGGCGTCGGGGTCGGGGAAGTCGGCGGCGCCGTTCTTCTGCATGCAGTCGGCGTACTCACGCTGGATCTTGATCTGCTCGGGGGTCAGCTTGGGCCGCATGGCCTTCTCGACGGCCGCGGGGACGGCCACGCTGAACTCCTTGCACTTCTCCGAGGCGGTCGTGAACTTCGGGTTCTGCTTCAGGGAGCGGTTGTCGCCCGTCTCGACCCGGCCCAGGGAGTCGGGGTCGGGGAGGTCGATCCCGTGGTCGCGCATGCACGCGACCCACTCGCGCTTCGTGGCCACGTACGCGGCGATCTCGTCCTGCTCGCCCCCGCCGCCCGAGGCCTTCCCCGAGCCCGAGCCCGAACCCGAGCCGGTGCCGGAGGAAGCGCTCCCGCCGCCCGCCGTCGGCACCTTCGCGCCGCCGTCCTCGCTTCCGCAGCCGGTCAGTGCGAAGGCCAAGACCGAGGCCGCCGCGGCCAGCAGTACCCGGTTCGTCCTCATCGGTTCTCCCGCTCTCCCTGTCGGGCCCGGCCGCGGCTGCGGCGGGCAAGCCGACCGTACGGCGGAGATGATGAAGAACCTTTGAAGAACCTGTCACCCGATCATGCGGTCCGCGCGGACCCCCGACGCGGACGAGGTTCGTAGCCCCGGCGGCTACGGGTGCTCGCGCAGCCGCCGGTCCAGGGCCATCGACAGCTCCGCCTCCACCACGCTCTTGGCGAGCGGTCGCAGCCGCTGGATGTCCTTCTCCTCGGCGTGTTCGCGCAGCAGCTCGGTGAAGAGCCCCGCCAGCGCGTCGGCGTGTTCGCGGACCGCCCGGCCCGCCTGCAGGACGGCGGCCAGCGGGATGCCCTCCTTCACCAGGGCCGCCGAGACGTCGAGCAGACGGCGGCTGATGTGGACGAGGTCGTCGCCGTCGGTGGCGAGGTAGCCGAGGTCGAGGGCGGCCATCAGGTTCTCGGGGGTGACCTCGCCCGCGAAGTAGTCGGCCAGTTCCTGCGGGGTGAGCCGGACCGGCTCCTCCTCGGTCGGTTCGCCGAGCCCCAGGACCTCGCTGACGTCCTTGCCGCTCTCGAAGGCGGTGTTGAGGTCGGCGATGCCGTTGAGGGTGTGGCCGCGTTCGAGCAGGGCCGCGATCGTACGGAGCTTGGCCAGGTGGTGGTCGTCGTACCAGGCGATCCGGCCTTCGCGGCGAGGTGGCGCGATCAGACCGCGCTCGCGGTAGAAGCGGAGGGTGCGCACGGTGATGCCGGCCGCCGCGGCGAGCTCTTCCATGCGGTACTCGCGTACGCCCGCGGTCCGGGACCCTGCCCGGCCGCTGCCGCCGTCCGCCCCGCCGCCCGCCCCGCCGTCCGCCCCGCCGTCCGTCACGTCGCCCGATCGATCTGCCACGCCCGCCAGCCTATGTTGTACCGCCGGTAACTTTCCCTTGTCCGACCCCTACCGCTCGGTATGCGGCTGCTCTACAGTCCGACTGTGCCAGTGATTGCTGGCGGAATCTTGGCCGGGCGCACGGGAGGCGGCATGGCGAAGCACGAGCATGTACGAGTGGCGGTGATCGGATCGGGGTTCGGTGGCCTGGGCGCCGCGGTGCGGTTGCGCCGCGAAGGGATCACCGACTTCGTCGTACTGGAGCGGGCCGACTCCGTCGGCGGCACCTGGCGGGACAACAGCTACCCCGGCTGCGCCTGCGACGTTCCGTCGCACCTCTACTCCTTCTCCTTCGCGCCGAACCCCGACTGGCCGCGCACCTTCTCCGGACAGCGCCACATCCGCGCGTACCTGGAGCACGTCACCGACACCTTCCGGCTCCGCCCGCACCTGCGGCTGAACCACGAGGTGCGGCTGATGCGCTGGGACGGCGACGCGCTGCGCTGGGAGATCGAGACGAGCCAGGGCTCCTTCAGCGCCGACATGGTCGTCTCCGCGACCGGCCCGCTCTCCGACCCGAAGATCCCCGAGATCCCCGGGCTCGCCGACTTCCCCGGCAAGGTCTTCCACTCCGCGCGGTGGGACCACGACTACGACCTCACCGGCAAGCGCGTCGCCATGGTCGGCACCGGGGCCTCCGCCATCCAGATCGTCCCCGCGATCCAGCCGAAGGTCGGGAAGCTCACCCTCTTCCAGCGCACGCCCCCGTGGGTGATGCCCCGCATGGACCGCGCCATCACCGGCGTCGAGCGCCGGCTGCACCGCGGGCTCCCCCTCACCGGGACCCTGCGCCGCGGAATCCTGTGGGGCATCCGCGAACTGCAGGTCAGCGCCTTCACCAAGCGTCCGGGCGAGCTCGGTCTCGTCGAGTCGCTCGCCAAGGCCAACATGGGCCGGGCGATCAAGGACCCGGCGCTGCGCGCCAAGCTGACCCCGTCGTACCGCATCGGCTGCAAGCGCATCCTGCTCTCCAGCGAGTACTACCCGGCGCTCGCCCGGCCCAACGTCGACGTCGTCGCCTCGGGGCTGCAGGAGATCCGCGGCAACACGGTCGTGGCGGCCGACGGCACCGAGACCGAGGTCGACGCGATCATCTTCGGTACGGGATTCCACGTCACCGACATGCCGATCGCCGAACGGGTCGTCGGCGCCGAAGGGCACACCCTCGCCGAGTCCTGGAAGGACGGCATGGAGTCGCTGCGCGGCGCCACCGCCGCGGGCTTCCCCAACTGGATGACGATCATCGGCCCCAACACGGGCCTCGGGAACTCCTCCATGATCCTGATGATCGAGTCGCAGCTCAACTACATGGCCGACTACCTGCGCCAGTTGAACGTGCTCTCGCACGACGGGCCCGGCGGGCGCGCCGCCCTCGCCGTCCGGCCGTCCGCCGTCGGAGCGTGGAACCGGAAGGTGCAGGACCGGATGGAACGCACCGTCTGGAAGGCGGGCGGCTGCAGCAGCTGGTACCTCGACGCCAACGGCCGCAACACCACGCTGTGGCCGGGCACGACGGCGGAGTTCCGGCGCGAGACACGGCAGGTGGACCTGGCGGAGTACGAGGTGCTGCGCGCGCCGGCCCCTCAGGAGCCCCGCCCGCGCACCACCTCCCGTAAGAAGGAGACGGTCAAGTGAGCCGAGGCGCGAACCCCAGTGAACTGACCGCCGTCTCGGCCGACGGCTCGCGGATCCACGTCGAGGTGTACGGGCCGCAGGGCGCCCCCGCCGTGGTCCTGGCCCACGGCTGGACCTGCTCGATCGCCTTCTGGGCCGAGCAGATACGGGACCTGTCCGCCGACCACCGGGTCATCGCCTACGACCAGCGCGGCCACGGCCGCACCCCCCTCGTCGGCCGCTCCGGCTACTCGACACAGGCGCTCGCCGACGACCTCGAAGCCGTTCTCGCCGCGACCCTCGCCCCCGGCGAGCGGGCCGTTCTCGCCGGGCACTCCATGGGCGGCATGACGCTGATGGCCGCGGCCGGCCGGCCCGGCTTCCGCGAGCACGCCGCCGCCGCGCTGCTCTGCTCCACGGGCCCGGGTCGGCTGACGGCCGAGTCCCTCGTCGTACCGCTGCGGGCCGGCGCTCTGCGGACCCGGCTGACCAGGGGGATCCTGGGAGCGAGGGCGCCGCTCGGACCGGTCACGCCCGTCTCCCGGAAGCTCCTCAAGTACGCGACGATGGGGCCGGGATCGGCGCCCGGGCGGGTGGACACCTGCGCCCGGATCGTCCACGCCTGCCCGCGGTCGGCCCGGGTGGCCTGGTCGCACGTGCTCGCGGAGCTCGACCTGGACGGGGGCGTACGGGAGTTGAGCCTGCCGGTGGCCGTGCTCGTCGGCACGGAGGACCGGATGACCCCGCCCGTCCACTCGCGGGCACTGGCGGCGGCGCTGCCGCAGTGCGTGGGGCTCGTCGAACTCGCCGGGATGGGACACATGACGCCGGTGGAGGCCCCCGAGGCCGTCACCGCACAGATCCGCGAACTGGCCGTCACGTACCTGGGTGTGAAGGAGGACGCATGAGCAGGGTGAGTCTGGAAGGACAGGTGGCGGTCGTCACCGGGGCGGCCCGGGGCGTCGGTGAACTCCTCGCCCGCAAGCTCTCGGCCCGCGGCGCCAGGATCGCGCTGGTCGGCCTGGAGCCCGAGGAGCTGAAGCAGGTCGCCGCCCGGCTGCACACCGAGGCGGACTGGTGGCACGCGGACGTCACCGACCACGAGGCGATGGCCCGGGTGGCGGGCGAGGTCAAGGAGCGCTTCGGCAAGGTCGACATCGTCGTCGCCAACGCGGGCGTGGCGGCGGGCGGTCCGTTCGTGGACTCCGACCCGGTCGCCTGGCGCCGGGTCATCGAGGTCAACCTGATCGGCGGGGCGGTGACCGGCCGCGCGTTCCTGCCCGTCCTGATGGAGTCCCGCGGCTACTTCCTGCAGATCGCCTCGCTCGCGGCCATCACCCCGGCGCCGATGATGACGGCGTACTGCGCCTCCAAGTCGGGCGTCGAGGCCTTCGCGCACAGCCTGCGCGCCGAGGTCGGCTACAAGGGGGTGAAGGTCGGCGTCGGCTACCTCTCCTGGACCGACACCGACATGGTCCGGGGCGCGGACCAGGACGACGTGATGAAGGAGCTGCGCCAGCGGCTGCCCTGGCCCTCGAACCGCACGTACCCGCTGGGCCCGGCCGTCGACCGGATCGTGGCGGGAATCGAGCGCCGCTCGCCGCACGTGTACGCCCAATGGTGGCTGCGCGGGATGCAGTCGATCCGCGGCTATCTCCCGGGGCTCATCGCCACGGTGGGCCAGCGCGAGATGAAGCGCTTCGAGCCCCGCCTGGCCAGTGTCTCCAAGGGGCTGGTGGGCGCGGGAGGGGCGGCCGACGAGCAGGCGCGTATGGAGCGTGTCTGATCGAAATGCGCTGATTGTCCCGGCGTGCCACGCTGGTCGAGGCCCAAGGGGCGACCCGCCCCGTACCCCTCACACCCATCTAGGAGTGAACCTTCATGGGCAAGGCAGACCAGTTCAAGGACAAGGCGCAGGACCTCGCCGAGCAGGCGAAGCAGAAGATGGGCAACGCGAAGGACGAAGCGTCCGAACGCGCCTCCCAGGCCAAGGGCAGCCGCTCCGACGAGCAGTCGCGCCGGGCCGAGCAGGCGGAGCGCGACCGCTTCGACCAGGACTACGACGCCTGACGTCTGTCCGCTGAAGTCCGCTGAGGAGAGGCGCACCCGGGACGCCGGGTGCGCCTTTCGTGTGGTCGCGCCGGGCGGGCGGCTTCCTCAATTCCGGGTGCCCCGTGCGCGGTCCGCCGCGTACCGTGCGGGCCATGGTCGAACTGCAGCTGCTCCGCCCCGAACACGCCCCCGCCGTCTACGCCTTCGAGCGGGCGAACCGGGGCTACTTCGCCGCCTCCGTGCCCGACCGGGGGGACACCTACTTCGAGGAGTTCGAGGAGCGGCATCAGGCGCTCCTCGACGAGCAGGGGACCGGGACGATCCTCTTTCACGTCCTGGTCGGGGAGGGCGGGGAGATCCTGGGGCGGTTCAACCTCGTCGACGTGGCCGACGGGAGCGCCGAGCTCGGGTACCGCGTCGCGGAGAAGGCCGCCGGGCGGGGGGTGGCCACGGCCGGGGTGCGGGAGCTGTGCCGGCTGGCCGTGGAGGTGTACGGGCTGCGGACGCTGCGCGCCGCCACGACCCTCGACAATCCCGGGTCGAGGGCCGTGCTCGGACGGGTCGGATTCGGGGCCGTCGGGAGCGTGACGCTCGACGGCCGGCCCGGAACCTCCTACGAGCTGGACCTCGGGGGCCGCTTCGGGCGCGAGCCGGCCGAGGTCCGCGCGTAGGGCCGGTTGCCTGTTATGAGCCGGGCCCCGCGCGTAGGCCGGTTGCCTGTTATGAGCCAGGCCCTGCGGGTAGGGCCGACTGCGGTTGCCTCCTACGAGCCGGACCCCGCGCGCAGTGCTGCGGCCCGGCCCTTCCATGGGCCGGGACCGCGCGTAGGGGCCGGCGGCCGGTTGCCTGCTACGAGCCCGGCCTCGGGGGGAGCTTCGGGCGGGAGCGGTCCGGGACGTCGGCGTAGCCCGGTGGGGTGGCCGCCGGGGTCTCCGACAGCAGGGACAGGGCCACCTCGACCGCGTCGTCGAGCTGGGCGTGCCGGCCCTCGGCCCAGTCCAGCGGCGTGCGCAGGATCGCCAGGTCCGGTTCCACGCCGTGGTTCTCGACCGACCAGCCGTACTCCGGGAACCAGGCCGCGTTCATCGGCACCGTGATCTGTGTGCCGTCGCCCAGCCGGTGGCGGCCGGTCATGCCGACCACCCCGCCCCAGGTCCGCTGGCCGATCACCGGCCCGAGACCGAGGAGCTTGAACGCGGCGGTGATCATGTCGCCGTCCGAGGACGTGGCCTCGTCGGCGAGGGCGACGACCGGGCCGCGCGGGGCGTTCGACGCGTAACTGACCGGCTGCGCGTTGCGGGTGAGGTCCCAGCCGAGGATCTTGCGGGTGAGCTTCTCCACGACCAGCTCGCTGATGTGTCCGCCCGCGTTGCCGCGCACGTCCACGATCAGGGCCGGCCGGGAGACCTCCATCCGCAGGTCGCGGTTGAACTGGGCCCAGCCCGAGCCGCCCATGTCGGGGATGTGCAGATAGCCGCACTTGCCGCCGCTGACCTCCCGTACCACCGCACGGCGTTTGGCCACCCAGTCCTGGTAGCGCAGCGGCCGTTCGTCGATCAGCGGCACGATCGCGACCCGGCGCGAGCGGCCCTCGCCCTCCGCCGGCCGGAAGGTCAGCTCGACCGTCGTACCGCCGGAGGCGGCGAGCAGCGGGTACGGGCCGCACACCGGGTCCACCGGCCGGCCGTCCACATGGGTGAGGATCGCGCCCTCGCGGATGCCGGTGCCCGCCAGCGGTGAACGCGCCTTGGAGTCGGAGGAGTCGCCCGGAAGGATGCGCTTGACCATCCAGCCGCCGTCCCGCGGGACCAGGTTGGCGCCC
Organism: Streptomyces sp. ISL-36; assembly: GCF_018614205.1. GTDB lineage: Bacteria > Actinomycetota > Actinomycetes > Streptomycetales > Streptomycetaceae > Streptomyces. Next base: position 24,891 of record NZ_JAGGOS010000008.1, on the reverse strand, counting down.
AGCAGGCCCATCGGGCGCTGGTAGTGCGGCGGGCCCTCGTTGCGCCGCGCGGGCGAGACGTAGGCGTGCGAGGTGCCCAGCTCGCCCAGGACCTCGCGGAGCAGGTCGGCGAACTCGTCCGGGGAGGCGACCCGTTCGACCAGCGGGCGGTACTGGTCCAGGACGGCCGCCCAGTCCACCCCGCACATGTTCGGCTCCCAGAAGTAGGCGCGGATGATCCGGCCCGCCTCGTCGTACGCCTGGCGCCACTCCGCCTCCGGGTCCACCTCGTGCAGGATCCGGCGCAGATCCATGTAGACGGTCGAGTCGCCGTCCCCGGACTCGGTGGACGGCACCGCCCGCAGATCGCCCTCGTCGACCACGACGAGCCGTGTCCCGTCGCCGCTGACCGCGAACCAGTCCAGGTGCTGGACCAGCTCGCTCTTGCGGGCCTTGGCGATGTTGAAGTACTCCAGGGTGGGCCGGCCCGTGGTGTCGGCCGGGTTGGCGAAGGTCTCGCCGAGCGCGCCCGAGATCGGCCAGCGCAGCCAGACCAGCCCGCCGCCGTTGACCGGGCGCAGCGCCGAGTACTTGGACGCGGCGACGGGGAACGGCGTGACCCGGTCGGGCAGCCCCTCCACCTCCACGATCACGGTGCCCTCGCCACCGCTCTCCGCCTCGCTCTCGCCCGGGTCCAGACCGCCCGCCGCCGGCCGCCCGTCCGGCAGCAGCGCGAACGGTGACGGGGTCGCCGACGACAGCGGTACGAGATAGGGCCGGCAGCCCAGCGGGAACGACAGGTCGCCGGTGTGCACGTCGTACACCGGGTCGAAGCCACGCCAGGAGAGGAAGGCGAGATAGCGGCCGTCACGGGTGAAGACCGGGTTCTCGTCCTCGAAGCGGCCGTTGGTGACGTCGACGATCGTCGGCGTCCCGGGACCGGAGATCCGGGCCATCTTGATCTGGCGCAGCGAGCGGCCGATGCCCGGATGCGACCAGGTCAGCCAGGAGCCGTCAGGGGAGAAGGCGAGGTCGCGCACCGGCCCGTTGATCGACCGGATCAGCTCCGTCACTTCGCCTCCCCCCGAGCCTTTCGCCTGCGAGGTGCCCTCACCGCCCTCCTCCGTCGCGGCGTCGGTCGCGGCGTCGGTCGCGGCGTCGGTCACGCTGTCGGTCGCGTCCTCGGTCGTGTCGATGAGCAGCAGCCGGCCGTCGTGGGAGGCGATGGCGAGCCGCTCGCCCTCCGGGTCGGAGACCAGCTCCTCGACCCGGCCGAGCTCGCCGGAGGCGAGGCGGCGCGGCTCGCGGTCGCCGCTGGCGCGCGGCAGGTAGGCGACCTCGATGGCGTCCTCGCCCTCGGCGTCGGTGACGTAGGCGACCTGTCCGCCGCTGCCCAGCATCTCGGGCAGCCGGACCCGTACGCCGGGGGTGTCGGTGATGGTGCGGGCCGGGCCGTCGCGGTGGGTCAGCCAGTACAGGCTGCCGCGTACGGAGACCGCGCTGGCCCGCCCGGTCTCGTCGACCGAGATCGCGTCGACGTGGTTGGCGGCCGGGACCTGGTAGCGGCGCCGGCCGGCGCGCGGACCGCCGAGCCGTACCTCCAGCTTGCGCGGGACGGAGTCCTCGGTCAGCGCGTCGACGATCCACAGGTCGCCGGCGCACTGGTAGACCACCCGGCGGCCGTCGCTGGAGGCGTGCCGGGCGTAGAAGGCGTCGTGGTCGGTGTGGCGGCGCAGGTCGGTGCCGTCGGGCAGGCAGGAGTAGAGATTGCCGATGCCTTCGTGGTCGGAGAGGAACGCGATCCGGCCGGACACGAACATCGGCGAGTCCAGGTGGCCGCCGATGTCCGGCAGCAGCTGCTCGCCGTGCAGCCACAGGCGGCCCATGGCGCCGCCCCGGTACCGCTTCCAGGCCGCCGGCTCGTGCGGCGGCTTCCCGGTGAGCAGCAGGGTGCGCCGTTCGCCGTCGATGTCGGCGACCTCGATGTCCGAGACGGGGCCCCAGGGCATGCGTCCGCCGGGGGAGCCGTCCGTGGGGACGGTGTAGGCCCAGGAGAAGTACGAGAAGGGCTGGCCGTGCGAGGAGACGGCGAGGATGTCGGACTTCCCGTCCTTGTCGGGGGGCGACCAGCCGCAGACGCGGGTGTCCGTCGAACCCCAGTAGGTGAGGCGGCGCGACGGCCCGCCCTCGACCGGCGCGAGATGGATCTCGGGGTCGAGACTTCGCCAGCTCGTGTACGCGATGCGGGTCCCGTCGGCCGAGAAGCGCGGGTGACCCACCCGCGTCCGGTCGACGGTGATCCGCCACGCCCGGCCGGGGCGGTGACCCTCAGGCACGAGGGGGGCGACCCAGAGATCGTCCTCGGCCGCGAAGCACAGCAGATCGTCGTGGAGGTGCGGGTAGCGGAGATACGCGACGTCGTCACTCACTCGTCAATGCTTTCCGCGGGGAGGGGGCGCGGCAACTCGGCGGGCGAGAATCTTTCGGGGGAGTTGTGGGTGCGGGGGCCCGCGCGTGCCGGTAAGGGCTGGTGGAGGCCGGTATGGACCCGTGTGGGGCCGTGTGGGGCCCGTGTGGGCCACGACACGTACGAAACGGTTTCGTTTCGCTGCGGGCGGGGGTATCTTCGTACTGTACGAAACCGTTTCGTTCGGATGGAGACCGGTCATGGCCCGCAGCAGACTCACCCCAGAGCGTGAGTCCGAGCTGTACGAAGCCGTGCTCGACCTCCTGCGCGAGGTCGGCTACGACGCCCTCACCATGGACGCCGTCGCCGCCCGCACCCGCTCCAGCAAGGCCACCCTCTACCGCCAGTGGGGGAGCAAGCCCGAACTCGTCGCCAGGGCCATGCGCCACAACAAGCCCGTCAGTCTCGGAGAGATCGACACCGGCACCCTGCGCGGCGACTTCCAGGCGATGATGGAGCGGACCGACGACTGCCAGATGGAGAAGGACTCCGCGCTGATGCGGGGCCTGGCCCATGCCGTCCACGACAACCCGGAACTGCTCCAGGCGCTGCGCGAGCTGCTCATCGAACCCGAGATGACCGGCCTCGACGAGGTGTTGCGAAGAGCAGTGGACCGGGGCGAGGTCAGCGCCGACAACCCGGCCCTGAAGCTCGTCCCCCACATGCTGATCGGGGCCTTCATCGCCCGCCCGCTGATCGAGGATCAGCCGGTCGACCACGCCTTCCTCAGCGCCTACGTCGACGCCGTCGTGCTTCCCTCACTCGGCGTCTGACCCGCGATCCGCACCGGCTCCCCGGCCGGTACCACCGATACGTCCTCACCCGCACCCCCTGACGCTGCGCACCGCTCACGCCGTCGGGCCGGCTCCCCATGCCCTGTCCCACCCACCAATGGGAGTACGCCCCCGTGGCCACGTTTCTGTACAAGTTGGGTCGCTCCGCCTTCCGGCGCCGACGGCTCGTCGCCCTGCTCTGGGTGGCACTGCTCGCGCTCGCCGGAGTCGGCGCCGCGACCGCGCCCGCCGCGACCTCCAGCTCCTTCTCGATCCCCGGCACCGAGGCCCAGAAGGCCTTCGACCTCCTTGAGCAGCGCTTCCCCGGCGGCAACGCCGACGGGGCCACCGCCCGCGTCGTCTTCAAGGCCCCCGACGGCCAGAAGATGACCGACGCGGCCCACAGGGCCAAGGTCGAGAAGGTCGTCGGCGAGCTGAAGTCGGGCTCCGACCAGGTCGCCTCGGTCACCGACCCGTACACCGCCCAGGCGGTCTCCCGGGACGGCTCGACCGCCTACGTCTCCGTCAGCTACAAGGTCTCCGGCATGGAGCTGACCGACGCGACCCGCGAGGCACTGGAGAAGACCGGGCACGACGCCCAGGGACAGGGACTCACCGTCGAGATCGGCGGCGACGCGCTCCAGACCATGCCGGAGACCGGTGCGGGCGAGATCGTCGGCGTGGTCATCGCCGGCATCGTCCTGGTCCTCACCTTCGGCTCACTGGTCGCGGCCGGACTCCCGCTGCTCACGGCGATCATCGGCGTCGGCATCGGTGTCTCCACGATCACCGCGCTCGCCAACGTCCTGGACCTCGGCTCCACCACCTCCACGCTCGCGATGATGATCGGCCTCGCCGTCGGCATCGACTACGCGCTCTTCATCGTCTCCCGCTACCGCGCCGAGCTCGCCGAGGGCCGGGAGCGCGAGGAGGCCGCGGGCCGCGCGGTCGGCACGGCCGGCTCCGCCGTCGTCTTCGCCGGTCTGACCGTCGTCATCGCGCTGGTCGGCCTCGCCGTCGTCAACATCCCGATGCTGACGAAGATGGGCTTCGCCGCCGCCGGTACGGTCCTGATCGCCGTCCTGATCGCCCTCACCCTCATACCGGCCCTGCTCGGGTTCGCGGGGTCCAAGGTCATGGGCCGCAAGCAGCGCAAGGGCGTCCAGGAGGGGGCTCTCCGGAAGGAGAAGCCCAACATGGGGACCCGCTGGGCCCGGTTCGTCATCCGCCGCCCGGTCATGGTCCTGCTCGTCGGTGTCCTCGGTCTGGGCGCGGTCGCGCTGCCCGCCGCCTCGCTGGAGATGGGCCTGCCGGACGACGGCGCCAAGCCCGTCTCCGCCACCGAGCGCCGCGCCTACGACCTGCTGTCGGACGGCTTCGGCCCCGGTTTCAACGGACCGCTGATGGTCGTCGTCGACGGCGACAAGGCCGTCGCCGAGTCCACCGTCTCCACGATCAAGGGCCTGAAGGGCGTCGTGGCGGTCACCCCGCCCACGCCCAACAAGGCCGGCGACACCGCGATGGTCACGGTGATCCCGAAGGACCGCCCCTCCTCGGTCGAGACCGAGCGGCTGGTCCACGACATCCGTGACGCGACCGGCGACAACGTCCTGGTCACCGGCGCCACCGCGATGAACATCGACTTCTCGCAGAAGATGAACGACGCCCTGCTGCCCTACCTGGCCCTGGTCGTCGGACTCGCCTTCCTGCTCCTCATGGTGGTCTTCCGCTCGATCCTGGTCCCGCTGAAGGCGGCCCTCGGCTTCCTGCTCTCGGTGGTCGCGGCCCTCGGCGCGGTCGTCGCGGTCTTCCAGTGGGGTTGGCTCGGCAGTCTGTTCGGCGTCGAGCAGACCGGCCCGATCATGTCGATGATGCCGATCTTCATGGTGGGCGTGGTCTTCGGTCTCGCGATGGACTACGAGGTCTTCCTCGTCACCCGGATGCGCGAGGCGTACGTCCACGGGGAGCGGCCCGGCGAGGCGATCGTGAGCGGTTTCCGGCACAGCGCCCGGGTGGTCACCGCCGCCGCGGTGATCATGATCGCGGTGTTCTCCGGATTCATCGGCATGGACGACCAGATGATCAAGATGATCGGCTTCGGCCTCGCCGTCGCGGTCCTCTTCGACGCCTTCGTCGTTCGGATGGCGATCGTGCCCGCCGTGCTCGCCCTGCTCGGTCACCGGGCGTGGTGGCTGCCGAAGTGGCTGGACAAGGCGCTGCCGAACGTGGACGTGGAGGGGGAGGGCCTGGCGAAGGTCACCGCCTCCCCGGGCGCTCCGCAGGACTCGGGGCCCACGCTCGTGAAGGTCTGAGTCTCCTGATCCCCGGGGTGGCCTTTTGAGCGGAGAGCACGCCCCGGATCGCGCCGGAACCTGTGGGGACGGGGAGCCGACGCGGCGCTACGCCGTCATCGTGTCGAACTCGACGCGGTGACGGCGTACGTGTGCCGGAGGAAGCGGACCAGGGCGGTCGAGTCGAACTGGACGACCGCGACACCGTCGGCCGTGTGGAACTCCACGATCGTCTGGACCCGGCCGCAGGGCCAGATCCCGATGTCCCCGCGGCGGGCGGGGGCGCGCATGCCGGTTTCGAGGAGGGTGCGCGGGAAGGACCACTCGATGTTGCCGGGGAAGACGAAGCGCACCGTGGCGGGCGCGGCGTCCGGGTCGTAGCGGAGGGCGACGGGGACGGGGCGGGAGAGCGGGGCATCGGTGATGATCCTGCCCTTGGCGTGATCCTCGACGGCATGGTCTTCCGTGGCGGGCATCGGCCGACTCCTCACACTCGTCTTACTAGTCCCTAATGTCCCATATTTCACGGCGCATGCGTCGGTTCCTTTGTGACCTGTGCGCTCTTGCAAGCCCTTTGCAGGTAGCGCCTATCATCAATGCCGTGCATGTACCCGACGGATTCATCAACGCCCCCGTGTCCGCCGCGGCCGGAATCGTCGCCGCGGGCGCCGTCGCCGTCAGCCTGCGCGGAGCCCGCCGTGAGCTGGACGAGCGAACGGCGCCACTGGCCGGACTCGTCGCGGCCTTCATCTTCGCCGTGCAGATGCTGAACTTCCCGGTCGCCGCCGGGACCAGCGGACACCTGCTCGGCGGCGCGCTCGCCGCCATCCTGGTCGGCCCGTACACGGGCGTGCTCTGCATAGCCGTCGTCCTGCTGATGCAGGGCATCCTCTTCGCCGACGGCGGTCTCACCGCGCTCGGGGTGAACATCACCGTCATGGGCGTCGTCACGGTCGTCGTCGCGTACGCCCTCTTCCGCGGACTCGTCCTCGTCCTGCCCCGCACCCGCCGCTCGGTGACCGTCGCCTCCTTCGTGGCCGCGCTCGTCTCCGTGCCCGCCGCGGCCGTCGCCTTCACCCTCTTCTACGCGATCGGCGGCACCACCGACGTACCGCTCGGCAAGGTGCTCACCGCGATGGTCGGCGTGCACACCCTCATCGGCATCGGCGAGGCCGTCATCACCATGCTGACCGTCGGCGCGGTCGTCGCCGTCCGCCCCGACCTGGTCCACGGCGCCCGCGGCCTGACCGCCCCGCTCAAGCTGCGGGTCGGCGGCGAACTGGTCGACGCGGCCCCCGCCTCCGCCGTGGCACCCGCCCCGGGCGGCTCCCCGAAGAAGGTCTGGATCGGCGGCCTGGTCACCGCCCTCGTCCTCGCCGGCTTCGTCTCCTTCTACGCCTCCGCGAGCCCCGACGGCCTGGAGAAGGTCGCCGCCGACAAGGGCATCGACAAGAACGTCGAGGAGCACGCCGCGGCCGGCTCCCCGCTCGCCGACTACGGCGTCAAGGACGTCGACGACGCCCGCCTCTCGGGCGGCCTCGCCGGAGTGATCGGCGTGGGCGCGACGCTCGCCGTCGGCACCGGCGCCTTCTGGGCCGTACGCCGCCGCAGGGCGGCGACGGCCGAGGCCCGCACCGGGGCGCAGGTCTGACATGGGTGCGGGCCACGCCCATCAGCTGTACAGACGGGGGGACTCGCCGGTCCACGCGCTGCCCCCGCACACCAAGCTCGCCGCCGTCCTCGGCTTCGTGGTCGTCGTGGTCTCCACACCCCGCGAGGCCGTCTGGGCCTTCGCGCTCTACGCCGTCCTCCTCGGTGTCGTGGCCGCGCAGGCCCGCCTCCCCGCCGGTTTCGTGCTGCGACGCCTCGTGATCGAGGTCCCCTTCGTCGCCTTCGCGTTCCTCATGCCCTTCGTCGTCCCGGGCGAACAGACCGAGGTGCTCGGCATCTCGCTCTCCGTTCCCGGCCTGTGGGGCGCCTGGAACGTCCTCGCCAAGGGCACCCTCGGCGTCGCCGCCTCCGTGCTGCTCGCCGCCACCACCGAACTGCGGGCCCTGCTCCTCGGCCTCCAGCGGCTCAAGCTGCCGCCGCTCCTCGTCCAGATCGCCTCCTTCATGATCCGGTACGGCGATCTGATCACCGACGAGATGCGCCGGATGTCCGTCGCCCGCCGCTCGCGCGGCTTCGAGGCGAAGGGCGTCCGCCACTGGGGCGTCCTCGCCAAGTCGGCGGGAGCGCTCTTCATCCGCTCGTACGAGCGCGGTGAACGCGTCCACCTGGCGATGGTCAGCCGGGGCTACACGGGGTCCATGCCGGTCATCGACGAGGTGACCGCCACCCGGCCCCAGTGGCTCCTGGCCGCCTCCCTGCCCGCCACCGCCCTGCTGATCTGCCTGTTGGGATGGACCCTATGACCGCCTCGCCCGACGTACGCGGCACCGCCTCGCTCGACGTGCGCGGCCTCGCGTACGCCTACCCCGACGGCCACCAGGCCCTCTTCGGCGTCGATCTGACCGTCGAGCGCGGCGAGCGGGTCGCGCTGCTCGGACCCAACGGCGCCGGCAAGACCACCCTCGTCCTCCACCTCAACGGCATCCTCACCGGCGGCGCCGGCACGGTCGCCGTCGCGGGGCTCCCCGTCGAGAAGCGGAACCTGGCCGAGATCCGGCGCCGCGTCGGGATCGTCTTCCAGGACCCGGACGACCAGCTGTTCATGCCGACCGTGCGCGAGGACGTGGCGTTCGGGCCGGCCGCGTCCGGGGTCCGCGGGGCGGAGCTGGAGGCCGTCGTCCGCACGGCGCTTACCCGGGTCGGCATGGAGGAGTTCGCCGACCGGCCGCCGCACCACCTGTCCTTCGGCCAGCGGCGGCGTGTGGCGGTGGCGACCGTGCTCGCCATGGAACCGGAGATCCTCGTCCTGGACGAGCCCTCCTCCAACCTCGACCCCGCCTCGCGCCGCGAACTCGCCGACATCCTGCGCTCCCTGGACGTCACCGTCCTGATGGTCACGCACGACCTTCCGTACGCACTGGAGCTCTGCCCCCGTTCGGTGATCCTCAGCGACGGGGTGATCGCCGGGGACGGTCCGACCGCGAAGATCCTGGCCGATACGGAGCTGATGGAGCGCAACCGCCTGGAGCTGCCGTTCGGCTTCGTGCCACAGTCCGTCGCCTGACCGGCGCCCGACCCGTCACCGGACCCCACCCGGAATCGGTGCCTCACCACCCACGTTGCACCATGGGGGTCGGGAGCAGCGAGCGAGAAGGAGTGTGGGACGTGGACGTCCGGGGCACGGTGGCGGCGGGATTCGAGCCGGTCAGGGACGCGTTCCTGCGCAACTTCGAACAGCGGGGCGAGCGGGGCGCGGCCGTCGCCGTCTACCGCGACGGCGTCAAGGTCGTGGACCTGTGGGCCGGTACGAAGGACGTCGACGGGGAGGCCCCCTGGGCGGTGGACACCGCGCAGGTGGTCCGCTCGGCCACCAAGGGCGTCGCCGCCGCCGTACCCCTGCTGCTGCACCAGCGCGGCCAGCTCGACCTGGACGCCCCGGTCGGCACGTACTGGCCGGAGTTCAAGGCGGCGGGCAAGGATCGGGTGACCGTACGGCAGCTGCTCGCGCACCGGGCCGGGGTACCGGTCCTCGACCGGCCGCTGACCCTCGCCGAGGCCGTCGACCTGGAGACCGCGCTCGACGCGATCGCCGCCCAGGCGCCCGTCTGGGAGCCCGGCACCGCACACGGCTACCACGCCCACACCTTCAGCTGGCTCCTCAGCGGACTGGTCCACCGGGTCACCGGCCGCACCATCGGCCGCTGGGTCGCCGAGGAGATCGCCCGCCCCCTCGGCCTCGACCTGTGGATCGGGCTGCCGTCGGAGGAGGCCCGCCGGGTCGGCCGCCTCGGCCCCGTCGAGGAGATCGAACCGCCCGGCAGCGGCGCCCTGAAGCTGCGCCCGAAGCGCTCGGTCACCGAGGCCTACCGCGACCCCGCGTCGCTGACCCGGCGCGCCTTCGGGGCGATCGATCCCAAGCCCGACGAGAACGACCCCGTCTACCGGGCCGCCGAACTGCCCGGTTCCGCCGGTGTCTCCACCGCCCGCGCCCTCGCCCGCTTCTACGCCTCGACCCTCGGCCCCGTCGACGGCGGCATACGGCTCTTCGCCCCGGCGACCCTGACCCTCGCCCGCACCGAGGAGTCCGCGGGCCCGGACCGGGTCCTGATGGTCGGCACCCGCTTCGGCCTCGGCCACATGCTCCACGGCCCCGCGTCCCCGCTCCTGAGCCCCGGTTCCTTCGGCCACCCCGGCCGCGGCGGCTCACTGGGCTTCGCGGACCCGGAGTCGGGGATCGCCTTCGGATACGTCACGAACGGCATGCGCAAGACGGTGACGGCCGACCCCCGCGCCCAGGCACTGGTCAGGTCGGTCCGCACCGCACTGGACGGGACCGCCTGAGACCCCGTCAACCCTCCCGGATCAGTCGGCTCGTGAACCCCTGGTCCCTGAGCCGGCCGTAGGCCCGGCCGACCGCCTCGGGAATGTCCTGCTCGATCATGAACCCCCGCGCCGGATAGATCAGCAGGCGCTGGTGGGCCCCGACGAGCATGTCGAGGACGAGGCGGGCGTCCCGGATCGAGTCCGTGTACTCCGCGAGCGTCATCGAGGAGGACGCGCTGACGACCTCGACCTCCGGCCAGAGCTTGCGGGCGGTCGCGTAGGCCCTGCGCTCCTCGTACGGCTTGCTGACCAGCAGGACCGACGAGACGCCGACGCCCCGCTCCGCGAGCAGGTCCCGCGAGAAACGGATGTTCTCGCCCGTGTTGCGGGCCCTGGGCTCCACGAGCACGACCGCGCCGGGCACCCCCAGCTCCAGCGCCCGCTCCCGGTAGTGCTCCGCCTCGCCTCGGGGCATCCGGTCACGCGTCGTGCGACTGGTGGCGCCCGTGAAGACCATGAGCGGCACCATGCCACGGCGGTACAGACCGACGGTCACGTCGGCCACCCCGAGGTCGTGGCTCCCGAGCCCGATCCCCACCGAGCAGGGACGCGGCGTGTGATGCATCCGCTGGAAGTCCCACAGCAGTTGAGCATCGGCCCAGGCCTGAGCGGAGATCACCGGTTGTCTCAGGTGCGGTGTCGGGGACCTTGAAATCGTAGGGCTCGGGGCGACGGATGTCCGGCACTCCAAGCGGATCACGGCCGTTGTGCAGGTCTTCTTCCGGACCGCTCAGGACGTGTGCAGCATCAGGCCGATGCCCACCACCATCAGTCCCGCCGCCACCACCCGCGGCCCCCCGAAGCGCTCCTTGAGGAAGAGGGCGCCGATGGCCGCGCCGACGATGATCGAGGACTCGCGGAGCGCCGCGATCGGGGCGAGGGGGGCCTTGGTCTGGGCCCAGAGGACCAGGGCGTAGGCGGCGACCGAGAGGGCGGCGCCGAGGAGGCCGCGGGTGGCGTGGGGGCGGAGCTGGGTGAGGAGGGCGGTCCGTCGGCGCCAGAGGGCGTACGCCGGGATCGCCAGGCCCTCCAGGATCATCAGCCAGGCGATGTAGCCGAGCGCGGTGCCCGAGGCGCGCACCCCGACGCCGTCGACGACCGTGTAGCCCGCGATGGCCAGACCCGTCGCGCCGGCCGCCAGCAGGGCCGGCCAGTCCGGGCGGCGCCCGGAGCCGCGGATGCCCCAGAGGGCCAGGCCCGTCAGGCCCGCGCAGGCGAACGCGACGCCGGTGAGCTGCCAGCCGTCGGGGATCTCGTCGACGAAGACGGCGGCGAGGACGGTCACCGCCAGCGGGGCCGTACCGCGCGCGATCGGGTACATCTGGCCGAAGTCGCCGAGCGTGAACGACCGCATGAGCAGGGCGTAGTAGCCGATGTGCAGCACGGCGGAGGCGATGAGGTACGGCCACGCCCCGGCCGCCGGCACCGGTACGAAGAAGGCGAGCGCCGTGCCGATCGTCGCCCCGCCGCCGGAGATCAGCGTGAAGGAGAGGAGCTGGTCGCGGATCGTGTGGGCGATCGCGTTCCAACTCGCGTGCGTCACGGCGGCGATCAGCACCGCCGCCGCGACCAGCGGCGTCACCTCGTCCGCTCGCGTACGTCCACGAGGGCGCCGCCCGCGTGGGCGATCAGCTGCTTCGGGTCGAGGGCGAACACCGTGTGGGGGTTTCCGGCCGCCGCCCACACCACGTCGTGGTCGAGCAGCCCGCGGTCGGCCAGGACCCGGGTCCTGGTGCGGTGCCCGAAGGGCGGGACGCCCCCGATCGCGTACCCCGTGGTCTCCCGTACGATCCGCGCGTCGGCCCGCGTCACGGCCTCGGCGCCGAGCTCCGCGCGCACCCGCTCCACGTCGACCCGCGAGGAGCCGTCCATCAGGACGAGGACCGGCACCCCGTCCGCCGCGAAGATCAGCGACTTGACGATCTCGGAGACCTCGCAGCCGATGGCCTCGGCGGCCTGGGCGGCGGTGCGGGTCTCGTCCGGGAAGCGTCGGATCTCGACGTCCAGGCCCAACTCCTTCAGGGCCGCTGCGAACTGGGGATGCGCGAGAGATTCGGTCATGGCCCGCACGCTAGCGGTATGTGTACGGGCCACGCGAGCGCGTTACCGGGCCTTGAGCACGCTCGCCACGACCGGTCCGGCGGCGTCCGCGCCGTGCCCGCCGGACTCGACGGCGGCGGCGGCCGCGAGGTCGTCGGCGAATCCGGCGAACCAACTGTTGGAGGAGGCGGCCTCGTCGACCTCGGCGGACCCGGTCTTGGCGCCCTTGTCCCCTCCCACGGAGGCCATCGCCGCGGCGCCCGTGCCTTCGCCGCGGGCGGTCGCGCGCATCATCTCGCGCAGCGCCTCCCCGATGGATCCGGGCAGCCGCTCGGCCTTGGCCGTCTCCCGGTCGTCCAGGTCCGTCGCCACGATGATCGGCTGCTTGAAGGAACCGTTCTTCGCGGTCGCGGTGATGGAGGCGATGGTGAGGGCGTTCATGGTGATCTTGCCCTGGCCGATGTACGAGGCGGCGGTCTCGATACTGGTCGACGGCGGAACGGACCCGTCCTGCGACACCACTCCGGTCTTCCACTCCAGGCCGATGCCGAAGTACTTGCGGGCCGTGTCACCGAGCGCCGTGCCGGCCTTGTCGCCGAGCGGCTTGACCGGCTTGATGAAGGTGGTGTTGCACGAGCGGGCGAAGGCCCGTCGGAGCGTGGTGCCGGAAGGGAGGGAGAAGTCCTTGAGGTTGTGGAACGTCCGTCCGTCCCAATCGACGGTCGACGGGCACTCGACCTTGCTGGACGGGCCGTCGACGAGCCCCTGATCGAGCATCATCGCGGCGGTGACGATCTTCATCGTGGAGCCCGGTGCCTGCCGCCCCTCCAGGGCCGCGTTGAAGCCGTCCTTACGGTTGTTGGCGACGGCCCGTATCTCCCCGGTGCTCGGCTTGATCGCGACCACCGAGGCTCCGTCGTACCGCTTCACCGCCCGCTCGGCCGCCGCCTGCACCTCGGCGTCGATGGTCGTCTCCAGCCGGCCCGGCCTGCCCTCGGCGAGGGTCACGAGGGTGGTGTTCGGGACGGTCTCGCTGCCGCTCTCGATCCAGGTCTCGATGCCGGGCTGTCCGCCGGCGCTCTCGCCGTACTTCTGGCGCAGCTGGTCCAGGATCGGGCCGAGCGAGGGGTACGTCTCCTTCGTCAGCTCGACGCCCTTGTGGTCGAAGGCCTTGATCCCGGCGGTCTTCGCCGTGCCGGTCCGCAGGGTGGCGCCCTTGGTCAGTTTCGGGTGGATGACGGCCGGGCTCCAGTCGACCAGCGGCCGGCCGGTGGTCAGCCCGCGCACCACGCTCAGCTCCGAGGTGTACGTCCAGGGCTTGGACCGCCCCTCGTACGTCACGGTGGCGCTGACCGTGAACGGCACCTTCGAGCCGACCGCCGTGCCGGGGGTGATGACGGCCTTGGAGACCATCGCGCCCTCGCGGTGGTCGAGCACGGCGGGCCCGGCCTCGACGGGGTTGTTGGTCAACTGGGCGGCCCGGTCCGACTCCCCGGCGGCCCAGGCGGCCAGGAACTCCTTGGCCGTACCGGTCACCTCGTCCTCGGTGAGGGGCCCGGACCGCTTCTCCTCGGCCCCCGACCGGGAGCCCACGCCCGAGCCTCCGTTGACCCCGTTCCAGAGGTTGTAGCCCCCGTACCCCACTCCACTCGCGACGACGACGAAAACGCCCCCGACGATCGCGACCTTGGCCCCACTACGCATGACTGCGTCTCCCCTCCCCAGGCGATGACGGCAGCCTAGGTGACAGGTGTGACAGCCAAGACGCTTGTTACCGGACCGCGACCCCTCGGCAGGGGCCGGTCGCTTCTCCCGTCACTGGCCCACTCTTCCGTCGACGCACTCCCGCAGCAGGTCGGCGTGTCCGCAGTGGCGGGCGTACTCGTCGATCCTGTGCACCATCAGCTCCCGGATGGCGACCTTGTCCTTCCCGACCCGTGCGCCCAGGTTCGGGTGCCCGGCCAGTGCGGCGTCGGTCGCGGCCTGTTCGCGTTCCAGATCGGCGTACGCGGCGTCGACCACCGCCTGTTCGGCGACAGCTCCGTGGAAGTCCGCGTCCTTCACGCCGTACAGCTTCGGCAGCGGGTCGCCCTCGGTGATCCAGTTGCGCCAGTCGCGCTCCACCTCGGCGAGGTGCCGGACCAGGCCGAGCAGCGACATCGTCGACGGCGGAACCGACCGCCGGGCCAGTTGCTCCGGATCCAGGCCCTCGCACTTCATCCGCAGGGTGATGCGGTAGTTCTTCAGGAAATCCAGCAGGGTCGCGAGCTCGCCGTCCGGACTGTCCTCGTTGTTGCGGAGGTCGTCGGCAGGATCGGCCCACATGTCGGGGTAGACGGTCGCCTGGGTCCATCGCGCGGGTTGATCACTCATGCGTCGCATGGTGGTCCCCGGCGACCCGAGTCCGCCACCGAGTTCCCCATGTCGAGGCGTCGCCACGGTGAACGCCGCCGCGCCCTCTTCCCGCTCCTCACTCCGCTAGACCCAGGTGTCGAGCCACATCCGGCTGCGCCAGGAATCCATCGGAATCGCCTGCCCGGTATAGATCGGCCAGAAGTAGATGAAATTCCAGACGATCAGCAGAACCAGAACTCCGGCACCCACCGCCCCGAACGTCCGCCGTCTTTCCGATGAACCCGGCGGTCCCACGATCGCCCCGATCATCATCGTCACCGCGAGACACAGGAACGGCACGAAAACCACCGCGTAGAAAAGGAAGATCGTGCGTTCCTGATAGAGGAACCAGGGGACCCAGCCTGCCGCGATACCGCACGCGATGGCGCCGGCCCGCCAGTCCCTGCGGAAGAACCAGCGCCACAGGATGTAGAGGATCGCGAAACAGGCAGCCCACCACAGCAGCGGCGTGCCGAGGGCCAGGACCTCCTGCGCGCACTTCTCCGTCGCGTTCGCCGGGCAGCCCTTCTCGCCCGGGGCCGGGCTCTCGTAGAAGTACGAGACGGGGCGGCCGAGGACGATCCAGCTCCACGGGTTCGACTGGTACGTGTGGTGCGAGGTGAGGTTGACGTGGAATTCGTAGACCTCGGTCTCGTAGTGCCACAGGCTCCGCAGCCAGTCCGGCAGCCACGACCAGAAGCCGCCGCCGCCGATGCGGTCCTGTTCGGCCGCCCAGTTGCGGAAGTACCCCTTGTCCGAGGCGATCCAGCCCGTCCACGTGGCGACGTAGGTGACCAACGCGACCGGGACCACCGAGACGAACGCCGGGACGAGGTCCCGCCTGAGCACCGCGAGGTACGGGCGGAACGCGCCGGCCGTCCGCCGGCCGCCCGCGTCCCACAGCACCGTCATCAGACCGAACGCGGCCATGATGTACAGGCCGTTCCACTTCGTCGCGAAGGCGAGCCCCAGCATCACCCCGGCCGCCAGCCGCCACGGCCGCCACCCCAGCCGCTGGTTCTCGGCGACCGCCGCGTCCGGCCGCAGCACCCCCTCCTCGTCGACGGGCAGCGCGGCCGCGAGCCGCCGCCGCGCCCGGTCCCGGTCGACGATCAGGCACCCGAAGGACGCCAGGACGAAGAACATCAGCACCTGGTCGAGCAGCGCCGTGCGGCTCATCACGAAGTGCAGACCGTCCACCGCGAGCAGCAGCCCCGCCAGACACCCCAGGAACGTCGAGCGGAACAGCCGCCGTCCGATCCGGCAGAGCATCAGCACCGACAGCGTGCCGAGCAGCGCCACCATGAAGCGCCAGCCGAACGGCGTGAAGTCGAAGATCTTCTCACCCAGACCGATGACCCACTTGCCCATCGGCGGATGCACGACGTAGCCGGGCTCGGTCGGGATCAGCACGCTCGACGGATCGGTCAGGATCGTCTTGTCGATGTCCTTCGGCCACGCCCCCTCGTACCCCTGGTTGATCAGGGCCCACGAGTCCTTGGCGTAGTACGTCTCGTCGAATATCACCGCGTGCGGCTTGTCCAGGTTCCAGAACCGCAGCAGCCCCGCGAGCAGCGCCACGAGCAGCGGACCGCCCCAGGCCGCCAGCCGCCAGATCCGGTCGGCGAGCCCGGGGGAGACCCCGAGCAGCGCCCACATCCGCTCCGACGGCCGGGTGTACGGCGGTACGAGACGCTCCCGCAGCCCGGGCCCCACGGCGCTCCTGGCGGGGGGTGCGTAGCCGAAGCGCCGCAGACGCTGCTGCCACGACGGGGGCTCTTCCACGGCGCGCTGACCCTGCAGGGCCTCGGGTGCGGTACTGGTCACCGCGCCATCGTAGGGAACGCGCCTGTGCGAGTCGCCTGTCCGGGCTGCGAGGATGACCCATGTGACTGGAACGCTGGTACTTGCAGGGACCCCCATCGGGGACATCGCGGACGCCCCGCCGCGGCTCGTGGCCGAGCTGGAGGGCGCCGACATCGTCGCCGCCGAGGACACCCGGCGGCTGCGCGGCCTGACCAGGGCGCTGGGCGTGCACACCACCGGCCGGGTCGTCTCCTACTTCGAGGGCAACGAGTCCGCCCGTACGCCCGAACTGGTCGAGGCGCTCGCGGGCGGCGCGCGGGTGCTGCTCGTCACCGACGCCGGCATGCCCTCCGTCTCCGACCCCGGTTACCGCCTCGTCGCCGCTGCCGTCGAGCAGGACATCAAGGTCACCGCCGTCCCCGGCCCCTCCGCCGTACTGACCGCGCTCGCCCTGTCCGGGCTGCCGGTGGACCGCTTCTGTTTCGAGGGTTTCCTGCCCCGCAAGGCCGGGGAGCGGCTCGGACGGCTCCGCGAGGTCGCGGACGAGCGCCGCACCCTCGTCTACTTCGAGGCCCCGCACCGGCTCGACGACACCCTCGCCGCGATGGCCGAGGTCTTCGGCGCCGAGCGCCGCGCCGCGGTCTGCCGCGAGCTGACCAAGACGTACGAGGAAGTGAAGCGCGGCGGTCTCGGCGAGCTGGCCGCCTGGGCCGCGGAAGGCGTACGGGGCGAGATCACCGTCGTCGTCGAGGGCGCGCCGGAGCCGGTCCCGGGCGATGTGGACGCCGAGGAGCTGGTGCGCAGGGTGCGGGTGCGCGAGGAGGCGGGGGAGCGGCGCAAGGAGGCCATCGCGGCTGTCGCGGCCGAGGCGGGCCTTCCCAAGCGCGAGGTGTTCGACGCCGTCGTGGCGGCGAAGAACGCGCCCAGGGCCGCGGAGTAAGCCCCCGGCCGCGGAGTAAGGCCCCCGGGGCCGCGGAGTAAGCCCTCGGGTCGGCGAGTGAGCCCCCCAGGCGCCGAGTGAGCCCCCCGGGCGCCGAGTGAGCCCCCTTCGGGCCCTGAGAGAGCCGGAGCCGGGCCCTGGGAAAAGTCGCCCCGGCTCCCGAGGAAAGCCTCGTCGGGCCCAAGGGGAAAACCGTGCCCAGGCCCTTGGAAAGGTAAAGGGCTATCGTGAAAGGCAAAGCGAAACCCCCCGCGGCAGGCCTTTCGAGGGCCTGAGAGCAAGGGAAGGCCAAAGAGCGTTCCATTGTTCGACCGGCGCTGATGCGCTCCGGCCGGAAAAGGCGTCCACTGGACCGGTGGAGAGGAGCTGGCATGAGTGAGATCACCGGCACCGGAATACCCGTGGCCCATGAGGCGTACGCCTTCGCCTGCATGCGTTGCGGGTACGGCTGGGAACAGGCGTACGACATCGAGCACCACGTCGACGCGACCGGCCAGGAATTCATCGTCTACAAGGCCGGCGGCGAGCGGGTGCCCTCGCCGCTGTCCAGCCCGACCTGCATGAACTGCGGCGGCCATGTCGTCCGCATCATGCGCTCGGGCCAGGTTTCGTCGGTTCTCGACTCGTGGGAACAGGCCCATCACCCGAACGAGCCCAGGACACGCAGACCGGTCGCCCCGGCCGGCCCGATCGGCCTGGCGGGCCCGATCGGTCAGGACCTGGAACGGCAGGAGCTGGCGCGCAAGGACGTGCGGCGCGACGGGGGCCCCAAGAAGCGCGACGGGGGCCCGAAGAAGCACGCCTCCGGGGCGGGTCCTGAGGGGGACGCCCCCGGCCCGGTCCATGTGGAGGAGCCGCACCGCCGGCGCCTGTCGGATCTGTTCCACCGCAAGCCGCCCTCTTCGTAGGCCGCCGCGAGTGAACTCATGGCCCCTCGTACGATCGGGGCCATGAGTTCCAAGGACGCCCCGCCGCCGCTGCCCGAGCCCCTTCTGGTGCCGGTGGCGGACTCGCACACCCACCTGGACATGCAGTCGGGCACCGTCGAGGAGGCCCTCACCAAGGCCGCCGCCGTCGGCGTCACCACCGTCGTCCAGGTCGGCTGCGACATCAAGGGCTCCCAGTGGGCCGCCGAGACGGCCGCCGCGCACGAGAACGTGCACGCCGCCGTCGCCCTGCACCCCAACGAGGCACCCCGGATCGTGCTCGGAGACCCCGACGGATGGTCCCGTCAGGGCGCCCGCGAGGCCGGCGGGGACGCGGCGCTCGACGACGCGCTCGCCGAGATCGACCGGCTGGCCTCCCTGCCGTACGTCCGCGCCGTCGGTGAGACCGGGCTCGACTTTTTCCGTACCGGCCCCGAGGGCATCGCCGCCCAGGAGCGCTCCTTCCGCGCCCACATCGAGATCGCCAAGCGGCACGGCAAGGCCCTCGTCATCCACGACCGCGAGGCCCACGCCGACGTGCTGCGCGTCCTCGACGAGGAGGGCGCACCCGAGCGGACCGTGTTCCACTGCTACTCCGGCGACGCCGACATGGCCCGGATCTGCGCCGCCAAGGGCTACTACATGTCCTTCGCGGGCAACATGACCTTCAAGAACGCGCAGCCGCTGCGCGACGCCCTCGCGGTCGCGCCCCTGGAGCTGGTGCTGGTCGAGACAGACGCCCCGTTCCTGACCCCGGCGCCCTACCGAGGACGGCCCAACGCGCCGTACCTGATCCCGGTGACCGTGCGCGCGATGGCCGCGGTGCGCGGGATCGGCGAGGAAGAACTGTGCGCTGCGATCGCCGTCAACACCGCGACCGCCTTCGATTACTGATCAATAACGGTTACGGTATGTGGTCGAGGCGCTGTGGAGAGTGACCGTCGCGCCCGCTAGGGTCCCGGCCTCGTGAGCAACTCGCAGGGCAGTCACCGGGCCGCACGGGGCGGGCGCCGGCCGAACCTCCCCCTCCATGAGCAGCCGACGATGGCGGCGCCCCTCGTGCCCGGTCAGGGCGCGGCCGGCCTCGTGGCACCCGCGGCTGCCGCGGTCCCTTCGGCCCCCGAGGCCCCCGCCGCCCCCTCGACGCCCGCGGTCCCCGCGACCCGCGCCGAGGCCCGCCGGGCCGCCCGGCGCCGCAAGTCCTCCGCTCCCGCCGCCGACGGCCTGCGGCGGCTCATCCCCCAGGCCCTCGTCGTCGTCTTCCTCGCCGGCGGCACCAGCGCCTTCGTCGCCAACGACAAGGCCGTCCGGCTCTCCGTCGACGGCGTCCCGCGCACCCTGCACACCTTCGCCGACGACGTCGACGAACTCCTCGCCGACGAGGGCCTGGCCGTCGGTGCCCACGACATCGTCGCGCCCACCCCCGGCGCGGCCCTGGCCAGCGGCGACCAGGTCGTCGTCCGCTACGGCCGCCCCGTCGTTCTCACCCTCGACGGGCAGCGCCGCGAGGTGTGGACCACCGCCAGGACCGTCGGCGACGCCCTGCGCCAGTTCGGCGTCCGCGCCGAGGGCGCGTACCTCTCCGTCTCCCGCTCGGCCCCCATCTCCCGCCGGGGCCTCTTCCTCGACGTCCGGACCGAACGGACCGTCACCCTCCTCGCCGACGGCCGCGAGCGGACCCTGCGCACCAACGCCGCCACCGTGCAGGAGGCCGTCGAGGAGGCCGGGATCACCCTCTCCGGGCAGGACACCACCTCCGTACCGCCCGACGCGTTCCCCCGCGACGGCCAGACGATCACCGTCATGCGGATCACCGGCACCAAGGAGGTGCGCGAGGAACCGATCCCGTACGCCGTCGAGAGGACCCGCGACCCCGAGCTCTTCGCCGGTACCGAGGTCGTCGAGCAGCAGGGCGTGCAGGGCGTGCGCCGGGTCACCTACGCACTGCGGACCGTCAACGGGGTCCGGCAGAGGCCGCGGCGGATCCGCGAGGAGATCGTCCGCGAACCCGTCACCCGGAAGGTGAAGATCGGCACCAGGCCACTGCCCTCGTCGGTGGCGGGAGCCGACGGGCTCGACTGGGGAGCGCTGGCGGCCTGCGAGTCCGGCGGACGGCCGAACGCCGTCGACCCCTCGGGGACGTACGGCGGGCTCTACCAGTTCGACCCCGGCACCTGGCGCTCGCTCGGTGGCCGCGGAGTCCCCCAGAACGCGCCCGCCTCGGAGCAGACGTACCGGGCGAAGAAGCTCTACGTGCAGCGGGGGGCGAGTCCGTGGCCCCACTGCGGCCGTAGGCTGTACCGGTGAGCACCACCACCGGCCCCGAAAGCCCCGACGCCCTCCTCGGCCCCGCCGACATCCGTGAACTGGCGGCGGCGCTCGGCGTACGCCCCACCAAGCAGCGCGGCCAGAACTTCGTCATCGACGCCAACACGGTCCGGCGGATCGTCCGCACGGCAGAGGTGCGCCCCGACGACGTCGTCGTCGAGGTGGGCCCCGGGCTCGGCTCGCTGACCCTGGCGCTGCTCGAGGCCGCGGACCGGGTGACGGCCGTCGAGATCGACGATGTGCTGGCCGGAGCCCTGCCGGCGACGATCGAGGCCCGCCTGCCGCGGAAGAAGGACCGTTTCGCGCTCGTCCACTCCGACGCCATGCACGTCCAGGAGCTGCCGGGCCCGCCGCCCACCGCGCTGGTCGCGAACCTTCCGTACAACGTGGCCGTGCCCGTCCTGCTGCACATGCTGGACCGCTTCCCGACGATCGAGCGGACGCTGGTCATGGTCCAGGCGGAGGTCGCCGACCGGCTCGCGGCCCGGCCCGGCAACAAGGTGTACGGCGTGCCGTCGGTCAAGGCGAACTGGTACGCCGAGGTGAAGCGGGCCGGCTCGATCGGCCGCAATGTCTTCTGGCCCGCACCCAACGTCGACTCGGGTCTGGTCTCGCTGGTGCGCCGGAGCGAACCGGTGGCGACCACCGCCTCCAAGGCGGAGGTCTTCGCCGTCGTCGACGCGGCGTTCGCGCAGCGCCGCAAGACCCTGCGGGCCGCGCTCGCGGGGTGGGCGGGCTCGCCCGCGGCGGCCGAGGAGGCGCTGGTCGCGGCGGGAATCTCGCCTCAGGCGCGGGGCGAGGCGCTGACGGTGGAGGAGTTCGCGCGGATCGCGGAGGCGAAGAAGTGAGCGGTGCGGAGGCGAGCGGTACGGAGGCGGTGGCCGCGGCCCGCACGACGACCGCCGGGGCCGTCACCGTGCGCGTGCCCGCGAAGGTCAACGTGCAGCTCGCGGTCGGCGGTGCGCGGGCCGACGGCTTCCACGACCTGGCCAACGTCTTCCTCGCGGTCTCGCTCTACGACGAGGTGACGGCGGCCCCCGCGGACGAGCTGCGCGTCACCTGCGAGGGCCCCGACGCCGACAAGGTGCCGCTGGACCGCACGAACCTGGCCGCGCGGGCGGCCGAGCTGCTCGCCGCACGCCACGGCATCTCCCCCGACGTCCACCTGCACATCGCGAAGGACATCCCGGTCGCGGGCGGCATGGCCGGTGGCAGCGCGGACGGCGCGGGCGCGCTGCTCGCCTGCGACGCCCTGTGGGGGCTGAACTCCCCGCGCGCGGAGCTCCTCGACATCTGCGCCGAACTCGGCAGCGACGTGCCGTTCAGCCTGGTCGGCGGGGCGGCGCTCGGTGTCGGACGCGGCGAGAGGCTGACGGAGCTGCCGGTGGGCGGCGCGTTCCACTGGGTCTTCGCCGTCGCCGACGGCGGACTGTCGACCCCGGCGGTGTACGGCGAGTTCGACCGTCTCCACGAGGGTGTGGACGTCCCCGAACCGGTCGCCTCCCCGGTGCTGCTCGACGCTCTGCGCTCGGGTGACGCGACCGCCCTGGCCGGTGCGCTGACCAACGATCTCCAGCCGGCCGCCGTCTCCCTGCGCCCGTCCCTGACGGCGACCCTGGAGACGGGGACGACGGCCGGCGCCCTGGCCGCCCTGGTCTCCGGCTCGGGTCCGACGACGGCGTTCCTGGTGAAGGACGCGGACGCGGCCGAGGCGGTCGCGGCCGCCCTGATCGCCTCCGGCACCTGCCGCACGGCGCGCGTGGCCACGTCCCCGGCGCAGGGCGCGACCGTCCTGGACTGACCCCTACTCGTGGCCCCTGCCGAGGCGCGCCAGGAGGAGGTTCGGGTCCTTCACCGTCTCGAAGTAGGACGCGCTCGTCACATACACGGTCCGGTCGGACCCGTTGTGCTCGTCGGCCTTGTGCCCGTCGGCCTTGTGGCCCTTGCCGCCCACCGCCACGGCGGTCGGGTTGGAGAGCCCGTCCTCCTCGGTGAGGACGACCGTGTGGGTGCCGTCGGGGCGCACCAGGGCGACGTCGTTGTCCGTGATCAGGGCGGCGAGGAGCGTGTCGTCGTGCCCGGTGAAGGCGAAGTCGTCGATCCCGTTCAGTCCGGTCGCCCGGGTCTCGATCGGGCCGGCGGACGTGTCGGGGCGTACGGGGATGCGCAGCAGCGTGTCGCGGTCGGTGTTCGACACCCACACGGCGCCGTTGTGGACCTTGATGCCGTTGGCACCGAAACCGGATCCGGCGGGTGCGGGCAGCGGCTGGAGCGCGCTTCCGGCGGCCCAGGCCGTCCGCGTGCCGCCTTCCCGGGGGACGCGCCACACGATTCCGTGCACCGAGTCGGCGGCGTACAGCATGCCGCACTCCTCGTCGAGGGCGAGGCCGTTGGGCAACCCGTCGGCCGGCAGCTCCATGATCTGCTCGGGGGCGCTGCCGTCGGGCTTGATGCGCCAGATGCCGGTCTCGCTCGTCCCGGTGGCGTAGTTGACGTAGAGGGTGCCGTCGTGGGCGCGCGCGATACCCATGGCCACGGCCGCCCCGATCAGGGGTGTGCTCGGGTCCGCCACGGCGGGCAGGGTGGCGAGGATGCGCGTGTCGCCGTGCTGGTCGACGTGGGCGACCTGCCGGGCCAAGGAGAAGGTCAGATCGGCGGAGCCGTCGGGTTCGAGGGCGATGCTCTCCGGGGTCTGGCCGGCGGTGAAGTCGAAGTGGGTGACGACCCGCGGATCGGAGACGGTCGGCTCGCCGGCCGAGGTCGGGCCGGACGCGAGCAGGGTGAGGGCGACGGCGGCCGCGGCGGCAGCGGCCAGGTGCGGGAGTCGGGACATGGCTCTCCTTCGGGGGCTCGGTGCCGGGTGTGCGGCACCAGAAGAAGATGACGGGGCGTCAGTCCGACGTGGTGGCAGCCCCGGCCGGGGGATCGCCCGCGTGGCCGACGACATGGGGCCAGTTGGCACGGGGGCGATGACGCCACGACCCGCGCGCTGTTCGACGTGCTCGGCGTGTGCTCGGCCTGTCGATCGTCGGCTTCGGCGTCTGCTGGACGGCCGTACGGCCACGCTGGCCGCGGTGCGATCAGCGCACCCGTCGCCGGGGCGCCGGCCCCCGCGGGCCGGCGCCCGGTCGAACGGGCCGGGCCACCGTCCCGGGTGTCCGGCGGCGCGGTCACTTCCCGGTCGCGCCGATCGCCACCAGGCCCTTCATGCCCATCGCGTACACGTTCCCGCCGCCCGCCCAGAACGCGCGCACGGGGGAGGTCGTCATCGCGGTGGTGAGCTCGTACTTCCAACGGGCCTTGCCGTCCGTCGCGTTCAGGGCCCACAGCCAGCCGCCGGCGGCGACGTAGAGGGTGTCGTCCGCGCTCTGGAGCACGGGCAGGCCGCCCGTCGTGTCGGTGATGGTGCCCGCCCAGCGCACGGTGCCGGTGCGGGCGTCGAGCGCGTACACCAGGACCCCGCGGCCCTCGAACGCCGCGGCGAAGACCGTCCGGCCGTCCGGGCTCGCCACCACGCCCTTCAGCGGGGCCTTGGGGGACGTCCAGACGACGTGCCCGTTCGCCGGGTCGATGCCGTAGAGACGGTCGGACACATGGAGGAACAGACCGCCGGCCGAGGAGTGCGGGCCGTCCCGCCAGTTGCCGTGCCGGCCCTGGCTCAGCACGTCCATGGTGCTGGTCGCGGCGCCGGGCGAGGGCTGCTCCCAGGTCATCTTCCGGGTGCGGACGTCGAGCGCCGCGATCTTCTGCCCGCTGCCGTCGGTGTTGGAGCTCGCCCAGAACAGGCGCGTACCGGAGGACGGCACGAACAGACTGCCCCGGGGGTATTTGATCTCCGGGTCCGTGAGGATCGCCTGCCAGCCCTTCCGCTTCGCCGGGTCCACGGCCCAGACGAACGGGCCGCTGGAGAACTTGAATCCCTGTTTCGCGTCGGGGAGGACCGCGGCCGCCGACCCGGTGACGAACACCTGGCCGTCCAGCATCCCGGGCACCGCCACCTCCAGCGCGGTCTTGAACGGCAGCGCAAGGGTCCAGGCCTCGGCGCCGGTGTCGAGACGGATCGCGCGCAGGGCCCTTTCGAGCTCGCCCGCGCCCCTGCGCATCGCGGCGTACGCCATGCCGCCGCCGACGGCCGCGATGAGTCCCCCGATCGCTCCGGTCGACGAGTCCGGAAGGTGGGCCACCGGCCCCCACTTCCTGCGGCCCCCGGCGTCGAAGGCCCAGATGTTCTTCGCGCTGAACGCGACGACGGTCCCGCCGTCGCCCAGGATCTGCACCACGGGCTCGGAGACCGGTGCCGTCCACAGTGGCTCGGCCTTCACCCCGGTGCCGAGCGGGCGCGCCGGGTCGGTGAGCGCGGGCGCCTTGGGCTTCGCGTCGGCCGTCGGCTTCGGGTCGTCCTCCCGGCCGCCCAGCCACAGCCCGATGCCGGTGCCGCCGCCCGCGAGGGCCA
>NZ_JAGGOS010000088.1 GCF_018614205.1 Streptomyces sp. ISL-36 | reverse complement strand
GCGACCCCCACCGGCCCGGCCCGCCTGCCGAGCGCCACACGCCCTCGTACGGCGCCCCGGGCCCTTCCCCCGCACGCGGTCTTCGCGGAGCGCCTGCTGGCCGTCCTGAGCGGCGAGCGGCCCGTCCACTGGATGCTCGGCCAGACCGTCGGCGAGGCGTACGAACAGCTCGTCCAGCTCGCCCCGCAAAGCCCGCTCAGGACCCACGGCGCCCGCCCGGTGATCCGCCGCTGCGCCGTCCAGCCGCGACCGGGCGCCGTCGAGGCCTTCGCGGTCATCGCCGTCGGCGGAGGCTGGGTGAGGGCCATGGCGTTCCGCCTGGAGCAAGGGGCCGACCGCCGCTGGCGCTGCGCCGCGATCGAGCTGGACGGCCTCCACGCGCGCGTGCCCGCCCAGGGCCGCCCCGCAGCCCGGACATGACGGGGGACATGACTGGGGGGACATGACGGAGGGGCCGGCCACCTCACCAGGTGCCCGGCCCCTTTGATCGTCCGTCCTACTTCTTGCGGCGCCGACCGCCGCTGCTCTTCTGCGCCTTGCGGCGCTCCGCGCGCGTCAGACCGTCGCCACCGGCGGCGTCGTCGCTGATGAAATCACCCTCGACGATGCTGCCCTCGCCGTCCACCTTGGGAGCGGTGAAGTGCAGGCGGTCCGGCCGCTGCGGGGCCTCAAGACCCTTGGCGCGGATCTCCGGGCGCCCGGCACCGGCCACAGCGGCGGGCGCCTCCTTGCTGAGCGAGGGGACCGCGTCCTGCACCGGGACCTCCTCGACCTGCTGCTCGACCTGGACCTCCAGGTTGAACAGGTAGCCGACGGACTCCTCCTTGATGCCCTCCATCATCGCGGTGAACATGTCGAAGCCCTCGCGCTGGTACTCGACCAGCGGGTCCTTCTGCGCCATCGCGCGCAGGCCGATGCCCTCCTGGAGGTAGTCCATCTCGTAGAGGTGCTCGCGCCACTTGCGGTCGAGCACGGAGAGGACGACCCGGCGCTCCAGCTCACGCATGATGTCCGAGCCGAGCGACTTCTCACGGGCTTCGTACTGCTCGTGGATGTCGTCCTTGACGGACTCGGCGATGAACTCGGCGGTGATGCCCGCACGGTCGCCGGCCGCCTCCTCCAGCTCCTCCACGGTGACCTTCACCGGGTAGAGCTGCTTGAACGCGGTCCACAGCCGGTCGAGGTCCCACTCCTCCGCGAAGCCCTCGGCGGTCTCCTGGCGGATGTAGTCGTCGATCGTGTCGTCCATGAAGTGACGGATCTGCTCGTGCAGGTCCTCGCCCTCCAGGACGCGGCGGCGCTCACCGTAGATGACCTCGCGCTGGCGGTTGAGGACCTCGTCGTACTTCAGGACGTTCTTACGCGTCTCGAAGTTCTGGGTCTCCACCTGGGACTGCGCGGAGGCGATGGCGCGGGTGACCATCTTGTTCTCGATCGGGACGTCGTCCGGCACGTTGGCCATGGCCATGACGCGCTCGACCATCTGGGCCTTGAACAGGCGCATCAGGTCGTCGCCGAGGGAGAGGTAGAAGCGGGACTCGCCCGGGTCGCCCTGACGGCCGGAACGGCCGCGCAGCTGGTTGTCGATACGGCGCGACTCGTGGCGCTCCGTGCCGAGCACGTACAGCCCGCCGAGCGACTTGACCTCCTCGAACTCCGCCTTGACGGCCTTCTCGGCGCGCTCCAGGGCGTCGGGGAGGGCCGCGGCCCACTCCTCGGCGTGCTCGACCGGGTCCAGCCCGGCCTGGCGCAGCTCCGCCTCGGCGAGGTCGTCCGGGTTGCCGCCGAGCTTGATGTCGGTGCCTCGGCCGGCCATGTTCGTCGCGACGGTGACGGCGCCCTTACGGCCGGCCTGGGCGACGATCGTCGCCTCCCGGTCGTGCTGCTTGGCGTTGAGCACCTCGTGCTGGATGCCGCGCTTGGAGAGCTGCTGCGAGAGGTACTCGGACTTCTCGACCGACGTCGTACCGACGAGGATCGGCTGGCCCTTCTCGTGCTTCTCCGCGATGTCGTCGACGACGGCCGCGAACTTGGCGACCTCGGTGCGGTAGATCAGGTCCGACTGGTCCTTGCGGACCATCGGCTTGTTCGTCGGGATCGGGACGACACCGAGCTTGTAGATCTGGTGGAACTCGGCGGCCTCGGTCATGGCCGTACCGGTCATGCCGGAGAGCTTGTCGTAGAGGCGGAAGAAGTTCTGGAGGGTGATCGTGGCGAGCGTCTGGTTCTCGTCCTTGATGTCCACCCCTTCCTTCGCCTCGATCGCCTGGTGCATGCCCTCGTTGTAGCGGCGGCCGGCGAGGATACGGCCGGTGTGCTCGTCGACGATCATGACTTCGCCGTCGATGACGACGTAGTCCTTGTCCTTCTTGAAGAGTTCCTTGGCCTTGATGGCGTTGTTCAGGTAGCCGACGAGGGGGGTGTTCACCGACTCGTAGAGGTTGTCGATGCCGAGCCAGTCCTCGACCTTGGCGACGCCGGACTCGTGGATGCCGACGGTCCGCTTCTTCTCGTCGACCTCGTAGTCGCCGGTCTCCTCGATGCCCTTCAGCGCGTTTCCGGCCTCACCCCTGGTGAGGCGGGTCACCAGCTTCGCGAAGTCGCCGTACCACTTCGTGGCCTGGTCGGCCGGGCCGGAGATGATCAGCGGCGTACGGGCCTCGTCGACCAGGATGGAGTCGACCTCGTCGACACAGGCGTAGTTGTGGCCGCGCTGGACGAGCTCGTCCTTGGACCACGCCATGTTGTCGCGCAGGTAGTCGAAACCGAACTCGTTGTTCGTGCCGTACGTGATGTCACAGGCGTACTGCTCACGGCGCTGGGCCGGAGTCATGTTCGCCAGGATGCAGCCGACGGACAGGCCCAGGAACTTGTGGACCCGGCCCATCAGCTCGGAGTCGCGCTCGGCGAGGTAGTCGTTGACCGTGATCAGGTGCACGCCCTTGCCGGAGAGCGCGTTCAGATACGCGGGAAGCGTGCCGACGAGGGTCTTGCCCTCACCGGTCTTCATCTCGGCCACGTAGCCGAGGTGGAGGGCCGCGCCGCCCATCAGCTGGACGTCGTAATGGCGCTGGCCGAGGACGCGCTTGGCGCCCTCGCGGACGGTCGCGAAGGCCTCGGGGAGCAGGTCGTCGAGGCTCTCACCGTCGGCGTACCGCTGCTTGTACTCCTCGGTGAGCGCCCGCAACTCGGCGTCGGAGAGGTTGACGAAGTCCTCTTCGATGGAGTTGACCTGGTCCGCGATGCGGTGCAGTTTGCGCAGGATCTTGCCTTCGCCTGCACGCATGAGCTTGTTGAAGACGGACACTGAGGCTGGTCTCCTTGCCGGTCGGGCCTGGCACTGGGTCTTGTCATGACTCGGGCGCGGGCACGGCAGGTGGTCCCCACCGCAACGGCCATCGTAAGCGAGACCGCCGCCGCGTCGGGAGGCCCGCAGTGCCGGAGGACCACTGCCGCCCCCAAAGAGAACGCACGAGGTGCGTGGAAGGTGCCGCCGGGTCCGAAAAGTGTTCGCGTCCGCGGGCCCGGGTCACCACAATCCCGTCATGGAGCCGATCACCTTGACCACGGACCGCCTGAGGCTGCGCCCCTTCGTTCCGGAGGACGTGGCGGCGGTCTTCGCCGCCTGCCAGGACCCCGACATCCAGCGCTGGACGACGGTGCCCTCGCCGTACACCCACCAGGACGCCTCGTACTTCCTGGACCGGATCGTGCCGGAGGGATGGCGCGACGACCTGGAGTACACCTTCGCCGTCGAACCCATGGACGGCGGGCCGCTGATCGCCGCGGCAGGACTGCACGACCGCGGTCCGGGCGTCCGGGAGGTCGGGTTCTGGGTCGCGAAGGAGCACCGCGCCCGGGGCTACATGACGGAGGCCGTGGGCGCGCTGGCCCGATGGGCCTTCACCGAGGGGGGCTGTCACCGTCTGGTGTGGCGCGCGGAGATCGGCAACGTGGGCTCGCGCACGGTGGCCGAGCGGAGCGGATTCCGGATGGAGGGCGTCCAGCGGGCGGGCCTCCCCAACAAGGGCACGCTCCGGGACTGCTGGGTGGCCTCCCTGCTCCCGTCCGACCTGGGCCTGCCGAGCCCGCTGCCGTATCTGCCGGCCGAAGGCTGAAGGGCGCCCCGGCCGGGACCGGCGGCGCCGGGGACCGCCTTGGTGCAAGGCCGGCCGGGCTGCCCGGTCCGATGGGCGCTCCGCCCGGCCCGGGGCCGCCCGCTGCGAGGCCAGCCGAGGCGGGGCCGGGTCCGGCTGTGACAAGCCCGGTCCGGTTGTCAGTGGCGCCCTCTAGGGTGCCGACCATGACGACTGCGCCGCCGCCCGTTGCCGAACTGTCCGCCGACGAAGCCCGCCGCATCGCGCTGCGCGCCCAGGGATTCCTGGGCGCGCCCGACCGGCGGGCCGGTGTGCGTGGTGTGCTGCGGCACCTCGGCCAGGTCCAGCTCGACACGATCTCCGTCCTGGCGCGCTCGCACGAGCTCATCCCGTACGCACGGCTGGGTGCGGTGGGCCGTACGACGGTCGAGGACGCGTACTGGACCGAGGGGCACGCCTTCGAGTACTGGTCGCACGCGGCCTGCATCCTGCCGGTCGAGGAGTGGCCGCTCTTCGCCTTCCGCCGCCGCGCCTACCGCGATCGCCCGCACTGGCACCACGACCTGCCGGACGGTGCGTACGACGCGGTGATCAAGCAGCTGCGGGCGGAGGGTCCGCAGACGGCGACGGAGCTCGGCGGCGCGAAGAACAAGGGCGAATGGTGGGACTGGTCCGAATCGAAGATCGCCGTCGAGCGGGCGCTGATGTACGGCGAGGTGGTGTGCACCGAGCGGCGCGGCTGGAAGCGGGTCTACGACCTGGCCGAGCGGGCGATCCCGGAGGCGCTGCTCCACGACGATCTGGACGACACCGAGTGCCTGCGGCGGCTGGTGCGGCAGGCGGGCGAGGCGCTGGGGGTGGGGACGCGTGCGGACATCGCCGACTACCACCGGATCAAGGGCGAGGCCTTCGACGCGGTGGTCGAGGCCTCCGGGCTCGTCCCGGTCACGGTGGCCGGCTGGGCCAAGCCGGCCTGGGCCGACCCGGCGGCGCTGGCGACCGAGCCGCGCGGTCGGCACCGTACGACGCTGCTGTCGCCGTTCGACTCGCTGATCTGGGAGCGGGCGCGCACCGAACGGATCTTCGGCTTCACGCACCGCCTGGAGGCGTACGTCCCGAAGCAGAAGCGGGTGCACGGCTACTTCGCGATGCCGCTGCTCGCGGGCGGCCGGCTCCTCGGCCGGGTCGATCCGGCCCGTGAGGGCAGGACGCTGGTGGCCAAGCAGGTGTCCCTGGACTCGGTGCAGGCGGTCGAGCCGATGGCGCGGGCGCTGCGGGAGGCGGCCGAGTGGGTGGGCTGCGACACGGTACGGATCGAGCGGGCGGACCGCCCGGAGCTGGCCGCCCCCCTCACCGCGGCGCTCGCCTGACGGCCTACCTGATCTCGAGGATCTTCTCCCGCATCGCGTAGACGACCGCCTCCATCCGGGAGTGCAGCTGCAGCTTCTCCAGGATGTTGCGGACGTGGTTCTTCACGGTGTTCTCGGAGATGAACAATTCCTTGGCGATGTCCCGGTTGTTCATCCCGGTCGCCACGAGCTTGAGGACTTCCAGCTCGCGGTCGGTCAGCCGGGGCGCGGGTACGAGCCGACGCTCGTCGGTCCGCTGGATCATCGACTTGAACTCGGTGAGGAGCTTGGACGCCATCGACGGGCTGATCTGCGACTGGCCGTCGGCCACGGCGCGAATGGCGGTGGCGACCTCGTCGGTGGAGATCTCCTTGAGGAGATAACCGGTCGCGCCCGCCTTGATCGCGTCGTAGAGATCGGCCTCCTCGTCGCTGATCGTCAGCATGATGATCTTCGCGCTGGGGGCCACCTCCTTGATGGAGGTGCAGGCCTCGATACCGCCGCGCTTCGGCATACGGACATCCATCAGCACGATATCCGGCAGCAGATCGGCTGCCTTGTCCACGGCCTCGGCCCCGTCACCGGCCTCGCCGACGACCTGGATGTCCTCCTCCTGGGCGAGGACGATCTCCAGGCCCCGCCGGAAAAGGGCATGGTCGTCCACCACGAGGACCCGGATGGGCTCCCGGCGGGTCTCGCCGTTGTCCGAATCCGATCCCTCCGGGGTAGCCGCGCAATCGGGCTCCCGCCCGCTGTGCACCGGCCCGAAGCTGTCCGCCATCGTTCCTCCCCCTGAAGGCCGTGGCCTGAATTCGTGGTCGGTCCTCCAACCAGTGCTCTTGGAGCAGTGGTTGGCGTGCACGCCATGATTTCATGCCCGGACGGCAGCGTGGTGATCCCGTGGTCGCACGGGGGTGCCCCTGGGGGGCGCAAGGGGCGCTCCAGGGGCACCGTGACGGACAAGTGGATGGGGTGTGTGCGGCTGCGGGTCAGCCGCCGAGGGCACCACCGGCACCGCCGCCTTCGGCGAGCGGGTCACTCTCCAAATGGATGACGCCGTAGTCGTACGCGTGTCGCCGGTAGACGACACTCGGCTGCTTGTTGTCGGAGTCGACGAACAGATAGAAGTCGTGCCCGACCAGCTCCATCTCGTAGAGCGCCTGGTCGAGTGTCATGGGAGCGGCCCGGTGGGTCTTCTCGCGGACCACCAGCGGCCCTTCGCCCTGCACTTCGAGCGAGCCCATCATCGTGGTGGGCACCGCCTGGGTCTCCTCACCCACGGGCTGGCCGCTTCCGTTCAGCTGGGCGACGCCCGGCACCACGTCGGCGACCTCGGCCGCCGAGAGCCTGCCGCTGCCACGGCGGGTGTGCCGCTTGTCGTGCTGCTTGCGCAGTCGTGCCTCCAGCTTGTCGCTGGCGAGGTCGAGCGCTGCGTACGGGTCGCCTGCTGCCGCTTCCGCCCGGATCACCGGGCCTCGGGAGTGGAGGGTGATCTCCACACGGTCGGACCTGTCGGCCTGCCGCGGGTTGTGCTCCTTGGACACCTCGACGTCGAGGCTGATCACCTTGCCGTCGAGCTTCTGGATCTTCTCCAGCTTCAGCTTCTCGGCCACGTGCTTGCGGAACCGCTCGGGCACCTCGGTCTTGCGGCCCTTGACGACGATGTCCACGCAGAACTCCGTTCCCGGATCGCTCAGGACGGCTCCTGGGCCGCTGAGCATCTCCCTTTGCACCAGACTCCGGTGAATGCCGGAGCCTCGGACTTGGCGACTTTCACCTCCTCCTCCCCAGTCGGCAAGATCCCCACCCCACCAACCTGAGGTTAATTCGCCTTGAACTCCTGTCCTGTAGGCGCACCCGTGCATTCGGTGAGGCGTAGCATTCGCCATTCCTCACAACCGAACATAGCTCGTTCGGCCGGGTGTCGGCACCCGCTGCCGCCACTTACCTCCGTTCGGGTGTTCTCACCTCTTACCACCTGCAACGACGCAAGATCCCGGTCAGTTCCGGTTTATTTCGAACGACGTGGGAGAGCATGCGACTACAGCCGCCGCCGGCTGTACGAATCGTGTTTCCGTCACGCCCCCGCGCAATCCCGGAATGCCCGGCGGACGCACGGCACGCAGTGCCCGCGCGGCCTCGGCGAGCGAGGCCCCCGTGGTCATCAGATCGTCCACCAGCACCACCCGCCCGTCCGCGACGAGCCGCTCGCCACCCGCCACGACCTCCAGCGCCCCGGCCAGGTTGGCAAGCCGCCCACGGGCACCGAGCCCCGCCTGGTCGGCCACCGTCCGGCGCTGACGCAGCACCGGAATCACCCGGGCGGCCCGCCCCCGACGGCGCAACCGGCCCGCCGCGGCCATGGCGATCCGCCGGGTCGGATCATGTCCACGCGCCCGCACCGAGCGCCGCGAGGAGGGCACCGGTACGAGGAGAAGGGGACCGCCCTCGCAGTCGCCCCAGCACCCCGCAGCGGCCTCCACGGCGGCGGCCAGCGCGGAGCCCAGGGGTCCGGCGAGGGGAAGCGCGCCCCGCTCCTTGTGGGCGAGGAGCACGGACCGTACGGCATCGGCGTAAGGCGCCACAGCGTGCACCGCCGGCAGTCCGGCCGGCTCGGGAACGGGACGGACACGGCGCGGCCCGGGTCCTTCCAACTCCGCCCGGCACGACGGACACAGCTCGCTGCGCGGTCTGCCGCAGCCCCCGCAGGCGACCGGCAGCACCAATCCGGCGATCTCGCGCCACCACCCCCGCATGGATCCACTGTCCTCCCGCCGGCCCCCCGCTGCCACCCCTGTGGACAACGCCGGCCAGGGGTCAGCCCGGGTAGACCGGCGAGGAACCCAGGACCTTGACCATCCGCTGCCAGTTCGCGCCCGCCATCAGCCGGACGATGCCGTCGTTGCCCGAATCCGCCACCACCGGAGCACGGTCGTCGTGCGGAGCGGACACCGCGGTCACCCCGTTCACACCCGGCAGGACCGAGGTCGCCGAGGTGGCCCCGTCCGTCTGGACGTAACGGATCTGCTGCACGCCGTCGGCCTCCTTGCCGACCACGACCAGCCTGCTCGGCCCCGCCCAGGACACGGCCGTGACCGTCTCCATCCGCGGCGCCACGGGCTGCAGGTCCACGACCGACACTGCCTGCCCCGGGCCGGTCTCACGCTCCACCCGACCGATCCTCAGAGTGGTGCCGCCGTCCTTCTCCTTCAGCAGGAGAGCGATCCGCACGCCGTCGGCGGAGACCCGCAGGGACTCGACGCGGGCCCCGTCCGTCAGCCAGGGCGCACGCACCTCGACGGGCTCGCCCTCACCGTCCGGCACCATCCACAGGCGTGGCTTCACGGGGTCGCGGTCGGCCACCCACAGATCGCCCCGGCCGTCCCAGCTCGGGGCGGACAACCGGTCCTCGGGCCGGACCGCGCGACTCGTCACGAGCGCGGGGCGGAGGTCCTGGTCGGACAGGATCGACGCCACGCGCAGCTCCTTGCCGTCCTTGCTCACGCCGGCCGCCCGGCTCTCGTCACGGTCCACGGCGACCGAGCGCAGCGGCATCTCACCCTTGCCGAACGGCCCCAGCGTCTCGTCCGCCGGCGTGTCCGCCTTGCCGCCGACCGGCATCGCCATCAGCGTGCCGTTCTCGTCGACGAAGAACGGGTTCTCCGCCCTGCCCGAGTCACGCACCGCCGCGAACTCCTCCGCCTGCGCCTTGGACAGCACGCACAGCCGATCGCCGTCGGCCCGCTGCAGCTCCACCTGCTCGACCCGAACGGACGTCAGCCCGCCCAGGGTGAACAGCAACTGAGCCGCCATCCGCCGGCACACCTCGCCGCCCACGTGGTCGGCCTTGGCGTTGAGCGGCACCTTCAGCGTGGACTGGTCGTCCGTCGCGAGCGAGGTGACGCCCTCCTTCAGCTGCGTACCGGAGGGGAAACGCGAATCGACCGAAGGCTTCAGCCAGTTCGTCGGCCCCTCCAGCAGCGCCTTGACGGTCTGGGTCACCGGATCCATCCGCGTCACCGGGTCCTGCCGCTGCCGGATGAAGACCGGGTCGGCGACGACCCAGTCCTCTCCCGACGCGAAGTAGTACTTGTTGACGGAGCGGTAGTTGCGCTGGAAGTCGGCCTCGCTCAGCACCAGACCCGGCGGCAGGTGGTCGATGCGCCACTCCTTGCCCTTGCCGTCGGCGGCGGGCTGCTGCACCACGTGGATGAAGTCCTTGTACTCCACGGGGTTGACCGGACGGTAGGCGTGCCGGGAGTCCACGGTCGCGATGTGACGGCCGCGGATCGGGTAGGACCGCCCCTGGTTCTCGGGGTCGGCCAGACGTTCGGCCTGCTTGCGGTCGGGGGCGGTGGTGAGCACCGTGATGCTCTGCGCCGGCCTCCAGGTGCGCGCGGCCTGCTTCGTCAGATACGTCCGCGCCGTGGCGAAGCCGGGGTCGTCACTGGTCATGGCCTCCAGGAAGCCGTCGACGATCTCGTCGGGCTCGGCGTTCTCCCGCGGCTGCACCGCGTACACCCGGACCTGCGAGTCGCCCGGATGGGACGCCTTCACGCTCCGTACGTCCCCGCTGTCGGGCATCGTCGCGCAGCCGGCCATCAGGAGCCCTGCGCAGGCCAGCAGCACACTCGTCCGCGCCCTGTGCCCGCCGGCCGTCCGCCCCCGCTTCCGCTTCCGCTTCCGTCGGACGTCAGCGCCCACGTGAACCGTCCTCCCCCTCGGCGTTCCTCGACGCCATCGCCTCACTGCTGTCGGCCTCGGCCGACGCCCTGGCCACCACCCGTGCGCCACTGCCGGGCAGGGCGGTGGGATCCGCGGTGGCCCGCGGCGCGGGCGGCATCCGCGGCGGTACGTGCAGGGCCGGACGCGGCGCGCCGGGCTGAACGGGCAGCGACACCCGGCGCGCCGCACCGTCCCGCGCCCGTTCTGCGGCCTGCTCCGCCGCCTGTCCTGCCGACTGCTCCCTATTGCGCCGTGAGTCCTCCGGTTCCAGGGGGATCGGGGACCCGCGCAACGGCTCGTCCGCCGTACGCGGCAGCGTGAGCCGGAACTGCGAGCCTCCCCCGGGCTCGCCCCATGCCTGGAGCCAGCCGCCGTGCAGCCGCGCGTCCTCCACCGCGATGGACAGGCCCAGACCCGTGCCGCCGGTGGTACGCGCGCGTGCCGGGTCGGCACGCCAGAACCGGTTGAAGACCCGGGTCGCCTCGCCCGGCTTGAGCCCCACGCCGTAGTCGCGCACGGCGATCGCGACGGCTCCGCCCGCGGCGGCCAGCTTGACGATGACGTCCTTGCCTTCACCGTGCTCCACGGCGTTGACGACGAGATTGCGCAGGACCCGCTCGACCCGCCGGGCGTCCGCCTCGGCCACCACCGGCTGCTCGTCACCGACGACCAGGATCCGGCCGCCCTTGCGCTCGGCGAGCGGCTCCGCGCCGCCGATCACCCGCCGTACGACCTGCCGCAGGTCTATCGGCTCGGCCTCCAGCGCCGCGGCTCCCGCGTCGAAGCGGCTGATCTCCAGCAGATCGGAGAGGAGCGACTCGAAGCGGTCGAGCTGGTCGCCGAGCAGCTCCGCGGAGCGCGCGGTGATCGGGTCGAAGTCGACGCGTGCCTCATGGATGACGTCCGCCGCCATCCGCACGGTCGTCAGCGGGGTCCGCAGCTCGTGCGACACGTCCGAGACGAACCGCCGCTGCATCCGGGAGAGGTCCTCCAGCTGCTGGATCTTGAGCTGGAGGCTCTGCGCCATCTTGTTGAAGGCCTCCCCGAGCCGGGCGATGTCGTCCTCGCCGGTGACCTTCATCCGCTCCTGCAGCCGGCCGGCCGAGAGCCGCTCGACGATCCCGGCCGCCATCCGCACCGGCGTGACGATCTGGCGCACCACCAGCCAGGCGATGGCCCCGAGCAGCACCACCACGAACAGCCCGGCCGTCGCCAGCGTGCCCTTGACCAGGGCGAGAGAGTCCCCTTCCTGCGCCAGAGGGAAGAGGTAGTACAGCTCGTACTGGGTGCCCTCGGCGTCGTTGAGCCGCTTGCCGACCACCAGGCCCGGCTCGGACCCCTTGCCGTTGGTGTAGTGGATCCGGGTGTACGTCTGGAAGGTGCCGGCCCCCTGGGCCACGGAGCGGCGCAGCTCACCGGGGATGCTGGTGGCGGGGTCGACCTCGCCCGATGCCCGGGCACCGCGGCTCGCGGCCCCGTCGGGCTCCTCCAGGGAGAGCGCGACCACGTTGAACGCGCTCTGGCCGCCGCTGGCGAGCTGCTCGACCAGCGTGGAGCGCCAGTTCACCGACGCGCCCGCCCGGCCGCCGTCCTGCTGGCCCGGAATGGACGGCGTGGTCGCCGCGCGGTCCTGCGCCGCCGAGAACCCTCCGGCCGCCTGGCTCTGAGCGGCCCTCTCCTTGGCGTCCAGGAGGCCGTTGCGCACCTGGCCGATGACGACCAGGCCGAGCAGCAGCACCACACCGAGCGACATGAGGAGGGTGCCCGCGACCACCCGCACCTGGATGTTCCGCCGCCACAGCCGTACGGCGGGCAGCAGCGGACGGCGTACCCAGCGCGCGAAGAGCCGGAGCACCGGGCCACCCGGTGCCCCGTCCTGGAGCAGCCGCCCGCCATGGAGCAGACGGCCGAATCGCGAGCCCCCCCGCCCCGGTCCGGCAGTCCGCCCCGACCGGACCCCCGGCTCGCCGGGCTTCGGAGCAGCACTGCCTGTACTCATGTCAGCTCGGCCCCGCCTTGTAACCGACACCGCGGACGGTCACCACGATCTCGGGGCGCTCGGGGTCCTTCTCGACCTTCGAGCGCAGCCGCTGGACGTGGACGTTCACCAGCCGGGTGTCGGCCGCGTGCCGGTAGCCCCAGACCTGCTCCAGCAGGACCTCGCGGGTGAACACCTGCCACGGCTTACGGGCCAGCGCGACGAGCAGATCGAACTCGAGCGGTGTCAGGGCGATGGACTGCCCGTCCCGCTTCACCGAGTGACCGGCCACATCGATGACCAGGTCGCCGATGGTGAGCTGCTCGGGCGCGGGCTCCTCCGACCTCCGCAGCCGCGCCCGGATACGGGCGACGAGCTCCTTCGGCTTGAACGGCTTGACGATGTAGTCGTCCGCCCCGGACTCGAGTCCCACGACCACGTCGACGGTGTCGCTCTTGGCCGTCAGCATGACGATGGGCACACCGGACTCGGCCCTGATGAGCCGGCACACCTCGATACCGTCCCTTCCGGGCAGCATGAGGTCCAGCAACACCAGGTCCGGCTTGGCCTCACGGAATGCGGCGAGCGCCTTGTCGCCGTCCGCTACGAACGACGGCTCGAACCCTTCACCCCGCAGCACGATCCCGAGCATCTCGGCCAGTGCGGTGTCGTCGTCGACGACAAGAACGCGTCCCTTCATATCGACATCATCCCATTTCCGTATCAGTCTCAAGGCGGCTGGTGAGATACCTCACCGGCCAGCGGCGACGTCCGTGATCGTCCACCGCCGGTCGCCCGTGTCCGTGGGTGCTGATGCCAGACATGGATGTCACCCCCGTAGCCCCCGTGGCTGAGCTGAACCGTACCCTGAGCAGCCTCACGTGGCCCATGGAGCCGCTCGGACCGCTTCCGGCCCCCCGCCCCGCGCTCCCCTCCTCCGCGCTCCGAGCGACGCCGATCCCCCTCCCCCTTCGCTCGCCCTCGCCGCGCACACCCTCGCCGGACCCGTCGCCGCGACGGTTTGGGCGCACTGATCAGACATCCACCCGGTCTGCCCCCCGGAGCCCGCACAATGAAGGGGAGAAGGAGACAGCTGCCCCCACCACCGGCGGGCCCCTCGTGGCACGATGGCTCCCGGCCCGCCGCTCCGAAAGGCGGTCGGCCGATGTGACCGCGCCGGCTCGCCGAACCGGCCCCGCGACCATTCCTCGAGGTGGACGACCGTGAACGACACTCCGGGCTGGACCTCGCCCGGATCTGCTCCCTCCGACGGCCAGGACGGTTCCGGGGTCCCCCGGCCCTCCACGCCCGGTGACGCGAACGGCTCCGCCCCTCAGTGGTCCAAGGATCAGCCGCCCGCCTGTCAGTGGTCCGCCCCCTCGGCCCCGGTCCCCGGCCAGGCCCCCGTCCCCCAGCCCGGTCAGGGATGGGGCGGCCCCGGCCGCCCCGGCGGCTGGGGCAAGCCGGCGGCCGCCAAGCCCGGTGTGATTCCGCTGCGCCCCCTCGGCATGGGCGAGATCCTCGACGGCGCGGTGTCGACGCTGCGTACGTACTGGCGCACGGTCCTCACCGTCTCCGTCACGGTCGCGGTGATCTCCCAGGTCGCCGAGATCCTGGCCCAGCGCTACCTCGTCCCAGCGCCGCCCGCGCTCAACCCGGACGCGACCCCCGCCGAGGAGCTCGACCATGCCCTGGACTCCCTGCGATCCAGCCTGATCGGCCTCGGCCCCGCGTTCCTCATCATGCTGATGGCCACGCTGGTCAGCGCCGCACTCCTCACCGTCGTCATCAGCCGTGCGGTCCTGGGCCGCCCGGTCTCCGTCGGTGCCGCCTGGCAGGAGGCCCGTCCCCGTCTGCTGCAGCTGCTCGGTCTGACCCTGCTGCTGCCGCTGATGAGCGCGGCGATCATGTTCGTCTGCATGCTGCCCGGGCTCCTGCTCGGCGATGAGGGTGGCGCCGCGCTCGCGGGCATCGGCGGGCTGGCGGGCTTCGTCCTCGTCATCTGGCTGATGATCCGTTTCAGCCTGTCGTCTCCCGCTCTGATGCTGGAGCGGCAGGGCGTCCTCCACTCGATGAAGCGTTCCGCCAAGCTGGTCCAGGGCGCGTGGTGGCGGATCTTCGGCATCACACTGCTGACGCAGCTGCTGATCTTCATCGTCGCGATGATCATCGCGATCCCGTTCGCCACCGTCGGGATCGCCGCCGACGGCGAGGGCTTCAGCGGCATCCTCTCCGGCTCCGACCCCGAGTTCGGCTGGGCGTTCCTGATCATCACCGGCATCGGCGGCGTGATCACCAGCTCGATCACCTACCCGATCTCCGCCGGCGTGACCGTGCTCCTCTACGTGGACCAGCGGATCCGCCGCGAGGCCCTGGACCTCGAACTCGCACGTGCCGCCGGTCTCCCCGGCTCCACGTCCGGGAGCTGATGCGGTGACGGCCACGGGGGGCACGTTCGCCGCGCGCGTGATGATCCGCGCCGACGACATTCCATTGGACACCCCGCGCGTACCCGCCAGGGAGGCGGCCGAGCGGGAGCTGTCCAAGCCGATGTACCACGAGAACGATCCCAACCTGCTCG
Organism: Streptomyces sp. ISL-36; assembly: GCF_018614205.1. GTDB lineage: Bacteria > Actinomycetota > Actinomycetes > Streptomycetales > Streptomycetaceae > Streptomyces. The sequence continues at coordinate 4,164 of NZ_JAGGOS010000088.1, read as the reverse complement.
AACGCGCTCTCGACCGCTTCTGGGAGTGGGTCGGCGAACTCTTCGACGCGGCCTCCGGCGCAACGCCCGGAGGTCTGCTCGGACTTCTCGCGATCGTCCTGGTGGCGCTCGCCCTGATCGCCGCGCTCTGGTGGCGTCTCGGCACCCCCCATCGGGTGCCCGCCACCGCGGACTCCCTCTTCGAGGACGGGCCGCGTACGGCCGACCAACACCGGACCGCCGCCGCCCGGCATGCCGCCGCGGGCCGCTGGAACCAGGCGCTCCAGGAACGGATGCGGGCCGTCGTCCGCTCCCTGGAGGAGCGCGCCCTGCTCGACCCGCGCCCCGGCCGGACAGCCGACGAGGCCGCCGCCGAGGCGGGCCGTTCCCTCCCGTCCCACGCGGACGAACTCCGTGCCGCCGCCCGCTCCTTCGACGACGTCACATACGGCGGCCGCACGGCCGACGCGCCCGCATACCGCCGCATCGAGGAGCTGGACGTGTCCCTGGAGCGGACCAGGCCCACTCTCGACACCGCCTCCGCGGGGGCACCCGAATGACCTTGCCGGCCTCCAGCCCCACCTCGACCTCGCTCGCTCCGCGCCAGATCTGGACCCGGGCCCGCGGTGTCCTCCTCGTCCTGGCGCTGGTCCTGATCGGCGGCATCGTCCTGGCGACCGTGCGTTCCGCCGACGCCCACGGCCGCCTCGACCCGCGCTCCGCCGACCCCGACGGCAGCCGAGCCGTCGCCGAGATCCTCAAGGCCCAGGGCGTCACCCTCCGCGTGGCCACCACCCTGGACGAGGCCACCGCCGCCGCGGATGCCGACACCACCCTTCTGGTCACCACCCCCGACCTCCTCACCGCCCGGCAGCAGAGCACCCTCCGCACCACCATGACCGCCTCCGGCGGCCGTACCGTCCTCCTGGGCGCCGGACTCTCCTCCGTCCCCACCCTGGCACCCGGCGTCGGCACCGCCACCAGCACCGCGGTACGGGTCCGTGAGCCCGGCTGCTCGCTGCCCGCCGCCGTCCGCGCCGGCAGCGTCGACATCGGCGGCGAGCGCTACACCACCGCCGCGAAGGGCGCCGATACCTGCTACCTCAGCGGCAGTCTGCCGACCCTGGTCAGCCTCAAGACCTCCGGCACCGGCGACACCGTCCTGCTCGGCTCTCCCGACATCCTCTACAACGATCGTCTCGACCAGCAGGGCAACGCCTCGCTCGCCCTTCAACTCCTCGGCTCCCGCCCGCATCTCGTCTGGTACCTCCCCTCCCTGTCCGATGTTTCCGCCACCGAGGGCGACCCCGAGAACGAGTCCCCGGACAGCACCGCCGACGGCTTCCTCGCTCTCGTCCCCTCGGGCTGGCTGTGGGGCACCCTCCAGCTCGCCGTCGCCGCCCTCCTGGCCGCGATCTGGCGGGGCCGGCGCCTCGGCCCCCTGGTGACCGAACCTCTTCCCGTGGCCATCCGCGCCTCGGAGGCCACCGAGGGCCGCGCCCGCCTCTATCGCAAGGCGAACGCCCGCGACCGCGCGGCGACCGTCCTGCGCACCGCGACCCGCACCCGGATCGCACCCCTCCTCGGCGTCCCTTCCCGGGACGCCCATTCCCCCGAGGCCCTGCTCCCCCCGCTCTCCGCCCGTCTCCCCGAGACCACCGCAGACCCCAGAGACCTTCTCTTCGGCCCGGCTCCCGCCGACGACACCACTCTCATCCGCCTGGCGGACCAACTCGACGCCCTCGAAAGAGAGGTACGCACCTCATGAGCGCCCCGACCCCCGAGACCCCTACGAACTCGGACAACGCCCGCGCCTCCCTGGAGGCGCTGCGCACCGAGATCGCGAAGGCCGTGGTCGGCCAGGACCCCGCCGTCACCGGACTCGTCGTCGCCCTTCTCTGCCGGGGCCACGTCCTCCTCGAAGGAGTCCCCGGCGTCGCCAAGACCCTCCTTGTCCGTGCGCTCGCCGCCGCTCTCGAACTCGACACCAAGCGCGTCCAGTTCACCCCTGATCTGATGCCGAGCGACATCACCGGCTCTCTGGTCTACGACGCCCGTACCGCCGAGTTCTCCTTCCAGCCGGGCCCGGTCTTCACCAACCTGCTGCTCGCCGACGAGATCAACCGCACGCCTCCCAAGACCCAGTCCTCGCTCCTCGAGGCGATGGAAGAGCGCCAGGTCACCGTCGACGGCACCCCTCGCCCGCTCCCCGACCCGTTCCTGGTCGCCGCGACGCAGAACCCGGTCGAGTACGAGGGCACCTACCCCCTCCCCGAGGCCCAGCTCGACCGCTTCCTGCTCAAGTTGACGGTCCCCCTGCCCTCCCGCGAGGACGAGATCAGCGTCCTGACCCGGCACGCCGACGGATTCAACCCCCGCGACCTGCAGGCCGCCGGAGTCCGCCCGGTCGCCGGTCCCGCCGAACTCGAGGCCGCCCGCGCCGCCGTCGCGAAGACCTCGGTCTCCCCCGAGATCGCCGGCTATGTCGTCGATATCTGCCGTGCCACGCGTGAATCCCCCTCTCTCACCCTCGGTGTCTCCCCCCGAGGGGCCACAGCGCTGCTCTCCACCGCCCGCGCCTGGGCCTGGCTCACCGGCCGGGACTACGTCACCCCCGACGATGTGAAGGCCCTGGCCCTCCCCACCCTGCGCCATCGCATCCAGCTGCGCCCCGAGGCCGAGATGGAAGGAGTCACCTCCGACTCCGTCATCAACTCGATCCTCGCCCACGTCCCCGTACCCCGCTGAGAACGGCGCCCCATGGCCCTCACCGGACGAACCGCACTGCTCGCCGCCCTCGGATCACTCCCCGTCGGCATCCTCGCCCCCAGCTGGACGGGGATGCTCGCCGTGAACGCGCCTCTCTCACTCGCAATTCTGTGCGACTACGCGATGGCCGCGCCAGTGCGAACGCTGCAGTTCACCCGAAGCGGTGACACAACAGTTCGACTGGGTGACGGCGCGGACGTACAGCTCACCGTCACCAACCCCTCCCGACGTCGCCTGCGCGCTCAGCTCCGCGATGCGTGGCCGCCCAGCAGCTGGGCCACGGGAACCGAGCAGGCCGCCTCCCGGAAGATTCTGACGGTGCCCGCCGACGAACGCCGACGGATCAGCACGGCCCTGCGCCCGACCCGCCGCGGCGATCGCCACGCGGAACGGATCACCGTCCGCTCATACGGCCCTCTCGGCCTGGCCGCCCGACAGGGCAGCCACAAGGTGCCCTGGACGGTCCGCGTACTGCCACCGTTCACGAGCCGGAAGCATCTGCCGTCACGGCTGGCGCGGCTCCGCGAACTCGACGGCCGCACCAGCGTCCTCACCCGCGGTGAAGGCACGGAATTCGACAGCCTGCGTGAGTACGTCCCCGGTGACGACACCCGCTCGATCGACTGGCGGGCCACCGCACGCCAGACCACGGTCGCCGTTCGCACCTGGCGCCCGGAGCGCGACCGTCACATCCTGATCGTCCTGGACACCGGTCGCACCTCGGCCGGACGCGTCGGCGACGTCCCCCGCCTCGACGCCGCGATGGATGCAGCACTGCTCCTCACGGCTCTCGCTTCGCGCGCGGGCGACCGCGTCGACCTCCTGGCCTACGACCGCCGCCTCCGCGCCCACGTACAGGGACGCCCTGCGGGTGACGTCCTGTCCGCGATGGTCAACGCTCTCGCCCCGATCGAGCCGGAGCTGGTGGAGACGGACGCCCGCGGTCTTGCAGCCACCGCGCTGGCACGGGCCCCGCGTCGTTCTCTTCTCGTTCTGCTCACCAGCCTCGACGCGGCCCCGATCGAGGAGGGTCTGCTGCCGGTCCTCCCCCAGCTCACGCAGCGCCACACGGTCCTGGTTGCCTCGGTCGCTGACCCGTACACCGCGGCGATGGCCGAGAGCCGGGGGACGGTCGACGGCGTCTACGCGGCCGCTGCCGCGGCTCAGGCTCAGGCTCAGCGCCACCGTACGGCGGACCAGCTCCACCGCCACGGCGTCACGGTCGTGGACGCCGCCCCTGACAATCTCGCGCCCGCTCTGGCGGACGCCTATCTCGCACTGAAGGCCGCCGGCCGCCTCTGACGTCGTACGGTGCGGGCTCCCAAGGGGCCCGCACCGATACCGGCAACGATTTTTCTTCCCCTGAACGCAGAAAAGCCCCGCACCATAAGGTGCGGGGCTTTCCCACAATGATTG
>NZ_JAGGOS010000087.1 GCF_018614205.1 Streptomyces sp. ISL-36 | reverse complement strand
GCCGTACCGGCCGATCCGGCCGCCGCGCTGCGGGAGCTGACCGCCGCCGTCCGCAGGACCGCCGACACGCACACGGCCGCGCTGCTGGACGCGCCGCCGGAGTACGCGCGGCTGCTCGCCTCGGTGGCGGCCGCCACGGCGGTCCACGCCTATCTGCTGACCGAAGGAGGCCGGGGATGAGCGCGCTCGACGCGGCACAGGCCGCCCTCGCCGCCGAGCACGCGGTGGTGTACGGGTACGGGGTGGTCGGGGGCCGGATCGGCGCCGAGCGCCGCGCGGAGGCCACGGCGGCGTACGAGGGACACCGGGCCCGGCGGGACGCGCTGCGCCGGACCGTACGGGACCTGGGCGGCGAACCGGCCGCCGCCGCGGCCGGTTACGAACTGCCGTTCGCGGTGCCGGACACGGCCGCGGCCGTACGTCTCGCGGCGGTCCTGGAGGACCGGGTGGCGGCGGTGTACTCCGATCTCGTACGGGCCGCGGAGGGGCCGCTGCGGCGGGAGGCGGCCGCCGCGCTGCGCGAGGCGGCGGTACGGGCCGTCCGCTGGCGCGGCACCGGCGTAACCTTTCCTGGGCTCGCCGAGCGGGTGTGAGTCCGGCCCTGACCAGGCACCGGTACTGCGGAAGGAACAACGCACGCATGGGTTTCGAACCGCCGCAGCGACTGGTGCGGGCGCTCGGCGAGACGTACGGGGACGCGGTCGCGGCCGAGTGGCTCGGCAAGCTGCCCGAGCTCACCGGGGCCGCGCTGGACCAGGCCTCCCTGACGACCGAACGGGTGGTGGCCCCCGGCGGCCGGAGCAGCCTGGTGCTGCTCGTCCGGCGGTCCGACGACTCCCCCGCCGCGCTGAAGATCGCCCCCGCGTTCACCTGGCCCGAGCGGGAACGGGACGCGCTGGCGCACTGGAACGGCTGGGGCGCGGTCCGGCTGCTCGGGTCGGGCGAGGACGGCCCGCTGGTGCTCGAACGGCTGCACCCCGAGGTGTCGCTGCGGTCCCTGCCCGAGGCGAAGGCCCTCCTGGAGGCGGCGGGGACGGTACGGAAGCTGTGGGTGGACCCGCCGGCGGAGCACGGCTTCGAGTCGGTCGCCGCGCGCACGGCCCGCCAGGCGGTCGCGATGGCGGAGTACCGCGCCGACCCCGAGGCCGGTGCGCTGACCGCCGCCGCGCTGGCGGCGCGCGAGGAGCTGGCCGCCCACTCCCCCGAGACCCTGCTGCTGCACGGCTGCTTCCGGCAGGGCAAGGTCCTGGCCGGTGACCGCGCCCCCTGGCTCGCCGTCGGCCCCGAGCCGCTGGTCGGCGAGCGGGCCTACGACCTGGCCCGCCTGGTGCGGGACCGGGTCGAGGACCTGGTGGCCGCCTCGGCGGGCGCTTCGGCGGCCCGCAGGCGGGTCAACAAGCTGGCGGACTCCCTGGAGGTGGACCGGGAGCGGCTGCGCGGCTGGACGCTGTTCCGGGCGGTCGAGTCGGGCACCCGTGCGCTGGCGGCCGGGCGGCGGCAGGACGCGGAGCTGTTGTTGGAGTTCGCGGGCTGGCTGTAGGGGCATACCCTTGCTGTAACACTCGGCTCGGACCTCTGGGGGCCGTGATGCTCGAGGAGCTGTTGACGGCGGCGGCGGGCGTGGGAACGGCCGTGGTGGTGTACACGGCCGCGGCGGCCCGCGTGGTGAAGCAGTACGAACGGGGCGTGGTCTTCCGCTTCGGCCGGCTGCTGAGTGACGTCCGCCAGCCCGGTTTCACGATGATCGTTCCGGGCGTCGACCGGCTGCACAAGGTGAACCTGCAGATCGTGACCCTGCCGGTGCCCGCGCAGGAGGGCATCACCCGGGACAACGTGACGGTGCGGGTGGACGCGGTCGTCTACTTCAAGGTGGTCGACGCGGCGGACGCGCTGGTGCGGGTGGAGGACTACCGGTTCGCGGTCTCGCAGATGGCGCAGACCTCGTTGCGGTCGATCATCGGCAAGAGCGACCTGGACGACCTGCTGTCCAACCGGGAGAAGCTCAACCAAGGTCTCGAACTGATGCTGGACAGCCCTGCGATGGGGTGGGGGGTCGCCATCGACCGGGTCGAGATCAAGGACGTCTCGCTGCCGGAGACGATGAAGCGCTCGATGGCGCGGCAGGCGGAGGCGGACCGCGAGCGGCGGGCGCGGGTGATCAACGCGGACGCGGAGCTGCAGGCGTCGAAGAAGCTCGCGGAGGCGGCGGCGGTGATGTCGGACCAGCCGGCGGCGTTGCAGCTGCGGCTGCTGCAGACGGTGGTGGCGGTGGCGGCGGAGAAGAACTCGACGCTGGTGCTGCCGTTCCCGGTGGAGTTGCTGCGGTTCCTGGAACGCGCGGCGCAGGCCCAGGGGCCCGCGGACGCGAGCGCGGGCGTGAGCGCGGGCAGGGCCGCGGCGCCGGAGACTGCCCCGGCGGCCCCCGCCGTCCCGGTGGCACCGCCCGAGAGCTTCGAGGAGCCCCTTACCACTCTCCCGGGCGAACCCGGCGCTCGGAGCGCTGCCGAGCCCCCGCTTCCCGACCTGGACGACTTCGAGGACGAGGAGGAGCTGCAGGAGGACACCGTGGCGGGCGCCCCGGTGGACCCGTCCCCCCGGGACGGGGCGCTCTGAGAGGCCACCCCCGCGGCGGAGCGGGTGGCGAGGGGGCTCAACCAGCCCCTCGCCACCCGCTCCCGCGTCGCTTGCCGTCAGACGCTCAGACGCTCAGGCACTCAGGCACTCAGGCACTCAGGCGGGCGATCGCCTCGGCGACCGTCAGTTCCTCGCGCTCACCCGTGCGGCGGTCCTTGAGCTCCAGGACGCCCTCGCCCGAGCGGCGGCCGGCGACCAGGATCTTCGGGACGCCGATGAGCTCGGCGTCGGTGAACTTCACGCCCGGGGAGACGCCCGCGCGGTCGTCGACCAGGACCCGCAGGCCGGCCGCCTTGAGCTGCTCGGAGACGTCGAGCGCCAGCTCGGTCTGGAGGGCCTTGCCGGCGGCCACGACGTGGACGTCGGCCGGGGCGACCTCGGCGGGCCAGCACAGGCCCTTGTCGTCGGCGTGCTGCTCGGCGAGGGCCGCGACGGCGCGCGAGACGCCGATGCCGTACGAGCCCATGGTGACCCGGACCGGCTTGCCGTTCTGGCCGAGGACGTCGAGCTGGAAGGCGTCGGCGTACTTGCGGCCGAGCTGGAAGATGTGGCCGATCTCGATCGCGCGGTCCATCTTCAGGCCGGTGCCGCAGTTGGGGCAGGGGTCGCCCTCCTCCACCACGACGACGTCGAAGTAGTCGTCGACCTCGAAGTCACGGCCGGCGACGACGTTCTTCGCGTGCTTGCCCGGCTTGTTGGCGCCGGTGATCCAGGAGGTGCCGGCGGCGATCCGCGGGTCGGCGATGAAGCGGACCTTGTCCAGGCCCTGCGGGCCGACGTAGCCGCGTACCAGGTCCGGGCGGCCCTCGAAGTCCTCGGCGGTGACGAGCTCGACGGTGGCGGGGGCCAGGTGGTCCTCCAGCTTGCCGAGGTCCACCTCGCGGTCGCCGGGCACGCCGACGGCCACGATCTCGCCGTCGACCTTGACCAGCAGGTTCTTCAGCGTGGCGGAGGCCGGGACGCCGAGGTGGGCGGCGAGGGTCTCGATGGTCGGGGTGTCGGGGGTGTCCAGCTCCTCGACCGGGCCGACCGCGGAGCCGTCCACCGCCGGGGCCTTGAAGGTCACGGCCTCGGTGTTGGCGGCGTACTCGCAGTTCGGGCAGTACACGAAGGTGTCCTCGCCGGCTGCCGCCGGGGCCAGGAACTCCTCGGACGCCGAGCCGCCCATGGCGCCGGAGATCGCCGAGACGATCTTGTGGTCGAGGCCGAGACGGTCGAAGATCTTGATGTACGCCTCGCGGTGCAGGCGGTACGACTCGACCAGGCCCTCGTCCGTCGTGTCGAAGGAGTACGAGTCCTTCATCTGGAACTCGCGGCCGCGCAGGATGCCCGAGCGGGGACGCGCCTCGTCGCGGTACTTCGTCTGGATCTGGTAGAGGATCACCGGCAGGTCCTTGTAGGACGTGCACTGGTCCTTGACCAGCAGGGTGAAGATCTCCTCGTGCGTCGGGCCGAGGAGGTAGTCGCCGCCCTTGCGGTCCTGGAGGCGGAACAGCTCGGCGCCGTACTCCTCCCAGCGGCCGGAGGCCTCGTAGGGCTCCTTGGGCAGCAGCGCGGGCAGCAGCACCTCCTGCCCGCCGATCGCGTCCATCTCCTCGCGCACCACGCGGGCGACGTTCTCCAGGACCTTCATGCCGAGCGGCAGCCAGGACCAGATGCCCGCGGCGTTGCGGCGGACGTAACCGGCGCGGACGAGCAGTTTGTGGCTGAGCGTCTCGGCGTCCGCCGGGTCGTCGCGCAGTGTCTTGACCATCAATCGGGACATGCGCTGGACCTGGGCCATGGGGAACTCTCCTGCGGTGAAAAGTGTGATGGCCCCGAGGTTAGCCGGGTGGCCCTCGCGGGCGGAAATCAGTTCCGCCCGGAGGCCTTCCTCCGCAGCGGCAGCGGGGCGCCCATCACGGCGTACGGACGCGGTGCGCTGGGGAAGTGGACCTGGCGGGCCAGATCGGTGTAGCCCAGGGCGCGGTACAGGGCGCGGGCCGGGCTCTCGGTGTCGATGGCGGAGAGGATCGAGCGGGGCTGTTCGGCGCGGTCGGTGATGGTGGTGATCAGTTCCCGGCCCAGGCCGCGCCCCTGGTGTGCGGGGTGGACGTGGAGTTCGGTGATCACGAAGGAGTCGTCGAGCCACTCCACGGTGCCGGTGGCGCGGAGGTACGGCTCGACGACACCGGACCACCAGTGGGAGCGGTCGTTGGGCATGCCGTACACGAAGCCGACGAGCCGGCCGGTGGCGGTGGTCGCGCCGTACGCGCAGGCGCCGGGGTTGAGCAGATGGCGCAGCACGATGTGCCGTCGTACGACGATCTCGTCCTCGCTCAGTCCGAAGGCGCGCGCCTGCACGTCGAGGGCTTCGTCGACCCGCGCGGCGAGATTGACCGGTCCGATCGTGACGTCAGCGTCATCCATGGCCGCACCCTACAAGTCGGTCCGTCGCCTCAGAACAGCACGCTCATGAAGGCGCCGACCTCGCGGAAGCCGACCCTGCGGTACGCGGCCCTGGCAGGGGTGTTGTAGTCGTTGACGTAGAGGCTGGCCACGGGGGCGATGTCGGTGAGGGCGTAGCGCAGTACGGCGGCCATGCCGCCCTCGGAGAGGCCCTTGCCCCGGTGTTCGGGGGCCACCCACACGCCCTGGATCTGGCAGGCCTGGCGGGTGGCGGCGCCGATCTCCGCCTTGAAGACGACCTTGCCGTCCTCGATCCGGGCGAAGGAGCGGCCGGTGCCGACGAGTTCGGCGACGCGGGCCTGGTAGAGCAGTCCGCCGTCGCCGGCCATCGGCGAGATGCCGACCTCCTCGGTGAACATGGCCACGCAGGCGGGCATGATCACCTCCATCTCGTCCTTGCGGATGCGGCGGACGAGGGGGTCGGGCTCGACGGTGGCGGAGGGCTCCTCGGTGACCATCAGCGGCTGGTGGGCGCGGACGTCCCGGGCGGGGCCCCAGCTGGGTTCCAGGAGCCGCCAGAGCTGGGCGGTGGGCTCGGCGGGGCCGACGATGGAGGAGCAGCGGCGGCCGGACCTGCGGGCCCGGTCGGCGAAGGCGCGGACGGCCTCGGGGGTGGCGCAGAGGGGGACGAGGTTGGCGCCGGAGTAGCACAGGGAGCGCAGCTGCCCGTCGGCGTACCAGCCCCACATCTCGCCGCCGAGGCGCCAGGGATCGAGTCCGGCCGCCTGGACGCGGGCCGCGACGAAGGCGTTCTCGACAGGGGCGCTCTCCAGGACGGCGAGCGCGGCGCCGAGGTCGGCGGGTTCGAGGACCCGGGTGGTGGTCTGCGTCAACACGAGGGGGCCTCACCATGCGGTCTGCTGATCTCCGCACTTTACCTGGCGGCTCGCCGCGGTGGCGGGCGAGCGGAGGAGCGAGTGCGACGAAGCCCCGGCGCACGGGGTGCGGCGGGGCTTCGTGGGGTGCGTACGGTGGGGATCAGCCGACGGTGACGACCTCGGGCTCGCCGCTCATCACGCCGTCCTTCTCCATCTGCTCGGCGATCTTCATCGCCTCCTCGATGAGGGTCTCGACGATCTTCGACTCGGGGACGGTCTTGATGACCTCGCCCTTGACGAAGATCTGGCCCTTGCCGTTGCCGGAGGCGACGCCGAGGTCGGCCTCGCGGGCCTCGCCGGGGCCGTTGACGACACAGCCCATGACGGCGACGCGGAGCGGCACCTCCATGCCCTCCAGGCCGGCGGTGACCTCTTCGGCGAGCTTGTAGACGTCGACCTGGGCGCGGCCGCAGGACGGGCAGGAGACGATCTCCAGGCGGCGCTGGCGCAGGTTGAGCGACTCCAGGATCTGGATGCCGACCTTGATCTCCTCGGCCGGCGGGGCCGAGAGGGAGACGCGGATGGTGTCGCCGATGCCCTCGGAGAGCAGGGCGCCGAAGGCGACGGCGGACTTGATGGTGCCCTGGAAGGCGGGGCCGGCCTCGGTGACGCCGAGGTGCAGCGGGTAGTCGCACTGGGCGGCGAGCTGGCGGTAGGCGTTGACCATCACGACCGGGTCGTTGTGCTTGACCGAGATCTTGATGTCGCGGAAGCCGTGCTCCTCGAAGAGGGACGCCTCCCAGAGGGCGGACTCGACGAGCGCCTCGGGGGTCGCCTTGCCGTACTTCTTCAGCAGGCGGGCGTCGAGCGAACCGGCGTTGACGCCGATACGGATCGGGGTGCCCGCCGCGGAGGCCGCCTTGGCGATCTCCTTGACCTTGTCGTCGAACTGCTTGATGTTGCCCGGGTTGACCCGGACGGCGGCGCAGCCGGCGTCGATGGCGGCGAAGACGTACTTCGGCTGGAAGTGGATGTCGGCGATGACCGGGATCTGCGACTTCTTCGCGATGATCGCGAGCGCGTCGGCGTCGTCCTGCGTGGGGCAGGCCACGCGGACGATCTGGCAGCCGGAGGCGGTCAGCTCGGCGATCTGCTGGAGCGTGGCGCCGATGTCGGAGGTACGGGTCGTCGTCATCGACTGCACCGACACGGGTGCGTCGCCGCCGACGGCCACCGATCCGACCTGGATCTGGCGGCTCTTGCGCCGCTCAGCGAGCTTGGTCGGAACGGACGGGATTCCGAGTGAAATCGCGGTCATCAGCTGTACAACCCCAAGGTGTGGTTCATCGGGCTCAGGTCTTCGAGATTACCGCCCCGGCGGCGGGCGGCCGGACATCCCGGGGGTCCGGCCGCCCTTCGGTCATGTCAGTTTCACCGGGTTGACGATGTCCGCGGCCAGGACGAGCAGCGTGAAGCAGACGAAGACGCCCGCCACGACGTAGGCGGCCGGCATCAGCTTGGCGACGTCGAACGGGCCCGGGTCGGGGCGCCGGAAGATCCGCGCGACGTTCCGGCGTACGGACTCCCACAGGGCGCCCGCGATGTGCCCGCCGTCGAGCGGCAGCAGCGGCAGCATGTTGAACAGGAACAGCGACACGTTGAACATGACCAGCAGGTTCATGAACATGACGAGGATCGTCTGCGGCGGTGCGTCGATGGTCATCAGCTCGCCGGTGATGCGGGCGGCGCCGACGACGCCGACCGGGGAGTCCTGCTTGCGCTCCCCGTCGCCGAAGGTGGCGTCCCACAGGTCGGGGATCTTGCCGGGGAGGGCGACGACGGACGCCGCGCCGGCCTTCAGCTGCTCGCCCATGCGGTCGGACGTCTCGCCGAAGCTGAGCGGCATGACCTCGGGCTTGGGCGCGAAGCCGAGGTAGCCGGCGTCGACGTAGGTGAGGGGCCGGACGACGTCGCCGTCGGCGTCCTTCTTCTCGACCTTGTTGGTGACGAGGGTGGGGTGCAGGTCCACGCGCTCGCCGCCCCGTTCGACGGTGATCGTGGCGGGGCCGATGGTGGCGCGGATGTGCGCGGAGAGGTTGTTCCAGTCGTTCACGGGCGTGCCGTTGAAGGCGACGATCTTGTCGCCCTCCTTCAGGCCGGCCGCGTGCGCCGGGGAGACGGGGTCCGTGTCGGCGCACTTCTCGCGCTTCTCGCTCAGCTTGATGACGCACTTCTGGACGCCGCCGACCTTGGTCGTCGGACCTTCGATGCCGAGCAGCATCATGCTGCCGAAGAAGAGCGCGACGGCCAGGACCAGGTTCATGAACGGTCCGGCGAACATCACGATGACGCGCTTCCAGGGCTTGCGCGTGTAGAAGAGCCGCTTCTCGTCGCCGGGCTGGAGCTCCTCGAAGGAGGCCTCGCGGGCGTCCTCGATCATGGCGCGCCAGGGGGAGGTGGAGCGGGCCTCGATCCGGCCGTCCTTGCCGGGCGGGAACATGCCGATCATGCGGATGTAGCCGCCGGCCGGGATGGCCTTGATGCCGTACTCCGTCTCCCCCTTCCTCTTCGACCAGACGGTGGGACCGAAGCCGACCATGTACTGGGGCACGCGGATGCCGAAGAGCTTGGCCGTGGAGAGGTGGCCGAGTTCGTGCCAGGCGATCGACACGAGCAGGCCGAGTGCGAACAGCACCAGGCCGAGGACGTACAAGAGAACGGTCATGCGCGCGCCTCCGCGATTGCCTTCGCTGCCAGCTCCCGGGCCCGGGCGCGGGCCCAGGTCTCCGCTTCGAGGACGTCCGACACCGTGAGTGAGGTTCCCGTGGCGGGCGTTCCGGTGAGAGTGCCGTGCTCGGTGACGACTGCCGTGACCGTATCCATGATTCCGTTGAACGGCAGCCGTCCGTCGAGAAACGCCGCCACGCACTCCTCGTTCGCCGCGTTGAAGACGGCGGGTGCGGTGCCGCCCAGCTCACCGACGTGGCGGGCGAGGGAGACGGACGGGAAGGCCTCGGTGTCCAGGGGGAAGAACTCCCAGGTGGAGGCCTTCGTCCAGTCGAAGGCGGGGGCGGCGTCCGGGACGCGCTCGGGCCAGCCGATGCCGATGGCGATCGGGCCGCGCATGTCGGGCGGGGTGGCCTGGGCGAGCGTGGAGCCGTCGGTGAACTCCACCATCGAGTGGACGTACGACTGGGGGTGGACGACGACCTCGATGCGGTCGAAGGGGATGTCGTACAGGAGGTGCGCTTCGATGACCTCCAGGCCCTTGTTGACGAGGGTGGCGCTGTTGACCGTGATGACCGGGCCCATCGCCCAGGTGGGGTGGGCGAGCGCGTCCTCGCGGGTGACGTGCGCCAGCTCGTCGCGCGTACGGCCGCGGAAGGGGCCGCCGGAGGCGGTGACGACCAGCTTGCGGACGTCCGCGCGGGTGCCGGCGGCGAGCGCCTGGAAGAGGGCGGCGTGCTCGGAGTCGACCGGGATGATCTGACCGGGCTCGGCCAGCGCCTTGACCAGCGGGCCGCCGACGATCAGCGACTCCTTGTTGGCGAGGGCGAGGGTGCGCCCGGCTTTCAGGGCGGCGAGCGTGGGCGCCAGGCCGATGGAGCCGGTGATGCCGTTGAGCACCGTGTGGCAGGGGGAGGCGGCCAGCTCGGTGGCGGCGTCCGGGCCCGCGAGGATCTCGGGCAGCGGCTCGGAGCCGTACAGCACCTTCAGCGCGTCGCGGAGCTCGGGCACCACGTCCTCGCGGGCGACGGCGACCGTGGCGACCCGCAGCCGGTGCGCCTGCTCGGCGAGCAGCCCGACCCGGCCGCCGGAGGCGGCGACGCCGGTGACGCGGAAGCGGTCGGGGTTGCGCAGGACCAGGTCGATGGCCTGGGTGCCGATGGACCCGGTGGCGCCGAGGACGACGATGTCCCGGCGGCCTTCGGCTGGATCGAAGGCGATGTGCGGGTCGGCGAGAGGAGAGGGGCGGTCGCTCATGCCCCCCATTCTTGCGGTAAAGCCTGTGCGGGCTTCACGGGGTGCGGGTGAACGCCTCGAAGGCGTGGTGGAAGTCGGGGAAGGTCTTCCGTACGCAGCCGGGGTCGTCGAAGGTGATGCCGGGGGTGCGCAGAGCGGTGACGGCGAAGGACATGACGATCCGGTGGTCGCCGTGGGTGGTGATCTCGACGCCGGTCGGGGCCGGGGTGCCGGGGTGGATCTCGATCCAGTCGGGGCCGGTGGTGACGGTGATGCCGAGGCGGCGAAGGTTCTCGGCGCAGGCGTCGAGGCGGTCGCACTCCTTGACCCGGGTGTTGGCGACGTCCTCGATGCGGACCGGTCCGTCGGCGAAGGGCGCGAGGGCGGCGAGCGTCGGCATGGTGTCGGAGATGTCGCGCATGTTGACGGTGAGGCCGCGCAGGGTGCCGGTGCCGCGGACGGTGGTGGCCGTCCCGGTGATCTCCACTTCGGCACCCATCCGGCGCAGGACGTCGACGAAGCGGAGATCGCCCTGGAGGGCGCCGGTGCCGAGGCCGGGGACGGTGACGCTGCGGCCGGGTTCGAGGGCGGCGGCGGCGAAGAAGTAGCTGGAGGTGGAGGCGTCGGGCTCGATGCGGTAGGTGGTCGCCCGGTAGCCGGTGGGGGCGACGGTGTAGGTGCGGCCGTCCTGGGTGATGTGCGCGCCGAAGGCCCGCATCATCGCGAGGGTGATCTCGACGTAGGGCTCCGAGACCAGGTCGGTGACGGTGATCGCGAGGCCCTCGGCGGTGAGCGGGCCGAGCATGAGGAGCGCGGTCAGGTACTGGGAGGACTGGCCGGCGTCGAGGGTGAGCGCGCCGCCCTTGATGCCGTGGGCGGCGACGGTGAGGGGGTGGTGGCCCTCGTGCTCCTCGTGGCGGAGGTCGACGCCGAGGTGGCGCAGGGCGGTCGTGAGGGGGCCGAGGGGGCGGCGGCGCATCTGGGGAGAGGCGTCGAAGCGGAAGGTGCCGTGGCCGGCGGCGGCGAGGGTGGGCAGGAAGCGGGCGGTGGTGGCGCCGTCGCGGCAGTACACGTCCGCGGCGTCGCGGGCCGGCCCGGCGGGGCGGCCTTCGATGTGCCAGGCCCCGGGCTCCTGCCGGACCTCGTAGCCGAGGGCCTTGAGCCCTTCGGCGAAGCCCTCGCTGTCGTCGGAGAGCAGGGGCTTGAGGAGCGTGGTGGTCCCGTCGGCCGCGGCGGCGAGGAAGAGGGCGCGGGCGGTGACGGACTTGGAGCCGGGGATGTCGATGACGGTCACGGGGGCCATGGTGCCGGGTCCTCCCGCCCTTGTGGGCAGACGTTCCGCATGGCGGAACGGGCGGCCACAAGGGCGGGACCGGCGGCCCGGCGAGGGCTGCCCGGCGAGGGCCCTCGCCGGGCGGCGCCGGTCTACGGGATCCTGCGGTGGACGTTCTCCTTCGTCGGGGCGCCGGGGGTGGTGTCCGCGATCCAGGGGCCGTCGTCGCTGGCGTCCACCACGCCCGCCTCCAGCCACGTGAAGCGGCCGGCCAGCACCCCGTCCACCACCTTGCGGTCGAGGTCGTCCGTGTTGTCCCAGAGCCGGCCGAACAGCTCCTCGACCCGCAGCCGCGACTGGCGGCAGAACGCGTCCGCGAGCGCGTGGGCCTCCTTGCCGTGCTCCCCCGTCGACCGCAGGTGCTCCGCCCGTACGCAGGCCGCGCTCATCGCGAACAGCTCCGCGCCGATGTCGACGATCCGCCCGAGGAACGCCTGCTTCAGCTCCATCCGGCCCTGCCACCGTGACATCGCGTAGAAGGTCGAACGGGCGAGCTTGCGCGAGGTCCGCTCGACGTACCGCAGATGCGTCGCGAGCGCGCCGAACTCCCGGTAGGCGCCCGGGACCTGCCCCTGTCCGGCGACGAGCTTGGGCAGCCAGCGTGCGTAGAAGCCGCCCGCCCGCGCCCCCGCCCGCGCCTTGTCGCCGAGCGACTTCTCGGGGTCGATGATGTCGCCGGCCACGGCGAGGTGGGCGTCCACCGCCTCCCGGGCGATGAGCAGGTGCATGATCTCGGTCGAGCCCTCGAAGATCCGGTTGATCCGCAGGTCGCGCAGGAGCTGTTCGGCCGGTACGGCCCGTTCGCCGCGGGCCGCCAGCGAGTCCGCCGTCTCGTAGCCGCGTCCGCCCCGGATCTGGACCAGTTCGTCGGCGATGAGGCAGCCCATCTCGGAGCCGTAGAGCTTGGCGAGGGCGGCCTCGATACGGATGTCGTTGCGGTCCTCGTCGGCCATCTGCGAGGAGAGGTCGACGATCGCCTCCAGGGCGAAGGTCGTCGCGGCGATGAAGGAGATCTTCGTGCCGACGGCCTCGTGGCGGGCGACCGGCTTGCCCCACTGCTCCCGTACCGCTGCCCACTCGCGGGCGATCTTGAGGGACCATTTGCCGGCGCCCACGCACATCGCGGGGAGCGAGAGCCGGCCGGTGTTCAGGGTGGTGAGGGCGATCTTGAGGCCCGCGCCCTCGGGGCCGATGCGGTTCTCGGCCGGCACCCGCACACCGTGGAAGCGCGTGACGCCGTTCTCCAGGCCGCGCAGGCCCATGAAGGCGTTGCGGTGCTCGACGGTGATGCCGGGTGAGTCGGCCTCGACGACGAAGGCGGTGATGCCGCCCCTGTGCCCCTCGGACTTCGGCACCCGCGCCATGACCACCAGCAGGTCGGCGACGACGCCGTTGGTCGTCCAGAGCTTCACGCCGTCGACGACGTAGTCGTCCCCGTCCGGCACCGCCGTCGTGGCGAGCCGGGCCGGGTCGGAGCCCACGTCCGGCTCGGTGAGCAGGAAGGCCGAGATGTCCGTACGGGCCAGGCGCGGCAGGAAGGCGTCCCGCTGCTCCTGGGTGCCGAAGATTTTCAGTGGCTGCGGTACGCCGATCGATTGATGGGCGGAGAGCAGGGCGCCGATCGCGGGGCTCGCGGAGCCGACGAGGGCCAGGGCCCGGTTGTAGTACACCTGGGTGAGGCCGAGGCCGCCGTACTTGGTGTCGATCTTCATCCCGAGGGCGCCGAGCGCCTTGAGGCCGGCGACGACCTCGTCGGGGATCCGGGCCTCGCGTTCGATCCGCCGGCCGTCGATCTCCGTCTCGCAGAAGTCCCGCAGCTTGGCGAGGAAGGCCTCTCCGCGCCGTACGTCCTCCTCGGAGGGGAGGGGGTGGGGGTGGATGAGGTCCAGCCGGAAGCGGCCGAGGAAGAGTTCCTTGGCGAAGCTGGGTTTGCGCCAGTCCTGCTCGCGCGCGGCCTCGGCGACCTGACGCGCTTCTCGTTCCGTGACTTTGGGCCGCTGGGTGGGTGCGGACATGCGGAGCTCACCTCGCCGCTCGTCGGGGGCTCTTGTAGGACTTGTGGCTACCCGTCCGTAGTACCCGATTTCGCGGAGTTCGGATAGACGAGTCGTAGGCGAGCAGCCTCGCCCGGCCCTCTTGCGTGCCGTAGCCGCGGTCGGGAACCCGCGGACCCCGGACTGCCTCACCGACCTGTCGCGGCGGCGATGCCGGGGGCCGCATCGGTAGCGCCCGTTCAAGGTGGCGCGGAAAGCGTAGGGGGGCGGGATCGCCGGGCCCTCACTGCCGACCCGGTTCGATGACGCCGGCCGCCGTCGACCTGTGCGGGTGCCCGGCCCTCCCCCGCGGCGGAAGATCTTCGCGCGAGAAGCGGACCCGTGGCGGCCGGATCGGCACGGCCGGAGAGCAGCGAGACGCTGTGGACGGACCGCGCCCGTGTCCGGTGGTCTGTCCCTGCCCGTGGCACGGCGAACGGCACGGAGCCGGTCACCTCGCACGAGTCCGACGTGCTCCTCGCCGTCTCCAGCCGTGGCGTGACGCTCTTCATGGCGACCCATGACCCGTACGACGGCGAGGAGGCCCGTGAGTTCTTCACGCGCCTGATCCGGGAGCGCGGACGACAGGTGACCATCGTGCCCGGCTGGTGGCCGGACCGCGGGGCAGCCCTCCTGGACGCCTGGACGTCCGCGTGCACGTGAATCGGCTCGTCGTCCGGGCCCTGCTCCCCGGGCTTGTCGAGTGGCAGCGGGCGCAATCGTCGACCGTGGTACCTGGGCCAAGGGCGGCCGGCGAAGGCCGCG
This sequence comes from Streptomyces sp. ISL-36, assembly GCF_018614205.1. Taxonomy (GTDB): domain Bacteria; phylum Actinomycetota; class Actinomycetes; order Streptomycetales; family Streptomycetaceae; genus Streptomyces. The sequence goes on along the minus strand of NZ_JAGGOS010000087.1, from coordinate 12,665 downwards.
GACCTTCAGCGACATGGCCTTGAGGTGGGGACAGGCGTGCCGGCGAACGCGTGGCGGCGGCCCCACGGAGCCGGCCTGCCACGCGCTGGTGCCGCGCCCGCCACTTGAGGTGTCCGGCGAGCCGCTGATCCGACCGCCACCACCCTGAGTGATCAAGCCACCAGAGGAATCCGCCATTTCACGCCCCTGCGCGGCCGCCCTCGGGCAACCAGCACATTCCAGGGGGCAGCCAGGGACGCGGGCATGCGGTGCCTGTGGGTCGAGCTGTCGCCAGCCATTACGTATGGGGTGGCAAGTCGATCCGGGACCGCAGATAGGCCAGCCCCGAGGTCCCGTCCGTTCCGGCCTGGTCGCCGATCATCCGCTCGACGAGCAGCAGATGCCTCGTCTGCCAACGGATCACTGCGGCTCTCAGGGCCTGCAACTCTCCAGCCGCTTTCGCCGATGCCGCCTCGTCAGTGCCGACGCCGTCGACGGGGACCGCCGTCTGTCGCGGGAGGCAGTCCGGCGCCGCGATCTGCCGGAAGAGTTCGATGAACTGGCTCGACTGCGCTCCGCTGGCGTTGTCGAGGAGAGGGCGGAACGAGGCGAAGCTTTCGGGAGCAAGGTGATCGAGCAGCGCAAGGTGCGTCTCGAGTGCTGCCACGACCGCCGTGGCCCGTCGCAGGGCGGTGGCAGCCTCGGCCTCCTCGCCCGAGCGTGCCTGCCGCGACGCACTTCTCAGATCTACCAGTGCCTGGCTCACCAGTACTTCGGCGGACTGGTGCACGGTGATGAAGAAGCGCTCGTCCGCCCACTGCGCGGACTGCTCGTGGGGGGATCGGGGCTGTTGAAGGTCGAGGAGATCGGTAAGTCGCAGATAGCAGGCGTAGGGCGTCTCCATGGGCTCGATCATGACTCCGGGAGTCGATCACCCCTGGTATCGCGCCCCGGTCGGCGCCTGGATCACCCGATCGGCCCCCTTGACCGCTCAGCTCGCGGGGGAGCCTCGCTGTGTGCGCCAGTGGCCGGTTCCTGACCCGGAGCCCTTGTAGGGAGCATGATGAGCGAGTTCAGCGACGGGCGGGAACGCGTCCTTACGGTGGGAGTGGCCGTCGCCCGTTCGGGGCGGTTGGCGAACCTGGGGGACCCTTTGGCCTTCGCCATGACCCTGCTGGGGCCGAAACTGGCCACGCTCGGGCCCTCCGGATACAGGATCCGGTTGGCGAGCCGAGACAGCCGCTCCTGCGCCGAAGGCGCCCGGCAGGCGGTGAGGGAACTCGTCCGGGACGAGAACGCCACGATCATCCTGACGCTGGCCGGCACCGAGGTCCTGCCGGCGGTCGCGGACGCCTGCGAGGCCATCGGGGTTCCGTGCCTGTCGAGCACCTTTCCCTGGCAGGTCTACTACTACGGCCGCGGAGCGGACGACGACCGACCCTTCGACTGGACGTACCACTTCTGCTGGGGCCTGAACGACATCGCCGATACCTTCGCCGACCTGTGGGAGCAGGTGAACGGCGCGCCGCACACGGTCGGCTGTTTGTGGAACGACGGGCCGCAGGGCGAATGGTCCAGGCACCCGCGGCATGGTTTCGCCCCGGCAGCACGCGCCCGGGGGCACCGGCTCCTGGAACCGGCGCCCTACCGCGAACCGGCCACCGGACTCGACGCGCACGTCACGGCCTTCCGCGACGCTGAAGTCGGCATCGTGACCAGCGCGGCCACCGGCCAGGACCTGGCGCTGTTCCGGGCCCGAGCCGCCGGGAGCGGCTGGCAGCCCCGTCTGATCACCTGCTCGCGCTGGCTGGCCTACCCGCCGTCGGTCACCAGCACCGGTCGGCAGCCGGCCCAGGCCGACGTGGCAACCCTGGCCTACTGGACACCGGCCCACCCCTACGCTTCGTCCCTCGACGGCATGACCGCGGCCGAACTGGCGGAGGCGTACGAACAGGAGACGGGACGTCAGTGGCTGCAGCCGCTGGGCTTGGCCTACGCCCTGCTCGAAGTCGCCGCGCACGCGCTGACCACTGCCGACGAGCCGACCGATCGCCGTTCCGTCGCCACCGCTCTGGGCAAGAGCCGACTGGAGACCATCGCGGGTGTACTCGACTGGACCGCGGGCCCCGTGCCCAACATCGCCACCGTCCCGTTGGCCGGCGGACAGTGGCAGCGAGGAGCTCGCCACGACTTCGAACTCACCGTCGTCACCAGCGGGCAGGTCGACGGACTTCCCGTCGGTGGTGACCTCACCACGGTCTGACTCGCGGCCCGACGGACAAGCGGAAGGACACATGGACCTGCCAGGGGTGCGTGAGATCGTCGACGGACGAAGCCGTCTGCCGTGGCAGGCGGGAGACGCGTGGCTGGCGGGCGGTACGGTGCTGTTCGGCGCGTCCCGACCCGATCTGAAGCGGTTGCGGGATCTGAGCACGTGGGGATGGACGCCGCTCGCCGTAACCGAGAGCGGCCTCGTTGTGTCGGCCACCTGCACTCTTGCGGAGCTGCTGTCGTTCGCCGAGGCGCCGGACGGACCGTGGCCGACGGGACGGGCGCTCATCGCCCACTGCTGCCGGGCGTTCTCGTCCTCCTTCAAGGTATGGAACACCGCGACGGTGGGCGGAAACCTGTGCGCGGCCCTGCCGGCCGGCCCGATGATCTCCCTCGCGGTGGCGCTGCGGGGCGTGTGCCGGGTGCTGGGCCTTGATGGACGGGTACGTACAGTGCCCGCCGAGGAGTTCGTGACGGGGCCAGGGAGCACGGTGCTGCACCCGGGCGAGCTGCTTCGCTCGGTCGAACTGCCCGCCGCCGCGCTGGCGGAGCTCAGCGCGGTGCGCAGGGTCAGTACCCACCCGTGGGGCAGGTCAGCCGCCCTGGTCATCGGCGTTCGGGCGCCGGTGACCGCGGGGCTCACCGTTGCCGTCACCGCTGCCACGACTCGGCCGTTGTCCGTCTCCTTCAGCCGCGTGCCGTCCGCCGCAGAGCTGCGGCGGACGCTACGGGAAGTCTTCACGCCCGACCTCGCCTTCGAGGATGTTCACGGGCGGGCGGACTGGCGCCGGCACCTGGCCGAGCACCTGGCGGAAGAGGTCCGGCGCGAGCTGGCGGAGGAGGTCTAGGCGAATGTCCTTCATCGTGCGCGTCGATGGCGAGGAAAGCCATGAACCGCCGCGGCCGGGACAGTGCCTGCGCACCTATCTGCGCGATCAAGGCCGCCGTATCGGGGTGAAGAAGGGCTGTGACACGGGCGACTGCGGCGCCTGCACCGTGCACGTGGACGGACTGGCCGTGCACAGCTGTCTGTATCCGGCCCACCGGGCCGACGGGCGCGCGGTGACGACTGCCGAGGGCTTGGGTGCCGACGGCCGGGTGCATCGCGTGCAGGAGGAGTTCATCCGGTCGAGGGCCTTCCAGTGCGGCTACTGCACGCCGGGGTTCGTCATGACGGCCGCCGCCCTGTCCGCGGAGCAGCTGGGTGACCTGCCGCAGGCCCTGAAGGGCAACCTGTGCCGGTGCACCGGCTATCGGCCCATCGGTGACGCGGTACGGGCCGCTCACTTCCGAGAGGACGGGGGATCGCGCTGCCGCACACCGGGCGGGGCTGACCCGGTCGCCCGCGAGGTCGTCACCGGCACCGCACGCTTCACCCTGGACCACCCCGAGCCGCCTGGCATGCTGCACGTCGCGCTGGTGCGCTCCCCGCACCGGCACGCCCGGATCCTGGACATCGACGCCATCGCCGCGCGGGCCGTTCCGGGCGTCCACGCTGTACTCACCCACCACGACGCACCCCGCACCCGCTTCTCCACGGCCCTGCACGAGAACACTGACGACGATCCTGCCGATGCCCGCGTCCTGGACGACGTCGTACGTCACGTCGGGCAGCGCGTCGCCGCCGTCGTCGCCGAAAGCCCCGCCACCGCCGCAGAGGCCGCCCGGCTGGTCCACGTCACCTACCAGGTCCTGCCCGCCGTCACCGATCCCGAGCACGCCCTCGGCCCCGATGCGATCCGCGTGCACGAGGACGGCAACATCGCCGGCGAGTTCCACCGGACCATCGGAGACACCGAACGCGGCCTGGCCGAGGCGGACATCGTCTATGAGGAAACCTTCCACACCCAGCGGGTGCAGCACACCGCCCTGGAATGCCACGCCAGCAGGGCCTGGACCGACCCGGACGGCCGCCTCCGCCTGCATTGCGCCACCCAGGCCCCTCATCTCGTCCGCCGACGCCTGTGCGAGGTATTCGCAGTCCCCGAGGACCGCCTGCGCGTCACCACCGGACGCCTGGGCGGGTCCTTCGGCCGGGGTCAGGACCTGCAGACCGAGCACATCGCCCTGCTCGCCACCCTGCGCACCGGGCGCCCCGTTCAACTGGAGAACACCCGCACTGACGAACTGACCGCCACCACCACCCGTCACCCCTTCCACGTCCGGGTCACACTCGGTGCGCGCCACGACGGCACCCTCACGGCGCTGAAGCTGCGTGTCGTCTGTGACACCGGCGCCTACGGCAACCAGGGACCGTCCGTCCTCAACGTCGCCTGTACGGAAGCCATCGCCCAGTACCGCTGCGCGAACGTCACCATCGAGGGTTACTGCGTGCGCACCCACAACGTGCCCGCCGGTGCCTTCCGTGGCTACGGCGCGGGCCAGCTCGCCTTCGCCGTCGAGTCCGCCCTCGACGAACTCGCCCACCGCCTCTCCCTCGGCCCCCTGACCATCCGCGAACGCGCCTACCTCCGCCCCGGTGAACAAGCAGCACTGCCCGGTGTCGCCGGGCAGCACCCGGTCATGGACACCGGCCTGGCCCGCTGCCTGAACACCCTCGGCGAGGTTCGCGCCCGCCGCCTGCGCACCCACCCGGTGGAGACCGGGCAACGCCGCCTGGTCGGTGAGGGCCTGGCCGTCGCCGCCCAGCACACCGTCCCCGCGGACGGACACATCGCCCAGGCAGTGGTCACCCTGCGATCCGACGGCGGCTACGACCTGGCCACCGCTGTCCCCGAGTTCGGCAGCGGCACCAGCACCGTGCTGCGCCGCATCGCCGCCGACGCGCTCACGACCGAGCCCCATCGCGTTCACCTCGTCGACGCCGACACCGACCTGCTCGACCACCACAGCGGCGGCTTCGCCTCCACCGGCATCGTCCTCACCGGGCACGCCGTCACCCAGGCGTGCCGGACACTCGCCGCGCGGATGCGGAAGGTGGCATCGGAGTGCACGACCACCGCCCCCGGCACCTGTCGACTGGGCCCGGACTTCGTCCACTGCGACGGCACACCGCTCCCGCTCACCGCACTTCATGCCCGTGCGAACGCGACCGGGACCCCGCTCCGCGCCACCGCCACCGCCCGCGCCGACGACGCCGTGCTGTCCATGGCCTTCAGCGCGCAGTGGTTTCGCGTCGAGGTCGACTCCGCGACCGGTCTCGTCCGCGTTCTCGACAGCGTGCACGTCGCCGACGCCGGCACCGTGATGGACACCGCCCAGTGCCGTGGGCAGATCGAAGGAGCCGTCGTCCAGGGAGTCGGCACCACGCTCCGGGAAGACCTGGTCACCGACTCCGAGGGCCATGTCACCACCCCCGACCTGCGCGCCTATCTCATCCCCCACTTCGAGGAGGTTCCGCCGACCGAAGTGCACCTCGTCGCCCCCGAAGCTTTGGACCGGTCCGTGATGTCAAAGCCGATGAGCGAGCTGCCGTTCAACCCCGTGGCCCCAGCACTGGCCAATGCCGTCCGCGGCGCGACTGGCTTCCGCTTCACCAGCCTGCCCCTGCGCCCTGACACCGTGTGGGCGGCGCTCGCAACGCCTCGTCTCAAGGCGGGGCCGGCCACAGCCGATTAACTTGCGCGGAACTCCGATCGAAAGACGGCCGGAGCCCCCGCACAGTGGGCCCCTCGCAGTGGCCCTGACCTGCGGTTTCTCTCTGACCTGCGGAAACGCCCGGCGTTTCGGTCCGCACTTTCATGCCTCCGGCCGCATCCACCCGCATCAACGATCATCCGTGTTCCCGTGGGAACACCCCCGGGAACACGCGTCATGGCGCCGCACCCGGCGGAACTCGTCGCTCCACCATGGCGCCGACCGGAGCGCATCGACGGGCCGGTGGTCATCTGACGCGCATGGTGATCGGCAAGACGCCTCCTCGTGCTGTGCCCCGGAGAGGACGCGCTGTTGGGTATCACCGCCCGCTCGGCCGGATGTTCGCGTTCAGGCGGAAGAGGTTCTCGGGATCGTACGTGTTCTTGAGGGACACGAGCCGCTCATAGTTCCCGCCGTAGGCCGCCCGCACTCGCTCCTCCCCCTCTTCTCCCAGGTTGTTCACGTATTCGGCTCCCAAGGAGAAGGGGCGCACCATGTCCCACCACCGCCGGACCCACTGCCGCTGCGTCTGGAGTTCCCCGGGGTCGGTCCAGATGGACGCAGCGAAGTTGTCGTACTGCGCGTTCCGGGGGCGGAACGCCGTGGCGGATGGGTCGACGCGGCTGACGGCACCGCCGTATTGCTGGAAGACGATGAGGGACCTGGGGGACGGGGCGCGGGCGAAGTGGTCCACCGTGGCCTCCACGGTGTCGTCGGCGATCCGTTCCAGGAAATGGGACTTCCAGTAGTAGCGGAGGCCGGTGGGGAAGAAGGTGTCGGCCGCGGCCTGAAGTTCCGTATATGCCACCGGGCCGATCCCGTCGACAAGCGGCGGGCCGAACTGCCGCAGTGGTCGCAGTACACGCTCGCCCTCCTCCACCGACCCGATGTAACACGCGGAGATGGCGAGCAATGGGTCGCCATCGGGCGACGTCAGGAAGATCGCGTCGGCCGACAGCTCGTCGGGAGCCGACAGGGAGTACTCGCCGTAGAACTTCAGCGCGGCCTTCGCCTTCTTCAGGGGGTGGACGACGACGCCTCCGAGCACTTCGGGGCCCACGCGGTGGAGCTGGAACGCGAAGGAGGTCGTGACCCCGAAGTTGGCTCCGGCGCCCCGCAGACCCCAAAAGAGCTCGGCGTTGTCGGACTCGTCTGCTCTCACCACCCGGCCGTCGGCGGTGACGACCTCCGCGGCCCGCAGATTGTCGCAGGAGAGGCCGTACCTCCGGGCCAGCCGGCCCACGCCGCCGCCCAAGGTGAGCCCTGCGACGCCCGTGTGCGTGACGACGCCAGCCGTCGTGGCCAGGCCCGATGCCTGCGTGGCTCGGTCCAGTTCCTTGAGGGTCGCCCCTCCCGCGACTCGGGCCGTGCAGCGCTCCGAATCGACCGCGACACCTCGCATGGGTGAGAGGTCGATCATCAGGCCGCCGGTGCACACCGCTTTGCCGGCGATGTTGTGCCCGCCTCCTCGCACCGACACCAGCAGGTCGTGCTCACGGGCGAAGGCGACGGCCTGAACGACGTCGGCCGCTCCGGAGCAGCGGGCGATCAGAGCGGGCCGGTGGTCGATCAAGCCGTTCCAGACTGCACGCGCCTGCTCGTAGGCGTGATCACCCGGGCGGAGCAGCCCGCCACGCAGCCCCGCGCCCAAGCGCTCGGCAGCCGATTCATCCAGGAGCACCAGCTCGCCGGTTCGCGATTGCACCGACAGGGACGGCATCGCGCCTCCCAGGAGTCTCTCTGGGCTCTGTGTCCAACGTTACGCCGCCGCACATCCGGCCATGTGGAGCGGTTGCCCTGCGTCACGTCGGCGTACGAGATGTTGCGGTGTGTGATCAGCGGGGTGAGGGTGGGCGGGACGGCACCGGATCCCCAGTGAGCGCGGATGAGACCGCACACGTCGCGGTGCGCGAGGAGAGCTTGCGATGCGGATGATGATGAAGGCCCGCATGGACACCCAGATGTCGAATCAGGTGACCAAGGGCGGAGCGATGCCCCAGTCGCTGAAGTCGACCCTCGAGCGGCTGAAGCCGGAGGCTGCCTACTTCACCCCTGAGGGCGGGCGCACCATGATCCTCGTGTTCGACATGCAGGACAGCTCGCAGCTGCCCTCCATCGCCGACCCGTTCTTCCAGGAGATGGGCGCCGAGGTCACGTTCGAGCCGGTCATGAACCTCGATGACCTGCAGAAGGGCCTTAGCGCCCTGCGGTAGCGCTGCGGCAGCGCGCGGCGGCTCTGCCTGTGGAGCTGTCGGGCCGGTACTACCTCGCCGGGTTCGTCGGCACGGAGCTCCCCGACTGCTGGCGCCGGCCGACGTCGTGATCTCCCGGAGCGGCGCCGGGACGCTCGCCGAGCTGACCGCGCTGGGCAAGCCTGCGGGACGCGGTGGGCCCGCTCCTCACCGATCCCGCACGGCGCGAGGCGATGGCGAGCGGGCCCGGGCGCACGGAAGGCCTGACGCGGCGAACATGCTTGTGGACGCGGTGAATCAGGAAGGAGCGAGAGAAGCACCACCAATGCGGAAATGATAGGTAGCAGGTATCATTCACTCATGTTGTATGCGACTCCCCGTCTCGGCTCCGACGATCACAAGGTGCTGGAACAGATCGACGGACTGCGTGAGCGCCTGCGTGATGCGGTGCAACAGGCCCCCATGAAGTGGACCCTCGATCTGCGCAAGGCGCTGACCGCCAGCGCGATCGCCGCGTCGAACACGATCGAGGGCTATCAGGTCGACGCGAAGGATGTCGCCGACCTGATGGACGGCGAGCGCGAAGTCGAGGCCAGCGACGAGAACAAGGCGGAGACCCTCGCCTACCAGCAGGCGCTGACATACATCCAGTCCCTCCACGACGTCACCGACTTCCAGTACAGCAAGGAACTCCTGAACGCGCTGCACTGGATGCTGCAGGGCCACCACCACCCGCTGCGGACAGCCGGCCAGTGGCGCAAGACCTCCATCCGCATCACCGCCCCGGGCGACGAGCTCGCCACCGACTATGACGGCCCCGGCCAAGAACTCGTACCCGGCCTCATGGCGGAGCTGGTGGACTGGCTCAACGACGGCGACCTCGAGGAACACGTCCTGATCCGGGCCGCGATGGCACACCTGAACCTGGTGAAGATCCACCCGTGGTCGGACGGCAACGGCCGGATGTCCCGCTCGCTGCAGACCCTGCTGATCGCCCGAGGTGGGGTGCTGGCTCCGGAGTTCTCCTCGATCGAGGAATGGTTGGGTATGCCCGGCAACACATGGGAGTACTACAAGGTGCTCCGCGAGGTCGGCGGACCGGTCTACTCGCCCGAGCGTGACACCCTGCCGTGGATCAAGTTCAGCCTCCTCGCCTACCACCAGCAAGCCCAGCGTGTGCAGCACCGGGTCAACCGCTCGAACGACTGCTGGATGCAGCTCATGGACCACGCCCAGGCTCACGGCATCAGCGAGCGGCAGGTCACCGCCCTCCACGAGGTGGCGATGGTGGGCCGGGTCAGGCGCTCACGCTACGAGCGGGCCGAGGCCATCAACACCCAGCAGGCCACCCGGGACCTCCAAGCCCTGACCAAGGCCGGAGTACTGACCGCGGTCGGACAGACCAAGGGCCGCCACTACACCGCCGGCCCCCGGTTCCCGCAGAACGTCCTGGCCACCGCCCGCAGGCCGCACACCATCTCCAACCCCTACACCGCGTAGCCGAACCCAGGACTGCCGACAACCCGTATCTGCGTGTGGCGGCCCCGGAATCGAACTTAGTGACCTGGTCCGGAGATCCTGTGGCGCTTAGCCCCACGCGTTCCCACAACTCTTCAGGGACTGCCAAGATTTGGCCATTCCTGCAGGTCAACGCAGGGATAAGGAAGACGGCCGGAGCCCCCGCACAGTGGGCTCCGGCCGCCGGTCTCGGTCCGTACAGGTGTACGGGTTACAGCGCGAGGCCCGTCAGGACCAGGACGCGCTCGTAGGTGTAGTCGTCCATCGCGTACCGGACGCCCTCGCGGCCGACGCCGGACTTCTTGGCGCCGCCGTACGGCATCTGGTCGGCGCGGTAGGACGGGACGTCGCCGATGATCACGCCGCCGACCTCCAGCGCGCGGTGGGCGCGGAAGGCGGTCTGCAGGTCGTGGGTGAAGACGCCGGCCTGGAGGCCGAAGTCCGAGTCGTTGACCGCGGCGAAGGCCTCGGCCTCGCCGTCGACCTTGGCGACCGTGAGGACCGGCCCGAAGACCTCGGCACGGGCGAGGGTGACATCGGCCGGGAGGTCGGTGAGCACGGTCGGGGCGTAGGTGGCACCCTCGCGCTTGCCGCCGGTGAGCAGCTTCGCACCGGCCTGGACGGCCTCGTCGACCCAGGACTCGACGCGCTGGGCGGCGTCCTCGTTGACCAGCGGGCCGACGTCCGTGGCAGAGTCGTTCGGGTCGCCGGTGACCTGGGCCTCGACGGCGGCGACGATCTTCGGCAGCAGCCGGTCGTAGACCGAGGCGTCGGCGATCACGCGCTGCACGGAGATGCAGGACTGGCCGCCCTGGTAGTTGGAGAAGGTGGCGATACGGGTCGCCGCCCAGTCCAGGTCCTGCTCGGACGCCCAGTCGCCGAGGACGACCGCCGCGGCGTTGCCGCCGAGCTCCAGGGTGCAGTGCTTGTGTGGCACGGACTGCTGGATGGCGAAGCCGACCTTGTCGGAGCCTGTGAAGGAGATGACCGGGAGGCGCTCGTCCTGGACGAGGGCGGGCATCCGCTCGTTCGGCACGGTCAGGACGGACCAGGAACCGGCCGGCAGGTCGGTCTCGGCCAGCAGCTCGCCCAGGATCAGGGACGAGATGGGCGTGGCCGGGGCGGGCTTGAGGATGATCGGGGCGCCGACGGCGATGGCCGGGGCGACCTTGTGGGCGCTGAGGTTCAGCGGGAAGTTGAACGGAGCGATGCCGAGGACGACGCCCTTGGGGATACGGCGGGTGAGCGCCAGGCGGCCGACGCCGCCGGCCTCGGTGTCGAGGCGCTGGGCCTCTCCGCCGTTGAAGCGGCGGGCTTCCTCGGCGGCGAAGCGGAACACGGAGACGGCGCGGCCGACCTCGCCGCGGGCCCACTTGATCGGCTTGCCGTTCTCGGCGGAGATCAGCTGGGCGATCTCCTCGGTGCGCTCGGCGAGACGCTTCGATACGTGGTCGAGGGCGGCGGCGCGGACGTGGGCCGGGGTCGCGGCGAACTCGTCGACGACGGCGTGGGCGGCTGCGACGGCCTCTTCGACCTGGGCCTCGGTGGGCACGCTGACCTTGCCGACGAGACGGCCGTCCCACGGGGAGGTGACGTCGAAGGTGGCCTCGCCGGTGGCCTCGCGGCCGGCGAGCCAGAAGGCGTGGGTGGCAGTCATTGCGTCCCGGCCCTTTCCGTATCGGTTGGTGTCGCTGACTCAGCGGGTGTCGCTGACTTGTTCACTGCCACGGTAGGGCCGAGGCGGCCGAGCGTCGTTTGTCCGGTGTGGAGTGGTGGGGGGTGCCGGTCTCGCCGGTTTGGCCGAAGCGGAGCCCTCGGCTCGCCGCTGCGGTCGATCAGCTTCTGCGTTCCGTCGAGACGATCAGGCACACTCCCGCCACGACGACCGCGCCGCCGAGGGCGATGGGCCAGGTGAGGGCCTCGTCGAGGACGAGCGCGCCGAGGAGCACCGCAACGACGGGGTTCACGTAGGCGTAGGTGGCGACGAGCGAGAGCGGGGCGCTCTGCAGCAGCCACGCGTACGCGGTGAAGGCGATCAGGGAGCCGAAGACGACGAGGTAGGCGAGGGCGATCCAGGAGCGGGCGGAGAAGGCGGTGGGGTCGAGACCGTACTGCTCGCCGCGGATCAGGCCGAGCGCGGCGCAGCCGAGGCCACCGGCGACCATCTCGTAGGCGCTGGCGGTGAAGGGGTTGGCGGGCATCGGGATGCGGGAGGACGAGAACGAGCCCACGGACCACAGCAGGGTCGCCACGACGACCAGGAGGACGCCGCCGATCCGGACCTCGCCGCTGAGGCCGGGGAGGGTGAGGACGGCGAGGCCGGCGAGGCCCAGGAGGACGCCGACGACGCCGCCGGGGGTGGGGCGCTGCCCGAAGACGGCCTTGATGACGACGACCCAGGCGGGCACGACGGCAACGAGCAGGGCGGCGAGCCCGGAGGGGACGGAGGTCTCGGCGAGCACGATGAGGCCGTTGCCACCGAGGAGCAGGAGCAGGCCGACGAGGGCGGCCGAGGCGAGCTGCGGGCGGGTGACCCGGAGCGTGGAGGGACCCTGCCGCCAGGCGATCAGCCCGGCGAGGAGGAGTCCGGCGACGACGAAGCGGAGCCCGGCGGAGAGGAACGGCGGCATCGTCTCGACGACGATCCGGATCCCGAGGTAGGTGGACCCCCAGACGACGTACACGATCCCGAGCGCGGCCCAGACGGCGCCGGAGATCCGGCGGACGGTGGGGGTGGAGGGGGTCGCGGGGGTGGTCGCAGCGGTCGGCGCGGACGCCTCGAGTTCGGAGGGGGCCGGATCGGCGGCGGGGCTTGTCATGTCCGGGAGATTATGGAATCGAGGCGGTTAAGGCTAGGAATTTTGCCCGTGATCGGGCAGCGACGGGGTGCTTTGGTGGCAGCAGGCGGCCGCGTGGGCTACGGAGCCGGCTGCGGGCTGCGGGCCACCGGGCTACCGGGCTACCGGGTTACAGGGCTACCGGGCTACCCGGGCTACCGGGCTACCGACCGTCGGGCCTCTGAGGCCCGCCCGTGGCCGCCGCACCGGCCTGCGGCTGCCCCGGCCCGGGCGCCCGCCGCCGGTGAGGCCCGTCCCGTGGCCGCCGCAC
>NZ_JAGGOS010000086.1 GCF_018614205.1 Streptomyces sp. ISL-36 | reverse complement strand
GGCGGCGAGCCGGGCCTGGGCGACCGCGGCGAGGGCGTATCCGGCGGCGGAGACCAGGGAGAGGAGCACCGCGAGCACGGTGCCGTCCAGGGCGCTCATCGCAGGACTCCCGCCGGGCCGGCCACCGTGGTGCGGGGGAGCTGCACCGCGTCGGCGGGGCCGGCGCCCGGCGCCCGTACGGCGGCGAGTGCGAGGGCGAGCAGGGCGGCGGCGGCAAGGGCGTCGAACCAGTAGTGGTTGGCCGTGCCGACGATCACCAGCAGCGTCACCAAGGGGTGGAGCAGCCACAGCCACCGCCAGGGGCTCCGGACGGCGGCGATGAGGCCGATGGCGAGCATCAGCGCCCAGCCGAAGTGGAGTGAGGGCATCGCGGCGAACTGGTTCGCCATCGAGTCCCCCTGCGGGCTCGCGCCGTACACGGAGGGGCCGTAGACCCGTGCCGTGTCGACGAGTCCGGTGGCGGCGAGCATCCGGGGCGGCGCGAGCGGCATCAGCAGATGCAGCGCGAGTGCGGCGGCGGTGACGAGCGCGAGGACCCGGCGGGACCAGAGGTAATGGTCGGGCCGGCGCCAGTAGAGCCAGGCGAGGAAGGCGATCGTGGCCGGGAAATGCACGGCGGCGTAGTACGTGTTGGCGGCCCGTACGAGCGGTTCGCCGTGCAGCAGGAGGGCTTGGACGGAACCCTCGCCGGGCAGGCGCACCGCCCGTTCCGCGTCCCATATCCGGTCCGCGTTGTGGAAGGCCCGCAGCTCGTGGCCGTTCGCGAACGCCCGGCCGGCCTTGTAGACGAGGAAGAGGGCGGTGACGAGCAGCAGCTCGCGCACGAGGGCCGGTCGCGCGCCGGTGCCGGTCGGCCGTTCCCCCGTGCCGGTGGCCGGTTCCGGGTCACCGCTCGCCTGTTCCGGGGTAGCGGTCGGCCGTTCCGGGGTAGCGGTCGGCCCCGGTCCTGCAGGACGTGTCCCACGTATCCCGCGTATCCCGGTAGCCATGGCGCGGCCTCTTTTTCCCGTCAAATCGGCAACAAACGGAGGAAGCCTAGATCCGATTTCATCGAGACGCAAGCGTCTCGATACGTTTGCGTCTCGATTGTGCACCCCCTACTCTCGTATGTGCAGAGAGCTGTCCGGGAGGACCGGGAGGAATCGATGTCCACGCAGGCCGCGACCGCCGCCGCCCGTCGCAGCAAGATCACGCCCGAGCGGGAGACCGAGCTGTACGAGGCCGTGATCGACCTGCTCCGTGAGGGCGGCTACGACGCGGTGACCATGGAGGGTGTCGCAGCCCGCACCAAGTGCGGCAAGGCGACCCTCTACCGGCAGTGGGGGACCAAGCCGCAGCTGGTCACCGCCGCCCTCGACAAGCGGCGCTGCGCGTTCTTCACCGGCATCGACACCGGAACGCTCGCCGGGGACCTGAGGGAGGCCGCCCATATGGCCGCGTCCCGCCGGGACCGGGACGCCGAGCTGATGGAGGCCGTCAGTCAGGCGTACATCCAGCACCCCGATCTGCGCCAGGCGCTGCGCGAGACCGTCATCAACCCGGAGGTCGCCGCGCTCGACGAGATGCTGCGGCGGGCGGTGGAGCGCGGCGAGATCGACGCGGACAACCCGGCGATCGGCTTCGTGGCCCCCTGCTTCCTCGGGATGCTCCGCATCGAGCGTCTCTTCGAGGAGCGGTTCGAGGACGCGGCGACGATGCGCACCTTCGTCGACTCCGTGCTCCTGCCGGCCCTGCGCGTCGACGTGTGACCGCCGCGCCCGTCCGGCACCCTGGGGTGCATGCCCGCCCCCACTCCCGACGTGCGCGTCCGGCGCGTCTACGAGCCCCCGGCAGCCGACGACGGCGTACGGGTACTCGTCGACCGCCTCTGGCCGCGCGGCCTGGCCAAGACCGACGCCCGTATCGACGAATGGCCCAAGGCGCTCACCCCGTCCACCGAACTGCGCCGCTGGTACCACGGCCCCGACAGTGAGTACGAGGAGTTCTGCCGGCGGTACGAGGGCGAGCTCGCCGAACCCGCCGCCGCCGAGGCCCTCGACCGGCTGCGCGCCCTCGCCGCCGAGGGTCCCGTCACCCTCCTGACCGCGGCGAAGGAACCGTCCGCCGGCCACACCGCCGTACTCCTGCGCGTGCTGAAGGCCTCCCGGGCATAGCCAGGAACCCGCGCGGCCGGTCACCATGGCCGGGACCGCACGAGTTCCGCACCTGCCGGATCTCGGCAGGTGCCGGATGTCCGTACCTGCTGGACATCCGCATCTGCCCGAGTTCCGCACCTTCCCGCCACGGAGGCGCCGCGTGGACCCGAAAGAGTACGCACGTCACAAACGGCTCGACGAGCTGCAGCGAGACCCGTACCCCCTCTACGCACGTGCGCGACAGACCGTCGGACTGACCTTCGTCCCCGAGCTCGACGCCTGGCTCGTCGCCCGCGACGCCGACGTCCGCGAAGTACTGCTGCGGCCGGACGACTTCTCCTCCGCCCAGGCCCTGCGCCCCGACGTCATGCCCTCGGCCGCCGTCTTCGGTGTCCTCGCGCGCGGCTTCGGCAAACGGCCCACCGTCGTCTCCACGGACGGCGCCGCCCACCGCCGCCACCGCGCCCCGATCAACAGCGGCCTCTCCGCCGCGCGGGTGGCGGCCCTCACCCCGTACGCCGCCGAGGTGGCCACCGGCCTCGCCGACGGCTTCGCCGCCAACGGGCACACGGAGTTGATGTCCTCCTACGCCCGCAGGCTCCCCGGCGCGGTCATCGGCCGGCTCATCGGATTCGCGCCGGAGGACGTTCCCGTCGCGGTGCACGGAGGGCACCGCGCCGAACAGCTCCTCTTCCGGCCGCTGCCCGAGGAGGAGCAGATCGCGGCGGCCGAGGACGTGGTCGCCCTCCAGCACCTCCTCGACCGCTACGCCCGCGACCGGCGGGCCGACCCGCGCGACGACCTCTGCTCCGCGATGGTCGCCGCCCTGGCCCCGGACACCGGTCTGGGACCCGGCACGCGCGAGCTCACCACCGACCAGCGCAGCGAACTCGTCTCCAACCTTCAGAACTTCCTCATCGCCGGGCACCTCACCACCACCGCCCTGATCGGCACCGCGCTGTTCCATCTGCTGCGCCGCCGCGACCAGTGGGAGCTGCTCTGCGCCCGGCCCGAACTGATACCCGGGGCGGTGGAGGAAGCAGCCCGCTACGACACCGCCGTCCAGGGATTCCGCCGCACCACCACCCGGCCCGTGATCCTCGCCGGGACCGAACTGCCCGCCGGCGCGACGGTCTTCGTCGCGTACGGCTCCGCCAACCGTGACGAGGCCCGCCACGAGGACGCCGACGTCTTCGACATCACCCGGCCGCCGACACCCACCCGCCATGTCAGCTTCGGTCACGGGGCCCACGGATGCCCCGGCTCCCAGCTCGCCCGTACCCAACTCCGGCTCACCCTCGAGCTGTTCACCCGACGCTTTCCCGGACTGCGGCTGGCGAAGGACCACGAGGTCGCGATGCGGCCGACACTGATCCACCGGTCACCCGAGGAGCTGCACCTGACCTGGTGACCGCCGCTACGACGCCAGCAGACGCGGCGCCTCGGCGGACGCGTCCGTCACCTCGTCCGCGCGGGCCGCCAACTCACGCGCCCACCGGACGAGTCCGTCGACGTCGATGCCGTACGGATCGGCCTGACCGGAGATCCGTGCGGCGCCGCGCCGCAACAGCCGGGCCCCACCGGCCGCGTTGCCCCGGGCGGCGTGCGTGAGCCCCACCGCGAGCTGGGCGAGCCCCTGCCACAGGTCCCGCTCCTCGGCGGGTCCGGTCTTCCAGGCGTCCTCGAAGACCTCGTGCGCGTGGAACGGCATCCCCGCGTCCAGCAGTCGCTGCGCCTCGCGGAGCGTCCCGTCCGGCGTCCGCGCCACCCCCTCGGGCTGCCGCGGCACCCCCTCGGCACCGTGCGGCAACGGCCGCCCGAGCCCGTCACGGGGCCGCGCGCTGCGTGCCCGCCCTTCCTCGTCCCGGTCCCTCGGCGTCCTGTCCACCCCCCCATTCTCACCCGCCCATCGCGACCTCCCCTGCCCGCCCCGCCCCCGACCTGCGACGCCGGTCACCGGGACACCCGCGCCGTGACACCCGGTGCGTCGATCACCCCCCTGGAGTGAGGTAATGTTCTCTTGCACGCCGCCACCGGGAAGCAACCGGCGGGACGGGCATCGGGACGTGGCGCAGCTTGGTAGCGCACTTGACTGGGGGTCAAGGGGTCGCAGGTTCAAATCCTGTCGTCCCGACTCGAAAGAGTCGCAGGTCAGGGGCCGTTTCAGAGCGATCTGAAACGGCCCCTTGATCGTTTTTTGGGACCACTTGGGGACCAACTCGCCTTGACCGCGTCAGCGAGCGACCACGATCGGGCTGGGCAGGGACCGGGGTGCGCGGAGCACGCTGAGGTGGGCGGTGAGCGCTGCGCCGGCTGCGGTGATCTGGCGGACGTCGGGGTGCAGGTACCGCTGGGTGGTGGTGAGAGACGCGTGCCCGGCGATCTTGCGCAGGACGTGCACCGGGACGCCTGCGTCGGTGAACCAGGTGAGTCCGGCGTGGCGGAGGTCGTGGCGGCGCAGGTGCTCGTACCCCAGCCTGCTGACGACGGCGTCCCAGTGCGTGGCGTCACGCAGGACGGCCGTGGAGATACGACCGCCGCGCGGCCCCGTGAAGAGGCGGGCGTCGGGATCAGGGCCGGCGGCGAGGACGCGCTGGGCGACGAGGGGCCGCCTTCGTCGACACCGGAGTGAGCCGGATCCCGGTGATGCAGCGGGTGTACCAGTCCATCGCGACCGTCAGCTCGGCCTGCACCCACCTCAGCGTCAGCGGATCACACCCGAACACGTCCAGCCGGGTCGTGTCCATCAGGACGTACTCGCCCGGCCGCGTTGGCCGGAGCTTCCCGTACGGACCCTCCGGCCGGTCGGCGATGTCCCGGTGCCGCTTGGTACTCAGCCGGAACAGCGGATGCCGCCGCTCCAGTTCGGCCACCATCCGAAATGCCGTCGCCCGGCTCGGCTGCGGCACGACTTCCGGACCGAACCGGGCGATCACCCGGGCCCGGGCCCGCTCGATCACCAGCGTGCGCGACGGACGGGACTGGTCGGTGTGCTCAACCATCACCTCCAGCGCGGTTTCAAGCCACCGCTCGTCGACCGATGGCTGCGACCGTCGCGACTGCTTCTTCGGGGCAAGCCCGGCCTCGCCATGTCGGCGAAAGTCAGCGTCCCATTGCTTCACGGTGCGCACCGACACCCCGAGCTCCTGAGCCTTGGCCGCTTACTTGGGTCCCGCCAGCCCGTCAGGTGCGTATTCAGGACGCGGTTCGCCTTCACCAGCGAGCTCGGCGCTGCCGGAGCGAAAACCCGTCAGAACCTCACGGATGTGCCCAGCGCGCTCCAGGACCTTGCACCGGCCGTCCTCACCCAACTGGCTCAAAACCACCGAGGCGATCTCCTCCACGCCGCCAGCCGCCGGACCAGGTTGATCTGGGATCACCTCCGCGCGGTCGGAAAACAGCAGTTCCTTCAGTGTCAGCCGCAGGACACGCCCCCGGCCGTCCTTGAAGACAACCTCGTTGCCGGCCGTTGTCGCGGTCATCTCGACCACCTCGACGGTCTCCCCGTCGTATCGGAAATGCGTACCGACTCCAACGCGGGCTCCAGCACCGTTCACGCCGACCTCCTCAACACCCCAGAAGGAGAGAGGGGAGCGGTGAGATCCGTGTGCAGGACGTGGGTCCACAGCAGGTGATGGATCGCGGCTCGAACCTACGGCTCGGGTAATCCTGGGAGCCGTCCTGCGGCCTGCCCCAGCGGGATTCCGTCCAGGTCTGCTCTCCGAAGCTCTTCCAAGACTCCCGGATCGAAAAGCCAGGCCCGGCGGTAGCCAGCCGAAGCCGGATGCTCTCCAGTTCCGCCACAGTCCTTCAGGAACTGGGCAGCGGAAAGGGCGTGTTCAAGGCCTGTCGGGGGGCCGACCGTGACTTCCGTCACGAAAGTAATGTCTGGCGGCGGCGAGTTCGGCAACGTTCAGGGGGACATAAGCGACTTGATCGCGCTACCTGTGCGGACCGGTCTCCTCGGAGGGCGGCCGGCAGTTGTGCGTTACCTGTGAATCCAGATAGGACTACCCCGCTAATCATCCATGTGGGGGAGCAATAGGTGCGTTTCACCCGTCCACTCGTCATATCCATGGCGATCACCATGACTGTGCTCGCGGGCACAGAACAGGCAGCGCTGGCGGTCGGCCAGTCGACCGCCGCCAGATCCGGCCCAGGAGCCAGACCCGACCAGCGCTGGGGGTCGGCCGACGGTCGCAGCCACAGCGCCTCCGGCGACGCGACGGACGCCAACGCGTCCGGCGGCCGCAGCGGCGCCCTCAAAGCCCTCGGCGAACTGCCGCCGGACTCCGGCACCACCCGGCTGAAGCTGGGAAACGGAAACAAGCAGGCCGGAGCACTTCCGTTCCGCAAGGTCGCGACGCCGCGTCGGGATACGCCCAAGGGCTTCGACGCCAAGACCAGTTCCGAAATCGCGGGTAAGCGCACAGAGCGCGGGCGCACCTTCCTCAACGAGGACGGCACCTTCACCACCCGCTTCTACAACGAGCCGGTCAACTTCCTCGACGACGGCAAGTGGAAGGTCATCGACACCAGGCTGGCGAAGAGCCCCGACTCGGTGAGCACGTCGGAAGCCGGCTGGCAGGCCCGGTCCACCGAGGACAAGGTGTCCTTCTCCGAGTTCGCGGACGCGGACACGCTCGTGCGCCTGGGCGTCGGCGACACCAACGAGATCGGCTACTCGATCGAGGGTGCGGCCCGGTCACAGGGCCGCGTGAACGGCAGTGTCATCACGTACCCAGACGTCCGCCGCTCCGCGGACGTGGAGCTGATAGCCGGCAGTGACTCCGTCAAGGAGACGCTGATCCTCAAGGACCGCAGCGCGCCGGCCGAGTGGCGCTTCCCGCTCGCCCTGAAGGGACTCACTGCCAAGCTCGACGGCCACGGCGGCATCGACTTCACTGATGGGAGAGGCCGAAGGCAGGCCTGGATGCCGGCCGGCTGGATGGAGGACTCCAAGAAGGCGCCCAACTCCAACGAGGGCGTCATCTCCTCCGGTGTCACGTATGACATAGCCAAGGAAGGCTCACGTCAGGTCCTGGTCGTGAAGCTGGACCAGAAGTGGCTGTCGGCCCCCGAGCGTGTCTTCCCGGTCAAGGTCGATCCTTCTGCGACCGGCCTGGAGGCGGCTTCCGGCACGTACGTCGAGTCTCCGTACAACCAGAACTTCGCCAGCGACACCAACATCAAGGTCGGTACCTACGATGCGGGCGGCCACAAGGCGGCCGGCTTCCTGAAGTTCAGCGGTCTGGACACGACGCTCAAGAACGCGTACGTGATCAACGCGAACTTGGCGCTCTACAACACCTGGTCGTACTCGTGCACGGCACGTCCGGTCACGGTCCACGAGATCACCTCGAACTGGTCCGAGAGCACGACGTCCTCATACCCCGGTCCGGCGACCGGCGGCGCGCTCGGCTCCAAGTCGTTCGCTCACGCCTGGCGGCCGGCCGGAACGACCAGCTGGTCCTGCGCCCCTGCCTGGGAGGCGATCCCACTCGGCGAGTCCGGCCGTCGGTTGGTCGACGACTGGACGCACGGCCGCAAGGCCAACTACGGCCTGGCCGTGAAGGCCGCCACGGATGACTCCAGGAGCTGGAAGACGTTCGGCTCCGACGACTACCCCGGTGGCAAGCCAAGCCTGGACGTGACCTGGTCGAAGTACGGTGCCACGTACGGCCTCGGTGGTTTCGTCCAGCCTCCGACGGCCACCAGTGAGGGCACCTTCAAGGTCACCGTGACCAACCAGGGTCAGCAGACCTGGGGCAAGGACAGCAACTACAAGCTGCGTTACGACCTGTTCGACGCCAATGGCAACAAGGTGGGCGGCGACTACTGGAGCAAGATCCGGTGGACGCCCATGCCCTACGACGTCGCCCCCGGCGCCTCAGCCACCGTCGATGCGAAGATCGCTCCGCTGGCGCCCGGCACCTACACGATCCAGTGGACCATGGACGAGTTCGGGGTGCGGAGCTTCGTCGACGACGGAGTCCCGGGCCCGGCCGTCCGGTTCGACGCGGTCAACGTCCCGCCGTACCTCACCGCTGCGGCTCCGCCGAGCGGCACGGTCGTCGACACCCTCACCCCGACCCTGTGGGCCTCGGCCACCGACCAGGACAAGTCGCCGAGCGCGCTGACCTACCAGTTCGAGGTCTGTGAGGTCGAAGGACAGGACACCAGGAAGAACTGCCGCGGCAACACCCACGCTCCCTCCGAGAGCTGGACGGTGCCGAGCGGCTGGCTCAACTGGGCCAAGACCTACGCCTGGTACGCGTACGCCAACGACGGCAAGGACCAGTCCGCCCGGACCGCCCCGTCGATCCTGACCACCCAGGTCCCGCAGCCCGTGATCACCTCCCACCTGGGCGGTGCCGACGGTGGCCGGAGCTTCGGCGAGAGGTCCGGCAACTACGTCACCGCCGCCACGGACGCGGCCGTGCCCACGGTCGGCCCCGCACTGGCGGTCAGCCGAACCTACAACTCGCAGGACCCGCGCACCGGCAATGCCTTCGGTACTGGATGGGCGACCCGCTGGGACATGAGGGCCGTAGCCGAGCCGGACGGCAGCGTCGTCGTCACGCTCGACAGCGGCAGCCAGGTTCGCTTCGGCCGCAACGCGGACGGCACGTACAGCGCGCCGTCCGGTTCGGTGGGCGTGCTCACCGCCGTCGCCGGCGGCGGGTGGACGCTACGCGATGCGGCGGCTGCGGTCCACACCTTCGACGCGACGGGCCGTCTGACCAAGGTCAAGGACGGTCATGGGCGCGAGCAGCTCCTCACGTACACCTCAGGCAAGCTGACCAAGGCCACGGACGCGCTGTCGAAGCGGGCTCTGTCTTTCACGTGGGCGGGCGCGCATGTCGCCTCGGTGTCCACGGACGCCGTCGGTCCGATCGCTCCGGCGCTCACCTGGTCGTACACCTACGACGGTGACCGTCTGGTCAAGGTGTGCCCGCCGTCGTCGACCACGGCGTGCTCGACGTACGAGTACACGGCGGGTTCGTACTACCGCGGCATCGTGCAGGACGCGGGCCCGGTCGGGTACTGGCGGCTGAACGAGGCGGAGGGCGAGTCCGCGGCCAGCGAGGCGGTCTCCCGTACGGGCATGAACGCCGGCCACTACCGTGACGTCACCCTCGGGTCTGTGGGCGCTCTGGGCGCCACCGGCAACAGGGCGGCTTCGTTCAACGGCACCAACTCCTCCGTGGAGCTGCCGGGCACCGCCCTGTCCGCCTCTACTGTCCTGTCGGTCGAACTGTGGTTCAAGACGGACAAGCCGGGGACGCTCGTCGGCTTCCAGGACAAGCAGCTTTCCGAGGGCCAGCCGAACTGGTGGAACCCGGTCCTGGGCATCAACCAGGCGGGCAAGCTGCACGGCGGTTTCGAGCTCAGGGACACCGGGACAACCCCGGTCACCTCCCCCGGCACGGTCACCGACAACACGTGGCACCACGCCGTCCTGACCACCACGGGCACCGAACAGATCCTCTATCTCGACGGCGCCCGCCTCGGCTCCATACCCGGCGTGGTCGACCACCACGGAAAGACCTTCACCTACCTGGGCGCCGGCTACTCCAACTCCAGCTGGGACGGCGGCCCCGCCGGGGTACGCCGCTTCACCGGTTCCATGGACGAGGTCGCGGTCTACCACCGGGCGCTCGACGCCGGCGCGATCCGCGCCCGCTTCGAGGCCCGTACGGGATCGTCGAAGCTGACCAGGTCCACCCTGCCGTCAGGCCGGGTGGCCGCGACGGTCGAATACGACGGTGACACCGGCCGCGCGACGAAGGTCACCGACGAGAACGGTGGCCTGTGGCAGATCTCCGAGCCCCGCTACGCCGCAGGCTCGCAGGCGTACAGCGATGCGGTGCGTGCTTCGGGCCCGGTGAACTACTGGCGGTTCGGCGACAGCAGCGGCGCGTCGGCGGCGGATGAGATATCCGGCGGCGGCAACGGCTCGTACCGCGACGGCGTCGCCCTCGGCGGCGTAGGCGCCTTCCTCGACGGCGACGACGGTGCCGTCACCCTCGACGGCACCAAGGGTGCGATCTCCGTGCCGAGCGAGTCGATCGCGGGTGCCACCTCCCTCTCTGTGGAGATGTGGTTCCGCACGGACAAGCCGAGCGGCGTCCTGCTCGCCCTGCAGAACACCGAGCTGGGCACCAATCCGCAGATGTGGAACCCCAGTCTGGTCATCGACGCGGAGGGCAAGCTGCGCGGCCACTTCTGGACCGGTCCCTCCGCGGGCTGGCCCGTCATGGGCGGCACCAAGGTCACCGACAACAAGTGGCACCAGGCCGTCCTCACCGGCGGCCCCACCAGTCAGTCCCTGTACCTGGACGGCGTGAAGCTGGGCTCGCAGGCCGGTGCGGTCAAGCCGGAGACCCTGAACTACGCCTATCTCGGCGCGGGTTACTCCAGCGAGGCCTGGGACAGCCAGGCGCCGGCGACCCGCTACTTCAGTGGGCAGCTCGACGAGGCCGCGTTCTACTCCAAGGAGCTGGACGCCCAGACCGTCGCGGACCACTTCAAGGCCCGCAACCGTCTGGTCTCCGGAAACGGAGCCCAGTACGAGGGCGTGGTGATGGCCGACGCGCCGGCCGGCTACTGGCAGCTGGACGAGTCCGGCGGTACGACCGTTAGGAACAAGGTCGCAGCAGCCGGCGCCAACGGCACCTACACCAAGGCGACGCTGGGCAAGCCCGGCGCATTCGGCACCGGCGACGGTTCCGCCGCCGAGTTCTCAGGTGACGGGTACGCCGAACTCGCCGGCGGTCACCTCTCCAACACCGACCTGTCGGTCGAGCTCTGGTTCAAGACCACCAAGCCGGGTGTGCTCTTCAGCGACCAGGAGCGACCGCTCCCTGACGCTCTCAGCTACGCACCCGTCCTGTACGTCGGCTCGGACAACAAGCTCCACGGCCAGTACTTCACCCGCGGCGTCGGCGCGACCAACACGTCGCCGAACACGGTGACGGACAACGAGTGGCACCACGCGGTGGTGACGGCCCTGGGCGGAACCCAGACGCTGTACCTCGACGGCGCCCAGGTGGCCCAGGCCAGCAACGCGCCGGTCACGCACGAAACGAACAAGCTCACGTACATCGGAGCCGGCTACACCAACTACTGGCCCGCATCGCCCGGAAACGGCGTCGTCTACTTCACCGGTCAGATCGACGAGGTCGCCGTCTACCCGCGGACCCTCACCGCAGAGCAGGTCGCCAGGCACTACGGCGCCCGCACTCAGGCCTCGGGCTCGTCCCTGTCCGCGACGGTGACGGTCACCGACCCGACGGGCGCGAAGACGTCCAGCACGTTCGACGCGATCCGCGGCCAGCGCCGTACGGCCTCGACGAACGCGGACGGCGGTGTCACCACGTACGCGTACGACACCGGCGGCTACCTGCACACGGTCACGGACCCCAACGGTCACGCGACCATCACCGGTCACGACGAGCACGGCAACACCGTCTCGACCACAACCTGCCGGGACGCCAACTCCTGCTGGACCTCCTTCGCGGAGTACTACAACAACCCTGCGGACAAGCTGGACCCGCGCAACGGCAAGCAGATCGCCCTCCGCGACGGCCGCTCCTCCGGACCCGCGGACAACCGCTATCGGACGGCGACCTCGTACACGGCGCTCGGCCTGACCGACACGGTCACCTCCGTCGACGGCCGAACCGCGTCGACCACGTACACCACGGGCACCGAGCCCGCGGTGGGCGGCGGACTGGCCCCGGCCGGCCTGGTCGCCACCAAGAGGAGCACCGGCGGCGCCATCGCCTCGTACGCGTACTACGCGAGCGGTGACCTGGCCAAGTCGACGGCCCCCTCCGGCGTGGTGACGACATACACCTACGACGGCATCGGCCGGAAGCTGACCGAGACCCAGATCTCCGACGCCACCCCGGCAGGTGTCACGACCACCTACACCTACAACGCCATGTCCCGGATCGTCTCCGAAACCGGCCCGGGCGTGAAGAACGAGATCACCGGCGTCACCCACACCGCCCGCATCAGCCGTACTTACGACGCGGACGGCCTGCTGCTCACCGAATCCACGGAGGACACCACCGGCGGCGACACCACCCGCACCACCACCTACCGGTACAACACGCGCGGTCTCAACGACAGCGTGACGGACGCGGCCGGCAACGAGTCGACGTTCGACCACGACGCCCTGGGCCGCGTGATCAGTGCGACGGACCCAGCGGGCAACGTCGTCACGCACACGTACACCAAGCGCGGCCAACTGGCCGAGTCCGTGCTGAAGAACTGGACGGGCGACCCGTCCGGCCAGGTCCGCGACCTGGTCCTCGCCTCGAAGGCCTACGACCCTGCGGGCCGCCTGGCCTCGTCCACGGACGCCATGGGCGCCACCACCACCTTCACCTACTACGACGACGGCCTCCAGGCCTCGGCGACGGCGAAGCAGGTCACCCAGTCCAACGGCTCCAAGAAGGACATCCTCCTGGGGACGACGGTCTACGACGGCGCGGGCAACGCGGTCTCGCAGACCGAGAGCGGCGGCCGCACCTCGGTCAGCACGCTCGACGCCACCGGGCGCACCACGCGCACGGTGTTCGACCCGAACGGCCTGAACCGCGTCACGACGTTCGCCTACGACGCGGACGACCGGATCACCGAGCAAACCCAGTCCGTCGATGCCTCAGGCAAGAAGGTGACGTCGACCACCGAGTACGACGCGGTGGGCAACCCCAAGAAGACGACCGTCACCGACGGCACTGCCACCCGGGTGTCCTCGGCGACCTTTGACCAGCGGGGCCTCCCGCTGACCCAGGTCACCCCACGCGGCAACACCAGCACCAACCGGTACGACGAGCTCGGCCGCCTGGTCGAGACGACCGCGCCGCAGGTGCAGGCAGAGGAGAACGGCCAAGCGGCCACGGCCATCACCCCGAAGACCCTCGTCGGCTACAACACCTTCGGCGAGGCCACCGAGCAGCGTGACCCGCGCGGCCTGGTGACCCGTACGGAGACCGACAAGCTGGGCCGACCCGTCACGGTCACGCTGCCCGACTACACGCCACCTGGCGCCACGACGCCGATCACGGCCGTCACACGAACGACGTACGACCAACTCGGCAACGTCGCCTCCACCACGGACCCACTCGGCCGTGCCCACTCGTACGGGTACGACCAGCTGGGCAACCTGATCCGGAAGACGGACCCGGCGGTCGCCGGCGCGCAGGGCCTCCAGGCTCCGGGCGCCACCACCTTCGACGGCACGTCCACCGACCTCTCCGGCGGTGGTGTCTCCACCTACACCTGGACCCCGACCGGTCTGCCGCTCTCCGCGACCGACCCGACAGGAGCGCGCACCGAGTCCACCTACGACGAGCTGGGCCGCCAGCTCACCGCCACCACGGTCGAGCGCAGGCCTACCCTCCAGAACCTCGTTTCCACATTCACCTGGGACGACGCGGGCAACCAGATCGCTTCCACCACCCCCAGCGGGCGGGTCACCACCGGGACGTACGACAAGGCCGGCCAGACCCTGACGGTCACCGACCCTGCCGGCGGCGTCAGCAGCGCCGTCTACGACGGCCTCGGCCGCCAGACCGAGAGCAAGGACGCGACCGGCCGCAAGACGGTCACCGCGTACGACCTCGCGGACAACCCGACGTCCGTGACCGACTACGGCACGGGAACGACGGCCCTGCGCTCGGTCTCGACCGAGTACGACGCCGACGGAAACGTCACTGCGGCCGTCTCCGCCACCGGCGCGCGCCGCACCTACACGTACGACGCGCTCGGTCGGATGACCAAGCAGGTCGAACCGGTCACCACGACGGACTCGATCACAACGACCTTCGGCTACGACGCGGCGGGCAACCGCACGCGCCTGACCGACGGCCGGGGCAAGGCCACGTACTACACGTTCAACACGTGGAGCCTGCCCGAATCCACGATCGAGCCGTCCACCACGCTCCATCCGGGCCTGGCCAACCGCACGTGGACCAATGTCTACGACGCAGCCGGCCAACTCGTCACCGAGCTGCTCCCGGGCAACGTCAAGCGTCAGAAGACGTACGACGCCCTGGGCCGCCTCACCGCCGAGACCGGCTCCGGCACCGCCGTGGCCACCCGTCCCCGCTCGCTCTCGTACGACCTCGCCGGCCGTCTTACCGGCGTCGGCGGCGACGGAGTGGCCGCGGGCAACACGTACACCTACAACGACCGCGGCCAGCTGCTGAACGCCAACGGCCCCTCGGGCACGTCCGCCTACGTCTACGACGTGGACGGTCAGATGACCTCCCGCACGGACCCGGCGGGCACCACGGCCTTCACCTACGACGTGGCCGGCCGTCTCGACACGACGACCGATCCGCTGACCGGTACGCAGGTGCGCAGCGACTACGACGCGGCCGGGCGACCGACCGTGGACGAGTTTGCACGCCCGGCGGCGGGAGGTACCTGGACGATCGGCGCTAAGCGCTCGTACACATACGACGCTCTGGGCCGACTCGCGGACGACAGTGTCAAGAAGACCGGCACGGGAGCCGTGGTCCAGGGCTCGGCCTACACGTACGACTTCGAAAACCGCCTGGTCAAGAAGACCACGACCGGCACCGCCGGGGCGGGTGAGCGGACGTACGCGTACGACCTCGCCGGCCGGATGACCTCGGAGACCAGCGGGGGTACCACCACCGCCTTCGAGTGGGACAAGGCCGGCAACCTGACTAAGAGGGGTGATGTCACCGCCACGTACGACTCCCGCAACCGGGTCCAGACCTGGGGCACGAAGACCTTCGACTACTCCGCGCGCGGAACGGTCAAGGCGGTCACCGAAGGCGCCACCAGCCGGGTCATCAACTCCGACGCCTTCGAGCGGACGGTGAACAACGGCACGAGCACCTTCACGTACGACTCGCTCGATCGCGTGATGACCAGCGGTGGCAACGCCTTCGGTTACGACGGCGGCTCCAACAACCTGGTCAATGACGGCACGTCGACCTACAGCCGTACCCCCGGAGGCACGCTGCTCGCCGGCGCCACGACGGGGACGGCGGGCTCCGCCCGTCTCGCCGTGACCGACCAGCACACGGACGTGGTCGCCACCCTGTCCACGGACGCCACCATGGTCTCCGCGTCCCGCGCGTACGACGCCTTCGGGAACGTGACCGCTTCGGCAGGCGTCAACCCGTCCCTCGGCTACCAGTCGGGCTGGACGGACAACTCCACGGGCGAGGTCAACATGGCCGCCCGCTGGTACCAGCCAGGCACGGGTAGCTTCACCAGCCGCGACACGTGGCAGCTCGACCCGGACCCCTCGGTCCAGGCCAACCGCTACACGTACGGCAACGCGGGTCCGCTGAATGGTACGGACCCGACCGGACACGCGTATGCGCCGGCACCGCCGATGCCTGGTCAGCGGACAAGGACAACCCCCAACACGGGAAGCAGCGGGGGCGGCCTCGGAGGGTTCTTCAGGATCCTGGGCAAGATCGGGGGCCTGAGGAAATCGTGGAGTGCGGATCGGTATTTCGATCACGTTTACCCCGATGGGCCCCCGCAGTCTCAGCAGTGGACTGGACCCAGCATCTTCGGTAATGGCGCCGGTAGCTGTAACCACTGGATGTGCGGAAACGGCACTCCTCCCAGGGGATCCGTCGCGACGACGCCGGACATCGGCTGGGCATGGACCGAGACCAGAACCCGGTCCTATGGCCCTCCTCCGCCGGGATGCAGGAGGCAATGCAGCGTTCGGACTGGTTTGCCCTTCAGGCCGCCGCCGCCCCCGATCGACCAGAACCCCAACAACGGCAAGAACCCCGTTCCAGCACCAAAGCATATCGCCGAAATCGCGGCCGCCGCTGTCGCCGATGCGGCGTGGACCCTGGCCGACGGATGGGCCCAAGTATTCAGCGCCCAAGCAGCCTTGGGGATGCTGACCCCGACCGCCCCGTTCGCTCCAGGCCAGTCCGTCGAGATCCTGCCGGCCCCCGTGAACGTGTTCGGAGGCAAGAACGGTGGGCGTGACCGCAACGACGACAAGTGCGACGACGGTCCCGGCGTGAGCGAGACCGGTCACGCCGTCTACCTGCCACGCGAGCGCTACTACGACGAGCACGAGGGTAGCTATCAGTGCCGGGCGACAGGCGTCTACGGCCTCCTGGACATGAGTGATTACAACAAGGGCCGGACGCACCCAGGGACGAACACCAACAGTTCCACCCGTCCGCCCGGCATGAACGAGATCGAAGCGCAGGGCCACACGCCTGCGAACGGTCATCTGATTCCTGCTGCGGCGAAGGGATCCGGAATCGATCTCCGCAACCTCGTCGCTGAGTATGAGGCGACCAACACCCCCTACCTCAATCACGGCGTGGAAAGGGAGATCAGAAATACCATCAAGTCCGGAAAGAAGCTGTCCATCTCGGTGATACCGCACTACGGGAATACGAAGTCAGGCATTCCCACGACTCTCGAGTACAACTACGGAGTCCCCGGGGAGTGGATGAAACACTGTGTGATCCGCCAGACTCCGACAGGCGGGACTACGACAGGCAGCGCAGACTGCCCGAGAAGGTGATCTCCATGGCAGGTGAGTTTCTCCACCGAGTGCTGGCGATGCTAGGGGACCCGCCTCAGGAGCACGCGGACCCCGCTGCCTGGTCGCGACTGGAAGCCGAACTGGGCTTCTCGCTCCCGGAGGACTACAAGGCGATCGTGGACGCCTATGCTCCGGTCAAACTGAATCAACATCTCTATCTCGACCATCCGGCGACGGATCGGTGGAACCTCGCGACCGGCATCCGACGGACGTCGGAGGCGTGGTCCCAGGTCCCGTGGGACGATGATGTCGACGGAGATCCTCGTATCGTCCTGGGGCTTGACGAGATGGAGTTCGGGACACGGCGAGGGCTCACGCCCATCGCTTCCGCGGACAGTGGGCAGACCGTCTTCCTTGCGCGCAAGGATTCGCGTGATCTCCTCTTCGTCGAGGACGGTGACGGCGAGTTCTTCGAGTACTCGATGAGCTTCTCGGAGTGGTTGTTCCGGTACCTGATCGGAGAGGACATGTCCGGCCCGAATTCGTCCTACTTCTACCCGGGGCCGGTCGTGCTGGAATCAAGGCCCATGCAGCCGGGTGAGCAGGTCATCCGCCGACAGGGCCCGGATCGGGGCATGTGATCAGAATCTAGGACAGGTCCTGTGCCATCGCGCTCGTCCCGATGACGCAGGTGTCACAAGCCTTCGCCCCACCGATCTCTTCGTCGGTGGGGCGAAGCGCTGCCCTGGGCCGGAATCAGGCTCCGCGGGCCGCCCGGACGACTTCCCGTCGGCCATCGGGACGGCGCCGGATCGTCTGGGACGGGGCATTCGCGCTCCGCGCGCAAACGGCGGACGCGCGGCTCGCTCCGAGGGTCGGGCTGTCCGCCCGTGCCACGCGCGGCCATGCACTCCTCGTCCGGGGCGGCGCCGTCGTCGCCGGCGGGCATGCGCCAACGTTCGAATTCCATGCGGGACCAGGTTCCGTGCGGCCAGAGCCGGTCGGTGGTCCCGGTGGAGAGCAAGTCCACGAGGGCACCGACCTCGGCCACGGCGTCCTCCTCGCGGCCACCGGCGGCCCGACCGCCGTCACCATGTCCGCGTCGTCCAAGCCGTTGGCGCCCCCGCGAATCCATGTACCACCGGCTCCCCGGGCGCCCCGCTCTGCTCGCCGTGGTCTGGCTGTGCACCGTCGAGGACTTCCAGGAGGACTGCCTTGCCGCCCTCGACGGCGATCCCGCCCCGGGCCGGGCGGCCCGCGCCGATGCCTGAGACGTCGTCGCCTGGAGCCGGGCCTGGCCGCGAGAGGAGGCGCTGCTCCTCTACGCCCCGGAATTCGGCCGGTCGCTGGTCCCGAGCAGCACCGGGAATGCGCGGACCGGGGAAACGAGCGGGTGCTCACCTGCCTCGGCGCGCTGGGCACGGCCTTCGGCATAACCGGTCCCGAGGGCCGGGACCGGAACATTCTGGCCCTGACCGACCTGCTACTGGCGGTAGTTCGGCCAGCCCGCTGCCACCGTACGTCGAGGACCTGGTCGAGGATTCCGCAGCCACCCTGCTCGGCCGGACGCGACAGCGGCGAGCGTGATCGTGCGCCGTCGACCTGGGATGCACCGCAGGGCCTCAGAGCTTCTCGCCTCCCGGACCTGGGTGAGATGGACGAGGACGTCGTAGGCCTGGCCGAGGCCGAGGCCGAGGCCGGGGCCGAGGGCGAGGGCGAGGGTCGGGAGCGGATCTTTCGTGAACACCGTGCCGGCTTCGTAGACGGGGCGAGCGCTGTTCAGCCAGGTTCGCGCCGCGGCCGGGGGTGCCACGCAGGTCGGGTAGTAGTCCCGGAAGCGAGCCTGGTCGAGGGTGTGTTCGTCCGCACGAGGAGACCAGCCGCCGCTACGTGCGGTTCGAGGTGTTGCGCTCGCTGGAGGGCCAGGGGGCGGAGCGGCGTCACCCGGCGACGTAAGCAACGCCTGCACCAGCGCCCAGGGCGAGGGCCGCCACGAGACATGTGTGGCCGACGGGGTCCGAGGTCTGGCCGCGAACCGCACGCGCTGTGAGTTCCGCGAGGCTCGCAAGGACGAGGAATCCCACGGCGACGGTGCCGAGAAGCGCTGGACTGAACATGAGCTCTATCTCCCATATGGCGCTGCCCGCTGCCACGAGCGTCCCACTGGCGGCCCAGCCGAGTTCTGCGGCCCGGGCCGTCCGTGATGGCGGTGACAAAGGGGATGAAGGTTCTACCGGCGACGGTGACGACGACTCCGTCCGGAGGCGCTCCTGGTCGAGGGCGTGGCGCCCGTCCGGGCTGCCGGTCGCGTCGGCGGGAAGCTCTGCCGTGCGGCGCAGTCGCCATACGAGGACGTCGCTGATCGACTCGGCGGTGCCCAGTTCCCGGCGCTCGGCAGCGTCGGCGAGCAGGGCGGCGGGGTCGTGGCCGGCGGCCTCGGCATCGGCGAGCGTTGCGGCGAGGGCCGGCCAACCGGGTTCGCCCAGGACCTGCTCAGCTAGCTCGGGGATCGCCGTGCGCACGATGCCGGCCTGTCGCTGCAGCAGCGGGCGGGCGAGGTGACGGCCGCGCTGGTGGAGCGCCGCGAGCGGTTGCTCGGCGGCGGCGTGGTAAGCGAGGCGCAGGTGCTCCGCGGCTCGGCGGGCTGCTTCGGCCTGCTGGGCGTGGTCCTTCTTCGCGTGCCAGTGTGCGGCGGCGACGATCAGGAAGAACAGCATGTCGATGGCCATGGCTGTGGTCGCGCCGTCCTCGCCGCGGCCGAGCGCCGGCCCGCCGTGGATGAGGTCACGGGCCGCCCGTCGTAGTGCCCGGTCGTGCCCGCGTACGGCGCGTACGTGCGAGCGGGAGCCCCGCTAGAACGCCGAGGCGGCTTCTCTCAGTTCGTGGCGGGTGTGGGCGGCAGAGGTCTTGGCGAGCGCGTTGAGGACCTCGCCGGCCGCGGCGATGTGCGCGGCGGCCACGGCGTCCTCGCCGTGCTCCATGACGAGGATCGCCTCCCAGGTCGCTGCGGCCGTCCTTGTTGCGGTCGTCGGGCAGGGCGACCGCGTAGCCGAGGAGGTCGCCGGATGGCGCGACGCGCTTCTTCACCAGGAGGCCGGCGGCGGCCAGGCCGTCGAAGAACTCTTCCTCGCCCAGATCCAGGCCGACCAGTCGCGCGGCGACTGGATCGATCCGACCGCCGGCGAGGTGCTGTTCTCGGGGTACGCCAAGCGCTGGATCGACGAGCGCGGCGTCGCGGCCACCACCAAGGAGCTGTACCGGCGGCTGCTCCGCCTCCACCTGGAGCCGACCTTCGGCAGCCAGTGCGTCAACACCATCAGCCTTGCCAAGGTCAGGACCTGGCGCGCGGAAGGCGACCGGCGCCACCACGACCGCCAAGTCCTACCGCCTGCTGAAGGCCGTCATGCAGACGGCGGTCGAGGACGATCTGATCCGCCGGAACCCCTGCTCCATCCGCGGGGCGGGCGCCGGGAGGATGCGGACGAGCGGCCCGTGGCCACCGTCGAGCAGGTCTTCGCCCTTGCCGAGGCCATCGGCATCCGCTGGCGGCTGATGGTGCTCCTCGGAGCCTTCGCCTCCATGCGCCCGGAGGAGCTGGCCGAGCTGCGCCGCGCCGACGTCGACCTCGACGCTGGATCGGTACGGGTACGGCGGGCCGCCCCAGAGCTGAACACCGCCGCCGCGTCATCGGCGACCCCAAGTCCCGTGCGGGCAAACGGGAGATCATGCTGCCCGGCTTCATCCTCCTCGACGTCCGCCGCCACCTGGAGTGGTTCGCCCAGGACGGTCCCGACGGCCTTGACTTCGTGGGCGAGAGGGGCGCCTCCCTCCGGGGCACCACCTTCGGCCGGAAGTGGCGTAAGGCCCGCGACGCGGTCGGCCTGTCGAAGGAGTTCCGCTTCTACGACCTCCGGCACACCGGCAACACCCTGGCCGCCGACACCGGCGCCAAGCTGAAGGACCTGATGGTCCGCGCCGGCCAGTTCTCCGAGCGGGCCCAGCTGATCTACCAGCACTCACCAAGGCCCACCAGCGCCGCCTCGCCGACGACATAGACGCCGACGTCCGCCGTCAGCGCGCGGCGGCGTCCCGACCTCCGGAGGGGCGCGGGACCGCCGGCGTCCACAGGCTTCCGCCCGCCCTCCCAGAGCCTCCGAGGAGCGCACGGGGGAGGTGATGCCCTCCGCATGTGAAGAGGACCCCGGTATCGGCACCGCGGTCCTCTTCGTACGTGAAAGCGGTCAGCCGCAGCAGTCGCAGCCGGGCTTGCAGCCGCATGCGTCCGTCTCGGCTCCGCCCATCGACGTGGTCGTGGCGGCGGATGCGGTGGGAGCGCAGCAGCCCTTGCCCTGCCAGGCGTCGCGGCCTTCCTTGACGGCGATGGCGGCGATCACGAGGGCGGCGATCGGGTCGGCCCAGGACCAGTCGAGGGTGGCGTTCAGGACGAGGCCGACCAGGAGAACGGCCGAGAGGTAGGTGCACAAGAGGGTCTGCTTGGAGTCGGCAACCGCGCTGGCGGACCCGAGTTCGTGTCCGGCCTTGCGTTGGGCGGCGGAGAGGAACGGCATGACCGCCAGGGAGAGTGCGGCGATCATGATGCCCGGCACGGAGGACTCGGCCTCGCCCGGGCCGGCCAGGGCGCGGACGGCGTCGACGGTCACGTACGCGGCGAGCGCGAAGAACGAGACGGCGATGATCCGCAGGGTGGTCTTCTCGCGGGCCTCGCGTACGGCGTGCTCGCGGGCGGAGAACTGCCAGGCGACCGCGGCGGCGGAGGAGACCTCGATGATCGAGTCGAGGCCGAAGCCGATCAGGGCGATGGAGGAGGCGATGGTGCCGGCGGTGATCGCGACGATCGCCTCGATCACGTTGTAGGTGATGGTGGCGGCGACCAGCAGGCGTATGCGCTTGGCGAGAGCGTCACGGCGGGCCGGGGACGGGCCGAGGGATATCGATATCTCCGCGGTCATGGTCAGCAGCACCCCTTGTCGGCGGTGTCTGGGCAGGTGCGGTCGGTCTCGACGGCCACCACGGCGGTGCGCAGATCGTCCAGCGCGTGGCCGAGGCGTTCGTCGGCGAGTTCGTAGCGGGTGCGGCGCCCATCGGGCACGGCGACGACCAGGCCGCAATCCCGCAGACAGGTCAGGTGGTTGGAGAGCCGGGTGCGGGAGACCTCGATGGCCTCCGCGAGGTCGGAGGGGTAGGCGGGAGCCTGGCGCAGCGCGAGCAGGATGCGGCAGCGGATCGGGTCGGCCAGCGCCCGGCCGAAGCGGGTCAGGGCGTCGAGGTCGGTGGCGAGCGTCAGCATACGGCGACGATACAGGATCCCCTGAATTCAGAGGATCCTGTATCGATGGACCAGTGTCCTGATGTGTCGTCAGGGTGCATATGGCACGCGAAATGGCACGCGGGCCGCGAGAGGTCTAGAGAATGACGAAGCCCCAGGTTCGCTGACCTGGGGCTTCGTTCAAGAGCGGATGACGGGAATCGAACCCGCGCTCTGAGCTTGGGAATCACCCGGCACTTGGCCATGTCTACATGTCCTGACCTGCGGAAACCTGTCCAAGGGCCCTGCGGTCGGTTGCCTGGGACGGCCCTTTGTTGACCGTGGTTTACCGGCGCTACTGGCACGTTGTGGCACGAGGCTCCGTCAGTCGTCCCGGCCAGTTGCCGGTGCCCGCCCCACGATGTCGGACAGGGATCCTCGGTAGACGATGCCCAGCTTGTTGACCACGCCTACGGTGGGGCCCGGGCCATTCCTGAGACGGCTCACGTAGTTCTCAGGCAGCAGCACGCGGTCACCGACTTCGAGCGGGTCGTTTCCGCGCCAGCGGTATGCGTACCCACCGACCTCGACGACCTGGCAGCCGTTGACCTCGTACACGCGCCGTGTACTGTCCAACTGCTCCTCAAGCTCCTTGACGCGCTGCTCCAGCCGCTCGATGCGGGACTTGGAGAAGCTCGCGCTACTTTCGCTTCCCGACTTGTAGCCCTCGTTCCACCCGCGTCGGTGGGCCTCGGCTACCGCTTTGTCCTGCTCGGTGGCGTGCGTGCCGCACGCCACGTCGGAACCTGATATCCGGATCTTGCAAGGGCTGCCCGAGCGGGTGGGTCGCCCACAGGTTCGGTCTGGCTGGTAGGTCACGCGTAGCAGTCCTCTCGGTTGTCCCTACTGCGTTGCGTCGCAGGTCTTGCAGCGGCTCACGGCCGCCCGCTCTGTGTTGCCCTGCGTGGCGGGGAGCGGGTAGGAGGGCGCGAGGCGACGCCATGCTCCGGGTGAGGGGGTGAGCACCCAGCCATATAGGGGTGGTCGGATGTCGGCCGGGAGGATGTGCCCGCAGCCGGGAAGGTGGGCCTTGCCGCTGACGTGGATGATGATCGCAGCCGTCGGCCACTCGTCCCATTCGCTGGTGGGCGCGCCGCTGCGAGGTGCGCGCGGGGCGCAGTCCGCACAGTTGTGCATTTCGTGGCGTTCGCAGTACTGCATCGCCCTCTCCCCGTCAGGTCCGACAACGCAGCCTACTTGTCCCGAGCTTGGCACCAGGCCGCTTCCCGGGCATGCACGCCGACATGAAGGGGAATGGTGCGGGTCATGGGAAATGAGTCTCGCGATGCGACACAGCCTCGCGCCCCTGCGCCGCGAGCGCCGCGTGGAACGGTCTCCGGTCAGGGCAGTCCTAGGTCTGGATAACTGCGGGAGCGGTCGCGACGTCGCTGTCCACGCGGGCGCGGAGGGTGGCTTCGAAGTCTTCGGCTCGGGCGAGCTGGACGCGGAGCTTGGCGACCTGCTCGGCGGCGGCCTGCTGGTAGGAGCGGACCCGCTCCAGGAGGGCTTCGCGTTCGCCGGCGTCGAGCTGGGCGTCCGCGTCGAGGCGGTCGGTGGCGTCGAGGAGGTCGCGCATCTGGTCCAGGGTGAAGCCGAGGGGCTTCATGCGCCGGATCACCATGAGGCGGGAGACGTCGTTCTCGGTGTAGAGGCGGAAGCCGCCCTGGGAGCGGGCGGAGGGGATGACAAGGCCGGTTTCCTCGTAGTGGCGGATGGTGCGCAGGGACAGCTCCGTACGCGCGGCGACCTCGCCGATCTGCATGTGCTTGCCGTCCACGCCCGTTTTCCCAGCCTTTCGCGCCAAGGGTGGGTGCATTTGCACCCATCCGTATCTACTCTAACGTTAGGGTAGAGTTGTTGGTGGTGAGAGTGACGTGCCGCTGCTCCACCGTTGCCGTGTCGGGGCCGATGGTGCCCCCGGCGGAGTTCCGATTCTTACAGGGGAGAAGCGTGCGCGAGCCCATGACGCCCGGCGCCGCCGCCTGCCCGCCGTGATGCCCCGCCCCGGGATATGAGCCCGGCGGCGGCCGCCCAAGTGCGCGGCGCCCACCTCGCTCACTCCCCGTCCGACTTCCGGCTCCGCGTCTCGGGGCCGTCCGCGGGGTGCCGGCCCGGTACCACCGCGCCCTCCCGCACGCCCCGGTCTGCCCCGACGGGTGTGCCCGAGTACGACAGGTTCTTTCTCCCTTGTCTTCTGCTGTCACCGCTGTGTCCACGGCCGCGCGGCTGCGCGGCCTGCGCCCCGACTGGCTCTCCGATGCGAAGGTCTGGCGCACCGAGGTCCTCGCGGGCCTGGTCGTCGCCCTGGCGCTGATCCCCGAGGCGATCTCGTTCTCGATCATCGCCGGGGTCGACCCCGCGGTCGGCCTGTTCGCCTCCTTCACGATGGCCGTCGTCATCTCGATCGTCGGCGGCCGAAGGGCGATGATCTCCGCCGCCACCGGCGCCATCGCCCTCGTCATCGCGCCGCTGAACCGTGAGCACGGCCTCGGCTACCTGATCGCCGCCGTCATTCTCGCCGGTGTCTTCCAGGTGATCCTGGGCGCGCTCGGGGTGGCGAAGCTGATGCGGTTCATCCCGCGCAGCGTGATGGTCGGCTTCGTGAACTCCCTTGCCATCCTGATCTTCATGGCCCAGGTACCCGAGATGCGGAACGTGCCGTGGGCC
Source organism: Streptomyces sp. ISL-36 (assembly GCF_018614205.1). Lineage (GTDB taxonomy): Bacteria > Actinomycetota > Actinomycetes > Streptomycetales > Streptomycetaceae > Streptomyces. The sequence continues at coordinate 53,763 of NZ_JAGGOS010000086.1, read as the reverse complement.
GTCTATCCGCTGATCATCGGCGGGCTGGCGCTGATGGTGTTCTTCCCCAAGATCACCACCGTGGTCCCGGCCCCGCTGGTCTCCATCGTCATCCTGACCGTCATCACCGTCGCCGCCGGACTCGCGGTCCCGACCGTCGGCGACAAGGGCCAGCTGCCGTCCTCCCTCCCCGTGCCGGGCCTGCCGGACGTGCCCTTCACCCTCGACACCCTGACGACGATCGCCCCGTACGCCTTCGCGATGGCGCTCGTCGGTCTGATGGAGTCCCTTATGACCGCCAAGCTGGTCGACGACATCACCAACACCCACTCCAACAAGACCCGGGAGTCCATCGGTCAGGGCATCGCCAACATCGTCACCGGCTTCTTCGGCGGCATGGGCGGCTGCGCCATGATCGGCCAGACGATGATCAACGTGAAGGTCTCCGGCGCCCGCACCCGGCTGTCGACGTTCCTCGCGGGCGCGTTCCTGATGGTGCTGTGCATCGTCTTCGGCCCGGTCGTCTCCGACATCCCGATGGCCGCCCTCGTCGCCGTCATGATCATGGTGTCCTTCGCGACCTTCGACTGGCACTCCCTCGCGCCGAAGACCCTCAAGCGGATGCCCGCCGGCGAGATCATCGTCATGTCCGTGACCGTCGTCTGTGTGGTCGCGACCCACAACCTCGCCATCGGCGTGGTCGTCGGCTCGATCACCGCCATGGTCATCTTCGCCAAGCGCGTCGCCCACCTCGCCAAGGTCACCGCCGTCATCGACCCCGACGGCAGCACAGTCGTCTACCGGGTCACCGGCGAACTCTTCTTCGCCTCCTCCAACGACCTCGTCGGCCAGTTCGACTACGCGAACGACCCGAAGAGGATCATCATCGACCTGAGCGCCGCCCACATCTGGGACGCCTCCTCCGTCGCCGCCCTCGACGCCATCGAGACCAAGTACGCCCAGCGCGGCAAGATCGTCGAGATCACCGGCCTGAACGACCCCAGCGCCGACCTCCACGGCAAGCTCAGCGGCGAACTCGCAGCTGGCCACTGACCGGACGGACCCTGCCTGCGGAGCAGCCCACGCCTTGCCGACGTCCACCCGGTCATCTGTAGCTTGACCAGCGGAAATGTGCCCTGATGGGGCGCTGCCCGGTGACACCTGGCTTGACTGCTGTTCACGGCTCCGAAGGGCATGTCGGCGGCCCGGGTGGGGTGCGGGGGTGCCGTCAGGCTTGAGCCCGCATGGCTGCGGGGCTCTGCGGAGGCGCCCGAGCATGGACCTGGCGCGCGTCATAACGGGCGTGGGCGTTGGCCTGGTGGTCAGCTGTGATTCGTGATCACAGCGCGGCGGTGGGGCTTGCCGTACCCCGAACCGTGGCGTCGACGCCACCGACAGTCCCTACTTGCGATGGCGTGTGCCCGCGTGCGCGCGGGACCTGCGAGTAGGAGGCGTGCGTTTCATGACAGGCCTTTATTCCAAGATGGTGGGCGCGCCCACGGATCCTGATGTTGATCTGCGTGTGCCCGCCCGACGGCAGTCCTGGCGGGCGCAGGGGCCGATCGTGGCGGTGGTGGCCCTCGGCGGCGGCATGGGAGCCGGGGCCCGCTACGGAGCCGGGTTGTTGTGGCCCACCGCGGCCGGGGCGTTTCCGTGGACCACGCTGTGGGTCAACGCTCTCGGCTGCGCGGTGATCGGTGTGTTCATGGTCGTGATCAGCGATGTGTGGGCGGCGCACCGGCTGGTGCGGCCGTTCTTCGGAACCGGCGTGCTCGGGGGGTTCACGACGTTCTCGACGTACGCCGTGGACATCCAGAAGCTCTTGGTCGGCGGGCGCCCGGGGACCGGTCTGGCGTATCTGGCCGCGACGCTGCTGGCGGCGCTCGTGTCGGTGTGGCTCGCGGTGACCGCCGCACGCCGCGTTCTGGGCCGGAGGCAGGGGTAGTGATGACGAGGCGACCGGCAGGGCTCTGCGGGTGACGGTCTTCATCGGGGAGAACGACGTCTGGCATCACCGGCCGCTGTACACGGAGATCGTGCACCGCGCACACCAGGCCGGCCTTGCCGGCGCTTCGGTGTTCCGCGGGATCGAGGGCTTCGGTGCCTCTTCGCTGATTCACACCTCCAGGCTGCTGTCGCTGAGTGAGGACCTGCCGGTGGCGATCGTGGTCGTGGACACCGAGGAGCGGGTGCGGGCGTTCCTGCCCCAGCTGGACGAGCTGGACGAGCTGGTCGGGGAGGGGTTGGTGATCCTCGACGACTGCGAGGTCATCCGGTACGTGGGCAGGGGACAGGACGCGTGAACTGGCTGCTGGTGGTGGCGGGCGGCATGATCGGCGCGCCGTTGCGGTACCTGACCGACCGGGCGGTGCAGAAGCGGCACGACACTGTCTTTCCCTGGGGCACCTTCACCGCGAACGTCGTGGGGTGCCTGGTACTGGGGCTGCTCACCGGGGCCGTGGTGGCGGGGGCGGCCTCGTCGCGGGTGCAGTTGCTGGTGGGCACCGGGCTGTGCGGGGCGCTGACGACGTACTCGACGTTCTCTTTCGAGACGCTGCGGCTGGCCGAGGACGGGGTGCGGTTCTTCGCTGCGGCCAACGCCGTCGTCAGCGTGGTGGCGGGGCTGGGGGCGGCGTTCGTCGGCGCCGCGTTCGCCCAAGCGCTCTGGGCGTGAGGATGCCGGGGGAACCGGAAGCGGTACGGCCGGTGGGGATGGGACCGTGGCGGTTCGTGCTGTGGTTCGGCACGGTCAGCCTGCTCGCGGACTTCGTGTACGAGGGTGCCCGGTCGGTCACGGGGCCGCTGCTGGCGTCGCTGGGGGCGTCCGCGCTGGTCGTCGGCGTGGTCACGGGAGCCGGTGAGACGGCGGCGCTGGGCCTGCGGCTGCTGTCCGGCCCGCTGGCCGACCGCACCCGCCGTTCTGGCACGTTGTGGCACGGCTGCGCGTGGCGCACTTCAGCGGTTCCGTGAATGCCAGTGGCCCGAGCAGCACCAGCCGCCAGCGCTCGGTGGGCGCCCAATGCGCGACTTCCATGGCCCAGTCATTGGGCGGCAGCCAGGACCCGGAATCGTGAGGCGACTGAACCGGCTATTTGCGATGAGGTGGGCCTCTGGGAATCCCGTTTCGGGCCGGTTCCTAGCATGTGCACATGGTTGCCAGAGAAACTCAGCAGTCCGATTCGGGACGGGAAGCAGTGTCCCGAGACGGCGCCGAAGCCACCCGGCCTGCTTCCGTGCCGATGGGGGAAGGACGAGAGTCCGCTTGCCCTTCCTCCGGATCGCACCGAGACAAGACCGCCGAGAGCTCCCGCCCTGTCGCGGATCTGGTCGAGCGGGCGGCCGATCTTGTGGAACCGATCAAGCCGAAACTACGTGGCTGGCTCCATGCCGGCATGGTCCCCGCGTCGCTGGCCGCGGGCATCGTCCTCATCTGCCTGGCAGGGACACCGCAGGCTGTGCTGGCCTGCACCGTGTACTCGGTCACGGCCTGGCTGCTGTTCGGGACCAGCGCCGTCTACCACCTCGGCACCTGGGGACCACTCGGCGAGGCCGTTCTCCGCCGCCTCGACCACGCCCACATCTTCCTGATCATCGCCGGCACCTGCACCCCGCTCGCCGTGCTCCTCCTCTCCCGCGACCAGTGGTCCTTCCTGCTGTGGATCGTGTGGACAGGTGCTCTGGTCGGCATCGCCTTCCGTGTCCTGTGGGTCGGGGCTCCCCGCTGGCTGTACACCCCGTGTTACCTGGCCCTGGGCTGGGCGCCTGTGCGATACCTGCCCGAGTTCCTCCACAGTGGCGGGGTGGCGGTGGTCTCCCTGATAGTGGCCGGCGGGCTTCTCTACAGCGCGGGCGCGGTCGTCTACGCCCTCCAGCGCCCCAACCCCTCACCCCGCTGGTTCGGCTTCCACGAGGTCTTCCACGCCTTGACCGTGGCAGCCTTCAGCGCGCACTACATCGCCATCTTCCTCGCCGCGTACTGAGAGGCCGTGTCTCACCGGGACATGATCGCTTGAGACACGGCTTCTGACCACACGAGGATGTTCTGGCCACCTCGCCATAGGCACCGAAGCCAAGGCAGGACGACGGAGTGCGAGGGGACGGCAACAGCGACCGACGGGCAGGAACGTACTCCGGTCTGGTCGCCTTCCTCGGCCGTCGGGAAGTTCCGCTCACAGGAATCGGCTACGGAACCGTGAGGGGCCTCAGCTGGGGATCTGAGGGCCTCTCACGGACTTCGAGCGCGTGCTGGTAGTCGGCATGCGGTCCGTGACGCGGCGCGGCGTCAGTGATCGGAGTAGCTGCAGTCGTCCATGGTCCAAGCGCTGACGTCCGCGATCGAGACGCGGTACATCCCGCCCGTCTCCGGGATCCCCACGGTGCCCTGAAGGATCCGCGCCATGTGGAAGTGCGGATACGCGGGCGGCCCGTCCCTCCGTGTCGGTGCGGTGAAGACGGCAGAGAACTCTCCCAGGTGGGCGGAGTCCCCCAGGACCTCTGGGACCCGCTGCCTCCACACCGCTTCGGGCGCCAGCCGGCCGGTGATGACAGCGCCACCGGTGACCACGGTCAGGGATATCTGAGATTGCTCTGTCCGGACTCCACCAGCGTGGCAACGTCAACGAGCAGCTCGTCACGCTTCGGCATGAGAGCCGATCCTATTCACGGGCCATCCCCGTCCCCTCAACCGGTCGTGGCACCGGGCGAGAAGGGCCGTTACCGCCTGGCCACCAGAAGCACGCCGCCTGAGCATCGAGGCATCCCAGGGGACCGCCGGCCGTCTCCTCTTCCCCTCCTGCGGGTGCTTGCTGCTGAACGTCAGCTTACGAAGGGGTGGCCAGCCGCTGACCGCGTGGCGTGGCAGGAGTGCGCCGCCACTGAACGTGATGGATGTGGGTACGGGGCCCCTCCGGTGTGTGGGCGGAGGACGGATTTTATGCTGCTGTCATGCCGAGAACTTCACCTCACGTGGCCTTCGACGCTCTCCTGTCGGGCAACAAGCGTTTCGTCGCCGGGGAACCGGAGCATCCCAATCAGGATGCCGCCCGGCGTTCGGAGCTCGCTCCCGGGCAGGATCCTTTCGCCGTTGTGCTGGGATGCTCCGACTCGCGTCTGGCCGCCGAGATCATCTTCGACCAGGGACTCGGGGACCTCTTCGTCGTCCGCACCGCCGGGCACGTCCTGGGCTCGGAGGTGCTGGGGAGCGTGGAGTACGCGACCAGCGTGCTTGGCGCCCGCCTCGTCGTCGTCCTTGGCCACGACTCCTGCGGCGCCGTCGCGGCCGCCCGCGCGGCCGTGGAGGACGGCCTGTCGGTCGGCGGCTTCGTCCGGGACGTCGTCGAGCGAGTCACCCCGAGCATCCTGGCCGCCCGCGCGGCGGGACTGACCGCCGACAGCGACGTGGACGAGCACATCCGCCACACGGTCGACCTGCTGCTCGACCGCTCACGCCTGCTCTCGGAGCAGGTCGCGGCGGGGGAAGTGGCCGTGGTGGGCCTGGGCTATCAGCTCGCCGAGGGCAGCGCCCGCCTCGTCACGTCACGCGGCGACATCACCGAAGGGGGCGAAGCAGGCTCATGACGCAGTACTTCGACTGCACCGAGCCGACGGCCCGCGCTACCGGCCTCAGGGCAGCCGTCGCGGCGGTGCGCCAGGGCCGGCTCGTCGTCCTTCCCACGGACACCGTCTACGGCCTGGGCGCCGACGCCTTCGACCCGCGCGCCGTCGCAGCCCTGCTCACCGCCAAAGGGCGAGGCCGGCACAAGCCCTCTCCAGTGCTCGTTGACTCGGCCGACGCCCTGGGGGAGTTGGTGGACGAACTTCCCCCAGGGGCACGTGAGCTGATCGAGGCGTTCTGGCCGGGCGGTCTGACTCTGGTCGTGCGCCACCGGTCGTCCCTGGGCTGGGATCTGGGCGAGACAAAGGGCACCGTGGCCGTTCGCATGCCCGATCACGCTCTCGCGCTGAGCCTGATCGCCGCAACCGGTCCCATGGCGGTCTCCAGCGCCAACCTCACCGACCGACCCTCCCCGCAGGACTGCGCGGCAGCCCGAGAGATGCTCGGCGACGCGGTCTCCGTCTACCTCGACGGCGGACAGACAGCGGGAGTGGTCTCGTCGTCGATCGTCGACCTGAGCGGCCCGGTACCAGCCCTCGTCCGGGAAGGAGTGGTAGCCGGGGCACAGCTCCGCTCTGTGCTCCCCGACCTGGTCGTGCCGTGACCTCGCCTCCCCGAAAGCTCCGGCGGACCGGTTCAACAAAGCGGTGTCACAGCAGGTTTCCTTGGCCTTCCACCTGCAGCCGACGCTCAGGTCCCCCCGTTCGGCGCGAGCCGTGACTCCGACGCTCTCGTTGTCCCTCGTGGGGAAGCACCCGAGGGACAACGCGTCGACGGGGAGAGCCTCAGCGCGCCGGGGCCCGTGGGCGGACACGCCTACTGCGCAGACCTGGCTCGCCGCGCCCGCGTACCGGGCGGCCAGGCAGCAGCGGGCCGGGGCTGGGGACTGCGCCGGGACGTCGGCCGGGTGACCAGTGGCTGACTGCCCACGCTGTCCACGCAACGCCAATGCCACCCGCAGCCAGGAGAGGCTCGTATGTCACTGCTTGAGCAGGTCGATGGCCTGGTCGGTGCCGGCCTCTTTACGGGCTATCCGGCGCAGGGGACTGGCCGTAACTCCGGCCGAGGTCTGGGGGAGTGGGGAACTCCGTAGGGCCGGCGCTCGATGGTTCACCCGATCGTGGGACATCCCGGGGGCACTCGGCCGGGGAGCGCGAAAGCATCAGCGCCCCTTGTCGGTGCCCCCGGTTCCGCGACGATGTGGGGGAAGGTCAGGCGGGGTTGATGTTCTCCGCCTGGGGGCCCTTCTGGCCCTGGGTGACGTCGAACGTGACGGCCTGGCCTTCCTGGAGCTCACGGAAGCCCGAGGAGTTGATCGCCGAGTAGTGGGCGAAGACGTCCGGGCCGCCGCCGTCCTGGGCGATGAAGCCGAAGCCCTTCTCCGCGTTGAACCACTTCACAGTTCCCGTAGCCATGTCTCATGCCTTCCAGTCGATGGACGCCTCCCGCACCCTGCGGAAGGCGGAGGTGATCGCCCTGGTTCCTGCGGCACAGCACAGCAAAACGCCCACGCCGAGGCGTGGGCAAAGGGAACTCCCGAACCACGACAGCTGACGCAGACGGTACACGCCCGCACACCCCGTCACCAGAGGAAACGTATCCGTTGGGTGAGTGCGCGGTGCCCGGCCGACGGGTGCCGTCTCAGGCTGCGGTCGGCGGATGGGCCGTTTCGGTGGCGTGGCGGTATTCGGTGTTGATGCGCTGGGCTTCTTCGAGCTGGTCTTCGAGGGCGATGATGCGGCAGGCGGCCTCGATGGGGGTGCCCTGGTCGACGAGTTCGCGGGCGCGGGCGGCGATGCGCAGCTGGTAGCGGGAGTAGCGGCGGTGGCCGCCCTCGGAGCGCAGCGGGGCGATCAGACGGTGTTCGCCCAGGGCGCGCAGGAAGGCGGGGGTGGTGCCGAGCATCTCGGCGGCCCGGCCCATCGTGTAGGCGGGATAGTCGTCGTCGTCGAGACGTCCGCGTGTGTCGTCTGCTGTCATCTGCACCTCTCTCTGAAACGCGTGGAGGGGCCCTGGTGCCTTATGGCACCAGGGCCCCGAAGGAACTTCTACACCACGTGCCGACCCTGATACCGCGCCGGCCTTTTGTGTCCGCGTACCCGACCCAGTCGCTGTCGGGCGTGCGGGGATCGCGGTTGCTTGACCGGAGACCACCTCACTATCGATGTCCTGCGGTACCCGGACTCAAGACTTCCGTCCGGGCGATCCTGATGGTGCTTCGTTCCTCCGTTCTTCCCTCGGTGATCAACTTCCTACCGTCGGGGTACTGCGTACTGCTGGTACTGCGTACTGCGGGTGATGCGAACTACTGAACGACCTGTGACGGCGTCGCTCTTCGGCAGCCAGCCCCGTTGCCCGTCCTGCGTCTGCTCTGGCTTAGAACCCCACTGCCGAACTTCCCGGTGCGCGCGTCCGCAGCCGACGCCTTCACCGAGGTACTGCTCACTGACTTCACTGCTGGGTACTACGCACTGCACTCGCGGGTACCGCGTCTGCCATGACCGCGGTCCCGCCGCCGGTGGCCCCTGATCACTGCGGGCCACCCGGTCCGGCCGTCAGTCCCGTCGCCGTCCTGCAACAACCCTGGCTTCGAAACTCCACCGCCGCACCGTCCTGCGTACTGCGACTACCTGTACTGCTGATACCGCTTGCCGGCAGTTCGTCTCTGCCCGGCCCTGCTGTCTTTCTTGGCTACGAGAGAAACCATAGTGACGCCACTATCCAATGTCTACTCCGGCCGATACAGATTTCTGTGTGTCCAGCGACGAGGTAGTCGGCCTCGAACAGTGACGCGGGTGGGTGCAGGGCGGTCGTACTGGGTTAACCGTCGCTTGTCGGGGCAGGTGCGGCGGGCAGGGAGGAACGGGCACGGGTGATCCAAACAGGGGGAACTGATGGACGCGATGAGCGTCGATGTTGCGACCGACCGCCCTGCCGGTTCCGTCGCCGTAGCACGTGACAGCGCCCGATCCTTCCTCGAAGGGCTTGCGCCGGCGCTCGCATCCGAGGCCGCCGACACCGTGGTCCTGGTGGTATCGGAGCTCGTCACCAACGCCCTGCGCCATGGCGGCGGCACCTGCACCCTCGACCTGACCGCCCACCCGGACAGCATCGAGGTGGCCGTGCACGACCACAGTCCCGATGCCCCGCGCATGCGCACACCCGACCTCGATGTCGGCACCGGAGGCTTCGGCTGGCCCCTGGTCAACCGACTCGCCACAGCGACCGCGGTCACTCTCCGGGCAACCGGAGGAAAGACCGTGAGCGCCCTCCTCTCTCGGTAGCACCAAGGTGCTGGCATCGGCTCGGGCCCACCGGTCGGCCCGGAGGCCCCCAGAGTGCTCGCTCATCACCGCTGTCGACGCGGCCGAGCTTGCCTGTGGCTGTGGCCAGGAACTGTCCTCGCCGCTCGTCGACCGGACCACACCCACGGACGCCGACCAGCTACCAGGGTGTCGCCTGCCAGGGCCCTTGCCTTGCTGGGTCGTCTCTTGTGTGACCCGGTGTACTGGAGCAGCGTCAGTACGGCGCAGCGGGTGAGTGGTGAAGGCGTGAAGGTATGGGTTGCCTGACACCGGCCCCCACACCTTCACTCTGCCTATGCCGCAGCCCCCAGAAGCGGGAGCGCCAGGCGGCAATGGATCAACGTCCTGCGAGGTGTCGGCCGGGGAAGGCATGCCGGACGGCTGTGGGGCGGCTCACGGTGCTCCCACTGGACAAGGAGAAGCGCCGTGAACATGGGGACGCAGGTCAGGAGCATGAACGTCGTGACGTGGCCGCTGCCGTCGGCGAGCCGGCGTGGACCGTCTGCCGACCCGCGGCGGCAGCCGCGTCCAGGAGGCGCTGAACGGCCCGGGAGCGGTTTGCGAGTCTGAGGCGACGTCCGTGCCTGGGCCACCGGTCGAGGACCGAGATGAAGCCGGAGTCGCAGAAGGTGACCCGGGCGGTGTCCAGCACGAGGCCGGTGCAGCCGTTGTTTGCGGCCGAGGCCAGCAGTGCCCACAGCGGGGCGGCGCTGTAGTGGTCGATCTCCCCGGTGAGGTGGATGACCAGGGTGCTGCCGAGGGTGGTGCAGGAGGCGGTGACTTTGACGCCGGGCGCGATGTCCGGGCCCGAGTCGTGCACGACAGCAGGAGCAGGAGCAGGGGAGGCGAGGGGAGCGGGCAGTATCGGGGCGGTGCTTGGAGTACTCACATCCCCATCAACGCCTCCCACCTGGGGACGGGAAACGCGCCACGCGGCCCTCTCACCCCATGTGGCCAGCATCGATCGCCGCTAAGAGGGAAAGATTTCACCTGTATGAGGCAGGCGGAGCCTGCTATCCGAACAGCGCTTCGCTGTTGCGAGGTCGCCTGAAAACAGCCTGCGGGGCGGCCAGGCGGGGCAAGGCTTCGGCGTAGTCGGATGGCGTCCGATTTGTGGCCAAGCGAGGCCGACTTCGACAAGATCAAGAATCTTCGCGTGCACGCCATGTCGAGGGAGGGGGGCGGCGGCGTCCCGCCATGGTGCGAAATCGCCGCCCGCCCTCCGACCCAGCCCTTGCTTCACCTATCGAGATTCGATAGATTCCCATCGTAGCTCGATGGAAGGGTGAGTCATGGGAAAGCTGACAATGGGTGCGCTGCGCGCCGTGCTCGTGGTGGTGCTCGCCGGCACCGTGTTCGTACAGGCAGGGATGGTGTGGACATTGGCCAGCGGGAGCGACCCGGAGGACGGGTCGCTCCCGCTGACCTCGTTCCGCGTGATCACGATCCTGGGCATGGTGTCGGTCCAGGTCGCCGGGGTCTGCGTATGGCGGCTGGTGACGATGGTGCGCCGCGGAACCGTGTTCTCCCACGCCGCCTTCCGGTACGTGGACGCCGTGATCGGCGCCATCGTGGCGATTGCCCTGCTGTGGTTCGCGGTCACGGTTCTCAATGCGCCGGGCCAGCGGGACGACCCGGGCGTCACCGTCATCATGGGCGGGATCGGCCTGGCCATCCTGGGAGTCGCGCTCATCGTGCTCGTACTGCGGATGCTGCTCGCCCAGGCCGTCACGCGCGACGTCGAAGCGGCGCAGATGCAGGCCGAGTTGGACGAGGTGATCTGATGCCGATCGCCGTCGACATCGACGTGATGCTGGCCCGGCGGAAGATGTCCGTGGGCGAGCTCGCGGACCGCGTAGGGATCACGCCCGCCAACCTGGCGGTACTCAAGAACGGCCGCGCCAAGGCGGTGCGCTTTGCGACGCTCGCAGCACTCTGCGAGGTGCTCAAGTGCCAGCCGGGCGACCTGCTGCGCTGGGAGGCCGAGGACACCGCGGGCGAATGAACCGTGCCTGCCGACGCGTCATCGCCGATCCCGCTTGCCTTTGACCAACTCCGCGAGCATCCCGGGGCCGTACTCGGGGAGATGCCGGGCCTGCTGGAGCGTCTGGCTGAGGTGCCCAACCCTCGCGATCCGCGCGACGTACGGCACCTCTGGTCGTCATGCTTGCGCTGACCGCGTGCGCGGTTCTGGCCGGAGCGACCTCCCTGCTGGCGGTGGGTGAGTGGATCACCGATGCCCCGCCGTCCGTCCTAGAGCGTCTCGGAGTACGGCCCGATCCGCTGAACGCGTTGAGCTGGAGCTGCCCCGCTTCGGCGGCCATGGTGACCGTGACGTCGTTGCCGATGACCTTGAAGGCGACCTGGTTGACGACCTCGGGCACGACGGGGTTGACCTTGCCGGGCATGATGCTGGAGCCGGCCTGGACCGGCGGCAGGTTGATCTCCGCCAGCCCGGCTCGCGGGCCGGACGACAGCAGCCGGAGGTCGTTGCAGATCTTGGACAGCTTCACGGCCGTGCGCTTGAGCCCGGACGAGAGGTGGACGAACGCGCCCACGTCCTGTGTGGCATGGACGAGGTCGGCCGCCGTGGTGACCTCGATCCCGGTGATCTCCCGCAGGCGGCGGCACACCGCCTCCGGGTAGTCCGGGTGGGCGTTGAGTCCCGTGCCGATGGCCGTTCCGCCGAGGTTGATCTCGGTGAGCTGGGCCGCGCTCTCCGTCAGCCGGACGGTGTCCTCCTCGACCGTCAACGCGAAGGCCCGGAATTCCTGGCCCAGGGTCATGGGCACCGCGTCCTGCAGTTGCGTGCGCCCCATCTTGAGCACCCCGGCGAACTCCTCCGCCCTGCCGTGGAACGCCGATGCGAGATGTCCCAGTGCGGCGTGGAGCCGGCGGACGGCGAACCGCAGTGCGATCCGCACCGCCGTGGGATAGGCGTCATTGGTGCTCTGGCTCATGTTGACGTCTTCCAGCGGGTGCAGTCGGTCGTACCGCCCGCGCGAGAAGCCGAGGTGTTCGAGAGCCCGGTTGGCGATCACCTCGTTGGCGTTCATGTTGGTCGAGGTGCCGGCACCGCCCTGGATGACGTCGACGACGAAGTGGTCGTGGAACCGGCCGTCCCGGATCTCCTCGCACGCCTTGACGATCGCCTCCGCCTTGCTCCGGTCCAGGCCGCCCAGGTCGTGGTTGGCCTGGGCCGCGGCCTGCTTGACGCAGGCCAGGGCGGCGACGAGGTCGGTGGAGGCGGCGATCGGTGTCCCGGTGATGGGGAAGTTCTCGACCGCGCGCAGGGTGTGCACCCGTAGTAGGCCTCGGCCGGAACGGGCCGGTCGCCCAGGAGGTCGTGCTCGATGCGTACGGGTGTCTTCGCGGTCACGGCGCATGCTCCGGAGAAGCGGGAGAGGAAGGGTTCGGGTTGTCGTGGGCGTCCGGCGTCATGCGTGGAGGGGCTCGGTCTCGGCGACCGGTGCTTCGTACGTTCCGGCTCGTCGGTCCTGGGCCGCGGCAAGGACCCGGCCCAGTCCGCCGACGGAGAGGAGCAGTACGACGGTTCCGAGGGTGAAGAGTTCGAAGGTCGGGCGGCTGACACCCCATGTGCCGGTGAAGTCGTACGTCACGCCCAGGAGCGGTTCGAGCGTGCCGGGGAAGAGCGCCGTCCATGATCCGAGCGCGATCCAGGCGTACACCAGGCCGGCGCAGACGAGGAAGCCGACGGTGCCGAAGGGGACGGTGTAGGGGCGCGGGACGTCCCTGTGCTTGCGTCGCAGCACGACCAGGGAGGGGATCACGACGAGGTAGGACAGCAGCAGGGTGGTCACGGCGACGGTGAGGACGACTCCGAAGACGGCCGCGGTGTCGCCGTGGACGAGGGTGGTCGCCGCGACCATGAAGAGGGTGGCCGTCACACCGGACACGAGGTTCATCCGCAGGGGGGTGCCGAGCCGGTCGTGGAAGGCGCCGAGTCCGCGGTGGAAGAAGCCGCCGTCGGCCGCGGCCATGGCCTGCATGCGGTCGCTGACGATCATCCACGCGCTGCCCTGGGTGAGCAGGGTGAAGACGAACAGGACGGCGGCCGTGGTCAGCAGGGGCGTCCCCCAGCCGCCGTAGACGTCGAAGACGAGCTTCGCGGCGTCGAGGAAGCCGCCGACGCCGGTCACCTTGTCGGCCGGGGTGACGGAGAGAATGGCGAGGACGGGCAGCAGGTAGGAGCAGGCGGCGACGGCCGCGGCGACGCCGATCGAGACGGGCACGTCCTTCTTGGGGTCGTGCATCTCGTCGCCGGCGGCGTTGGGGGCCTCGAAGCCGACGTAGGCGAAGAGCAGGATGGGGACCAGGGCGAGGAAGCCGGCGGTCGTCGGGGAGAAGTCCGCCTGGTGCAGCCCCTGGAAGCCGTGGCGCAGGCCGTAGACCAGTGCGGTGCCGGTGAACAGCAGGACGAGGAACACCTTGGCGACGGCGCCGGCCGTGGTGATCCACTTGCCCCGGCGCAGCGACACGACCGCCGTGAGGATGGAGACCCAGATGAAGACGAGCTTGAAGACGTAGTCGGCGACGGTGCCGCTGCCCAGATGGAGGACGAACCGGTCCCAGGCCTCCGTCGCCGCGAAGACCAGCGAACCGCCGAGCCAGACGGGGTTGGTGACCCAGTAGAAGAGGGTGGTGAGCGCGGCGGCGAGACGCCCGAAGGCGAGCTTCACCCAGACGTAGGGGCCGCCTTCCTGGGGGAAGGCCGCGCCGGTCTCGGCGAAGATCAGGGCGTAGGGGACGAGGAAGAGCAGGGCGAGGGCGCCGGTCCAGGTCAGGGCCTGGCCGCCGCCGGTGGCGATCTGCCCGACGACGTCGAAGGAGATCACGGCCGCGATGCCCATGGCCATGATGTCGAAGCGGCGCAGGCTGCGCTTGAGGTGGGGTACCGGGGCGGGTGCGGCGGATGGTCCTGGCGGGGTGGAGGGTGTTGCGGGCACGAGGGTCCTCCTGGCTGAGCGGTACGCGCGGGGGATACGGCGTCGGGGATGAGGGTGAGCGGGGGCGTGCGCCGACGGAGAAGCGATGCGGGGGTGGTGGGGGCGCCGGCCGGGGTCCGCGGTCACGCGCGGACCCCGGCCGGGGGTTCACGCGCGGATCTCGCCGCTGGGCAGGGTGCGTTCGAGGACCGAGCGCATGGCGCCGACAGCTTCCTTGGCCTCGGCCTCGGTCATGATGAGCGGCGGGGACAGGACCAGGCTGTGGGCGCAGTCGCGGACGATCACGCCGGTCTCGCGGCGGATGACGTCCGGCAGCAGCGGCTGGAGCATGGGCAGGGGCTCGCGGGTCGCCTTGTCGGCGACGAGTTCGACGGCGAGCATCATGCCCACCGACCGGACCTCCCCGACGATCGGCAGCTGGGAGAGCTCGCTCTCCAGCTCGCGGTGGAGGAATCCGCCGATCTCGACGGCTCGGCTCAGCAGGCCCTCGCGTTCGATGATGTCGAGGTTGGCCAGGGCCACGGCGGCGGCGACCGGGTGGCCGTTGTAGGTGTAGCCCATCGGGAAGCCGTGGTCGCGCAGCAGCACCTCGGCGACGTGGTCGCCCACGAGCAGCGCGCCGAGCGGGATGTAGCCGGAGGTGATGCCCTTGGCGGTGACGATGATGTCCGGGGTGAACCCGAAGTGCTGGGCGGCGAACCACTGGCCGACGCGGCCGTAGGCGGTGACCACCTCGTCGAGGATGAGCAGGATGCCGTGCCGGTCCAGGACCTCCCGTACCCGCGGCCAGTAGTCGGCCGGCGGTACGAGCATGCCGCCGACGCCCATGATCGGCTCACCGATCATGGCGGCGATGTTCTGTCCGCCGATGTCCGCGATGCGCTCCTCCAGTTCGCGGATCAGGAAGTCGGTCGGGTCCTCGCCGCCGTACAGCTCGCTGCGGTACGGCCACGGCGGGGTCAGGTGGGAGACGTGCGGCATCATCGGGGCGAACCCCTCGTGGTACACGGGGAATCCGGTGGCCGAGCCGCCGCCGTAGCCGATGCCGTGGTACGCCTTGTGGCGGGCCAGGATCCAGGTGCGGGACGACTCGCCCCGGCGGTGGTGGTAGTAGCGGGCCATCTTGATCGCCGCCTCGTTGCCCTCCGAGCCGCCGGACGTGAAGTAGACGTGGCCCAGCCCCTCGGGGGCGAGGGTCGTCAGGCGGGCGGCGAGTTCGATGGCGCGGTCGTTGGAGAACTCCCAGAAGCTGGTGAAGTACTCCAGTCGCGACATCTGGCCGTGAGCGGCGTCTGCCATCTCCTCGCGGCCGTGACCGATCTGGGCGAGCCAGAGCCCGCCGGTGGCGTCGAGGTAGCTGCGGCCCTCGGTGTCCGTGAGCCGGCAGCCCGAGCCCTCGGTGATGATGACCCGTTCCTCGACGCTGCCCGGCAGATACGGGTGGATGATGTGCGCGCGGTCCAGCTGGGTGAGGTCTGCGGCGTTGAGGGTCATGAGCGGTGCGTCCTTTGTCCGGTACCGGTGGTGGGTGTCGTGGCCGGGAAACCTGGTGTCGCGGCCGGGAGTTCCGTCGTCGCCGACGGGGTCAGGAGTGGGCGATCCAGGTCGTCTTCAGGCCGGTGTACTTGTCGAAGGAGTGCAGGGAGAGGTCGCGGCCGTGGCCGGACTGCTTGAACCCGCCGAAGGGGGTGAACGGGCTGAGGGCGTCGACGGTGTTGACCGAGACGGTGCCCGCCTGCAGGGCGTCCGCGACACGGTGGGCCCGGCCCAGATCCCGCGTCCACACGGACGCGGCCAGGCCGTAGGCGGAGTCGTTGGCCAGGCGGACCGCCTCGGCCTCGTCGCGGAACGGCAGCACCGTCAGCACGGGGCCGAACAGTTCCTCCCGTACGAGTGGGGCGTCCGGTCCCAGGCCGGTGACGACGGTGGGTTCGAGGTACGCGCCTTCCCGGTCCGGGCGCGTGCCGCCGCACACGAGCGTGCCGCCCGACGCCTCCAGAGCGGCGAGGATGCGGTCCACCTGGGCCTCGTCGACGAGCGGTCCGAGCCGGGTCGCGGGATCGAGCGGGTCGCCCGGCAGCCAGGTGCGGGCGTGCTCGGCGACCCTGGCGGTGAACTCCTCGGCGATGCGGGCCTCGACGAGCAGCCGGGTGTTGGCCGAGCACACCTGCCCGGCGTTGTAGGCGAAGCCCCAGGCGGCGCGTTCCGCGGCGGCCTCCAGGTCGGCGTCGGCGAAGACCAGGTTGGGGCTCTTGCCGCCGGCCTCCGGCCAGACCTGCTTCATGTTCGACTCGGCCGCGTAGGCGAGGAACCGTCGGGCCACGGCTGTGGAGCCGGTGAAGACCAGGGTGTCCACGTCCGGGTGGAGACCGAGCGCACGTCCCGTGGTCGCCCCCGGGCCGGGGACGACGTTCAGCACTCCATCGGGAAGGCCGGCCTCCGAGGCGAGTTCGGCCAGTCGCAGGGCCGACAGCGGTGACTGCTCGGCCGGCTTCAGTACGACGCTGTTGCCCGCGGCCAGAGCGGGCGCCAGCTTCCAGCTCGCCAGATCGAGGGGGAAGTTCCAGGGCACCACCGCGCCCACGACACCCAGCGGAGCACGGCGTACGAGGGCGAGATTGCCGGGCGGGGCCGGAGCGATCTCGTCGTAGAGCTTGTCGACGGCCTCGGCGTACCAGGCGAACACGCCGGCCGCGCCGGGCACGTCGGTGCCGTGGGACTCCGCGATGGGCTTGCCCATGTCCAGGGTGTCGCAGAGAGCGAGTTCCTCGCCGTTCTCCTCGATGAGGCGGGCGAGGGCGAGCAGCACCCGCTTGCGTTCCGCCGGTGCGGTGCGCGACCAGCGGCCGTCCTCGAAGGATGCACGGGCCGCGCTCACGGCCCGGTCGACGTCGGCGGCCGAGCCCGCCGCCACGCGGGCGGTGGTCCTGCCGGTCGCCGGGTTCACGGTGGGGAACCACTGCTCGTCGGCGGGGTCGGTCCACGCTCCGTCGATGAAGAGGCGCGTGCGGGGCACGAGGTCTGAGGCGCGCTGCCGCCAGTGGGAGTACGTCTGCATGCTGTGGCCTTCGATTGCGTCGTGGGACGTGGGCGAACCGGTGCCCGTCGGGAACTCGTGCGGGCCGGGCCGTCTCAGGGGCGCTGCGGTCGAAGCAGCGGGCGCGGAGGGGCGAGGTGACCTCGCGGTGCGCGCCTGCGCCGGTTTCTTTGAGTCGGTATTCAAACAATAGGTGAACCGGCCGTCAATGCTCCGGGCGGGAACTTCTTGCGGAGATTGATGCGGGTATCAGAGAATGGGGCACCATGAGGAAAGCGGGCAGACCACGCAACCAGACCGCACGCAGGCAGGCTCTCGTCTCCGCCGCGGGGCAGGCCATCACGGAGCGCGGACTGGAGGGCCTGCGCATCAAGGACATCGCGGACGCGGCGGGCGTCTCCCAGGGCTCGGTCCTGTACTACTACCCCGAGCTCGACGACCTCGTCCTGGAGGTGCACCGGGGCGCGGTCGAGAGCTACCTGGCCTCTCGGCAGCGGTCCTACGACGAGGCGCCCGCCGAAGATCCGGCGGCACGGCTGCGGGCCCTGCTGCACAGCGGCCTGCCGAGCATGACGGACGATCCGGTCCACGCGCTGCTGTACGAACTGCACCGGCGCGCCGGCCGCAGTCCTGGCCACGCCGAGCTGATGACCTCCCTCTTCGCCCGGGAGATCGCGCTCTACACGACCGCCCTCGAGGTCGGCGCCGCGACCGGTGCGTTCTCCCTCGCCGCGTCCGCGCAGGATCTGGCGCACGGGCTGGTGGCCCTGGAGGACGGCTACGGTCTGCACATCGTCAGCCGCAACGTGGCTCTTCACCCCGACAGAGCCCGCGAGCTGATTCTGGCCCATGCCCGCGTGGTGACGGGCTGCGCCGAACTGTAGAGCGCGACGGCCACCGCTCGGGCGTTGCCCGGTCCGACGGCCACCGCTCGGGTTCCTCCCCGGTCGGCGGCTGCCGGCTCAGGCCTCGGCGGACCCGGCGGCGACCTCCCTCAGCAGGTCCATCACCGCCAGGGCGCGGGCCGTCTGGGTCACGCCCTCCACCGAGGCGATCCTGACGTCGAGCGGGGGGCCGCCGTCCCGGAGCCGGAGCTCGGCGATCTCGCCGCCGCCGTAGGTCTGGCTGGTCGCCGGCCGCTGGTTGAGCACGGAGTAGCCGAGGCCCCTGGCGACCAGGGAGCGCACGGTCTCGTAGCTCTGTGTGCGGTAGCGGACGTCGGGCGCGGTACCGGTGGCAGCCACCAGGGAGCGGAAGTAGTCGCGGCTGTGGGGGAGGTCCAGCAGGACGAGCGGTTCCGTGGACAGTTCGGCCAGCTCCACGCTGCCCTGCCCGGCCAGCGGGTGATCGGCCGAGACGATGACGTACGCCGGGGCGCGGGCGATCGTCTCGCTGTGCAGGGCGGGTTCGGCCGACAGACCGAGGTCGTAGGTGAGAGCGAAGTCGACGCGTCCCGCCGTCAGGGCGTGGACGAGCTGGTCCGCCTCGGCCTCCACCACATCGATCTCGATGCCCGGATAGCGTCTGGTGCACTCGCTGAACAGGGACGGCAGGTAGTAGGGGGCCAGGGTCACGAAACAGCCGACGGCCACCGGCCCGGAGAGGGTTTGGCCGTCTCCCCTGGCCTCCCTTTCGACCTCGCGGGCGCGGGCGAGCAGATCACGCGCCTGCTGCCGAAGCCTCTCCCCGGCGGGTGTGAGGGTGAGCCCCCGGCCCCGTCGGCGGATGAACAGCTGCACCTGCAGGTCCCGCTCCAGGTTGTAGACGGCCGTGGACACGGCGGACTGCGCGATGTGCAGCTCCGCCGACGCCTCGGTCATCGAACCGCGTTCGGCGGCGACGAGGAAATAGCGGAGCTGAACGAGCGTGAAACCCACTGGTGACGTCATGCCGGTACGTGTCCCTGTGCGCCTGGTGATCCGTGTCGATGCCGACCTTATGCGGCGCCGTCACACGGCCGCCCCCCGCTCGCCGTTCCCCTCGCCGCCGCGCTTCGGTCCACGCCGGTCCAGGCCAGGGCGATCGCCCCGTCGAGCAGGGCCCGTTGCGCCGTCCCGCCCACGCAGTACGCGGCGAACTCGTGCTGGTGGTTGGTGGCGGGCAGGGATCCGATGCCGATGTAGGGGTGGATGGCCGGCACCACCTGCGAGACGTTGCCCATGTCGGTGGAGGCCCGGTTCATCCGCACGGCCTGGCCGGGCGGCGCGAACTCCCGTCCCAGGGCGAGGGCGTTGGCGCGGTAGTGCCCGAGCGCCGTCCCGTCCGTGCGGAACTCCGCGTACGGCTTGCTCTCCGGCTCGATCTCCAGCGCGCAGCCGGTCGCGAGGGCGCCCGCCTCGAACGCCCGCATGATCCGTGGCTCCAGCTCGGCCAGTTCGGCGAGCGTCTCAGCCCGCACGTACCAGCGGCCGGTCGACCGCTCCGGAATAGCGTTCGGCGCGTCCCCTGCATGGGTCACCACACCGTGCACCCTGGCGGAGGCCGGCAGCTGCTGACGCAGCAAGCCGATCGCCACCTGGGCCACGGTGAAGGCGTCGGCCGCGTTGACCCCGCTCTCCGGGTAGGCCGCGGCGTGCGCGGACTTCCCGGTGTAGGAGATCCTTGAGTGGCTGACCGCGAAAGGGCGCGCCTCGGCGACGTCGACCGGCGCAGGGTGGACCATCATCGCGAGATCCACTCCGGCGAAGGCGCCCCGGTCGAGCATCTCGATCTTGCCGCCGCCGCCTTCCTCCGCCGGTGTGCCGTAGACCTCGACGGTGAGGCCGGCGTCGTCGGCGACGGCGGCCAGGCCGAGCGCGGCCCCCACCGAACTCGCCGCGATGAGGTTGTGCCCGCACGCGTGGCCGAGGCCAGGCAGCGCGTCGTACTCCGCGCACAGCGCGATCCGGACGGGCCCGCTCCCGTACCGCGCGAGGAACGCCGTCTCCAGGCCCAGGTAGGACGAAGTGACGTCGAAACCGGCGCGGTCCAGCAGTTCCGGTACGGAGGCAGCGGCCCGGTGTTCCTCCCAGGCGGTCTCCGGGTCGGCGTGCAGCCGCTCGGAGAGGCCGATCAGCTCCTCGGCACGGCGGTCGACCGCCTGCCGGGCCGCCTCTTTCAGTGCGCCCGTCACAGGTCCCCCGGGACGCCGTACGAAGGAGCGGAGGCGGGGTCGAGTCCGCGCCGGACGTAGTCGTCCCGCTGCGGCAGCCAGACGTCGAGGAGTTCGCCGAGCCGGTCCACAGGATCATCGGCCCAGTCCACGCGCAGGTCGGTCACCCGCCAGTCCACGTCCGCGACGACCGCCAGGCCCGCGGAGCGCACCGGCCCCTCCTCTCCACCGGCCGCGACGGCGGCCTTCAGGGCGGTGAGCAGCCGCTCCTCGAGCTCCCCGCCGGCGGTGGCGTAGGCGTCGAGGAGAACACCGGGGATGTGCTCGCCGGACAGCATGTTGCCGGCGGCCACCGCACCGTCCGCGGTGGCCGAGGCATGCGTGCCCAGCGTCCGCGAGCCGCTGTGGGCGAAGCCGGCGCCGGAGCGGCCCAGCACGGTCAACTGCCGGTACGCGATGGTCTCGGCGTTCCGCGCCGCGCCGGTGACATCGGCCAGGGCGCGTTCGGCGTCGCCGTGCTCCGCCAGTCGCTCCAGAAGGCTGGTCCCGAGCGTCGGGTCGGTGACGTTCTGCGAGGCCGCCGCGCCGACCCCGGGCCGCAGATGGACGACCCGGGCGGCGACCGCCGGACTCGACGAGCTGGCCACGATGCCGAACCGCTCACCGTCGCGTACCACCAGGGAGAAGGTCATGCCCGCTCCTCCTCGGGGATCACAGCGATCACGTCGATCTCGCACAACCACTCCGGGCGGGCGAGGGCGGAGACCACCAGGCCGGTGGAGACGGGGTGCACGCCCTCGGTCCAGCGGCCCACCGTGCGGTACACCGCCTCGCGGTAGCGCGGGTCGATCAGGTAGACGGTCAGCTTGACCACGTGCTCCATCCGGCTGCCCGCTTCTTCGAGCAGCATCTTGATGTTGGCCATGGCCTGCTCAGCCTGGGCCTCGGCATCGCCGATGCCCACGGACTCGCCGGTGTCGAGGTTCTGGCCGATCTGGCCCCGGACGTACACCGTGCGGCCGGCGACGACGGCCTGGCAGAGGTCGTTGTCGAGGTTCTGTTCGGGATAGGTGTCGCGCGTGTTGAACGGACGGATCCGGGTGTGCCCGCCGACGACGATCGGGGCCTTCACCTGACGGCCCTCGCTCGTGGACGTCATCATCTGCTCCTCAGTTCTTCCGGGTGGCCGGCGCGGCGCCGGGCCGGTCGGTGGTGCCGTACGCGAGGTAGCGCCGCTGGGTCGTGATGTGGTCGGCGACGTACCGGGCGTCGTGCCACACCCCCCAGATGAAGCTCGATCCGCGGCGCGACAGCCAGGGCAGGCCCAGGAAGTAGACGCCGGGCTCGCAGGACACTCCTCGTCGTTGGTCGGGCCGGCCGTTCACGTCGAACGCGTCGACCTCCAGCCAGCTGTAGTCGGTGGCGAAGCCCGTCGCCCAGACGATCGAGGTGACGTCGGCCTCGGCCAGGTCGAGCTCCAGGCGCGGACCGGTCACGCAGTCCGGGTCCGGCCCGAGGATGTGGGCCTGCGGCTCCTCCGGGAGGCCGAGCCCATTGCGCTCGACGTACGCGTCGGCCGCCCGGAGGAACTCCAGGTACTTGGCGTCTCCGAGCGCGATGTTCGTGGCGAGATCCGGCGCGAAGCGCAGTACCCCGTCGTCGTAGGACGCGGTCAGGCCGACGAGCTCGACGCCGGCGGCCGCCAGGGCACGGAAGTCCACGGTGTGGCCGCCGCGGGCGCCGCTGACCGCGATGGTGACATGTCCGGCGCCCTCGGGAGGCGTCTGCGCGTCCCAGATCCCGAGCACACCGAGCCACCAGCAGAAGTCCCGTCCGCGGTACGCGCGGGGAGGACGGTCGTGCGGACCGACGGAGAGGAAGACCTGCCGGCCGGACCGGCGCAGCTCGTCGGCGATCTGGACCCCCGAGGAGCCGGCCCCGACCACGAGGACCGCGCCCTCGGGCAGTTGCTCCGGGTTGCGGTACCCGCTGGAGTGGATCTGCAGGGGGACGGCGCCCTCCGGGACGACGGGCGGGATCACGGGCCGCTGGAACGGTCCGGTCGCGGCCACGACGAAGCGCGCGTCGATGGAGCCCTGCGACGTGTCGACCCGGAAGCCGGGCCGGCCGGTGTGCCTGCGCACCGAGGTCACCTCGACACCGCACCGGATCGGGGCGCCGATCTTCTCGGCGTACGCGACGAGGTAGTCCGCGACCTGCTCCTTCGAGGCGAAGGCATCGGGGTCGACGTCGGCGAACTCCAGCCCGGGGAACCGGTCGTGCCACGCGGGCCCGTTGGCGACCAGGGAATCCCACCGCTCCAAGCGCCACCGCTCGGCGATGCGGCGCCGCTCCAGGACGATGTGCGGTACGCCCTGGGCTCCCAGGTGCTCGCTCACCGCCACGCCGGCCTGGCCCGCACCGACGACGACTACTTCGGTCTCTTCACTCGGCATTTCCGCCTCCACTCAGGCGGCAGTCCATCCCTGTGTCGCATTGACTGGCTGCCGCACGAGTCATCCTCGGAGGCGCCGGAAAACCTGTCCAACAGAAGTTTCCGGTGAAGGCGATCTGATTTTTAGATCCAACGCGCGCCGGGTGAGGTACGGGTGGGGGCCGGCCGGTGAACGGCGATGAGCCCGCGCTGGTCTCACTCGCGGTCGGGCTCGGCCGGGGCGAGGAGCTGGGTGGCGAGGGTGTCGGCCGCCCAGCGTTCCCATGCGGCGGGCGTCCAGGCGCGGTCGCGGGTGAGGATGAGGAACAACTCGGGGCTGAGCAGGGCGTAGAGGATGTCGGCCGCCTCTTCGACGGTCAGGCCGGGGCGGGCGCCGGGCTTGTCCAGCAGCGCTTCGGCTGCCGCGGTATGCACGGTGTGGCGCGGATCCTGGCGTTCGGGCCACACGTCGCGCAGCTCGGGATGGGCGGCGGCTGCGGCGCGGACCATCTCGGAGACGGCGGCGGCGCGCTCCAGGACGGTGCGGCTGCCGGCCACGAGGGCGGCCAGGCCGCTGCCGGCGTCCGGCGCATCCACCACCTGCGCGAACCACGGCCGGTCCATCGTCGCCACCGGCGCATCGTCGCCCGCGATGGCGACATCGACCAACTCCTTCAGCAGCCCGGGCTTGTTCCGGAAGGTGAAGTAGATGGTCTGGACGGCCACGCCCGCCTGGTCGGCGACCTGTTGGAGCGTGGTTGCGCCGTAGCCGTTGAGCAGGAACAGCTCGGTGGCGGCGGCGATGATCCGGCGACGTGTCCCCTTGGCCCGGTCGGACCGGGAGCCCTTGACATCACTCATGGCTAGAGCTTACCTCTAGAGCTGAACACTAGAGGTCAACTCTAGAAGCCTGAGTGAGGGGAACCGCTATGTCGGCGATCGCCAACCACCAGCAAGCCAAGGCGTGGAACGACTGGGAGGGCCGGCTCTGGGCCGACCACCCCGAGCGCTACAACGCGATGATGGACGGCTTCAACGCGCCGCTGTTCGCCGCGGCCGACATCGCCGCCCACCACACCGTCCTGGACGTGGGCTGCGGCACCGGGCTCACCACCCGCCTGGCCGCCCGCCGCGCCCACCGCGGCCACGCGCTCGGCGTCGACCTGTCCGCGGCCATGCTCGAGCGGGCGCGCCGAGACGCGGCCGCCGAGAACCTCGCCAATATCGCCTTCGAGCAGGGCGACGCGCAGGTCCACCCCTTCGCCGGACCGGGCTTCGACACCATCATCAGCCGCGGCGGCGTGATGTTCTTCGCCGACCTGGTCGCGGCGTTCACCCACCTGCACGACGCGCTGGTACCGGGTGGGCGCCTGGCCTTCCTCGGCCCGCAGCCCGCCGGTCCCCACAGCCCCTTCGCCCGGGCGACGGCGGCGCTCGCGCCCTACATGCGCGAACCCTCACCCGCGGCGCAGGGCATGGGTTCCCTGCTCGACCCGGCTCGGATCAGCGAGGTGCTCACAGCAGCGGGCTTCCACGCCATCGAGATCGCCCCCGTCCACGCCGACATGGGCTTCGGCAGGGACGCGCACGACGCGACCGACTTCGTCTTCACGATGGGACCCGCGCACCACAACCTGCGTGACGTGGACGCGGCCACGCTGGCCGCACTGCGCACCCAGGTGCAGGACGCCCTCGGCGAGTTCGAGACGCCGCAGGGCGTGCGCATCCCCGGTGCCGTCTGGATCGTCACCGCCACACGCTGAGGCCCGACCGGCGGCGGCCGTGTGCTGTCGACGGGCGGGGTGGAGGCCAGTCCGGGTTGTCGACGGTGCCGGGCAAAGGTCACCGCGTCATGCCCGCAGGTGCGGCGTGGGGCGGCCGCGTGTACGGCATAGGCCGCCCTACGCCGACCTCAGGGGCAC
Organism: Streptomyces sp. ISL-36; assembly: GCF_018614205.1. Lineage (GTDB taxonomy): Bacteria > Actinomycetota > Actinomycetes > Streptomycetales > Streptomycetaceae > Streptomyces. The sequence goes on along the minus strand of NZ_JAGGOS010000086.1, from coordinate 29,414 downwards.
GTGCGCGCCCTGGCGGTCCAACGCTCCCGCGCGCGCATCGCGACCTCGGGTCACCGGACCGGGCGTTGTGGGCGGCCGAAGAGGTCAGCCCCTCTGCAGGGCGGCAAGACCCTTCTGCAAGTCTTCGCTGTTCATCACCGGCTGGATCTCGATCTTCGCGCCGAGGCCCTGGAGCAGCGGCTCCGCGATGGTGGGCAACTGTGAACTGTCCTGCATGTCGAATACGAAGGTGCAGTGCCGCCCGCCCTCGCAAGGGCCGAAGTAGGCCGCCTCGGGCTTGAGCCGTTCCGTCACCGTCTGCACGAGCTCCTGCAGCGTGCCGTTCTTGATCGCTTCATTCGAGATCTGGGTGTCCAGACGCGCTCTCAGCATGACCCTCATTGCACCGCTCCTTCCGTCCACCACGACCGGCGCGGTCCCGTCCGCGCTCGCTGAGACCCGGTGACGTTGCGCTCAGCCTCACCTCGGGTGATCAGGGCGGCAACATCTTGTCCTCCGTCCGTGCCGCCGTGGACGCCTGTGGTGCGGGCGTTTCCGCTCAGGTCCTGCCGCCTGTCAGACCTCGTCCACGTGAGTGCCGTTGCCGACGGACGGTCTACTGGTGGTGAGCCAGGAGAGGGCGGGTTCTGCGGCGCACTCGGTGTCCACGGTCAGGCGGAGCCGGGTGCCGCCTTCGGGGCCGGGGTAGCTGCGCTGTTCTGTCCCGGCGAAGGCGCGGCGGATCACTTCCGCGACCGCGCGGGCGGCGTCGGGGGTGGCAGCGACGATACGGATCTCGGCGTGTCCTGCCTGCGGCAGGGGGTCGTTCTCGACGGCGTACAAGACGGTGTGTTCCCTTCGGGGCCGAAGCGAGAGGCCGGCGGGTGGGTTGTCCCGGGTGTCGGGTGCCCCACCCGCGGCCTTCGGTCGGAGAAGTGGTCCGAGGTCAGGGCCAGGTGCCCGTGAGCGTGATCAGGGTCTCCATGCCGTCATCTGCGCATGTTCCCCGGCAGGGGGATCATCCGTGCTCCGACGACCGGGTGCCGGACGGGCGACGGGAAGGACCCGCCGTCGGTCTCCCAGGAGTCCTCGCCGCTCCGGGCGTCCCGCATACGGCGGCCGGTCGCGGCTTCGTCGGACAGCAGGACACCGGCGGTGAGCACACTGCCGGGGACGGCGGCGGCGGTCATCAGCCGGGCGGCCGCGGCCGGGTCGGTCTCGGGAGGGATCACCAGCAGATCGCAGCGGCCGACGGTGTAGGAGAGCAGGATCATCTTGTCGAGATCCTGTTCGGTGAACCAGCCCACGTGCACGGTGTGCCCAGTGACGGCAACCTTGTGCGGGACGACGGGCCAGCGGACGGGGTTCACCGTGACGCGCGTGATGCGTCCGAAGCGCCCGCGCAGCGCGTTGACCAGTGGTGGGAGCTCGGCTTCGAGGTCGCGCGAAAAGGGCCACCAGGAACCGTCCAACTGGCCGGCGAGGGCGGTCTTCGGCGTCAGGGAAAGCCGCGTCGGGAGCGGGGTGACAGGCGCCCCCGCCACTGCGCGTTCGACGATCGTGGCCATGATGCGGACCCGTCTCCGGGCCGCCCTGCAGGGCGGCCCAGCGTCTTGACCGCCCGAAACGACGTCCGCGTGGGGCCGGGTGTACGAGTTACTCCCGGTACCTTCGGCGTACTGCGCCCGGTGGTCCGACGAGCGGCGTCCGACCAGGCGGCTTCCCGTCGGGGACACCGCCGGGCCGATGACCGCAGACGTGACCGCGGGCGCGCGGAGTACCGTGGGACCACGGCGGTTTCGCGCCGGCCATGAGGTGTCGGCGGCCCCGCGCAGGGAGGCGGACCACCATGGCCGAATCAGGCGCTCCCACCTCGCGGAAGCTCCTTCCGGACGAGATCCACCGAGCGGTGAAGCCCGGCGCGGCCCTGCTCCGGCTGCAGACGACGCACTCCCGCGAAGGCGTCCTCGACGGTGCGTGGTGGCCCCGCTCCCGGGACGTCGCGACCGAGTTGCCCGCCCTGGTCCAGGCGCTCACCACGCACCTCGGCCACATCACGCGGGTCGGCCTGGACACCGCCGCCTGGGAGGAGGTCCCGACGCGTCTGGTGGTCGACGACTGGGTCGTGCACCTCGACTCCTTCCCCGTCGGCGACGACACCGTCCTCATCACACGCGGCGACAACGACCACTTCGTCCTCTTGGTGGTGCCCCCGGACACGGCACCTGACGCGGCACGTGATGCCATGGCTCGTGCGGTCGACGCCGGTAACGTCACCCAGGCTGCCGAGATCCTTGTCGCCACCCTCCCGGTGACTGACCGCGAGGAGCCGACATGATCCGGACGGGGGCCACCACCCCCGCTCCCACCGTCACGTGGTGACACGCCCGTCCGTCATCCGCGCCTCAAGCTGGTTCGCACTGGCGAAACCGCGGACCCCTCGCGTGTTACCTGCCGGTAAGGAATGATGGCGGGCAACCATCCAACGGTCGGGGGCTGAGGCAGCGGTGACGACTTTCGAGGAACGGACCAGGGTGCACGCCTTCCGGGACGACGCCCTGGGCGAGCACGACGCCGTCGGTCTCGCCGAGGCGGTGCGGCGGGGAGAGGTCGGCGCCGACGAGGTCGCCCGTGACGCGGCCGAGCGGGTACGGGCGGTCGAGGCACGGCTCCACGCGGTCCAGGCGCATGTCGAGATCCCGGCACACGCCACCGGGGCGGGCGGGGCGTTCGCCGGTGTGCCGACCTTCGTCAAGGACAACACCGACTACCTGGGACTGCCCACCGGACACGGCAGCGCGGCCTTCACCCCGAGGGCCGCGCGGCGGCACGCGCCGTTCGCCGGGCAGTTCCTGAGCAGCGGTGTCACGGTGCTGGGCAAGACCCGGCTGCCCGAGTTCGGGTTCAGCCCGACCACGGAGTACGAGAGCGGCGAGCCGGTGCGCAATCCGTGGAACACGGGCTACTCGGCGGGTGGTTCGTCGGGCGGCAGCGCAGCGCTCGTCGCTGCCGGGGCGGTGCCGATCGCGCACGCCAACGACGGCGGTGGCTCCATCCGGATCCCCGCCGCCTGCTGCGGACTCGTCGGTCTCAAGCCGACCCGCGGCCGGGTCGTGGCGAACGCCCAGAGCCGTCAACTGCCGCTCGACATCGTCTCCGACGGCATCGTGAGCCGTTCCGTGCGGGACACCGCCGCGTTCCTCGCCGCCGCAGAGACGTACTGGCGCAACCCGAAGCTGCCGCCCCTGGGCCTGGTCGAAGGCCCGTCGGGGCGGCGACTGCGCATCGGGTTCCTGCTGGACTCGCCCAACGGCGTTCGCTCCGACGGCGCCACCCGGGCGGCCGTCACGGAGACCGCGGCGACCCTCGAACGGATGGGTCACACCCTGGAGCCGGTGGAGCTGGCCATCGACCCCCAATTCACCGACGACTTCCTCACCTACTGGGGCCTGCTGTCGTTCCTCATCGGCGCCACGGGCCGGACCCTCGGCGCGGGCTTCGACCGGCGCCGCATGGACGGCCTCAGCCTGGGGCTGCGCGAGGCGTACCTCAAGAGCTGGCGGAGCACTCCGGGGGTGCTGCGGAGGCTGAAGCGTACGAGGGAGGCGTACGCGGCGTCGTTCCGCGGGCTCGACCTCATCCTCTCGCCGGTGCTCGCCCACACCACACCGCCGATCGGCCACCTCAGCCCGACCGTTCCGTACCCGACACTGATCGAACGCATCCTCGCGTACGTCGCGTTCACACCGATCAACAACGTCGTCGGCACACCGTCGATCTCGGTGCCCGCCATGAGTGCGACGGAGCACGGGCTGCCGATCGGCGTCATGTTCTCCGGCCGCCCCGGCGGTGAACAGACGTTGCTGGAGGTCGCGTTCGCGCTGGAGGCGGACCGCCCGTTCCGGCGTATCCAGGACGTGTGAGACGGCTGGTGGCGGGCGCCTGACGCCGGCCGCCGGTGAGCCGGCCCGACCAGGGCCGGAGCCCGGGACCGGGTGCGGTCAGCGCGCTTCGAAACCCCATGACTCGATGTCTCGGTAGAGGATCGGCCCCGGACTGCGGCCGAAGTCGCTGCCGACCAGGTGCAGACGTGCCGCGCGCCACGGCCGGCCGGCGAAACCCGAAAGACCGGTCGCCGCCGCCGCCACGCTCGACGTGTCGACACGTCGGGCGCGGGCGAGGGTGAGATGCGGCCGCAAGGGCCGTCCCGCGAAGGGGACACCGCACTCCTCGACCACGGCGCGTACGTCGGTGGCGAGCGTATGCAGCCCGTCCAGGTCCCCGTCGATCCCGCTCCACAGCACCCGCTCGTCGAAATGGCCGCTGCCGCGCAGTGCCAGTTCCAAGGGCGGGCGGGTCGCCGCCAATTCCGCGAGGGGCGGGCGCAGCGACGGAACGGTCGTGGCGGGCAACTCCCCGAGGAACGCCAGGGTGATGTGCCAGTCCTCGATACGGTTCCACCGCATGAGCGGGTACGCCTCGTACGCGGGGCCCAGTGCGCGCGCCAGCTCGTCCTTCGCCTCGTCGGGCGGGGCGAGCGCGATGAACACACGTATCGTCGCCGCCGGCGGCTGTTCGTCCGCGCGGGACTCCGTTTCGTGCCTGGACTGTTCGGTCATCGTCGCTTCCCTGCTCGCGGCGCGGCCGGTACGGGACACGCCATCCGGTGACACGCCCGCCCGCCCTCACTCCCGTTCCTTGCCGATGAGGCTACGCGGTGTCCCGGGCGCCCCGTCGAGGCGCCCTGCGCGTCGTTTTCGGGCTCTCTTCGGCTCGTAACGTTCGGTTAACCCTGCAAACGGCTTTGCCGAGTTATCGTCTTCCTTGACCGGTCGTTGACCAACCGTTGACGTGCAGTAGACCTAGAGAACGCCAGGAGGGGGCCCATGCGCCGAAGTGCGACGGCCCGGAGCGTGTTCTCGATCCTCGCCGCCGTTCTGGTCGCCCTCCAGCTCCTCACCCCCACGACGTCCTTCGCGTCTGCGCATACGGCACGTCATGCCGTGGCCAAGGCTCATGCCGGAATCAACCCCTCCGGTCAAGCACTGCGCGCGGAGATCGCCACCTGCCCCGACGCCGACCGGCCCGGGGATCCGACCGGCCCCCTCCGCACCCGCGACCGGCAACGCACCGCCGACAACCCGGGCATGTCCGAACGCCCGTCGCCGGCCCACCCGACCTCGGCCGCGCCCGAACCGGCCACCCCCGGATCAGTGCGCCACCACGCGCCGAGATCGTCGAGATCACACTCCGCGGCCGCACTCCAGGTGTTCCGCTGCTGACAGCAGAGCAGCCCCCCACGCGCATCTGCCCTGCACACAGACGCGTCCCCACGACGCGCCAGGAGGAGTCACCACGCCATGCAGCCCCTCATCGACAACGCCCGCACCTTTGGACAGCGCCCTGAGGAGTTCGCCAAGCTGGCCGAAGGCCAGTCCCCCGAGGTCCTGTTCATCACCTGCGCCGACTCCAGGGTCGTACCCGCCCTGATCACCGGCGCCCGGCCCGGCCAGCTCTTCGAGCTGCGCACCGCCGGCAACATCGTCCCGCCGTACGGCTCCGGCACCCCCACCGGCGAGGCGGCCACCATCGAGTACGCCGTGGAGGTCCTCGGCGTCCAGCACATCGTGGTCTGCGGCCACTCGCACTGCGGCGCCGTGGGTGCGGTGGTGCGCGGCGACGACCTGAACACCGTCCCCGCCGTACGCGACTGGCTCGCGCACGCCGCGGAGGAGCCCCGGTGCACGGACCCCGCCGACCCGACGGTCGCCGAGGCCGTACAGCACCACGTCCTGACGCAGCTGCTGCGGTTGCGCTCCTACCCCTGCGTCGACAAGCGGCTGGCGGCGGGTGAGCTCCAGCTGCACGGCTGGTACTACGAGGTCCACACCGGAGCCGTGCGCGAACACCGCGCGGACACCGACCTGTTCGAAGCGCTGTGAGGGAGACCGGCATGAGCAAGTTCCCTTACCTGCGGCAGGACTTCGCCGCCTCGATAGTCGTGTTCCTGGTCGCCCTGCCGCTGTGCGTGGGCGTCGCCGTCGCCTCCGGTGTCCCGGCCGAGCTCGGACTCGTCACCGGCATCGTGGGCGGCATCATCACCGGTCTGATGCGCGGCAGCAGCCTGCAGGTGTCCGGGCCGGCCGCCGGCCTGACCGTGCTGGTCTTCGAGGCGGTCGCCGAGTTCGGGCTTCCCGCGCTCGGCGTGATCGTGCTGGCCGCGGGGCTGCTGCAGCTCGCCATGGGCGCCCTGAAGCTGGGGCGCTGGTTCCGGGCGATCTCCGTCTCGGTCGTCGAGGGCATGCTGGCCGGCATCGGCCTGGTGATCATCGCCGGTCAGCTGTACGCGGCGGCCGGTCTGCGGGCTCCTGCCTCCGGCATCGACAAGATCCTGGGGCTGCCGGTGGCCGCCGTCGACGCGTTCGGCAGCACCGAGGCGCTGGCCTCCCTCGCGGTCGGCGCGGGCACCATCGCGGTCATGGTGGGATGGAAGAAGCTGCCCAAGAAGGCCCGGACCGTGCCGGGCGCGCTCGCCGCGGTGATCCTGGCGACGGTGCTCACACCCGCGTTCGGCCTGCCGGTGGCCACCGTCGAGGTGAACGGCCTGATCGACTCCATACGGCTGCCCGGAGCCGCCGCCTTCGGCGACATGGCCACCCCGGCCGTCATCGGCACGATCCTCGCCTTCGCCCTGATCGCCTCCGCCGAGAGCCTGTTCAGCGCGGCCGCGGTGGACCGGCTGCACGACGGTCCCCGCACGCAGTACGACAAGGAGCTCATGGCGCAGGGCGCGGGCAACGCGGTCTGCGGTGCGCTCGGCGCCCTGCCGATGACCGCGGTCATCGTGCGCAGCTCCGCCAACGTGGCGGCGGGCGCCAGGACCAAGGCGTCCCGGGTCCTGCACGGCGTGTGGCTCCTGCTGTTCGCGGCGCTGCTGCCCTGGGCGCTGGCGCTGATCCCGCTGCCCGCGCTCGCCGGCATCCTGGTCCACGCGGGCTGGAAGCTGATCCCCTTCCGCGAGGTCGTCTCGCTGTGGCGGGCACACCGCGGCGAGGCGCTGATCCTGGTGGTCACGGCCGTCGCGATCGTCGCGGTGAACATGTTCGAAGGCGTGCTGATCGGACTGGCCCTGTCCGTGATCAAGACCGCCTGGGAGACCTCACACGTCAAACTGGAGGTCATAGACAAGGGCGCGGGCCCGATCCAGGCGTATCTGTCGGGCAACGCGACCTTCCTGCGGCTGCCGAAGATCCTCGACAGCCTGGAGGCGCTGCCCCAGGACCGGCCGGTCGAGCTGGACCTGTCCGGCCTGCACCACCTCGACCACGCCTGCCGCACGGCCCTGGAGACATGGGCCGAACGGCACAGCACGGCCGGCACGGAACCCGTGAAGGTCACCGAGCCGGCGAAGGCCACCGTGCGGGGGAGCACGACCGGGCCGACGACGGCCACCGAGCCGGAAAGGGTCACATCCACCGAGCCGGTGTGAAGGCCGCCTCACCGCAAGCACCCTGAGGATCGGTAGGGATCCGCCGCTGCCCGGCCGGAGGCCCGACCCGAGCCCCCGGCCGGGCGGCACCGGGCGACGTGTGTCGTCGCCCGGGCCCCCGGTCCGACCGCCGCTATCGTTTTCAGCGTGTCGCCACGTCTGTCGCCCCGCCTCGCCGCGATCGTCGAAGCCCTTCCCCTCCAGCCGCACTTCCGCGTCCTGGAGATCGGGTGCGGGCCTGGAGCGGCCGCGCGCGAGGTCGCCGCCCGACTCACCACCGGCCACATCCTGGCCATCGACCGGTCCGCCTCCGCAGTCGCCCAGGCGCGAGCCGCCGCTGTGGACGAGATCGCGTCCGGGCGCATGAGCGTCCGACGGGTCGCGGGCGAGGACTTCGTCCTGGAAGCTCAGGAGGAGCCGTTCGACCTGGTGTTCGCCGTACGCGTCGGCGCCCTCGACGGCCGCCATCCAGAGGCCGGCCGGCGTGTGTTGCGGCGCATCGCCCTGGCGACGAAGCCGGGCGCGCGGCTCTTCGTCGACGGCGGCGATCCGCTCCGCGAACTACCCCTCCCGCGGCCTTAGACCACGACCACGCGGGCGTTGCCGTTGTCCATGTGCTGCCGTGACGGATCGGGCGGCGGGTGCTTGTCCGCCGTTCCGGTTCGGCATTACCGTGCCGCATGGATCTCTTCTCACGCTCATGGACGGCGTTGCGCGCGGCGGTCGCCGACCTCCGGCGGAGGACTTCGAGCGGCCCTCCGGCTGCACCGGTTGGCTCGTGCGGGACCTGGTGTGCCATCTGGTCATCGATGCCCAGGACGTCCTGATCACCCTCGTCACGCCCGCCGAGAACGAACCGACCGTGGACGCCGTCACGTACTGGCGGCTCGTCGAACCCCCGACCGGCAAGGACCCGCTCGACGCGCTGATCCCCCGGCTCGCCGCCGCGTACGGCGAGCCGCGGTGGCTCACGTTCCACCTCGACGACGTCGGTTCCGCCGCGGGCCGCGCCGCCGAGCTCGCCGATCCCACCGTCCGCGTCAGCACCCGCGACGAGGTGCTGACCGTCGGCGACTACCTGTCCGCGTACGTACTCGAATGGACCCTGCACCACCTCGACCTGATCGCGCATCTGCCCTCGGCCGCCGAACCGCCCGCCGAGACCCTCGCGGCGGCACGCGCGTCGCTGGAGAAGATCAACGGGAAGCCGTTCCCCGTCTCGCTCTCCGACAAGGACGCCCTGCTGATCGGCACCGGACGCCGCACGCCGACCGATGCGGAGAAGGCCACGCTGGGCGATTCCGCCGCGAGGCTCCCGCTCGTCCTCGGCTGAGCGGCCCCCATCGGTCGGTCACCCGGCGCGCCCCCAGCGGATGGTTCCGGAGGAGACGGTCCGGGTGGCACGGGCCGCGTTTCTGAAGGGCAGCCGCGCCATGCGGATCCGTGACGAGCTGGGCGAGCTGTTCCCGGACAGACTTCGCCATCGACTGGGAGAGCCGGCAGGTGACCTGTTCCAACGGCGCGACCAGCAGCCGTTGGGCCGAAGACCGCTCCCAGGAGGGGACAGCCGTTGTCCGAGCACGCTTCCCGCCGGCTGCCTGCCGTCCCTGCAAGACCCGAGAGCAGTGCACCCGTTCCAACGGTCTGGCCAAGGCCCGGCTTCAGCACCAGCTCACAGCTACCGCGGTGAACGTCCGTCGCCTCAATGCCTGGTGGACGGAAACTCCGCGAGCCCGCACGCGAACGTCTCGCCTGGCAGCCTTCCGGGTCGATGAGGGAGGCCAGCCGGAATATGCCGGAAACAGGCAATAGGCCGATGAGGGGTGCCCCGTCCGGGTGGACGCCGTAGAGGCTGCCGTCCCGATTTCTGCCCAGGTGGTGCGGGGTTCACCGGCCGCAGGGCAGGGGAGGCGTCAGCTCCGTCTGGGTGGCTGGCCGGGATCATGCGGCGCATGGCTTCGCTGGAACGCACCGCGTACGCGCGGTTCAAGCGCACGGTCTCCTCTCGCGAGTTGCATGAGTCGCTTACCCCGGAGCCGTCCGAGGTGGCGTGGGTCCGGGGGAAGACGCGGTCGGCGGAGCATGTGCTGGCGCTGGTGGTGTTGCTGAAGAGCTACCAGAAGCTGGGCTGGTTCCCGTACTTGGCCGAGGTGCCGGAGCTGGTGGTCGGGCATGTGCGCGGTCTGCTGGGGCTGAGCGAGGAGGTGGCGCCCAGAGTGGGCAGTTTGGTGTCGATGTCACATGAGGTGACACCTCGGCTCGGCGCTCTGTTCGGGAACGGTCGTCTGCGGAACATGATCAACATTAGGCGACGCGCCGCCGAAATCATGTTCCAAAACTCGTGTCCGGAAACTAGTACCGTCAACGAGGGTTTGCGGCTCACTTGTTGCCCAGGGGTGACGCGTACAAGATCGGGTATGGGCGACTGTCCATGCTCGACCGGAACCCCGACTCGCAAGCCGACAACTCACCGCGGCCGGCTATACCGGCGGACACATCTACGTCGACAAGGCCACCGGCAAGCACGCCAACCGGCCCGAGCTCCGCACCGCGCTCAAGGTGCCCCGCAAGGGCGACGAATTCACCATCACCAAACTCGACCGGCTCGGCCGCTCCATCCGCGACCTGTACGAGATCGCCGACTCGCTCGCCGAGCGCGAGGTGCGCTTCACGATCACCGACACCGGGATGACGGTGACCTTCAACGACCCCTTCGGGAAGATGTTCTTCGGGCAGCTGGCCCTATTCGCCGAGTTCGAGCGCCACCTGATCGCCATGCGCACCAACGAGGGCCTGGCCGCCGCCCGCGCCCGTGGCCGCACCGGCGGGCGCAAGTCCAAGCTCGCCCCGGCCGCCATCGGGCAAGCACGGCTGATGTACGAAGCGAAAGACGCCAAGGGCAAGGGGCTGCCCACCGTCGCCGAGATCGCCTCCGCCTTCAATGTCACCCGCGGCACCATCGACCGCGCCCTGAGAAGACCGACAAGGCCCCCATCCCAGCGCAGCTGTCGCCACTGCCCTGCGGCTCCGTGGTCACGGGCCCCGTACCCGCCAGCCATCTCCAGGGCCTGACCGACCTGCTCAACGCAGGCGCCAAGCCGGATCAAGAGGAGAACTGACCGCCGTCCCGCCTGCTGCCTGTTTCTCCCGTACTCCGGTTGTCCTCCATGAGTAGGCGTTGTTACAGCGGATCAGCGGCCCGCGCTACTTCCGCAGACCGCTTTTGAGCTGGCTCCGGGGGCGGAGGGCGTTAGGAGGTCGGGAGAGGCTGGGAGCCGGTCGAGACTGCGACATAGGCCAGTCCGTCGTACTCCTCGGCCAGGGAGACAGGGCTCAGGTTGAAGCGATAAGTCCAGCGGGGCACGATGGCGCCGAAGTTTCGCATGCCATGCCGACCGTTGAGCCACTTCCGTACTGGCGTCGATGCGGTGACTGCGCTGCGCAGGTCCACGAGGTGGTTGCCCGGATTGGCGGTGGCGAGTTGGGCTTCCACGGTATCAGGGCGGGCGGGACCGATCCGGTTGGTGACCAGGGCGCTGGCTCGGGGACGAGACCAGGGGCCAGGCCGCATCCGACGGGCGCGAAAGGAGCCGCTGCCGAACAGTAGACCGAGTGCGTAGTAGGCGTCGCCGTACCGTGTATGCAAGTGCTGTCCCATCGCTGGTACCGCGCCACCGTGACGGCTCTTGGTGATGTGCCCGTTGTGAGCCCACAGGGCGATCTTGGTGGATGGATCATTGAGGAGTTCTCCGACGGCCTCGGCCATATACCGATCGCGTGCGGCGAAGACGGTCTGGTCCGGGTCTTTGTGCTGCCTGGCTCGCGTCACCAGGTCGGCGGCCTGTACCAGAATTCGGGCGTGGCGGAGAGCGTCGACCGCTTCGGGGGCGCGTCCACGGAGGAACTCCAGCAGCGCTTCTGCATCGTGAACCAGGTGCCGTTGAGGATCAGGTTGCGATCCGGGATATGCCCTGGCGAGCATGCGGAGCGGGGAGAGAAGTCCGGCCTCACGATCCGGTGCCGCCTTACGCAGGAAGGAGCCGAGCACAGCCAGGGAGCCGCCGCACTGTTGTGAGTCGATACCCGCAAAACGCACCTTTTGGTCTTCTGGGCGCCCCCGGTTGTACGCACGCATCCACTCGATCATCATGAGCACCTCATGGGTCCGCCAGGTCCAGAACCCCAGCCCGGCAAGCACCCCTGCGGCGTCACCGACGCCTTCACGGACGTAGGCATCGACTGCTGGGCCAGCCGATGCGCTGGCCTCCATGGCCAGAACCGAGAATCCCAGCTCTGTGACGAGGAACTCCAGCAGGCGGTGCTTGAGCTGAAAGAACTCGCGCGTCCCGTGGGTAGCCTCCCCCAAACCCACGATCCGCACGCCGTCGAGGATGCCCTTCAGCGGCTGAAGATCAGCCGTGGACCCGCCTGCGGTCAGGCCGCTCAGCGGTAGAGCGGTCCGGGCCAACCAACTCGTCACCTCATCAGCCACGGCCTTCCCTCTCCTTAGTGCCCGATGACAATACCCATGTCGTCATGCACTCAGATCATCCTGGAGAGCGGTACGGCAGGGCTGGCGCACGAGCGACCCATTGAATTCGCCAGTGTCGACGAAGTGCCCGGGGGCGCCCTCCGTTCGGCCCTCCCCGTTCCGCCGGTGGCGCCGGTCATCGCTCGGTGCGTGCGCCGCGATCAGCCCGTGCGGTGGGAGCGGGCCAGCGCCAACCCGCCGAGGGCGGTGCCTATCACCCCCAGCACCAGGGCCACGATGGCCCCGCCCAGCCCGTTGCCGGTGCCGATGGAACCGTCCGAGCCGGCGGCGACCAGCCCGCCGAGGACCATGCCGAGCACCCCGGCGGCAAGCGCCACGACGGCCCGCGGCCGGCCGGCCCGGCGGTCGGAACGGCCGGCGGAGCGGGCCAGAGCCAGGCCACCGACGACCACGCCGGTCAGCGCAGTGAGGGCGGCCACGATGGCCCCCACTCGCCCCGCGCTCAGGGTGTCGACAGCGGCGGCGGCCGGCTGGGCCGCGAGATCCGCCGGTGCGGCGACCAGGAAGTGGACGGACATGAACGGAACGGACATGAAGTGCTCCTTCTCGTGCGACGGGACGTCCCGCGATCGTGTCCGCCGGACCCCCCTCCGGTCGTCCGGCGGACGCGGACAATGCGCGCTACCACGGACGCCGCAGGAGCCGCCCACATACCGCGTGTGCGGTAGTCGGCCGCTCCTTCGCGCGCAGGACTCGCCCGCCCCGACGTCCGGCTAAGGTGCGCCCATGGGCAGGGGACTGATCGGTGTCAAAGACTGGGCGACAGCAGCCGCCATGGCGGTGATCCTGCTGGTCACCGGGGTGTCCCGGCAGCACTCCGCCACGGACCTCGGCCTGCTCGGCCTGGTGCTCCTGACGGCGGGCGGCCTGGCGCTGGCCGCGCGCCGCCGCGCACCGGTTCCGGTCCTGGCCGTCACCGGGGTGTGCGCGGTCGGCTACCAGGCGGTCGGTTTCGATGTGCCCGCCGTCGCCTACCTGTTCGCGGTGTACGCGGCCGTACGGGCGGGGCACCGCACCCTCACGGTGGCGGCGAGCGTGGTCATGCTGGCAGCGCTCCCCCTCGCGGCCCTGGCCTCCGGCCTGCACGACACCGGCGAAGCCTTCGCGCAGGCCCGAGGAGCACTTGAACTGGCCTGGCTGATCGCTGCAGGCGCCGCCGGCGAAGCACTGCGGCAGGCCGAGCGGCGGGCGGACGAAGCCGAGCGCACCCGGGAGGAGACGGCCCGGCACCGCGCCGACGAGGAGCGGCTGCACATCGCGCGCGAGCTGCACGATTCGCTCACCCACCAGATCTCGATCATCAAGCTGCAGGCCGAAGTCGCCGTACACGTCGCCCGCAAGCGTGGCGAAAAGGTGCCGGAGGCCCTGCTCGCGATCCAGGAGGCCGGACGTGAGGCGACCCGGGAGCTGCGCGCCACCCTGCAGGCACTGCGCGACGACGACACGACCCCGCCGCGTGGGCTCGACCACCTCCCTGAACTGGTGGAGCGGGCCCGGATGACCGGCCTGGAGGCGACGCTGACGATCGAAGGAGCGCACCACGACGTACCGGCCGCGCTGGACCGGACCGTCTACCGGATCGTTCAGGAGTCCCTCACCAACATCGCCCGTCACGCGGACGCCGCCACGGCCTCGGTCCGGATCGACTGCGGTCCCGACGCCCTGACCATCCGCGTCGACGACGACGGCAAGGCCGCGCCCGACACCGCCCCGACGCCCGGCGTCGGGCTGCTCGGAATGCGCGAACGCGTCACCGCCCTCGGCGGCCGGCTCCGCGCGGAACCGCGTACCGAGGGCGGTTTCACCGTCCAGGCCGAACTCCCCGTGGGGCAGACGTCATGATCCGTGTCCTGCTCGTCGACGACCAGCCGCTCATCCGCAGCGGATTCCGCGCGCTCCTCGACCTCGAGGACGACATCGAGGTGGTGGCCGAGGCCGCCGACGGACAGGAGGGCCTGGCCCTGGCCCGGGAACACCTGCCCGACATCGCTCTCATCGACATCCAGATGCCGGTCCTCGACGGCATCGAGGCGACCCGGCGCATCGCCGCCGACCCGGCCCTGGCCTCCCTGCACGTCGTCATCCTGACCAACTACGGCTTGGACGAGTACGTCTTCGACGCCCTGCGCGCCGGCGCTGCCGGATTCCTGGTCAAGGACATCGTGCCGGAGGACTTCCTGCACGCCGTACGGGTCGCCGCGCGCGGCGACGCCCTGCTCGCCCCCTCGATCACCCGCAAGCTCATCCAGCGGTACGTCACCCAGCCGCTCCGCACCGGTGCCACCACGGGGCTGGAAGAGCTGACCAACCGCGAACGCGAAGCCGTCGCCCTCGTCGCGCAGGGCCTGCCCAACGACCAGATCGCCGACCGCATGGTGATCACCCCGATGACCGCGAAGACCCACATCAACCGGGCCATGACCAAGCTCCATGCCCGCGACCGCGCTCAGCTCGTCGTCCTCGCATACGAATCCGGCCTGGTGGTCCCGGGCACCTCCTGACCTCCTCCTGACCTCCTCCGGGCCGGCGCGGCGCCTCAGCGGCCCGTGTCGGCCGGCCGGGCGCCCGAGACGTAGGCGCGCAGACCCGTCCAGTCGCCGAGGTCGGGCAGCGGATGGGCGGACCACGTGGCCGCGTACGGCGGAGGCCGACGCCCGTGCGACAGCAGAATCGCGACCGGCTGGTGGAGCGCCGTGGCGACGAGCTGCCCCGGCGTGATGCTCTCGTCGTGGCCGCTGGGCTGGCGGGAGGCGCAACCGGTGCGGAACGCGACGCGGATCGCCTCCACACCACTGACCACGCACGGCGGGCGCACGCCCAAGGCGTGCAGCTCGGCGGCGACGCGCCCGAGATCGGCCGTGTCGCGACGCACCCGGTCGGCCGTGCTGTCGACCATCCGGTACTGGATCGCCCCATGCGCCGTCACGGCCACGGCCACGAGCCCGACCACCAGCCGGCGCCCGCGCGGCCGCGGCCGGCACGCCCGGACCAGGCCGTAGGCGACGGGCAGGGCGAGGAGCGCGTAGGCGGGCAGCAGGAAGCGCGGTGCCGCGTAGCCGACCGTGAACAGATAGGGCACGGCCAGGGACGCCCCGACCTCGGTGGCCACCACCAGCTCCGTGCGGTGGCGGCGGGCGCGGACGGCGGCCCACACGCCCGCCGCCACGAGCAGCGGCAGAGCGAAGAACCACAGGGCGGCGACCGGATACCGCCAGGGCACGTCGCACGGCCGGCACAGCAACCGCCCGCCGAGGGCGCGCACATGGTCGTCGACCGAGAAGTACCAGCCGAGCCGACCCTGGATCTCGCTGGCCCGGTCCAGCCGGGCGGCGAGACCGCCGTACGAGACGTACGCCTCGACGACCCAGGCCGCGCACCCGGCGGCCAGGCCCGCGGCGAGCACGGCCGCCACCAGCAGCCACCTGGCCCTCATCGCCACGGTCGCGACCGCGAGCGGCAGGGCGAGCCACACCGCGTCCGTGGGCCGCATCAGCGCGGCGAACGCCACCCCGGCGGCCGTTCCGGCCCGCGCCCACCGGTCGCCGGGGTCCCGTGCGACCCGCAGGAGACAGCCGACCGCGGCGAGCGCCCCGTAAGCGACCCAGAGGTTGGGCATCGCCTGCGAGGCGTAGAACATCGTGATCCACAGGGAGGCGAACAGCCCGCCGGCGACACCCAGCACGGGCGCGGGCAGCAGCCGACGCCAGACCCACAGCGCCAGGAACAGTCCGCACCCCGCCAGTACGGCCATGTAGACGCGCAGCGCCATGACGGAGCTGGTCAGCGTGGTGACGGGGGCGACGAGGTAGGTGATGCCCCGGGCGCGTGGCGCGCTGAAGAACGCCGCCGGTGCCTGAGGGCTCACCTGACTGACGTACACCGTCTCGTCCCAGCCGAGCCCGAGACCCGGAGCGATCAGCGCGAGATGGACGAGTGTCAGGGCAGCGGACACACCGGCGAGCCACGGCAGCGGGTTCCCGGTGGCCGTCCCGGCGGGCCGGCTCTGCCACGCCCCGCCCGCCGCACCGGCTCGCGCCTCGCTGATCACGCCGTAGTCCCGCATGGCAGCCACGCTGCCGCCGGCCGCCGCCGGGCGCCCGGGCCGGCGCGGCACTCGGCTCAACGCGGGTTCCGTACGGGTGAGCCCTGCCATGGGGTGGGCTGCGCCCGGCTGTGACGGGTGGTGGCGCGTCAGCGGAGCTGGCGGCGGACCAGCTCGTGGAACAGGCCGTTCGTGTCGGCGAGCAGCTCGGCGGGCGGGCCCTGTTGGACGATGCGCCCGTCCGACATGACGATCACCCGG
Source organism: Streptomyces sp. ISL-36 (assembly GCF_018614205.1). Lineage (GTDB taxonomy): Bacteria > Actinomycetota > Actinomycetes > Streptomycetales > Streptomycetaceae > Streptomyces. The sequence goes on along the minus strand of NZ_JAGGOS010000086.1, from coordinate 13,091 downwards.
TCGGCGTCCATGACCGTCGACAGCCGGTGGGCGATCACGATGCGTGTCGCACGCAGCGCCCGCGTGGACTCGATGACCACGCGCTGAGCCTCGTTGTCCAGAGCGCTGGTGGCCTCGTCGAAGAAGAGGATGCGGGGCTTGCGGATGAGCGCCTGGGCGATCATCAGCCGCTGGCGCTGGCCGCCCGAGATGGTGCCCCCGCCGTCGGACAGCATGGTGTGCATGCCCATGGGCATGGCCTTGATGTCCTCGGCCAGGCCCGCCATCGCGGCGGCCTCCCACGCCTCCTCGAGCGTGAACGCCTCGGCGCCGCGGATGCAGTCGAGGATGGAGCCGGTGAGGGGCTGGGCGTTCTGCAGGACGACGCCGCACTGGCGGCGCACGGCCGCCTGGTCCAGGGCCGACAGGTCCTGACCGTCGTACAGCACGCTGCCCGTGGAGGGCTTGTCGAAGCCGATGAGCAGACGCAGCAGCGTCGACTTGCCGCAGCCGCTGGCGCCGACGATCGCGACGAAATCCCCCTGCCCGACCCGGAAGTCGATGTCGTCGAGGACCAGTGGGCCGTCCTCGGTGTAGCGGTAGGACAGCTGACGGGCCTCGACGGCGCCGCTGAGCACGCCCGGCCGGGCGGCGGCGTGGCGCACCTCAGGAGTCTCTCGCAGGATCGGCTTCACCTCCTCGAACAGCGGCAGCACGGCCGCGGCCGACAGGAGTGCTCCGGTCACCTGCGTGACCGACGCCAGCAGCAGGGTCACGGCGGTGCTGAAGGTGAGGAACTCACTGGCGGTCATGGTGCCGCGGGCCGGTCCGGCCAGCAGCATGAACATCACCAGCGTGCACAGCGGAAGGTAGACCGCGTTGAGGACGGTGATGACGTTCTGCAGCCGGCCGGCGCGCTGCTGGAGCACACGGGTGCGGGCGAACTCCCGGGCCCAGGCGGCGTAGGCGAAGCTCTCGGCCGCGGCGACGCGCAGTTTGGGCAGCCCGCGCAGGGTCTGGAAGGCCTGGTTGTCGAGGCGGTGGCTGATCTTGATCAGACGGCGCTGGTAGCGCAGTTGCCACATCCCCAGGCCCAGGAAGACCACCGCGATGACGAACAGCATGCCCAGGGCCGCCATCGCCAGCGGCACGCTGTAGACGAGCAGCAGCGTGAGGTTCATCGTGCCGACCGTGCCCGCCTGCACGCAGACCGATCCGATGCCGGACAGCAGGCGGCGGATGGAGCTGATGCCCATGGCCGCGCCGGCCAGTTCGCCGGTCGAGCGGCCCGCGAAGAAGGTGGTCGGCAGTCTCAGCAGCCGGTCCCACACGGCGGGCTGCAGCGTGGCCTCGATGCGTCCCTCCATCCGCAGGATCGAGGTGTTCTGCATGAGCATGAAGGCGGCCGAGATCACGCTGGCCGCGATGAGGGCGATCGCGGTCTGCACGATGAGGCCGCTCTCCGCCGCCGGTACGTACGTTCCGAGCACCGTGCCGGTGGCGATGGGCACCAGCGAGCCGAGGACCACCGCGACCAGGCCGCCCAGGACGATGCCGCGCAGCTCCCGGCGGGTTCCCCGCACACTGAAACGCAGCAGCGAGAGCAGGCTCAACCGGCCGTCCGGCAGCGGGCGGTAGAACATGACGGCCTGCCGCGCGTAGGTGACGGCCTCGTCGGCGTTGCCGATCCGCTCGCGCGTGCCGGTGGCGGGGTCGACCGCCACATAGCCGCCGCGCCGCCACAGCAGCGCGACCGGCGCCCCGTCCTTCTCGCGGCGGCCCACCAGGGGCCCGCTGTCCTCACGCCACCAGCGCCCTCCGAGTCCCACGACGCGGGTCCGGATCCGGGAGGCGAGCGCGATGCGTTCGACCGGATCCATCCGCTCGGCCTCCGTCCCCGTCTCCGCCGGGGCCGTCAGGGTGATGCGCGCGTCCTCCGCCACCAGGCGGCAGGCGGCGAGGGTGGCGTCCACGCCCACCCCTCCGCGCGCACCGCCGCCGGACCGGCCGATGGAGGCCAGCAGCGTCTGGTCCGCCTCCGTACGAGCGGTCAGCCCGGCCTCGGCACCCGCCGCCGCACGGTCCTCGTGGGCGCGTTCGCGCTGCTCGATCCAGCGGCCCAGGGCGTGCAGCAGCCGCAGCTGCTGCTCGACCATGCTGTGCCACAGGGCCGGATCGACGAGCAGGGTGCCGGTCGCCTCCGCCTCGTAGGCGGCGCCGTACTGGACGCTGCCGGGCGTGACCTGGATCCACACGATGTCGTCGTCGGTGCCGCCCTGCCCGCCGCCGGCGGAGCCGTCGCCGCCGGCGGGGCCGTTGACGGGCACCTCGTACAGCACCCGCAGTCCGCGGCCGACGCCGTGCGCGAAGGCGGCCTCGAGCGGGCTCAGGTGCCCGGCCGTGCCGTACGTTCCCTCGTCGGCGTACCACTGGCCGTCGTACCACTGCCCGGAGTACCACTGTCCTTCGTACCACTGCCCCTGCTGCGCCTGCTGTGCCAGTTCGCGCAGCTCGATACGGCGCAGCAGGCATCCCCGCGAGGGGCGGCCGACGAGGGTGTGCCCGGCGCCCTCGGCGGGGCCGAGCAGCAGCGCGCCCGCCTCCAGCCGGCCCAGGAAGTGCCAGTGCCCGAGCTGTGCGGCGTCGACGGCGAACAGGTCCAACTCGCCGTGCGCGACGAGCCACAGCACGGACGGGCCCTCCAGGGACAGGCTGGACAGACCGGCGCAGTCGACCGGTGAACCCAGTCCGCCCAGAGCCGTGACGACCGGGTCCTGGGGCTCGACGACGGGGTGCGGGGGCTCGACGGCCGGGTGCTGGGACGCGACGGCCGGGTACGGGGACGCCTCGGTCGGATACACGGACGCCTGGGTCGGGTGGGTCGGGTGGTACGAAGGTGTCATCTCGGAGCTCACGTCAGTGCTCCTTGACGAGGTCGGCGTACGGGCCTCCCGCGGCCACCAGGTACTCGTGCCGCCCGCGTTCCACGACCGCGCCCCTGTCCAGCACGAGGATCTCGTCGCTGTCGCGCACCGTGCTGAGCCGGTGGGCGATGACCACGCAGGCGCAGCCGCGACGGCGCAGGTTGTCGATGACGACCCGTTCGGTCACCGCGTCCAGGGCGCTGGTCACCTCGTCGAGCACCATGACACTGGGGTCGCGCACGAGCGCCCGGGCTATCTCCAGGCGCTGACGCTGGCCGCCGGAGAAGTTCCGGCCGTCCTGCTCGACGCGGCTGTGGATGCCGCCGGGGCGGCGGGAGACCACATCCAGGACGGCGGCGTCCTCGAGCGCGGCGACGACGGCCTCGTCCGTGATGGACGGGTCCCACAGCGCCACGTTGTCGCGGACGGTGCCCGCGAAGAGGAAGACGTCCTGGTCGACGAAGGAGACGGAGGCGGCCAGCGCGCTGCGGGGGATGTCGTCGAGACGCATCCCGTCGATGCGGATGGTCCCCTCCCAGGGGGCGTAGAGCCCGGCGATCAGCCGGGAGACGGTGGACTTGCCGCTCCCGGAGCCACCCACCAGCGCGACCTGCTGCCCGGGGCCGACCGACAGGGAGAAATCCTTGAGCAGCGGCGCGTCCAGCGGGCTGTAGCCGAACGTGATGTGGTCCAGCTCCACATGGCCGGAGAGCCGGCGGGTGCCGGCGGCGGGCTCGCGCCGCGCGTGGACCGGGTCGACGGGGAAGTTCTCGACGTCCTTGAGTCGCGCGACGTCGGCCGCGAAGTCCTGGATCCGCCCGGCGACGCCGTTGAGCCGGGTGATCGGCGTGGTGAAGCTGGTGACCAGGGCCTGGAAGGCGACGAGCAGACCGACGGTGAGATGTCCCTCCACCGCCCGCAGGCCGCCGATCATCAGGATCAGCGCGCTGTTGAGCGCGGCGAGAGTGGGGGCGACGATCGCCAGCCACGCGCTGGGCACGCCGAGCCGCTGCTGCACGTCGAGGGTGATCGCGTGCTGCCCGGCCCAGCGACGGAAGAAGCCGTTCTCGCCGCCGGTGGCCTTCATCGTCTCGATGAGCTGGAGACCGCTGTACGAGGTGTTGGTCAACCGAGCGCTCTCCGCGCGCAGCTTCCGGGTGTCGGTGGCCCTCACGTGGATCACGATCCGCATCGCCACCACGTTGAGTAGCGCGACCAGCACGCCGAGGACCGTGAGTTGCGGGTCGTACGTCCACAGCAGCACGGCGTAGAGCACGACCACGACGGCGTCCACGCCGGCGGCGGACAGGTCGCGGGCGAGGGTCTCGGCGACCGCGTCGTTGGACCGCAGCCGCTGGACCAGATCGGCCGGATTGCGCTGGGCGTAGAAGGTGACGGGAAGTCTGAGGAGGTGCCGCAGGAACCTCGCACTGCCCAGCGTGGAGGAGATGATGCGCCCGCGCAGCAGGTTGGCCTGCTGCAGCCCGGTGAGCGTCGCGGTGAGGACCAGGGTCGTCGCCATGGCGGTGAAGAGCACGCCGAGCAGGGACGTCTGTCCGCCGATGAGGAACATGTCGATGTACGTACGGCTCAGCGCGGGCACGGTCGCGCCGACGGCCACCAGCAGCAGGCTGGAGACCACGGCGGCGGCCATGGTGCCGGAGGTGCCCCGCAGACGGGCCGGCATGGCCCCCAGGACGCTGGGCTTGCGGCCGCTGCGGCGGAAGCCCGCGCCGGGCTCGAAGGTGAGCACGATGCCGGTGAAACTGGTGTCGAACTCGTCCATGGGGACGAACCGGCGGCCCTTGCCGGGGTCGTTGACGTACACGCCCCTGCGGCCGAAGCGGCGGCCCATGCCGTCGTAGACGACGTAGTGGTTGAACTCCCAGAACAGGATGGCCGGGGCGCTGACCTCGGCGAGCGCCGCCAGGTCCATCTGCATGCCCTTGGCCTGGAGCCCGTAACCGCGCGCCGCCTTGAGGAGGTTGCTCGCACGGGAGCCGTCCCGGGAGACGCCGCAGGCGATGCGGAGCTCTTCCAGGGGGACGAAGCGGCCGTAGTGACCGAGCACCATGGCCAGCGCGGCGGCGCCGCACTCCACCGCCTCCATCTGCAGCACGGTGGGGGTGCGTACGGTACGGGGCCTGCGGCCCTGGGGAGCGGGGCGGCGGCGCCGGCGCCCGGCGGGCGGGACTCGCCGGGCCTCCGACCGGGACGGGGCGTGGGCCCGGGAGGAAGCGGGCGCGGGGGCCTGGGCATGGACCTGGGCCTGGGCCTGGGCGGGGTCGTGGGGGGCGGTCACGGGAGGAGCCAGTCGATGGGACGTTCCGCGGAGAGATGGACGGCGCCGGTGACCGGCGTCCCGGAGTCGAGGGGCTGCGGGGGCCCTTCGGCGGAGGTCCAGGCGAAGCCGGACCTGGTGGTGGAGGAGCGCTCCAGCGTCACGAGCACCGCGACGGGGTTGCCCTGCCGGGAGAACTGGGCGGCGAGCCCGCTGTCGCCGAGGAAGCCGGCGATCTGCGCCTCCGTCTGGTGGGCGCGGCCCACGGCCTTGACGCGGCCCCGCAGCACACCGAACTGGTTCCTGGGGACGGACTGGACGGTCAGATCGACCGTGGCGCCGACCGGGACCGTCGACGCGCTGCTGCCCGGCACGTACAACATGGCTACGAGCGGGTCGTCGGGATGCGTCACGCGCTCGATGGTCGCCACGTCCGCGCCGGTCGCGACGACCGAACCCATCCGGGCGAAGAGAGTGGTCACCCGGCCGCCCGCCACCGCGCGCACGGGGCGGTCGCCCTGGTCCGTACGGACCGTGAGGAGGGGCGCACCGGCGGACACCTGCCGGCCCTCCTCGACGAGGACACCGGTCACCTGTCCGGCGACAGGGCTCTGCAACAGGTAACTGCCTTCAGCATGGGTGAGGACGCCGGGCGTGCTCAGCTTGGAGGACACCGTGCCCGTGAAGGCCCAGAATGTCGCGGCGGCCATGACGACGACGGTGACGACGAGGACGAGGCGCCCCTGTGGTCGCGCGAAGCGCACGGGCACATCGAGTTCTTCGGGGGATTGCAGCTTGGAAAGTGCCTTTTGGCGGAACTGCACGGACTATTCCTTCTGCTGCATTCGTTGCATCCGCTGCATTCGTCGTATGCGCTGCGGCCGGGCGCGGGGGTGACCATGAACCCCGCAGCTGGAGGCCCCGGGGTTCATGGTCAAATTCCACTCAGAGACCGGCGAGACCGGTGACGGCGGAGGCGTTCACCGAGACACCGGTGATGCCCGAGGCCAGGCCGGGGACGCCGGTGGCGAGGCCCTCGACGCCCTGGACGGTCTGGAGGGAGCCGACGGTGCCGAGGACGTTGGCGACATCGCTGGTCGCGGCGCCGGCGAGACCGCCGGAGACGGTGACGAGACCGCCGGAAACGGCGTCCAGCTCGGCGTCGGCGATCTCACGGGTCTCGAGGTTGTCACGCATGATGCGCACCCTTCATGTGTTTGGGGGGAATCCATTCCTGCGGCGTCCGACGGCCGTCGGGCCCGAAAATCGGCCGGTGTTTCTCTGGGCGCCGCAGTGCGCAAGATCAAAGCATGCGAACGGGTGACCCGGCTAATTCGGTTGACGCGCCTGCGCGGGCGAATGTGTCCCTCGGATGACCGGCCTGCAGCTAATTTCACCGGATGGTGACAGCTTCTCCGCAAGACCGAGTAACACTTACGAGGCATCGGTCACGCGGCGGGAACCTAAGGGGTGAATCGCCACCAATCGGCGAGGGTCGGCCGTGAGGAACGGGGAGGGGCGGGGGAGGCCGGTCCGTGGTGCCCGCACAATGTGCAGGTTTTCGGCAGGTGCCGTGCAGTGACGGGGAGTGGTCGTGGGGGCGCGGTGCGCGGTTCGCGGTGCGGTGCACGCAGTTCGCGGTGCGGTACGCGCGGTTCGCGGTGCGGTGCACGCGGTTCTGTGCGAGGGGTTCCGTGCGGTGCGCCGAGGTAAGCGGGCCGAGGGGAGCGGTGGGTTCCGTCGGTGAGGACAGCCGCAGAGCCGGCGTGTCTTCCCTGTCTCCATGCCTTCCCTGTCTCCCGTGCTTCCCGTGCTTCCCGTGCTTCCTGTGTCAGGGGGTGCCGCAGGGGTAGCCGCCCTCTGCGAGTCGGCGCGTCTGTGAGCAGGAGACGCGGCAGGGCGCACGGCCGGAGACGCACCAGGAGGCGAGGCGACCATGGGCACCCCTCCCAACGATCCCGTACCACCCAGTCCCACCCCGGCGCCCGGACCGGGGCCCGGGCCGCAGCCGGGCCCGGTGCCCGGTCCGGTACCGGGGCCGGGCGGGCCCGATCCCGTACCGCCGGCGCCGCCGCAACCCGAACCCGATCCCCAGCCGCCCCCCGCCCCGCGGCCCGGTCCCCGCCCGCAGCCCGGCCCCCTTCCCGGCCCCGTACCGGCCCCCGAACCCGTCACGTGAGACGGCGGACCGTCACTCCTTCTCCCGGAGGACGCCGTGAAGCTGCAGTTCCTCACCCCGCTCTACGACCATCCGGGCCCCGTCGCCTCCGTCTACCTGGACACCTCCACGGACCTCGGCGATCCCGCCCGGGCCGTCGAGCTGCGCTGGCGCCGCCTGCAGCGGCGTCTGCTCGCGCACGACGCCGACGAGCCGACCGTCGAGGCCGTCGAGGAGGCGATCGACGCGGACAGCGAGGTGGCCGGGCGCCACGGCCGGGCGATCTTCGCCACCGACGGGCGCCTCGTCCTGTCCGAGCGCCTGCCCGAGCCGCCCGTCCGCGACAGCGCCCGGTACGGCATGCTGCCCGACGCGCTGCCCCTTGCCCTTCAGCGGGCACCGGACATCCCGTATGCGGCCGTCGTCGTCCACCGGGTGCACGCTCCCCGGCCACACGGCCCCCGGGTCCACGGTCCTCGCGTCCATGGTCCTCAGGCGCACGGGACGGAGCCGGGCGGCGCCGAGGACGTCCTGGAGGTCACGTACGAGCCCGGCAGATGGCCGACGAGTCGCGTCGCCTCCGCGCGCCGCTCCCACCATCGGACACCGGTGGAGGACTGGCGGAGGGAGGCCGGCCGGCTCCTGGCCCGACTGACCGACGGTGTGCACACCGAACGCCCCGAGGTGATCGGGCTCTCCGGCGACCCCTGGGCGGTCAACAGCCTGATCGGACTGGCCCCGCGCCACCTGCACGGCCATGTCGTCAAGCTCAGGGACGCTCACCCACGGCGACCGGATCCGGGACGCGCGCTGTTGGAGGAGGAGCTCGGTGCCTTGTTCGCCGACAGGCTGTCCGAGCACGACCGGATCCAGGTCGACGCCTACCTCGGCCGACGTGCCCGCGACGCCGGGCGCGTCGAAGGTCTCGCGGCCACGGTCTCCGCGCTCCAGCGCGGTCAGGTCCGCACCCTGATCCTCAACGAACCGCTGAGCCTCCCGCAGCCGCTGTGGGCAGGAACCGCCCCCACTCATCTCGCTCTCTCGGGTGAGGACCTCAATGCGTTCGGAGTGGCCGACTACTGGGAGGAGCCGGCCGCGGGCGCCGCCTTGATCAGGGCGGCCGCGGGGACGCACGCCGAGCTGGTTGTCGTACGCCGGGAAGACCTGGACCTGGCGGACGGCCTGGCGGTCCTGCTGCGGTACACGCCTGAGGCGGAACGCCGGAAGCACGAAGCATGAGCGGAAGACCGCAGCGCAAGGCCGCGGTGGTGCAGGTCGCAGCACCAGGCCGCAGTACAAGATCGCAGTAGTACAGGACCGCAGTACAAGACCGCAGCCCAGGGCCGCGGTACACGGCCGCGGTACACGACACAAGGCCGGGCCTGCGGGCTTTCGCCGCAGGCCCGGCCCGTCGACGGCCCTCGCCGGCCGGGCCCCGCCGGCCGGCCCTTACCAGGCGGCCTTGCCGGGGCAGCCGTCCGTCAGTTGGAGGACAGCGACTCGAGCAGATCGCCGACCTGCGGGTCGGGCAGCGCCCGTGCCACGTCGGCCTGGGCGACGATCCCGACCAGGACGTGGCCGTCGATGACCGGCAGCCGACGGACCTTGTGCTCGCTCATGGTGTGCAGGATCTGCGAGACGTCTTCGTCCGCACCGACCGTGATGATCTCGTCCTGGGCGAGGTCACCGGCCTTACAGGTGGCCGGGTCCTTGCCTTCGCCGAGCACCTTCACCACGATGTCGCGGTCGGTGAGCATCCCCTTGAGCTTCTCGTCCGGGCCGCAGATCGGCAGCGCTCCGACGCCCAGCTCGGTCATCTTCTTCGCGGCGTCGAGGACGGTCTCGTTCCAGCGGACGCACGTGGCGTCCGGCGTCATGATGTCGCGTGCGGTGGTCATGAGGATCTCCCTGCTCGTTCTCGGCATGTCCGGGTGGCCCTGCAGAGCGCGTGCCCGGTCTGCCGCCGGACAATCCACCGCGTACGGTGCCGACCCGGACGTGACGGCGGTGACACGGATCGTGTTCGCAGCCGGCCGGTCCGGCCGGGGCCGCAGCGTAGAGTGGGCGTGGGCGCGGCGTGATCATGAGGAGAACGAGTGACTGCGGTGAGCCTCGAGCACGCCACCGTCCCCGCCGACACCGGTGAGGTGACCCTGCTGATAGCCCGTCGGGTGGAGCCCGGCCATGAAGCCGCCTTCGAGCGGTGGGCGAAGGGCATTCTCGACAGCGCTGCGGGATTCCCCGGCCATCTCGGCTACGGGTTCTTCCGCTCCTCCGGGGGCGACGCCCCCTGGTTCCTGGTCCATCGCTTCCGCGACGCGGAGGCGTGCCGTGCCTGGCAGGAGTCGCCGGAGCGGGCGGCATGGTTCGCGGATTGCGAGGGGCATCACCACACCGAGATCGCGCGGCGCGAACTGACCGGCATGGAGACCTGGTTCGCCGAACCGGGCTCGACGCAGCCGGCGCCCCCGCGGTGGAAGATGGCGATCAGCGCGACCCTGGCGATCTACCCCATCTCCCTCCTCGGGAGCTACTTCCTGGTGCCCCGGCTGACCGCGCTGCCCCTGGTGCTCAGCAGCGCGGTCCTCGCCTGCGTCTTCAACGTGCTGATGACGTACGTGGCGATGCCGGCCGTCAGCAGGATGTTGAGAGGGTGGCTGCGCGGCTGACTAGCCGCGGCCGGCCTCGGCGCCGGCCATGACCCGCCGCTGGTGGACGCGCAGGTGAAGGGTGGCCAGGTCGAGGAGGGGCGTGGCCACCGACAGGGCGCGCGCACGGTCCACCAGGTCCCCGAAGAGGTGCTCGACCTCGGTGGGCCGCCCGGCCGTCAGATCGCGGTACAGGGAGGGGACCATCGAGGAGCCGGTCGCGGTCACGATGCCGAGCGTCGCCTCCCGTTCGGACTCCGGTACGGGATGGCCTGCCGCGGCCGAGACGGCCGCCGCCTCCGCCAGGACCGCCGGGCCCAGGTCCGTTCCGCCCGGGACGGCGTTGACCTCCCCGACCGTTCCACGCATGAGGCTGGTCACCGCGCCGAAGGTCGTGATGAAGACCCACTTGTGCCACATAGCGGTGATCACGTCGGCGGGCACCAGGACATCGATCCCCGCCCCCTCCAGTACGTCCCGGATCTTCTCCACGCGAGGAGACGGCGAGCCGTCCTGCTCGCCGATCGTCAGATGGGCGAGCGGTGCGAGACGGACGATGTCACCCTCGTCGTCGAGAGTGGTGACCACCTTGGCGACCCCGCCGAGGACCCGCGGGGCGCCGAACCGGGTGTTCAGGGCGTCCAGGTGGGCGAGGCCGTTGAGCAGCGGCACGATCGCCGTGTCCGGGCCCACGGCCGGGGCGATGTCCTCGATCGCCTGCTCCAGCGCCGTGGACTTCACCGAGAGGAGGACGAGGTCGTACGGCGTGGTCAGCGCGTCGGCCGTGACCAGCCGGGGCTCCAGGGACCATTCCTCTCCCCGGCCGGTGAGGCGCAGACCGCGCTCGCGCAGGACGGCCGCGCGGCGGGGACGGACCAGGAACGTGACGTCCTCTCCCGAGCGGGCGAGCAGGGCACCGAAGTACCCTCCGGTGGCTCCGGCGCCGACGACCAGGATCTTCATGGGTGCGAACCTCTCTTGGGGCGGGGTGTGCGGGCGGGGTCGAGCAGGGGCCGGAGCAGCCGGTGCGGGCGGGCGAGCGCCCGCGTCACCGGGTCGTCGTCCTCGGCGGCGGGAGCGAGCCCCGGGCCGGGGGTGACCAGGATGTCGCCGACCTCGACCGGTCTCCCGCAGTCGGTGCAGCGGCCGTCGTCGCCGATCGGGGCGTCGTCGGTGGCGTGGCGGAAGACGCGGCGCGGCCCGCCTGCGACCCCGTGGAACGCATCGCCCCAGGTGGTGAGTGCGCGGACGGCGGGCCAGAGCGCGATGCCCTTGGGGGTCAGGCCGTAGACCTCGCGCCGCCCGGTGTCCGGCAGGCGCTCCAGGACACCGGCGTCGATGAGGGTGGTGAGGCGGTCGGCGAGGACCGCCCGGGGGAGGCGGAGATGGGCGGCGAACTCGCCGAAACGGCGCACGCCGTAGAAGGCGTCCCGCACGATCAGCAGCGTCCAGCGCTCGCCGATGACCTCCATCGAGCGGGCGAGGGCGCAGGTCTGACCGCTGTAGTCGCGCGGAAGGGGCATGGCGCTGACGATAGCGTAAAGAGTTCGGTGGTTGAACTGTTTTGAGGTGTGGTCAGAACCCCCCTGTCCCCGAAGGCAAGCCGTGGAAGAGAGCCATGGGGGAGAGCCATGGGGGAGAGCCATGGAGGAGAGCCGTGAGGGGAGCGGGGTGAGGGCGGGGTGAGAAGCGAGAAGGGGGGATTAGGCTCGGCGCACGATGAAGAAGACTCCGCGGACCGGGGGAGCGCACCCCGGGGAACCCAAGGCCGACAAGGCGAGTGTGCGCCGGCACAACCTCAGCCTCGTCCTGCGGACGGTCCACGAGGCCGGCGAGACGACACGGGCGTCGGTCGCGGCGCGCGTCGGTCTGACCCGCGCCGCCGTCTCCTCGCTCGTCGAACAGCTTCTGGAGCACGGTTTCCTGGTCGAGTCGGGCAAGACCTTCAGCGGGCAGGCGGGGCGGCCGGGAACGGTGCTCAAGGCCGCCGACACGGGCCCGGCCGGCCTCGGGGTCGAGATCAACGTCGACTACGTGTCCGTGTGCGTCGTCGATCTGGCGGGCGCGGACCGCGTCCGCGTCACCGAACCGCTCGACAACCGTACGGCCGGGGCCGCGGAGGTTCTGGAACGGGCCGCCCGGGTCGCGGCGGGTGTCCTCGGGAGCGCGGCGGAACGGGATCTGCACCCGGTGGGCGTACGGCTCGCCCTGCCCGGCCTGGTCTCCGCCGGGACCGTCCACCAGGCCCCCAACCTGGGCTGGAACAAGGTCGACGCCGACCGGCTGTTCGCCTCGGCGCTGGGCGTCTCGTGGCCGGAGCCCGGAGGAGCGGGGCAGCCGGGCCTGCCGGTCGCGTCCGACAACGAGGCGAACGTGGCGGCGCTGGCGGAGCTGTGGTTCGGCGCACTGGGCGAGGTGCGGAGCTTCCTCCACCTCACGGGCGAGATCGGCGTCGGCGGCGCGATCGTCGTGAACGACGAACTCCTGCGCGGTGCACACGGTTTCGCGGGCGAGATCGGCCACATGGCCGTCGACGAGAACGGGCCCCTGTGTCGCTGCGGATCACACGGCTGTCTGGAGCAGTACGCGGGCCAGTCGGCGCTTCTGCGGGCGGCGGGGCTCGAGGACGGGAAGCGGCCCGGGCGCGGTGGGGCGGCGGCGACGGCCGGCGGGATCTCCGGAGTGGAGGAGCTGGCGCGCCGCGCCGACGCCGGTGAGGCGCGGGCGGTGGCGGCCGTCGAAGAGGCGGGGCGCAAGCTGGGAGTCGCGCTCTCCGGCGCGGTGAACCTGCTCGATCCCGAGGTGGTCGTCCTGGGCGGGATCTACCCTCGCCTGATGCCCCGTCTCGGGCCCGCGGTCGACGCCGAACTGGCCCGCCGCGTCGTCTCCGGCCTCTGGCACCCCACCGCCGGCCGACTGCGCCCCGCGTCCACGTCGGCGGACGCGGCACGCGGAGCGGCGGCCGTCGTCATCCGCGAGGTCTTGGCGGACCCCCTCGCGTACAGCCCCTGACCCCGGCCCCTGCCCCCGGCCCCCCGGCTCCCGCGGTCCTCTGTCCCCGGCCCCCCTGACCCCCTGACCCCCGGCCCCTGACCCCCGGC